>NZ_JBYTAV010000010.1:0-356285 GCF_058788535.1 Undibacterium sp. FW305-107
GCTATCCGGCACTGCATGTTTTTCTGCTGTGATGCCCATGTCCTGCAGCAGATCAGCGGTGCGTTCTGCATGTGGGGCATTATTGCCGGGTGGGGTATCGGTCGGTACGCGTACCAGTTCTTGCAGGAATTTGACCTGCTCGTCAAAGTGGCTGTCTACCCAGGCGTCGAGTTGTTCGTAGTTATTCATGGTGGAGAGCTTTCATGGTGAGTGTTGAGTATGGTTGGGCGTCTTATGCCTGACGCCTCGATTGAAAGTGTTCAACAAAATGGGCAAAGGCTTGCGCGGCGAGTGCGGCATCTTCTGCCGTCATGATTTCATCCGGGTGGTGGCTGATGCCACCATTGCCGCAACGTACAAACAGCATGGCAACGTCGCAGATGGCAGCCATTGCCATCGCATCATGTCCTGCGCCAGAGGGCAGGTGACGCAGCGGTACATCGCAAGCAATGATGGAGTCAGCCAGTTGCTGTTGCAGCCATGGCGCACAAGGCACGCTGGCCGCTTCATGGGTTCTGCGCAAATTGAAATGCACCTTGCGGCGTGCCGCGATGCGCTCGATTTGTGTCAGCACATCGGCCACTGCCTGCTCGCGCACTGCGTCTTGCTCAGCACGTATGTCGATGGAAAATACGGCCTTGCCGGGCACCACATTGGTCGCACCATTCGGTACGTTGAACTGGCCAACCGTGCCAACCAGGCCGGGTACACCCTGGCAGCGCTGTTCTATATACAGGCCGGTTTCTGCTGCGGCCATGGCTGCATCACGGCGCATGCCCATTGGCGCTGTGCCAGCGTGTCCTGCCAAACCTTCCACCTCGACCGTATAACGGGTGGCACCGGAAATAGCAGTCACCACGCCCAGTGCCAGCCCTTCATTGAGCAAGACCGGCCCTTGTTCTATATGGACTTCGACAAAGCCCAGTACGCTGGCCGGGTCATAGGCCGCCTTGGCCAGCCCGGCTGGATGAAAGCCGGAAGCCGTCATCACTTCGCGCATGCTCGCGCCGCTGTCATCCAGATTATCCAGCACGGCCATGTCGAATGTGCCTGCGGCGGCGCGGCTGCCCAGCAGGGTGGCCTTGAAGCGCACGCCTTCTTCTTCCGCAAAGCCGATGATCTCTATCGCGAACGGAAATCGCTGGCCAGCCGCATGCCATTGTTCCACACAGGCCAGCGGCAGCAAGATGCCCAGGTTGCCGTCATATTTACCGGCATTGCGCACCGTATCAAAATGGGAACCGGTCAACAGGACGGGGGTATCGGGTTCCAGGCCTTCATAGCGACCTATGACATTGCCCGCCATATCGCGCCGCACGTTCATGCCGGCAGCGCACATCCATTCAGCCAGTTGGGCGGCGGCACTGTGGTGCTCAGGGGTCAGGTAAGTGCGCGTCAACATGCCCGGTGTTTCGGTATGTTGCGCCAATACGTCAGCCCTGTTCATGATTTGCGAGCCACAACTCGCGTAGGAATGCATCTTGCTCGACATGCTGGTCTCCTCCTTTTGTTAGGTGTAGGTGTCTCATGCAGGCTTCGTAGTGAGCTGTGGCTGTCCCGGCTTGTCTTGTTATGTATGCCGCAATTACCTGGCTTGGGGAACTGCCATTTTTGCCTGTTTTTTTGGATTCTACTATTGAATTCATTTATTGCATACAATAATTGGATGCAGTATATTTGATTTCAGATCGCTTCCTGAAAAGCTGGCTTGACGGTGAGGTCTGCAAGAATTTTCGTATATGTATCAATAAGTTGGAGTGAAGTTTGAGTTAAGTCACATCAAGTAGTGCTAACCAGTCAATCAGGAGGTAATCGTGCAGCGTATCTACAAATCACTTTTTGGTCAGGTGCTTATTGCCCTGGCAGCCGGGATACTGATAGGGGTCTTGTACCCCAGCTTTGGCGTCAGCCTCAAACCCATAGGCGATGGTTTTATCAAACTGATCAAGATGATCATTCCCATGATCGTTTTTTGTGTTGTTGTACATGGCATTTATGGTGCAGGTGAGCTCAAGAAAGTAGGGCGCGTCGGCCTGAAAGCCCTGATTTACTTTGAAGTGGTGACAACGATAGCCCTTGTATTAGGCCTGGCACTGGCTTTCATCTTCCACCCCGGTGAGGGCATGAACATCGTCCCTGCCTCGCTGGATGCCAGCACTCTCAGCACATATGTCGATAATGCCAACAAGGTCAAAAGCGCAGGCTTTGCCGAATTTGTCATGAAGATCATCCCTACCACCGTGGTCAGTGCATTTACCTCGGGTGATGTGCTGCAAGTCTTGCTGTTTTCGCTGATCTTCGGCTGTGCCCTGTCACTGGTAGGTGAAAAAGCCCGCCCCATTGCCGACTCGATCAGCAGCCTGTCAGAAGTATTTTTCAAGTGCATGTCCTTCATCATCAAGCTCGCGCCTCTGGGCGTGTTTGGTGCAATTGCCTTCACCGTGGGCAAATATGGGGTGGGGTCATTAAAGCAACTGGGCTTTTTGGTGATTTTGTTTTACGCCGCCGTCATCATTTTTGTATTTGTCATCCTGGGTGGGATATTGAAAGTCGCTGGCTTCAATATCTTCAAATTCATCAAATACCTGCGTGAAGAATTGCTGGTAGTGCTGGCGACAGCATCCTCTGACTCTGTCTTGCCGCAGGTGATGAAAAAACTTGAATACATGGGCATCAAGGACACCACAGTTGGCCTCGTGATACCCACCGGCTATTCCTTCAACCTCGACGCCTTTTCAATTTACCTGACGCTGGCCGCCGTATTCATCGCCCAGGCCACCAATACCCCGCTGGCATTTTCTGATTTGCTGGCGATACTGGCGATTGCCCTGGTCACCTCCAAAGGCGCGCATGGCGTACCCGGCTCGGCCATAGTCATCCTGGCAGCAACCTTGTCTGCCATACCCGCCATCCCGGTAGTGGGCCTGGTGCTGGTGTTATCGGTAGACTGGTTCATCGGCATCGCCCGCGCCCTGGGTAACCTGATCGGTAACTGCGTCGCTACCGTCGTCGTCGCAGCATGGGAAAAAGACATAGACAGGAGCCGCGCCCATGCAGTCTTGAATGGTGATACTGCAGCAATTGCCAGTTATGATCTGGCGAATAGCAAGGCAGAGCTGGCGGCGGGATGATACAGTTTTTCATTTGCTGACTGCGCCAGGTCAATATAAGTTGAATAAAAATAACGCCCAAGGATGGAAATCTTTGGGCGTTGTGCTTGTAGTGGACTGTAACAGTGAAAGCGAAGTGCCTGCCATGCGCGCGACGACCATGGCGGTGTTGCAAATACTCGCGATAGCCCCGCTATCGCTGTGTTTTGCGCCTTGCCCTGGTTCGTCGGGCGCATGTCCTTCACTTGCGCTTTCACTGTTACAGTCCACTAGAGGTTACAATTTCGCCTTAGCTCATCATGCAGTACGCTTAGCTCTACAGGTAAATAAGAATATGACCGTCACCACGAATACAGACCAGGCAGACAGCTCAGAAGCCATCGCCCTAGACATCACCACGGCCATCGCCGAGCAAAGGCTGCCGCCAGGCACCAAGCTCAGGGAAGAGGCACTGGCGCGCATGTATTCCGTCAGCCGTACCAAAATCCGCGCCGCCCTGGTCATGCTCGCCAAGGACAAGCTCATCGACCTCGTGCCAGAAAAAGGCGCTTTCGTCAGCAAGCCCAGTGAACAGGAAGCGCACGAGATATTTGCTGTCCGCCGCATACTTGAAGCCGCCCTCGTGCGCGAATTCATCGCCAAGGCCACAGCAGAAGATTACGCCAGGATAGAACAACACCTGCTCCAGGAACGCCAGGCCATCATCGACAACAACGTCCAGGAACGCTCAACCCTGCTCAGCGATTTCCACATCCTGCTCGCCAAGACCGTCGGCAACCAGGTACTGACCGACATCCTCATGAAACTGGCAGGTCGCAGCTCCCTCATCACCATGCTCTACCAATCCAGCCGCGACGCCAGCTGCTCTTCAGACGAACACGTAGAATTTATCAAGGCAGCAAAAGCAGGGGATGTAGAAAAAGCCGTAGACCTGATGGCCCATCACTTGCATCATGTTGAATCAGCACTGCAATTCAAGGAAGTGGCGAAGAGCGACAAGAAGGATTTTATTTCGGCGTTGTTGGCTTGAGTTTAAGTTTGA
The DNA here is from genome assembly GCF_058788535.1 of Undibacterium sp. FW305-107. Taxonomy (NCBI): domain Bacteria; kingdom Pseudomonadati; phylum Pseudomonadota; class Betaproteobacteria; order Burkholderiales; family Oxalobacteraceae; genus Undibacterium; species Undibacterium sp. FW305-107. The sequence goes on from NZ_JBYTAV010000010.1 coordinate 4,153, forward strand.
AAAACAGGGGTAATAAAGAGATGCACAGAATTTGGGTTAACATTTTGTGAAAATGCGAGACTAACGATAAGCAAGCCTTGTAGGTACGATTAGCTTTGCGTAATCGTACGCATGTTGACTCACGCATCATGTTTGAGAGACCTATAGTTGTTTCAACGTTTTGCATGCGTACGATTACGTTTCACTAATCGTACCTACTCTTGCTACCGGAAAAATTTATTCCCATAGCGAGAGATGCCGGAGATTATTTGATTTGTTTGAATTTTAATAAAAGCTCGCCTACAGTTGAGATATTCGATCCAGCGTCGGAACAATCATTTTTCGTAGCCCATAGTTTTAGTGAATTCGTGAGCTTGTGGCATGAATAAGAGTATCTAGGCTGGTTAAATCGATCAATTCTATTAGCAGGTTATTTTGAAATCAGACGGCCGGACAAAATGAAATTTTCAAAAAAAACCTATATCGTGATCGGCATCGCATTGCTGTTTCAATTAACAGCAGCAACTTTATGGTATTTAACTACTCCACATTTATCACAAGAATCCAGATATCTTCCATACACTTGGTTTGTTTTGTGTGGTTTTCTTATTGGTTTATTTGAAAATAAGAATTACATATTGAAATCTGTAATACTTGGTTTTTTGATGGCGGTTTTAAGTTCTGTGATTCATTCTATAGCCTTTTATATGGGAGTTTCGGTTGACCTTGGAAATTTATCGTATGCGCCACTTCTTGCATTAATGGTCTTGCCGTTTTGTGTTGCTGGAAGTTTATTAGGGGCTTTTCTTGGAAACCTGATTTTTCGGTTTTTCATCAAAACTTAAATATGACACCAGCGCAGGTACGATTAGCATCGCGCAATCGTACGCATGTTGACTCACTCAAGATACGTCGAAAAAGATGATGTTCGCTATATTAAAGTGAATCCAGCAAGATAAGTCATCAATCCCTAAAGTGCTCATATCACAAAACGACTCTGGTGTTATGTTTGAGAGACCTGCTGTTTCAATGTCTTACATGCGTCCGATTACGTTTCACTAATCGGACCTACTCTTGCTTGTTGGCTTAGATGGCTTAGATTGCTTGAGTGAATCAGGCTTTTCCGCATAAAAAAACAGAGACCATTTGCTACAAATGGTCTCTGTTTTTTAAGTAAATCGCAAGCAGGCAGATCAGCTTGCTACTGCAGGTGCCGCAGACGGTAACGCTGCCATCATCTTCTGCATTTTCTCCAGATAGGTACTCGCCTCTGCAACTACGCTTGCATCCGGATAGCGTTGCAAGATCACCTTCACGATAGAAATTGCTTGCGCATATTTGCGGAAATGGTCGCCGGACAGGCGGGCGGCCAGCATGTATACGGCAGGGATATCTTCATGCTTGGGATTTTTCTTATCAAAGCCCTGTATCAAATTCATCGCGGCCTTGAAATCATTGGTCGCAAAAGCACTACTGGCAACTTGCAGGATATCGTCAGGCTGCACTTCAAAAGCCGGGTCGCGTTTTTTTAGCTCGCTCAGCATGTGCATGGCTTTTTCGTGATAACCAGCTTTACCCAGGACCAGCATGTAACGCCGCGCCTGTTCGCAGATGCGCTTTTCATCGCCTTTGCGCAATAGCAGTTGATACAGTTTTTCATTCAGGCTCAGATTGCCGCGCTCGTAGCGCATTTCATCTTCCAGTATGCGCAAGGCGGCATCGAGCTCACCCCGCATCAAGAGTGCATCAATGCGCTGTATAAATGGGTCGGATGATGCTGGCGCCGCATTGTCCTGCGCTTTTGCCTTGTCCCTGTGCGTATCAAAATCTACCACAACATGCAAACCGAGTTGCTGATGGTATTGATACAGCACATAGCCCATCATCGAGTAGGTTGCCAGGATCAGGTAAAAATTCAGGAAGGTCATCAGCGGCACGCTCACGAGAGGCGACCAGGTGGGCGGTATCAGATGGCGCAAGCCCTCTATAGCCAGCAAGACCGCACCAAAGATCGCCCACACCACGAAATAGGATGCACCCATGCCACGTATGAAGAACAGCGCCGTTGCTGGGTTGAGTGCGCGCCAGGCATTGTCTTCTATCGCCAGCACCATTACGGCAGCAGGTATCGGCAGGGCGAACAGTATGGCGACCAGATAAAACCATTTGGCGAAATGCACGTCCGGCGCCATGAATTTATCCATCCTGCTGCGCGGCTGATTGCTGTGGCCTTCTTCCATACCAGTATTTTGCGTACCGGTTTGTGTGCCGTTTTGCGTACCATAGGTCAGCTCCGCCTCGCGCATGGCGATGCGTCGGGCAACCTCTTCACTGCCATCGCTGACCTTGGGGCCAGTCATATCATATTGACTGATGGTTTTCTGTTCATCGTGCTCAGCGCTGTCGTCGTCCTCATCCGGTGCAGCAGGCTTGCGGGCAGGGTAGGTGTCATTGCCTGGTGTTGCCGGTAGCGATGCTGCAGCAGGCAGATGCGAACTTGCTGCGGCGGCTTTGCTAGCTGCCGCTGAAACGCTTGCATCCGGTTTGATGGCATAAGCAGAGACCACGATCATCAATACAAAATACAGCAAGAACACCAGGTTTTGCTTGTAGGGCCGCTTGTCCTTATTGCCCCAGATAGTGATGTCATCCCATTTGGGCTCCAGCTTGCCCATGGACGCCATTTCCATGACCGCATATGCATAGCGCAAAAAGAATAGCATCAGCAAGCCACGAAACATGCCAAAGGCAAACACCGTGACGATACTCAGGGCCGACAGCCCCGCAATCATGATCAGCGGCGCAGGCTTGAAAGGGAAGAGAAAAAAAGCAGGCAGGCGCTGCAAAAATGGCGTGATATCGTCTTGGTAAATCTTGATCTGGGGTTCTGCGGACATGGCCACTCTGAATAATTGTCATACGCTCAAAAAAGCGCGCTGCCCGGGCAGGCAACCCAGCAATATAAACGTAGTCAGGGTTGTATGCAAGGTGGTTGCTGGAGGGAATGATTTTGTAGGGGAATGTTAGTTGCCTGGGGGAATTTATAGTTTTTAATTAAAAATAATACTGATTGTATATTCAGTATTATTTGTGTACTCTTAGACTGTCTGACGATATTTCAACGTATTGAAATGAGGAAAAATTATTTACATAAACGACGTTTATGTTCCGAATTGCTATAAATGTAATAAGATGCGTGGATAGTGCGCATCTCAAAGGAGAGCGCAATGTCTACTTTGAGCATTGGTGAGTCTCGTATGAGTAATGTCAATATTAAGCGTGCTGTTGAAAATATACGGTCTAACACAACCGTTTACACTCCAATTGTCGAAACTATCGTTAATGGCATTCAGGCGATTGATGCATCGAAAAAGAATGATGGTTCCGTTGTAGTTACAATGATTCGATCTGCTCAAGCCGAAATTGACGAATCTTTGCCAAAAATAATTAGTATTAGAGTTGTTGATAACGGAATTGGGTTTGATCAAAAAAATCGAGATTCTTTTGACACATTTTATAGCGACTACAAAGCTAATGAAGGTGGCAAAGGATTTGGAAGATTTACTTGCCTGAAGTATTTCGGTGGGATGGATGTTAAAAGTATTTATTTTAATAAAGAATTTTTCTGTAGAACATTTTCACTTGGCACGGGCTACGACATTATCGTTAACGAAGATAATGTCGGTGCTCAAAAGACTGAGACCGGAACTGAGGTTCTCATTCGTGATATGAAAACGATGGCGTCGCTTGATAGTAAATTAGAGACGGTCGCGAGAAACATCGTTGAAATGCTGCTTCCATATTTTATAGTTCCTGACTATATATGTCCAAAAATTTCCATTCAAGAGATTGACGGAAAGAACCCAATAGTTTTGAATGATTATTTGGGAAGTTCTAAAGCAGTAATCCGAGAGGTACATTCGCCTGAGCCCCGATTTATTCTTAAATCGAATAATGGCGATAAAGAATTCTCCGTACGTGTTTTTAAGATTTACTCTCCGAGAAACAAAAAAAGTAAGATTAGTCTTGTCGCTCATAGGCGCGCCGTTACTGAGACAGCTATTTACAAATACGTTCCTGAATTTGAAGATGAATTTTGCGATGAAAATCTGAATGGAGCTGGAAGTGCAGATCGGAATTTCATCGTAAAAGTGTATGTTATTAGTGATTTTTTAGATAAGACGGTTTCTCTTGAACGGGGTGATTTTGAATTTCAACGTGAGAACGATTCTACTTTTGGAATTTCGCAGGAAGATATAGAAAAAAAAGCTGCTGAAATTGCGAAGAATGCGGTGCTCAGTGAAGTTAAATCTCGGCAAGAAAAAAAGGTCGAGCGTATTTCCGATTATGTTACTGAGCGGGCGCCCTGGCATAAGAGCATAATTAAAAATCTCGATAGTTCCACTTTCCCGCTTCATTGTTCCGATGCAGAAATTGAAGCATTACTTCAAAGAGAAAAATTCAAAGCAGAAGTACAGATTCGACGTGAAGTGACGGAGATATTGAGTAGAGAAAGTTCAGATGAAACTTTGACTGCAGTATCAGAAATTGTTGGAAAACTTTCCGATCAAAGCAAAAACGATTTGGTTCATTATGTAGCAATGCGGCGGCAAGTTTTGGAAATATTTAGGAAAAGCCTCGAAATAGGGGCAGACGGTAGATATTCTTCAGAGAAGGCTGTGCATGATATTATTTTCCCTACGAAAACTGATTCAAATAATACGTTCTATGACGATCACAATTTATGGCTGATTGACGAGCGATTGAATTTTAGTAGCTTCATATCGTCTGATAGAGCTATAAATGGTGGAGTGACAGACCGTGCAGATATTTTAATTTATAGCAAAAGAATTGCTTTTCGTTCTGAAAATGAAACTAGCAATCCAGTGACAATATTCGAATTTAAAAAACCGAATCGGGATGATTTTGCAAATCCATCGTCTGACGATGATCCAATTCAACAGATCATTCGTTACACAAACGGTATTCGTGATGGTGAATTCAAAACACCTAAAGGCTTAAAGATCAATATTGGTGAGACCACTCCATTTTATGGATATGTTGTTTGCGAGCTTAGCCCAAAAGTTGAAAAATGGTTGAGCCGTGAGAAAGACTTCAAACCTATGGCTGATCGTAAGGGATGGTTTAAATGGGTTGATAATATCAACTTATATATTGAAGTGTTGAGTTGGGAAAAGTTGTTGCAAGACTCTGAAATGAGAAATAGGATTTTTTTCCATAAACTTGGCATCATTTAGCCGTTGGTTAAGAGTCTCAAAAAATGCATAGCAAGTTATAGTGTGAATCGCACTTTCCAATGAGTTGGGCAGTGCGATATTTATATATGTTTACCTTGTCACAATCCCAAACGCCCCCTGTGCCTTGTCGATCAAGCTGAAAAATCGCACCAGATCTATCTTGCTCCCATCCACCTTCAAGTCATCACTGAACAGCGTATCTTTAACACCTGCCGTTCCCGCCATCATCTTGATGAAGATAGGTTTGGTCAGCGTCAGGGTGGCGTTTGCGTCTTTTACCGGTTCAGCTTTTTTGTGATGCAGTACTGCGTTTTCTATCCATAGCACGTAAGACTCTTTGGTGTCGGTCAGTACCAGATTGAGCTTGAAATCCTTGCCTTCGGCATCGGGGCCGTTGAGGCCGGCGGCCATGGCTTCGAGGAAGCGTTCTATCGGGGTTTGGCTCAGCATGTCTATCATGGCGGCGCGGTTGACGCCTTTGGCGGGTGGGCCGTTGCGTAGTTCATTGGCGGCGGTGAGGTAGCTGTTGCGCCAGGTGGATGCTTCTGCTGCATAGCCCATTTGCTCGTAGGTGCGTGCCAGGAGTTCTTTGGCGTTATTGTTTTTGCTGTCGGCAAAGACAACGTGGTTCAGCAGTTCTGCGGTCCATCGGTATTCGCCTTTGTCAAAAGAGGCCTGTGCAGCGGCGATGGCTTTGTCTGCGCCGCCCAGCAACTCTACGTAGTGCTTGGCAGATTCTTGTGGTGGCAGGCGATTCAGGTTGGCGGGGTTGCCGTCATATGCACCTATGTAGAACTGATAGACGGCTTTGACATTGTGGCGCAGGTCGCCGTAGTAGCCGCGTGCGCCGAAATAATTTTCCAGTGATTTGGGCAACTTGATCTTGTCGGCGATTTCGTAGGGCGTGTATCCCGCATTGATGAGGCGCACGGTCTGGTCATGGGTGTATTTGTAAACATCGCGCTGCTTGGTAATGAATTCTGCAATACGTGGCTTGCCCCAGATGGGCCAGTTGTGCTGGCCAAAATAGACATCGGCATCGGCGCTTTGTGCCAGCGCCTGTTCGAGGTAGCTGCTCCAGCGCTGGGCATCGCGTGCCTTGGCACCGCGCACTGGCAAGAGATTGTGCATGGTTTGCGCGAGTATTTCGGCACCGGCATAGGCTTTTTTATCGGGGATGCTGAAGGTCAGTTCTGATGGTGCTTCTGCGCCTGGCACGTTGTGAAAGACAAAATTCACGCCATCCAGCATCAGCTCTTGTGTTTGTTTGGTGATGAGCTGATTGGGTTCGAGCACGCCTATGCTGCCGTAGGCCAGGCCTTTGCCCAGGCCGGTATCGACCAGTCCCTTGGCGGAACGCTCAAGGTCTTTACCAAACTGGTAGCCAGAGCGCCTGGCCATGGCGGTGCCGACGAGGATGTTTTCGCTGGTGGCTTCTTCCATGAAACCGTCTGGCGCGATGACGGGGATGTTTTTGCTTTTGACTTCATCTGGCGTGATGACGCCGAGTGCGCCACCAAAATGATCAGCATGGCTATGGGTGAAGACGATGGCGGTCACTGGCTTGTCACCCAGGTGTTTGCGGGCGAAGGCGAGGGCGGCGGTGGCGCTTTCTTTTGAAGTCAGCGGGTCAACGATGATCCAGCCCGTCTTGCCTTCGATGATGCTCATATTGGCGATATCAAAGCCGCGCAGCTGGTAAATGCCATCAGTAACTTTGAACAGGCCGATTTGTGCATTGAGTTTTGCATGCCGCCACAGGCTGGGGTTGACAGTGGCAGGGGCCGCGCCATCGATGAATTTCCATGCATCGAAATCGATGAGCACTTCACCTGCGGGGCCAAGGATTTTGCCTTCTGGCTTGGCGATCAAACCACGTTTGGCATCTTCAAAGTCTTGCTGGTCGTCCAGCGCCAGGCTTTGTGCCATGTCGGCATTGGCTTTGACGGTGGTGGCCGTGGCGTCGCCCATGGGGGCGTTGCTGGCCTTTTGCCCGCAAGCGCTAAGGATGAGGCTGCTAGTGACGCTGACAACGAGCAGGGCGGCGAGAGGATTTAACTTCAAATGATGCATGACAGTCTCCATTATTTATTTTATGGAAGAGCGTAGGGCAGCTAGTTGTAGTTGTCCAATGCATTCTTGGACTAAAATCAATGCATCACGTGCATGGATATGTTGAAGTAATAACATTGAAAAACACGCACATTGCTGGCTTTTATGTGTCTACTTCAGGTTAGGCTAATGGAACATCATGGAACTAAAGCGCCTCAAACATGTAGTTGCCCTGGCAGATGAAAAGAATTTTGCCCGTGCCGCCGAGCGTGTGCACCTGTCGCAATCTGCCCTCAGCCGTAGCATACAGGCGGCCGAGGCTGAGTTGCAGGTGCAATTGTTTGACCGTGGCACGACCGAGGTGCTGCCTACTCCTGCGGGCAGTTTTTTTATAGACAGGGCGCGCAAGCTGCTGTTTGACAGCAATTGCCTGCAAAGGGATATAGAGCTATACCGCAGCAAGCAGATAGGTGAGCTGGCGATAGGCGTGGGGCCATTTCCGGCGGCGACCTTGCTGCCCATGCTGATGCCGGAATTGCGGCAGAATTTTGCCAGCGTCAGTTTGCGGGTAGAAGTCAATAACTGGGAATACCTGGCCCAGCATCTGCGCAGCGAAGAGCTGGATTTTTTTGTGGCAGATACACGTGACTTGCCGCCGGACCAGGATCTGGACATTGATTTGCTGGCGCGCCAGCGTGGCGGGCTTTTTGTGCGTGCCGGGCACCCGCTATTGAGCAAGTCAGAAAGGCTGCCAGTGGATATTCTCGATTATGGCCTGGCATCGGTGCGTTTGCCGCAAGCGATACGCAAGGCACTGGCGCAATTGCTGGGTTTGCCCGCAGGGGCCGCCTTGCCGATTGCGCTTGAATGTGACGATGTGTTGACATTGAAGCGTGCTGCCCTGGAGTCAGACACCATACTGGCTGCCATCAATGCTGCGGTGGCGGATGAAATCCAGCGTGGCCTGATGTTGCCGCTGGTGATAAAGGGTATCCCGAATATGCATTCCGAGGTGGGCATTGTTTCGCTGCGGGGGCGCAGCCATTCGCCGGTGGCGCAGTTTGTCATAGGCAGGTTTAAGGAATTGGCTGAGTTGCATGCGCGGCAGTAGTGCGTCACTGATATATACGGGCAAGCCGGGCGTTAAAGTCCAAAGTTCGCTAAAATCTTGCTTTCACTCAATTCACCGGAGCCAGCCTTGTATCGCAGTCACCACCACAGCGCCATTCTCGCCAGCATACCCGGCATACAATATGGCTTTGGTAATGCCCGGGACTTTGTGCCAGCCAGCCTCAGCGGGCATTGGGATACCGTGCCCAACAAGCTGCAGGTACATGGCACCCGGGTGGTGGAAGTGACAGAACAATTCCAGCAGTGTGGCGATGCCGATGCTTTTTTCACGCGCATGCCCGGCATACCGGTGACTGTGATTACTGCTGATTGTGTGCCGGTTTTGATGGCCAGACGTGATGGCAAGATGATCGCCGCTGCACACGCAGGCTGGCGCGGTATCGTTGGCGGGGTGGTGCAAACCTTGTGGCAAGAGCTGGCTGCACAAGGTGAGCAGCCGCAAGACTGGGTAGCGGCCATAGGTGCACACATAGGCCCTTGCTGCTTTGAAGTCAGCGAAGAACTGGCTGCGGATTTTGTGCGGCAGTTTCCTGACTTGGATGCCGGCGCCATCAACCCGCGTTACCGTCATGTTGATCTGAATGTGTTGGCCAGACGTGCCTTGCAGCAAATCGGCATTCACGATATTGATCATGCAGTCCCTTGCACCATGTGCAGCAAGACTGTGGAAGGCAAATATGTCTACCGAAGTTATCGTCGTGGTGACCGTAATTCTTTTCAGCATTCAGGACTGGTGATTTTGCCGTAGAATCTTTGCCCGGGCTGAACTGATAGTCAGATTCTTGGTCAAATGCAGGAATCCGTCAGGATAGTTTATGCTGATGGTCTGTAACCAGCACCTTGTTGACCCATCTTGGAGTGGACGCACTATGAGCAAACATACCCTGAACATTAACGGCAAGATGCAGGCGGTGGACGTTGCGCCCGATACTCCCTTGCTATGGGCGCTGCGTGACAGCCTGAACCTGGTCGGCACCAAATATGGTTGTGGTGTAGGGCAATGCGGTTCCTGTACCGTGCAAATCAATGGTGTGCCTACCCGTTCCTGCATGGTGCCGGTATCAGCCTTGGGCAAGCAAAAAGTCACCACCATAGAAGGCCTGGATGCCAAGGCCATGCACCCGCTGCAAACCGCCTGGCAAGAGCTGGACGTGCCGCAATGCGGTTACTGCCAGGCCGGCCAGATCATGACGGCTGCTGCCTTGCTGAAAGACAAACCCCATCCTACTGATGCTGATATCGATGCTGCCATGGGTGGTAACCTGTGCCGCTGTGCTGCCTATATACGCATACGTGCAGGCATACACAGGGCGGCAGAAATCGCTAATGGCAAGAAGAAGGGGGCAAAATGAATAAACTTGAAAATGGCTCAGTGCGGGCTGAAGCAAGCTCCCCGGCACGCCGTGATTTTTTGCGTATGTCAGCGTTTACTGGCGGTGGTCTGGTGCTGGCTTATCTGGGGTCTGGCGACAGTGCGCTGGCGCAGATCAGCAAACCTGCTGCCACGGCAGCTACTGCCGCTACTACATCTACAGATTTTGTACCACATGCCTTGATACGCATAGGCAGTGATGGCACGGTGACCCTGGTTTCCAAGCAGCCAGAGATAGGCCAGGGCATCAAGACTTCACTGCCTATGGTAATTGCCGAAGAGCTGGAAGTGAACTGGAAGGATGTGCGCATCATCCAGGGCGACCTTAATCCTGCCTATGGCAGCCAGGGTGCTGGTGGTTCGACTTCGACACCAACCAATTACAATGAATTCCATAGGCTGGGTGCCACGGCGCGTACCATGCTCGTCAGTGCTGCTGCACAAACCTGGAATGTGCCAGCATCTGAATGCCATGCGGCTGACAGTGCCGTGCACCATGCTGCCAGCCAGCGCAAACTGACGTATGCGGCATTGGCCGCCAAAGCTGCCACATTGCCTGTGCCAGATGCCAAGGATGTCAAGCTCAAGGACCCGGCGCAATTCAAGTTGCTGGGTACGCGCATAGGCGGGGTCGATAATCCATCCATCGTTACCGGCAAGCCACTGTTTGGCATAGACGTGAAATTGCCTGGCATGCTGTATGCAGTCTATGAAAAATGCCCGGTTTTTGGTGGCAAGGTGGTCAGTGCCAATCTCGACCATATCAAGGCCCAGCCTGGCGTCAAGGATGCTTTTGTTATTGAAGGCACAGAAAACCTGCGCGGCCTCATGCCCGGTGTTGCCATCATTGCCGAAACCACCTGGGCCGCTTTCAGTGCCCGTAAGTTACTGGAAGTGAAATGGGATGAGGGCAAGGGCGCGAATGCCAGTTGGGAAGATTTTTCTGCGCAGGCAAAAAAACTGTCTACCCAGCCAGGTGCTAATGTCTTACGCAAGGATGGCGATGTCGCTGCTGCGCTGAGCAAGGCAGCCAAAACGGTGGAGGCAGCGTATAGCTATCCTTTCATTTCGCACGCCAGTATGGAGCCGCAAAATTGCACGGCTGCTTTCAATGCTCAGGATGCCAGCCTTGAAATCTGGGCACCGACCCAGTTGCCAGAATCAGGCCAGAACCTGGTGGCCGATGTCCTGGCCATGCCCAAGGAAAAAATCAAGCTGCATATCACCCGCAGCGGTGGTGGCTTTGGCCGTCGCCTGAGTTCTGACTTTATCGTCGAAGCGGCGGCGATTGCGAAACGTGTCAATGCGCCGGTCAAGCTGACCTGGTCGCGTGAAGATGATATGCGGCATGATCATTATCGTGCGGGTGGCTTCCATTTCCTGCGAGGTGGCGTGGATGACAAGGGCAAGCTCATCGCCTGGCAAAATCATTTCGTCAGCTTTGCCAATAAGGTCATGCGTGATGGCAAGCCAGTTTTACAGCCGGGCAGTGGAGCCAATCTGTCTACCGATGAATTTCCTGGGCGATGGGTAGAGAATTGCCAGCTCGAACAAACCCTGCTGGAAACGCATATCCCTATGGGGCCGTGGCGTGCACCGGGCAGTAATGTGTTTGCCTGGGTCTTCCGCAGCTTCCTGGATGAACTTGCCCATGCCGCAGGGCGTGACCCGCTGGAATTTTTTCTGGAGACCCTGGGTGACAAGGACATCATGCCGGGGACCGGTGAGCGCGGCCAGCCCTACAATGTTGGCCGCATGAAGAGAGTATTACGGGAAGTGGCTGTCAAGTCTGACTGGGGTAAAAAGAAATTCTCCCGTGGCCAGGGGCAAGGCATCGCTTTTTATTTTAGCCATCGCGGCTATATCGCCCAGGTTGCTGAAGTCACGGTCAGCAAAAAGGGTGAAGTCAAGGTGGACCGCGTCGTCGTCGTGACTGACATAGGCTCGCAGATCGTCAATCTGAGCGGCGCAGAAAACCAGGTGCAGGGTTCTGTCCTGGATGGTATCAGCACCCTGATGTTCCCTGAGTTGGACATACAGCGTGGCCGTGTCGTGCAAGGCAATTTTAATGAGTATCCCTTGCTGCGCATCAAGGATAGTTATACCAAGGTAGAGGCGCATTTCCTGAAGACGGATTTTCCTGTGACGGGTTTGGGTGAACCTGCCTTCCCGCCGGTGGCACCGGCGGTGTGCAATGCGATTTTTGCGGCGACCGGCAAGCGGGTCAGGCAGTTGCCGTTGGCGCATACGGATTTGAGTTGGAGTTGATGGGGGCGAAATTCCGTTGGGCGTATTTTATTGTAGGTTGGGCTACGGGTTATCAGCCCAACACTGAGCCTTAACAAACGTATACGTTATTAAAAGCCGAGTGTTGGGCTGGTGAACCGTAGCCCAACCTACGTCGCTTGCCCGGCCTACGCCTATCTCAACTCTCCATCCCATACCGCAGCTTCAGCCGCCTCGAAATCCGCTTCATCAATAAAGTCAGCGGATAACAAAAACAAAAGAAGAACAAGCAGGCATACAAATAAATCGGCAGCATCAAAGCTGTATTACCCGTCGCATTGATGACGGTATTGCAGCGGCTGACCAGTTCGCTGACACCGATGATGGAAGCCGTGCTGGATGCCATGACGATGATCAGCGCATAACTGGTCCAGTTGGGGATGAACAGGAAGGCGGCATGGTGATTGCCTTTCTTCCATTCATCCATGGCAATCGTCAGGTTATCACTGGTGAAGCCGATGACGGCGATTGCCAATGCCAGTGCCGCCTTGATCCACACTGGGAAGCTGATGATGGTCTTGAAATAAGGCAGTAAGATTTCAGATGGTAGCATGAAAGCCAGGTAAAACTGGAATACGATAGTGGGTATGCTGCGTGAAAATTCAGTTGCCACCAGGCTGACTTTAACGCGACGTGGATGAGTGGACAGGCGCAAGGATGCCAGCAACCAGCCTATGCCCGTGCCTATGAGCATGGCGACGATGGAGATCCAGATGTTCATGGCAAAGCCACCGAGCAGATACGGTGTCCAGGTCAGCAGATGCTGGAAGATTTCAGCGGTTTCCATCATGCGACCCTCGCCAGGATTTTTTGTTCAAGCTGGCGTATGACACGCACGACGGCAAAGATAATAAGCAAGAAGGTCAGCAGCAAGGCATTCATCATGACACCGACATTGCCGCGTTCATTGATGATGGAAGTAGTGGCCGACAGCAGTTCTGGCACCGCGACCGCAGACGCCATCATGGTGGCTTTGGAGACGTTGATGAGAGAAGCCGTGACTGAGCCGCTGGCCAGCCTGGCGATTTGTGAAGTGTTGGCAAATCGCAGGCGGAATTCGCCGTGCTGCAAGCGATAAGCCGTTGCAGCATCCAGCAAAGCCGTCATGACACCAGCTCCAGTGTAGACACTGAGGCAAAACACCACGACGCCAAAGGCAGGCAGTGCGATGCCTACAGATTCACTGAGTATCGCACCTACGCCAAACAGCAGCAGATACATGCACAGCAGTGGTGGCGTCATGCGGCCTATCGTGCCCAGCAATCGTGCTGTGGCAGACAAGAGCCATCCCTTTGATTCTGCAAATACTGCACCGGCCCAGCCCAATAAAAGGCTGCAAGTGATGCACAAAACCGTCAGGGCCAGCGTCACCAGCAATCCATAAAAGAACTGGCTGCGGTCAAAGCTGTCATACACCAGGGTCAGGTTGATGCCTGTGGTTTCATTGAGCCACAGACCGAGTTGTGCCAGACCATCTACATCCGTTGATGTCAGAAAAACCTGGTTACGGCATTCTGCACGCCAATTGCCATCTGCCATGCGGTGGCAAAAAGGTATCTTGTCAGCTTCCTCTTTTTGCCACAGTGCGTGGGTATCTGCGAGAAATTTGGATGGCGCTATACCCCAGGCTTTTTCCCGTTCTTGCAAAAAGCCGCTGCGGTGCCAGTCGGCGACGATATCGCCGAGCATTTTTTCAAATTCCGTACCTTTTTCACTCTTGCTGATAGCCATCGCCCAGGGCGTATTCAGGGTAGGCGGCAGGGGTGCTTTATAGCCTTTCCATTCAGGGTTGGCGAGATCATTGATGACGGCGGTATTGTCGAACAGATAGCCTATGCAACGCCCATCCTTGACGGCCAGTTTGGCATCCCTGGCATTGTTATACATCTGCAATTCCATCAGATAGCGCTGTTGCATGACGCGGTTGAAGTAGGAGCCCTGGGTGGCGCATACCGGATGGCCGCGGGTATCTGCCCAGTCCTTGATGTTCGCTGTTGGTGGCATGAACAGAGTGACACCAGACGCATAGTAATTAGGCTCTATCATGGTCACGATCTGGCGGCGTTCTTCCGTGTCTCCCGTCGTGGCGATCACCAGGTCGATTACGCCTTCCTGCAATTTCTGCAGGCGGTTGCTGCCGGTGACGCTGACTTTGCGTAACTGCACGCCGAGGCGTTTGGCGATGTCAGCAGCCAGATCATGCTCGAAACCTTCGGGCACACCATTCGCATCTAGCATGCCAAAAGGCGGGTAATCGGTTTTGACGCCGACAATGATGGCGCCACGCTCGTGTATCAGTGTCAGTCTTTCACTTGCTGCTGGGGGCTTCGTTGTCTGGGCCTGTACTGCAGTCATGAAAAACATCATGAGTAAAAGCAGGCTGCAATAGAATTTTATTTTTTTTGAATACGTGATCATGTTTGAATCATGGCTGAATCATATTTATACAGGTACCGCAACCACACGTATGCCATAACCCAGGGCGGCTGGCAGCAAGGGTAGCAGGGCTTCATCAAGCTTGCCCAAAAGATCGTGCTGGGTAATCATCCATTCAGGCAGCAGGCTTTCAGGTGACAGGGCGGTGATGGTAAAGCCAGCCTCCTGCAATTCTGCACGCAGGCCTGCAACAGAGTACAGGTGATAAAAAAACTGATGTGCCTGCTTGTCTATATTACGGGTGAATAAAATATTACCCGGTTCTTTTTGTGTATCACGCGCTTTGCCCGTCATGCGTTGCCAGTGAGCTGCAAACAATTCAAAGGGACGACGGCGGAAAATGCTGGGCACGCTGAGTACCAGTTTGCCCTCAGGTCGCATCAGGCTGCGTAATTGTTTCAGCGTAGCCAGCCTGGCGGTATGGTCGCCAACATGGCTGAGTACACCAAACATCAGCATGACCATGTCATAGTCGCCTTGCCCATTGAGTATCTGTGCGTCACCGTCGAACAGACGCATGCGTCCTGCATGCGGATTGTTTTGTAAAAAACGCGACAGCTCGGCGATCGCAGCGTGTGAGATATCAAAACCGGTCAGCCTAGCGTTGGTCTGCTGTAACAGGGGCAGGGCATAGCGGCCATTGCCGCAACCAAAATCGAGTATGTCTTTTGCCTCTCTTGCTCCATTGTCAAACAGAAAGTGCAGGGTACCCTGGTTGGGTTTGGGATAACGCTTTTCATATTCGTGGCTGGTGTAATAGCGGTCATACAAATCCGTCATCGCCTCGGTGATTTGATGATTGTCACGGATAGGTGCTGGCAAATCATCTTTCACAGGCATTCTTTCGGTGTGCTTGGACTGATGCTGTCACCGCATAGCCATTTGTCGCCACTTTTCTTGTTCCAGGTCTTGTGCATGTCATCGAGAAAGCGTGACGGTGGTATGGACCAGGATTTTTCTACTTGCTGCAGATAGCCATTCCTGTGCCAGTTGATAATGGTCTTGGAAAGATATTTTTCCAGTTCGCCACCGCGCTCTGCCGGTGAAATCGCAATTGACCATGGCGTGGTGAAGATGGTGGTCATGGGCATGACAAAATCATTGGCCCATTCGGGATCCCGTAGCATGGCGGCGATAGCCGTATCGTCATATACAAGGGCGGCACAGCGGCCATCGCGCAATGCCTGTTTGGACCAGTCATTCGAGTATAGGGCGACCACATCGGCACCATAGGTGACCGTCACACGGCGATTGTAAAAAGCACCACGGCGGCTGCAGACGCGGCGGTTCTTGAGGTCTGTCCATTCCTTGAAATTCTCGCTCTTGCGGGTCAGCAGGTTGACGCCTGAACTGTAGTAATGCGGCAGGATGAGGTTCAGTTCTTTTTGCCTCTCCGGTGTATCGGTCAGTGTGGCAATCAGTATATCGACCTGGCCATTCTTGACTGCGTCTATGCGTTCAGCCGTCAGCACACCCACCAGTTCCAGTTGCACACCCAGGTCAGTGGCTATGCTTTGCGCCAGGTCAGGTTCCATACCTATGATTTTGCCGCTAGTGCTGTCCTGATAGCCCCACAGCAGCACGTCTTTTTTGACCCCGACGACGAGCTTGCCGCGCTGTTTGATTTCTGCCAGGCTGGTGGCATGTGCAGCACAATTCAGCATTAAAAGTGTGCAACACAAGGCGAGGCTAAAGATGGTGGATTTGAATGTCATCATGATGCCAGTTGATCTTCTTGTGGTTTATTATCGGCCACACTGTCTGTAGTACTGTCTTTTGTACTATTTTTCGCAAAATGAAAGTGCAGGGCGACGCAGGTAATGTCGTCCGATTGCGGCGCGCCATTCGCATGCAGGTCAACATCGGCAACGGTGCGGTTGACGGCTTCATTAACATCGCTGATGGGACGGTTTTCAAACAGCGGTGGCAGGCGATCGGGCGTGTACTCTTCATTTTGCGGATTGAAGGCCTCGGTCACGCCATCGGTATACATCAGCACATAGTCACCCGCTTGTAACTGTACGGTTTTTTGTGCGAAGGGTATGCCATCCATGATGCCGAGGGCGCTGCCACCGGTCATGGGTAAAAATTCTGTTGTGCCATCCTGGTGTACCAGCAGTGGTGGCGGGTGACCGCCATTCACATAGGTAAGTATGCCAGTTGCGGGATCAAGCACGGCGTAGAAGGTAGTGACGAAGATGCATTCATCATTATCTTCTGCCAGTATGTCATTGGCGATGGCAATGATTTCGCCAGGCTCGCTGGCATTGCGGGTCGCTGTTGCACGTATCAGGGTTTTCGATACCATGCCAAACAGGGCGGCAGGCACACCCTTGCCGCTAACGTCGGCCACGACTATGCCTATCTTGCCGTTGCCGAGTGAAAAGTGGTCATAGAAATCGCCACCCACTTCCTTGGCTGAGCGCATGATACCCCATAGAGAAAACTCTTTTTCATTGGGCCAGTGGCGCGGCAAGATCGATAGTTGCATGTTGGCAGCAATATCAAGCTCCTGCCTGATGCTGACCAGTTGCAGGCTTTGCTTGAAGGCTTGCGATATGGTTTCAAACCAGGGTTTCCAGGTGCCTGGCACTACCGGTATTGGGGCCGGGGTGAACTGGCTTTCTTTTGCGATATGTGCCACCAGCTTGGATGCAGGTGAAATGAATTCTCGCGTGGTCACATAATAGGTGACAACCATTAACAAGGTCAGCCCCAGTATCACCAGCAGCATGATGGGGCCGCGTTCCCATAGCAGGTTTTTCCAGAGCTGGTTCCTGGGGACGACATACACCAGTTGCCAGGGGGCTGAGATAAAGGGGTGGCGTATCAGCAAATAATCACCCATCTCGACGGCCTGATTTGCAGGAATGTCAGTCAGGCGTTTACCGTCTGTGAGTATGCCTGCAGGCATGATTTTTTCCAGTCTTTGCGTGGCCTGCACTTCCAGCGCATTGGCATAGGCCTCAGGGTGGGCGACGACTTCACCATAGGCATCCACCAGGAAGGCTGTACCTGGCGTATAGGCAAAGTCAGCGTTGATACGGTTAAGGTAATCGAGGCTGGTATCGATGGAGACTACGCCACGGAATCTGTCATCACGGTAGATAGGGGCCGCCGTTGGTACCAGCAAGCCCGTGGCCGTGCCACCGTAATACACAGGTGCCCAGTATTTTTCACCAGTAGGGTTTTTCGCAGGCGTGCCCATGAGCCAGGCCTGGCTTTGATATACCTTGTCGCTATGTGGACGTTTGGCTGAATCCAGCCAGGGATAGGTGTTGGAGAAATTGTCAATGGAGATGAAACGGCTTTCGCTGGCGTTCGGTAAATTGAAGGCAATCGCCTGGAACACCTGATTCAGATTCAGCGCCATTTCCACATCCAAATAAAACTCAGGCGTGCGGCCTTGCAGTTTACCCAGGCCGTTCAGATTGCCTGTCGCATCTTTTTCTGGTGCCTTGTCGAGATCAAAGCTTTGCGCTTCCTGTTCCAGTTTTTTGAACAGGGGCGAATGCCCTGGATGCGTTTCTGTTTCGCTCAATACTGGTGGCGCGCTGTCGTAGAAATTGGCCGCCGAGATACGCATGGCTTCCAGACTATCGAGCGATGAGCGCAAGATGAATTCAACAAATTGCCCATGCCTGTCTACATGGCCTTGTATGACCTTGATTTCTTCCGTGTGTTTTTGCCTTATCTGGAACAGGAAAAATCCCATGGTCAGCACGACGATGGCGATATAGGTGAAACCAACCAGGCGGTTATAGTTGCGGAAGAAGTTGATATTGTTACTGACTGGCGGCGTAGTGCTGGGCATTTTCTGGTCCGGTGTCTGGGTATCTTTGGTCTGTTTGCTGAAAAATGATCAGGACGGGAAGCTCTTGCTAAAACGCACTTCATTGATGTCACCATCACGACGGTAAGCAAAACTGTCAGCCATCTTCCTGACAAAATGCACACCCAGGCCGCCGATATCACGTTCATCCACATCAAGTGTGGTGTCAGGCTCGGCGATAGAAAAAGGGTCAAAGGCGTGTGCACTATCGCGGATGATGACTTCAACACCGTTCGCTACTGCTAGCACGGTGACTTCAATTTCACCACTGTCCTCATCGCCATAACCATGCATGACCACATTGGTCAGCAATTCATCGAGCATGAGGATGATGCTGTTGACAGTGCGTGCCGGTATGCCATGGCGCTCGGCCCAGCCACGCAGGGCTTCGGTCAGACTTTCTATTTCAGAGATCAGGCCGGGAATGATGTGATGGAATCTGGCTCTGCCCGGCGCTGTTTCTTCACTGGTCATCTATGCCTCCTCAAAGATGGTGGGCCTGTCAAGCGGATTGCAAACCGGGAGCAAAGCGATAGCAGATTGTTTTAGCCTGTCACTGCACTCTTATGCTTGCATCGTCCACGATAGTATTGCCTGCGCATCCTTGTTCCCCGGTCCTTAAAGAATTTTTGTTACTTGCGGAAAGGTGCAATACAAGAAGTCGGGTATACGCATGGTTAAAAAATGTTAAATGTTGAACGTTAAGTGCCAGAAGTTAATTGCTGATTGCTGCAAAAAAACTTCTATAAAATCAGTAAGCCCAATTGCCTGAAGAATTTCTGATCTATAGACAGCTTTCCAGGATTGATGCTGTCTGACTGGCCTATTATTCCCGTGCTGGAATTTTTTGTCGATGATTTCTAACGCAAATTAACAGATTTTTCGTGTTTTCTTCACAATTTATTTTATCCATCAATAAGTGTTGTTTGCCTGCATTCATATTGCAGCCCGGCTTGCAGATCGGTTAAACTTTTTACATCGACTCAGCCGGTTAAAAACAATGAATTCTCAATGGTTGTTTCCCACCCCTTACTGTCTTTTCGTACGTTTATCTGTGCGTCGCGAACGCTATGTGCAGTTCAAAGAGTTGGCTGGTAAAGTCGCTTTCGCGTATCAGCAGCACAGCCGTCGCATGCGCTGGATGGCTTATGCCACGGTTGCTGGCCCAGCCAATTATGTGTATATCATGTTGCCGCTGGCTGAGCTGGGTGACATGGACCGCATGCCTTCACTGGACCAGGTCTTGCATGATGTATATGGTGCAGACAGCACACCCCTGCTGGAAAAGTTCCAAGAATGTGTGTTGCAGATGGAAAGCTTTGTGCTGAACCGTGTCAATGACGGCATAGACCCGATAGAACGTGAAACCCCACCCCCTTATCTGTATTACCTGAACCTGCAAGCCCATCCAGGCCGCATGGGGCAACTCATGCAAAACCTGCAGCAGCTTGGCGTGGCCACCGCAGGCAGCCCTTTATTTTGCTTTGCCACCTTTGCCGGACCAGTCAGGCTGCATGCCTTCACCATGGGAAATACCATCGCTGAGCTTGGCGAGGTCGCCACGCTGGAAAGACGTGTCGTGCAGCATTATGGTACAGAAGAGGGGCACAAGGTAATCGCCCAGATACATGACACGCTGGTCGATATCGATGCATCGATATTGCGCTATATAGGCCATCTGGATTGAGGCGGCCATGCATACCAGGGATTTGATAGCTATGTTGGGCTTGGATGCAAAAATAATTTACCAGTGCAATGCCTCAAGGCATGATTTGATTTCTTGCCCATCATGAGTACTGATATGGACAAGGCGGCACCCGAGTCTGGCGCTCAGGTGGCAGAACATGCCATTGCTGTCATCGGCATGTCATGTGTTTTTCCTGGTGCTGCCAATATTGAAGCATTCTGGTCACTGCTTGAGCAGGGGATATGTGCAGTAAAGCGCATACCACCAGAACGTTGGGATACGGCAGATTTGCCCGCATCGGCTGCGCCTTACGCTGGCTTCATAGATGATGCGGCTTGTTTCGATCCTGCCTTTTTTGGCATTTCACCCAAAGAAGCAAGCGCGCTGGACCCGCGCCAGCGCCTGACTCTGCAACTGGCCTGGTGGGCGCTGGAAGATGCGGGCATCGCTGCCGACAGTTTGAAAGAAAGCCGTCTTGGTGTTTTCATAGGCGCAGTCAATGGTGAATTCCTCGGCAGCTTTGCCCACACCGATGATGTAGAAGCCCATATGGGAATAGGCATGTCGAATGCCGTCATCGCCAACCGTATTTCCCATGTGTTGGGTTTGCGCGGCCCCAGCATGACAATAGATACCGCCTGTTCATCTTCGCTGGTTGCTGTACACCAGGCTTGCCGCAGCTTGCAGGCTGGCGATGCCGACATGGTGCTGGCTGGTGGTGTCAGCCTGATGTTGAGGCCAGACAGCAGCGTGGCGCTGGGCAAGGGTAGCATGCTGGCACCAGATGGCTTGTGCAAGACCTTTGATGCCTCGGCCAATGGTTATGGTCGTGGAGAAGGGGCAGGCCTGGTCTTGCTCAAACGCCTGTCAGATGCGCTGGCAGATGGTGACCACATCCACGCCATCATACGTGGTTCTGCCACTAACCATGACGGTGTCTCGAATGGCATCACCGCACCGAATGGGCTGGCGCAAGAGAATTTGATACAGGCGGCGATTGCCGATGCTGGCTTGCGGCCATCAGCAATACAGTATGTAGAAGCACATGGCACTGGTACCTTGCTGGGTGACCCTACCGAGACCCGCGCTTTGGGGCGCACCCTGGGCCAGCAGTCGCGGCAAACGCCTTTGCTGATAGGCTCGGTCAAAACCAATATCGGCCACCTGGAAGCGGCTGCTGGTATTGCTGGCCTGATCAAGCTGATACTGGCGCTCAAGCATAAAAAGATACCCGCCAGCCTGCATTACACGCAGCCAAATCCGCACATCAATTTTGAACAATTGCGCTTGCAGGTGGTGGCGAGGACGACAGACTGGCCAAGCAATCCTGGGGCTGGCGCGAGAGCCGCCTCCATCAGTGCCTTTGGCTTTGGTGGCGCGAATTGCCATGTCGTGCTTGAGGAATTTATTCCTGTATCAGCTGCGGAAAATCCGCAAACCAGTGAGCCAGGAATTTTGCTCTTGTCAGCATCCAGCAATGAAGCCCTTAGTTTGCTGGCGCAGGAGACAGCGCAAAAACTGCAAGCTGATGTTCATCAAGATTTTGCTGCCATCTGTGCTTTATCACAGCATGGCCGCGCACATCTGCGTCACCGATTGGCACTGGTTGCGACAAATGCTGGTGAGGCGGTGACACATCTGCATACATGGTTGGACCAAGCCCATGCTGAGCAAGTCGTCACTGCTGTCGCTGCCAGAAGACCGCCCAAACTGGCTTTCCTCTGCCCCGGTCAGGGATCGCAAAGGCCAGGCATGGCCAGGGGTTTATTTCAAATTGCCAGCTTCCGCGCTACTATCGCAGAAGCTGATGCGGTGTTGCCCTGGTCGCTAAGCGAGTTGCTGCTAGGCTCTGATGAGAATATCGACCAGACTGCTTATACTCAGCCAGCTTTACTGGCGTTGGGCGTAGGGCTGGCGCGCCTGCTGGCTGAATACGGCATCAGGCCCACGATACTGGCCGGACATAGCCTGGGTGAATATACTGCGGCTGTCATCGCCGGTGCTTTGAGTTTTGAGCAAGCTCTGCGCCTGGTTGAAAAGCGCGGCAGGCTCATGGGGGCCTTGACTTCAGATGGCGCAATGGCTGCTGTACGTACTGATGAGCAAACTGCCTTGTCTTATCTGGCTGCTACGGATGTCAGTATCGCTGCCGTGAATGGCCCGCAATCCGTGACGATTTCCGGTGCCAGAGATCAACTGAATATACTCAGCCAGAAGCTGATTGCAGATGGCATACGGTTGCGCATGTTGAGGGTGAAAACTGCTTTCCATTCTGTCTTGCTGGAACCCATGCTGGCAGAGTTTGAACAGGCTTTGCAAGGGATAGAATGGCAGCCACTGCAAGTGCCAGTGACCTCTAATCTGACGGGTGAATTGCTACCCGTCGGCCATGTCTACGATACGGCTTACTGGTTAAAACATACGCGCGAAGCCGTGCGTTTTGCTGACAACATCGCGGCGTTGAGTAAAACCGGTATTGATACTGCATTGGAACTGGGTGCTATGCCCGTACTGTCAGGCATGCTGGATGATATTGCAAGCGCTAGCGCCAGCAACATACGCAGCCTGCCTTGCCTGGATGCGACTCAGGATGACAGGGTCGCATTCCTGAAAACAGTCGCGCACCTGCATGTACTGGGTAGCAAGCTGCAATTCGTTGACAACAAAAATACAGCGGCTGGCAATGCCTTGCCCTTGTACCCATTTGCCAGGGATGTCTTCCCCCTGCGCCTGGGCTTGAACAGTTTTAATGGCGGCAATGCGGTGGCGCTGTCAAGCAAAGCTGTCGAAATCAGCAAGACAGTAGCGGCAAGTACACGCACGGTCGTCAGCGATCCGCTTGCTATCCGCAAGCGCATCATTGCCATCATCGCAGGTTTATTGGCGATTGATGCCAGCAAGGTAGACGCCGCAGCGCCCTTGCTGGAAATTGGTGCTGATTCATTGATACTGATGCAGGCTGTGGGCCGCATAGAAAATGAGTTTGCAGTCAAGATACCGGTACGTGCTTTCTTTGAAAATTTGTCGTCCATTGAAGCAGTGGCTGCGTATTTGGCGGAACAGCAAGGCGGTAAAGTATCGGCTGATGCAGTTGTCGAAAAAGAAGTTGAAACTGATACATCAGCAGCGCAAGTCATTAAACCCAAAAGCAATATCCTGCTCAGCACCAATCTGAGTGAAGTACAGCGCCAGCATCTCGATAAGTTCAGCCTCAGTTATTGCAAGAAAACGGCACTGTCCAAACAACAGGCGCAGCAATACCGTCATGTACTGGCGGACAGCCGCGCCTCGGCGGGCTTCCGTTTTTCCATCAAGGAAATGCTCTACCCCATTGTAGGTCAGCGCGCTGCTGGTTCCAAAATCTGGGACTTGGATGGTAATGAATACATCGATATTTCCATGGGTTTTGGCGTGCAGTTGTTTGGGCATGAACCAGAGTTTTTGAAAGAGGCATTGGCAGAAAGCCTGTCGCGTGGCATACGTATAGGGCCGCAGTCAGACATGGCAGGCGAGGTCGCCAGTCTCATCAGTGATTTGGCGGGAGTAGAGCGCGTTGCTTTTTGCAGCTCTGGCACGGAAGCCATCATGACGGCGCTGCGCCTGGCGCGAGCTTTTACTGGTCGCAATAAGGTCGCGATATTTCGCGACAGTTATCACGGCCATTTTGATGGTGTGCTGGGCGAGGTCAATGATGACCCATGGAAAGCGATACCGCGTGTGGCTGGCATTACGCCCGGTATGGTCAGTGATCTGGCTTTCTTTGAATATGGCTCGGCAGAGGCACTGGAATTATTGCGTGGCCGCCTGCATGAATTTGCCGCTGTGCTGGTCGAACCTGTGCAAAGCCGTAACCCCGGCCTGCAGCCGCAAGACTTCTTGCGCAGCTTGCGTGCCATGACCAGGGTGGCATCGAGCTTACTGATCTTTGATGAAGTGCTGGTTGGTTTTCGCATACACCCTGGCGGTGCCCAGGCGTATTTTGATGTGCAGGCCGACATAATCACCTATGGCAAGATAGTCGGCGGTGGTTTGCCTGTGGGTGTCATTGCTGGCCGTGCCGATATCATGGCTGGCATTGATGGCGGGCACTGGCAATATGGCGATGCATCTTATCCGGCGGCAGATACGACTTTCTTTGCGGGTACTTTCAATAAGCACCCGCTCGTGATGGCGGCAGCAAAAGCAGTGCTCACTGAAATCAAACAAGGTGGCCTGGCTGTCTATCAAAAACTCAATGACAATACCGCCAGGCTGACTGCAGAACTCGATCAGGTGTTTGCTGCAGCCGGCGCGCCTGTACACATGAAGAATTTCGGTTCGCTATTCCGCTTTGTCTTCAGCGAGAACCTTGATCCCTTCTTTTATCATTTGCTGTATCGCGGCCTGTATGTGTGGGAAGGGCGTAATTTATTCCTGTCTACGGCGCACACTGATGACGATATCGCTCAGATAGTCAGCCGTGTCAGTGAGAGTGTGGCTTCCTTGAAATCGGCGGGCTTTATTGTTAATTCTGCCAATGTGGCGCAAGCACCAAAAACAGCAGAAATAATCCTGCCTTTGTCCAAAGCGCAAAAACAACTGGCGACACTGTCAGCCTTGTCTGAACAGGGTTCGGCGGCCTATGTAGTCAGCGTGGCGTTAGAATTACAGGGTGATATCAATCATGCTGATATCACACACGCATTTACAAGACTGGTAGCCAGGCACGATGCCCTGCGGGCATCCATAGACCTGGAAGCAGGGGTACAGAAAATTGCGCCTAACGTAGATGTAAAAGTGCAGCGCCATCAAGTCAATGCCAGTACATTGGACGCAGCCCTGCAAAACAGCGTGGCAGCCAGTTTTGACCTGACGCAGGCTGGTGCCTTCCGTATAGACTTGTTTGAGCTTGATGACCATCATGCTGTCCTGCTGTTTGCTGCCCACCATGTCTTCATCGACGGGCAATCCATGCAGATGTTGTTTGAAGAATTTGCGACGCTCATGAATGGCCAGCAGCCAGGTAGCAAACCAGACTATGCCTTATTAGCGCAGCGCATGGCAGATGCAGGTTCAACGCCAGGAGAACAAGAGCACAAACAATACTGGTTAAGTAAATTGCAGCACGTGCCAGTTGGCATAGAACTGCCATGCGCCCATGCCAGGGCCAGCATGCGTGGTTTTGAAGGTCAGCGCCTTACACATGAACTCGACAAGAACATCTTGCGCCAGCTAGAGCAAAAAACGGGCAAACTGGGCATGTCATCGAGCATGGCCTTGATTGCGACCTTTGCTGCGACGCTGCGGCGTGCCGGGGCAGGGCGGGACATGGTCATTGGCGTCCCTTATTCAGGTCGTGATGAAGCGCTGGCACATACGCCTGGGTATTGCGCACATCTTTTGCCCTTGCGACTGAACATCCCTGCGCAGGCGAATACCAGCACAGTGTTGGCAGAAGTGAAACAGCAATTCCTTGATGCCATCAGCCATGCAAATTATCCGCTGTCGCAACTGGTGGATGATCTGGGCCTCGCTCGTGACCCGGCCAGGCCGCCATTGGTGAATATCACCTTCAATGTCGACAAGCTGGCGACCATGCCCAGTTTGCCGGGCATGACGGTGCAGTCGTATTCCCTGCCTATACGCCATGCACGCTTTGACATAGGTTGTAATCTGGTTGACTGGCAAGATGGTGCGCGGGTAGAGCTGGATTTTGATAGCCAGTTATTTGATGCTGCAGATATGCAGGAATTGCTGGACAGTTTTGTCGCAATGATAGAACGCATGTCAGGCTCTGATCAGGATTTTGACGAGCGTGCTGCTGCCAGGGCCATTTGGTTACCTGCCAGGATTGAATCAACTTCTGTTAAGCCGGGCTTGCTGCAAAGATTCCGTCTGTCAGTTGAGCAAGACCCACAGACCGTGGCCTTGTGTGTTGATGCGACTGAGAGCATGACGCGCAAGCAGCTTGATCGCTTGTCAGACAGGCTGGCGCGGGACATTTTAAAAAGTGAGCAAGATGCAGGCCCTGTACTCTTGCTGCTTGGCCGCAGCCTGGCTTTCCCTATAGCCATGCTGGCGGCATGGAAGGCTGGTAAAGCTTATCTACCGGTAGACAGCAATCTGCCACAAGCACGCGTACTGGAATTGATAAGACAGGCAAAACCTTGCTGTGTCATCTTGCAAGACAATAAGGATGTAGGGGATGCCTTGGCCGCGCTGGATATCCCCTGTCTGCAATTACCAGCCAGTCTCGCAGAGATCAGTGTCCAGGATCATCAGCCATTGCCGTTGCCTGATATAGACCCAGAGTCATGCGCCTATCAGCTATTCACTTCAGGTTCCACAGGCAAGCCCAAGTTGGTTGCTGTGCCGCACAGGTCAGTTCAGCATTATCTCGACGCCATTATCGCCGCCTTTGATTTGCAGCCTGGTTTGCGTTATGCCGTGATATCGACTTTTGCGGCTGACCTGGGGCTGACTACGGTTTTGCCGGCACTATTCCATGGTGGTTACCTCTTTATCATCAGCAATGATCTTGCGCGCGATGCTGACGGTTATGCGGCATTGATGCAGCAAACACCGGTCGATGTATTAAAGATAGTCCCTTCGCATCTCGAAGCCTTGCTGGCAGCGCAGGACAAGGCAGCAGTCTTGCCGCTGACGCATCTGATACTCGGTGGTGAAACCGCCAGTATCAGGCTCTTGCAAGAACTGGCTAAGCTGAAACCAGCTTGCACCATCTTCAATCACTTTGGTCCTACCGAAGCAACCATAGGCGTCATGGTTGGCAAATGGCTGGGCGACTTGAGTGGCATGCGCTTCAGCCAGCCTCTGGGGAGGAACCGCATACATATACTCGATGCTGCAGGACAGCCATGCGCGTATGGCGAGACGGGTGAAATTTATCTAGGCGGCCCTGGCGTGGCACTGGGTTATGTGGGCGCGCCCGAAGATGCTGCCAGCCCTTTCTTGTTTACCGATATCGCTGGGAAACCTGAGCGCCTCTACCGTACTGGCGACCTCGCAGTCATGCACAACGATGGTCGCATACAGATTGTGGGTCGCAAGGATGAGCAACTGAAAATACGTGGCTATCGCATAGAGCCGGCAGAAATCATCGCTGTTCTGATGGCTCAAGAGAATGTGGCGAATGCGACAGTGATCCTGCATAAACCTGAACTTGGCCGTGCCAATGCAGGCCGCCCATATTTACTGGCTTATGTGGTTGCTGCTAATCAGGAGACTTCGCTCAATACGCAAAGTCTGCTGGAAAAACTGCGTCAGCATTTGCCCGATTACATGCTGCCAAAAGCGGTGATCGCCATAGCCAGCATTCCTTATACCTCAAATGGCAAACTGGACAGAGCTGTTTTGCCCAGACTGCATGATGAGCAAAATAATTCAGATACAAAAAACGCCATAAGCTCGGAAACAGAAGCTGTGGTACTGGCAATCTGGCGCGAACTCTTGCAACGCGAAAACCTGGGCGCGCAGGCAGACTTCTTCCAGAGCGGTGGAGATTCCATCCTGGCGATACAAATGATGGCTCGATTGCGTCAGGCAGGCTGGCAAGCCAGGGCCATGGATTTATATGCAGCGCCAGTATTGGCTGACTTTGCAAAGAAACTCTTGCCCGCCGGTGAGATAGCTGCTGCGGATACTTCAGTTGAAGGCGTGTGCGGACTCTTGCCTGCGCAACTGAGGTTGCAAACGCTGATGCATGAGATACCAGCGCATTTCAATTTATCCGTCCTGCTGGAAATGGCAGACTGGGTTAATACTGAAATGCTGGAGCAGGCCCTGCAAGCGCTGATCGCGCAACATGATGCACTGCGCCTGAGCTTCAGTGATGAAGCTGCGCATTTCAATGAACTTTCCAATGCACCAGTTTTACATCTGATGAAAGACTACCAGCAAGCGCAGGCTTCATTGCAACCTGCGCAAAAGAGTTTGCTGACTGCGGCATGGACACCTGCAAGCGAAGGACGCGCATCGCAGCTTTTGCTCGCTGTGCATCATTTCGTCAGTGACGGTATCTCCATGCAGATTTTGCTGGAAGACTTGCGACAGGCACTGCTGGATTTGCAGGCAGGCCGTGTCCCTGTATTGGGTAGAAAGACTGCCTCAGTACAAGCCTGGGCAGAACACCTGAAGCGCCAGGCCAGCCAGGATGCCGTATTGGCAGAGACTGAATATTGGGAAATTTGCACCTCCATTCCTGCGCCGGAATTACCTGGCAGTGACGATGACTATGGCTGTATTGCTGACGAAGCACAAATCAGCGTCATCCTGCCAGCAGAGATCACCAGCCGCTTTTTGCAGGGGCTTCCAGATTCAGCAGCGGAAGATATCCTCATCGCTGCACTGACCCTGAGCCTGGGTGACTGGACGGGCGAGCCCGTCGCCTATCTGGAACTGGAAAGCCATGGCCGTCAACTGGAACAGGCTGAACTGGATGTCAGCCGCAGCGTGGGTTGGTTCACCAGCCGTTACCCGGCCTGGTTTGACCTGACAGATATTAATGCTAATGCTGCTGCCAGTGAAATTGCAGCGCAGCGCAGCGACATACCTGCGCATGGTTTTTCTTATGGGCTGTTGCGCTACCTCGGCCCGGACAAAGTGCGTGCCACACTTGCGCAAGGACAGATGCCCGAGATCAGCCTTAACTACATGGGGCAGATAAATCCACCGCCTGATGATGTCTGCAAGCTCTTGTCATGGTCACCAGACCGGCAGGACAGAGGCGCAGAAAGAGCCGGGCACCTGCCGCGCCTGCACAAGCTGGCGATAGAAGCTTACATCCTCGATGATTGCCTGCACTTACTGTGGCAATACCATGCAGGCAGTTATCAGGAACAGGAAATCCGCAGCCTTGCGCAAAAAATGGCAGGCCATATCGCCACTATCTTGAGCAGCAGCTCTGCGACAGAAGCAAAACATGGGAAGGAAGAAATAGCATGAACACGATGCCCAAACTCGGACTGAACTTGCGCCGCCCGGCTGTGCGTTTGTCTGATGGCAGTCTGGTCGATAAGCAGGGTTTCAGCAGTGCTTCCGGCTTGCCACTGGTCTTGCGGCCACATGCAAAAGGCGTGGATTTGCTGGGCTGGATCAAGGATAACCAGGCGCAGTTGCAGCAGGATTTATTGCAATATGGCGGTTTGCTATTCCGTGATTTTGATATGCGCGGCGTGCAGGACTTCCAGGCTGGCCTGAATGCCTTTGGCGTACAGCTTATGAACTACATAGAAAAAGCGACGCCGCGCAAACAGGTGGATGGGCAGGTATATACCTCGACCATCTTCCCGCCTGAGCATGTGATTGCCCTGCATAATGAATTGTCTTATGTGCGTCAGTGGCCAGGTCGTATCGCCTTCTTTTGTGAAGTAGCTGCTGAGACGGAGGGCGAGACGCCTATCGCCGATGTACGCCGTGTATTGGCTGCAGTAGATACTGAAGTGAAAGAGAAATTTCGCCGCCTGGGCTGGATGCTGGTGCGTAATTTTGGTTCTGGCATAGGACCATCCTGGCAGCATTCATTGGCAGTAGAAACCAGGGAAGAAGCCGAAGCCTATATGAAAAAATCAGACACGCAATGGACCTGGATGGAAGGCGACAGACTGCGAACTACGCAAGTACGCTCGGCGATACGCTGTCACCCGCAGACAGGTGAAGAGCTGTGGTTCAATCACATCGCTTTCTGGCATCCATCCAGCATGACGGATGAAATACGTACTTCATTGACTGGTGACCTGGGTGTGGAGAACCTGCCCTATAACACTTTCTATGGCGATGGCACGGTGATCCCTGACGAGGTGGTGGCGCACCTGCGGGCTGCCTATGATGCAGAAACCGTCAAGTTCCGTTGGCAGCCGGGCGACCTGCTCCTGCTCGACAATATGCTGGTGGCGCATGGCCGTTCCAGATTCACCGGGGAACGCAAGATACTGACGGCCATGGGGGATGAAGTACGCCCGGTCAGCGTCTTGCCAGGATCAACCAACTAAAAAAACAGATAAAACCAGGGATGCGCAAGTGAGCAGCAAATTAAAAAGCGGTTTTTCATTGTCACCAGTCCAGCAAAGGCTGTGGCAACTGGCGCAAAGAGATGGTCAGCAGACTTATCTGGTCAGTGTTGACTTTCGATGCGCTGACGTGGATGAAGCAATATTGTGCCTTGCCTTTGACCATGTATTGGCCAGGCATGAAATCCTGCGCATGCAATTTGGGGCATTGCCCGGCATGCAGTTACCCGTACAGGCACCTACCGAAGCACTGGAACCTGCACAAATAGCGCCACCACAACTGGCCGCGATCCATGAAGACCAGCGCGCCTGTCTGCAAAAACTGAATGACAGTCATTACCGGCTAGGGTTATCTGCCTTGTGCGCTGATGCGCAGACGGCTTTGCTGATATTGACTGAAGTGGAAGAAAAGCTGGTCGATGCAGCATGGTGCGCCACGCCGCATGTTATAAAATTTGCGGAAGAAGACCTGCCCTTCACCAGCCTGGCGCAGTGGCAGCACGATATGCTGGCAGAACCTCAGGATGTGCAATTGCCAGCCTGGGATACGACAAACAGCCTGAAGGCAGGAAGCCTGCCTGACTGGCCTTTCATGCGCAGGCAGCGCCAGGCTACACCCTATGTCAAGCGTCAGCCTCTGGCATTGCCAGTAGACTTGTCCGCCGCTCTCAATGCCCTGGCTGACAAAAGCCAGTTGCCAGTCGCGCATTTGCTTTATCTCGCCTGGGCAGTATTGTTATACAGATTAAATCCGCAGTCACCTGCCGTAGCTTATCAGGCCAATGGTCGTGCGTATGAAGAAATGGCGACAGCCATGGGGCCTATGACACGGTTTATCCCGCTGCATAATGTGATTAATCCGCATGCCAGCTTCATTACATTGCTGAAGACGCATAGCACCGCCATTGATGAAGCCTGCGCGCTGCAAGACTATATCGCACCGCTGGATAGCAAACAGGGTCTGGCGGCAGGTTTTTGCTGGCAGCAGGCGAGCGCAGGCAAACTGATAACCGCAGATGCACCTTTCGCCTGGACAGATGAATGTCTGCTGGTGTTGTCTGCTTATGCAGATGCAACAAGCCAATTGCAACTGTACCTGGATTACGATATGGCAGTCTGCGACTCTGCCTGCATGCACAATCTGGAAGAAGAATTGCTGACTCTGCTGGCATCCATAGTCGAGAGTCCTGAGGCGCAGATAGATCAATTGACACTGCTGGGCCCCAATGAGCGGCAGCAGATCATGCATGATTTTGCCGGGCAATCAGTGCCACCAACAGAACCATGGCAGGCACCAGTGCAAGATATTCTTGCTTGCCTTGCAAAGCATCCCGAACAGATATTCATACAAAGCCCGCTGACCCAATTGAGTGGCCAGGCTTGTTTGCACCGCATAGCAGAACTGGCGCAACATGTGCTGCTGGCCAGGCAGCAGGATGAAGCCAGGGCCAGGGTGGTGGCAGTATTGCTGGATCGCAGTGTAGACATGATAGCCAGCCTGCTGGCGATACAGGTGGCCGGGGCAGCTTACCTGCCGCTCGATACTGTATATCCTGAAGAGCGCATTGCTTTCATGTTGCAAGACAGTGGTGTCAGTGTATTGCTGACCAGCGCGGCTATTGCGACACAATTCAAACAGCAGGCTGCTTTCTCGTGTTTGCTGGAAAAGATAAAGCTGATCACGGTTGATACCTTGCCCGCACTTGAAGATGCAGCAGAGCCGCAATTCCCAACTTTACGAAGCAGTGACCTGGCTTACCTGATTTACACCTCGGGTTCTACCGGCCAGCCCAAGGCTGTCGCCGTAACACATGGCGCACTCGCCAATCACATGCAATGGATGCTCAGGGATTTGCCACTGGATGCAGACGATGCAGTGCTACAAAAAACTGCCATCAGTTTCGATGCCTCGGTGTGGGAAGTATTTGCTCCCTTGATGGCAGGTGCAAGGTTGGTACTGGCCGCCCCTGGCGTCGAAAGAGACCCTGAAGCCTTGTTGCAAACCCTGCAGGATTTTGATATCAGCGTGCTGCAACTTGTGCCCAGCATGTTGCGCATGATGGTAGGGCAGCCGGAGTTCGCCAAATGCCTGCGCCTGCGTCGCCTCTGTTGTGGCGGTGAGGTGCTGGATGCCGAGCTGGCACGCCAGGTGCTGACGGCTTTGCCAAGCGCGGCAGAATGTATCAACCTGTATGGCCCTACTGAGGCGACGGTGCAGGTCGTTTACGAAAAAGTCTGTATGGATGATGTGGTGGTTGCCATCGGCAAGCCCATAGACAATACCCGCATCTATGTGCTCGATGAATACCTGCAGCCGCAAGCCATAGGGGTACGTGGGGAAATGTATGTGGCAGGTGCCAGCCTGGCGCAAGGCTATTATCAGCGTGATGCCTTGACGGAAGAACGTTTTGTCAGCGATCCATTCGTGCATGGCGAACGCATGTATCGCACTGGCGACCTCGGTGCCTGGCGTTTAGATGGCAGACTCGATTGCTTTGGTCGCGCAGACCGGCAAGTCAAGCTGCGCGGTTATCGCATAGAGCTGGGTGAGATAGAAGCCATTGTTGCCGCACAGTCTGAGGTGCTGATGGCTGCCGTGGTAGTGGACAGGGATGCCGCAAACATAGACCAGTTATTGTGCTTCTATACCCTCAAGGCAGGGGGGAGCCTGACCGTCGCCAGTATCAAGGAGAAATTAAGCGCTGCCTTGCCAGACTATATGCTGCCAAACTGGCTGATACCGATTGATGCCTTCCCCTTCATGCCCAATGGCAAGGTCGATAACAAGGCTTTGCTGAAGCTGCGGCCATCAAATACAGCAATGTCGCAGGCACCGCGCGATACATTGGAAATGCGCCTGGAACGTATCTGGGAAAGTGTGCTGCATGTATCCCAGGTCGGCATCACCAGTAATTTCTTTGACCTCGGTGGACATTCGCTGCTGGCCGTACGCCTGATGGCGGAGATAGAAAAAGAGTTTTCCCACAGGTTGCCACTGACTTCGCTATTCTCTGCCCCCACCATTGCAGCTCAGGCAGAGCTCTTGCGCAATGAGAGCCTGCAACTTGATCCTGTCGTGATACCCATACGTGCAGGCAATCCCCAGCACACGCCCATCGTACTGGTGCACCCTACCGGCGGCAGTGTCTTGTGTTATCGCGACCTCGCCAGCGGTTTGACGACAGACAGGCCAGTGATAGCCCTGCAAGACCCCGGCCTCATGGGGGTAGCAATCTATGAAAGCGTGGAAGAACTGGCCAGTCTGTATCTGGACAAGATCGCCCCACTGATCAAGGACCAGCGTTATCTACTGGCGGGTTGGTCGTCGGGTGGCATCATTGCCTATGAAATGGCAAGGCAGGCCCTGGCACGCGGTTATGAAATTGCTTTCCTGTGCCTGATAGACAGCCAAGTTGCACCACTGGCTGAATCTGCGCCGCCGCGTGAACGTTTATTGCGCTCCATCTCGCGCCTGATCGCCCACAAGGCAGACATCGCCTGTCCTGATTTATCTGGCTTGCCATTTGATATCGCATTGCAGCGCCTGCTGGAACTGGCACGGGAAGCTGATTATGTACCACCACATGCCGATGAAAAAGAAATCGCTAGACTATTTCATGTGTTTGAAAAAAATGTGACAGTGATAGGCCGCTATGCCGCTGGCCCTCTGCCGCGCCGCACCCTGCTCATGAAAGCCACACAGGCTTTGCCGGAAGCGATACGTGAGGCGGCAGTACACTACAACTCGGAAGAAAAACACCTGGGCTGGGACAAACTATGCTTTGTCAAAGTACGCGATATCGTCGGCGACCATATGTCGATGATGGAAGCACCAAGAGTCAATGCGGTAGTAGTAGCCCTGGACCAGGAATTGAAGGAAGTCGAGCGCCTGCACGGTCTTGGGCGGCAGATACTCTTGCCCATGCTGGGCCTGTAGTTAGGACTTAAGCAAAACCGCCCCAACTGCGTTGCAGCTCCTAGCCGTACTAAAGTACTGTCTTCGTCGCTACGGTGCAGTCGGGGTTTCAGACAATATATTGTCTGCCGACGAAGCGAACATTCCTTTCAAGGGATGTTTCCGAAAAGCGATAGCCTTGTTGGGACAATTTTGCGTAAGTCCTATTAGTAATGAAAAACTTGTTTTTGCTATTCTAAACATTGATGAGGGCTGGAACAAATATGGAAATGGTTTTTCCCCTGACGGCCATGCAACAAGGCATGCTGTTTCACCACTTACGTGAACCGGCCAGCGCTGCTTATTTCCAGCAATTGCAAGTACGCCTGCAAGGCGAACTCGATACAGCAAAACTGCAGCAAGCCTGGGAAACCGTCATCGCCCATCATTGCGCCTTGCGCATGCGCTTCCTGTGGACGGGGGACCAGCCACGCCAGCAATTACAGACTATAGTCGTCCTGCCATTCAAAATCGTCGATTACAGCGATTCACCAAAGCGAGAGCATGAAGCCTTGCGCCAGCAATTCTTGCAGGCTGACAGCCAGCAAGGCTTTGCACTGGATAGCGCCCCACTGATGCGTGTCAGCATAGTGCGTTGGGCAGAACATGAATGGGAGATGGTCTGGAGCCATCATCACCTGATACTCGATGGCTGGGCATCCGGTCTGGTGCTGGCTACGGTGGCGCAACAGTATGCCGATTTATTGCAGGGCAAGGCAGTCAGCCTGCCAGCAGAGCGCCCCTATACCGATTTTTTACTCTGGCTGGGCAAGCGCGATAATCTGGCGGCAGAAGATTACTGGCGTCATGCCCTGCGCGGCTTTGAGCAAGCGACCAGTTTGCCAGTGTTGAAACGCAATACGGGAGCCGCTGCAAAAGTCCTGGCTTTTGAAAGCTTGCTGGCTGCTGATGACTTTAGTGCATTATCAGCCCTGTCACAAAAAACGGGTGTCACCACCGTCAGCGCCATCATGGCTTGCTGGGGTTTGCTCTTGTCAAGATATGCAGACAGCAAGGATGTGCTGTTTGGTGTCACCACTTCTGGTCGTCCTGCCGAGTTGGATGGGGTAGAGCAGATGGTAGGCCTGTTCATCAATACCATACCGCTGCGCATCAAACATGGCGCAGGCCACAGCATTGCCAGCCTGCTGACTGATGTACACAGACACCTTGCGGCATCGCGTGAACATGAACACAGCAGCCTGAGTCGCATAGCAGAATGGAGTGAGCTGCCGTCGGGCCAGGCGCTGTTTGACACTATCGTCGTCTATGAAAATTACCCGCTGGCAGTGCAGGGTAATCAACTAGGTGATGCCAGCATCATCGATTACCATCTCCAGGAAGAATCGAATTACCCGCTGACCTTGATTGTCGAACCCAAAGACGATGGCTTGCATTTACGCCTGCTGGCAGACACCACGCGTATAGAGCCTGCAACAGCGCAAGCCATGCTGGAGCAATATCGTTTTTTGCTGGAACAACTGGCTCATGCCACTGGTGAGCAACTGGTCAGGGATTTGCATTTGCTGACAGCAGAGCAGCGTGAGTTGCAATTGCAGCAATGGAATGACACTGCCTGCGCTTATGACACTACAGCCACGCTGGCAAGCATCTTCATAGATCAGGCAGCGCGCACGCCGGATGCGATAGCCCTTATCGATGCGCAAGGCAGCATGAGCTATGCCAGTTTGCAAGACAGGGTCAGCCAGGTGGTGCATGCCATTAATGCCCTGGGATTGAGCGCAAATTCACCAGTCGCCGTCAGGCTCACGCGTGACCGCGAAATGCTGATTGCCCTGCTGGCCGTCGTCGCCAGCGGCCATCACTATGTGCCTATAGAACCGCAACTGCCTGCTGCCCGTGTCATGGCGATTTTTGATAGCCTGCCAGTGTGCAGCATATTGACGGTCAGCAGTTTGATGGAGAGCACGCTGGCTCTGGCAAATGAGCGACAATTGCAAATCGTCTGCGTAGATCTGACGACAGCCTTGCCAGTCGCAGCCTTGCAAAACCAGGCACGCCCGCAAGACCCGGCTTATGTGATCTTCACATCCGGTTCCACCGGCAAGCCCAAAGGTGTATTGGTCTTGCATCAAAAAGCCATCAACCTCATAGAGTGGGTGAACAACACATTTGACATAGGCGCGCAGGACAAGCTTTTGTTCGTCACTTCACCGGCATTTGATTTGTCGGTGTATGACATCTTTGGCATATTGGCCGCAGGCGGCGTCGTCAGGATAGCCAGTGAGGCCGAGATTGCAGACCCTGAGCGTTTGTTGAAAATAATAGAAACAGAAGATATCAGCTTCTGGGATTCTGCACCGGCAGCCCTGTGGCAACTGGAATCATTATTACCGCAAGGTTCTGCGACTTCCAGGCTGCGCCTGATCTTCCTCAGTGGTGACTGGATACCACTGGCCCTGCCAGACCGCATGAAAGCGGTTTTCCCTGGTGTCTGCGTCGTTGCACTGGGTGGTGCGACTGAAGCGACCATCTGGTCGAATTACCATATCGTTGGAGAGCTACAGCCAGACTGGGTCAGCGTCCCCTACGGCAGGCCGATACAGAATGCCCGCTATTACATACTTGATGCAGACCTGCAGCCATTGCCTGTGGGTTTGCCTGGCGACTTATATATAGGCGGTGATTGCCTGGCAGAGGGCTATGTGGGTCAGCCAGAGCTGACAGCCGAACGCTTCCTGCACGACCCACACGCCAAGGCAGATACTCAGGCTGGGCGCATGTACAAGACCGGCGACCGCGCCAGGTTTTATCCTGATGGCGTGATGGAATTTCTTGGTCGTCTCGACAGCCAGGTCAAGATACGTGGCTTTCGCATAGAGCTGGGTGAGATAGAAATCGCCATGGGCAGGTATGCAGCGATACGCGATGCAATCTGCATAGTGCATGACCACAATGATGGAGGCCCGGCCTCGGGCAAATCCGACAAGGAATTGATCGCCTATTACGTGCTACATCCCGGCCAGAACCTGGGGGCGGAAGAATTGCGCCTGTATCTGCAAGCACAACTGCCTGCCAGCATGTTGCCCTCGCATTTCTTGCAGCTTGATAGTTTGCCAGTGTCAGTCAATGGCAAGGTAGATAGGAAAAACCTGCCACTGCCTGAGCGCAAGGGTAATGCTCATGCAGCGCAGCAGGCTGGTGCTGATGCCGTACAGGACATCATTGCAGCGGCTTGGTCAGAAGTATTGTCCGTGCCGGGCGTGCATGGCACGGATGATTTCTTTGCTCTGGGCGGGCATTCATTGCGGGCAACCGCCGTCATGGCAAGGTTACGCGCAGCCTTCGCAGTAGATTTACCTTTGCGCCTGATATTTGAATACACTACACTGCAAACTCTGGCAGCAGCAGTGCGCGAATTATTGAGTGGCCATGCGCAAGTAGAGGCGGTGACTTTACCCGTATTGAATCGCGCTGAGGCTTTGCCTTTGTCACGTGCGCAATCGCGTCTATGGTTCCTGCACCAGATGGAACCAGCCAGTGCCAACTACAATGTCGCACTGGCGGCGCGGCTGGATGGCAATCTTGACCAGGCTGCTTTCCAGCATGCTGTACAGCAAGTGGTGGCGCGTCATGAGATACTCAACCTGCGCATACAAAAGCAAGGGCAGGGTGCTGTCATGCAGGTCGTGGCTGACGACGCTAAGCTGGCAATTCATGTTGAAGATATCGCTAAAGAAAACCTGGATGAAACACAGATCAATGCCAGGCTCAAACAACTGGCCAGCCAGGCCTTTGATCTGGAAAATGAAAGACCGGTGCGCCTGAGTCTCTTGCTCAACGGTGACCAGCAAGCCTATGTGCTGATACTGATACACCACATCGCCACCGATGGCTGGGCGATTGCCCTGTTTGCACAAGAACTTTTGCAAGCCTATGCCGCTGAAGTAAACCACATCCAGGCATTTGCAGAACCCGCATTGCAATATGCCGACTTCAGCCACTGGTGGGAACAGCAGGTGCAGGAGCAATATATCAACAAGGAAATGCAATACTGGAAGCAGCAACTGGCTGCCTTGCCACGCCTGAATTTACCCACAGATTTTCCGCGTCCGGCAAACAGCAGCCATGCTGGCGCACGCACCAGCTTCGGGCTTGATACCAAGCTATCTGATGATTTGCGCCGTGTATCGCGTCAGCATTCAGTTACCCTGTTCATGCTCTTGCTGACGGCTTTTCATGTCGTCCTGCGCTACAGGGCTGGGCAGGATGATATCGTCGTTGGTAGCGATATCGCAGGCAGGGATCATCCGTTCGCAGAAAAAATCCAGGGCTTCTTCGTTAATCAACTGGTCTTGCGCAGCAATTTTGCTGATTGCAACAGCTTTGCCGATATGCTGGGCAAAGTCAGGCAAACCAGCTTGCAAGCCTATTTCAACCAGCATCTGCCCTTTGACTTGCTGGTGCAGGAACTGAACCCACCACGCGATGCCGGTGGCATGCCGCTGTTCCAGCACAAGTTCGTCCTGCAAAATGCACCACTGGCGGAACTGGATAATAAGCACTTCCAGATACAGGCAGTCGACTTGCATACCGATACCGCAAAATACGATTTGCTGCTGACTGTCATTGATGAGCCACAATTGCGTGCCACACTGGAATTCAGTACAGAATTATTTACTGCAGCAACTGCACAAAGCGTACAACGAGAATTTATCGCTGTGCTGTGCCAGGTCGCCGCCGATACCAGCATCAGCTATGCCAGCCTGGCCGCCATGTTGTCACTCGATGGTGCAGAACGTCAGGAAGCGGCAAAACGTGATTTGCGTAAGAGTGGTTTGCAAAGACTGAAAGAATTGCGCAAGCCAGGGGCAACACCATCATGAAAGATACGATGACGGAGCAAGCAAACATGACTGCCCATAAAGTAGAACGGGTTTTATGGGATGTGACAACAGAAGCGGCTGAGCTGCATACAGCCCTGTCAGCGATTTTGCCCGATCTTGATACGCGACTGGCGGCTTTGCGCCAGGAACTGCCTTGTGCCCATGGCATCAATCCCTTTCAGTCTGGCGAGTACCAAAGGCCCTATCGCCACTTGCGGGCTTTTTACCAGGATACTGGCGCGGGTGTGCTGGCGCATAAAGGGACGGAAGTGTATGCGCATGACCGTGACCCGCATCTGGCTGTCTTGTCGCAATTCCGCATTGATTACCCCGTACGCGGTAAATCGCTATTTTCTGCGGCTGAACATTTTGCTCTGGTTGAGCAAAAAATCCCGCTGGCCATCAGCGCGTTTGAAGCAGTGGAAGATGCGAAAGCTGCTTGCATGTTGCAGCAAGCGCATTTAAAACGTTTTGGAAATCTTGCCTGCATACCTACACCCTTGCTGGTAATACAGTGGCCCACATCCGTACGCGACAGTCATCTCACTGCCTTGCGTAGCCTGTTGTCAGAAAGGGCCATGCGCATCGTTGAGACTTCATCAGCAGATGGCCTGGCGGCGATCATCTATCACTACCCCAGCCTGCCTTTGCGGGTTGCCCACTTGCCTGTGGAATTGAAAAAGCTCGGCACCACACCGTGGCTGCAAAGACTGAACAGCCTGACTGCGGGATATGGCCTGACGCCAGAGCAAGTAGTAGACCGCTGGATAGACCTGGTCGCCCGCATGCTGGCACTGGGTTTCTTGCCTGGCCGCACAGAACACATCGGTATAGGTCATTGCCTGGAAATGCAAAATGCCGTCATTGATGGCGGTTTTGTCGATCTTGGCTCCATCATCCCTATGGCTGAAGTCAGGAGCGATGCTGCTTTCATGGAAATGCTGATGGCTGCCTTTGCTGATCTCAGTAAAACCGTGCGCCACTTCATGCTGGGGCCGGTGGCCGATGTAGAGGCTGAATACCGCAATCCTTCTCTGCTGATGCTGGCCTGCTTGCAAAGAGTCGTGCCTGCACTCTTGCAAAGGCTACGCACCTATCCTGAACTAGAGCCACGCCTGCAAGCCTATCTGGACCGCAGTGAGGTCAGCTGCTTCAGCGCACTGGCTGAAGAATTCCGGCACCTGAGTCCAGTCACACTCAACCCGGCGGAGCATGCATGATGACAGCGCGACTGCTTACCGAAATGGTGCCCGGCCTGGATGCGATGTATAAACCTGTAGACCTGGTAGAGAGACCAACACCCATCAGCCATGAAGCCAGCCTGGCAGCACGCTGGAATTTGCAAGCACTATGGGTGAAACGCGATGACTTCAGCTCTCCCATCTATGGTGGCAGCAAGGTCAGGAATCTCGAATATTTCTTTGGCGATGCGATAGCCAAGGGTGCGACCAGTGTCGCCACCATGGGGCCACTCGGCAGCCATCAGGTATTAGCGACAGCGACCTTTGCCCGTATCCACGGCCTGCATGCGCGCGCCTTGCTGACACCGCAGCCGAATGTGCACGAGGCAGGCCTGAACAAGCGCCTGCTGCCAGCATTGGGCATGGAATTCCTGCGCTGTGAACGTTTCCTCGATGTGCCCATGGCTTTCCTGCGCATACGTTATTCCCGCCATCAGGGGCAGCGCCCTTACTGGATACCACCAGGCTCGCATCATCCCATAGGCGTGCTGGGCGTCATCGAAGGTGCTCTGGAAATTGCGGCTGCCATCAAAAGTGGCGAACTGCCGATGATAGATGACATCGTTATCCCTACCGGTACTTGCGCTACTGCATCCGGCGTCTGGCTGGGCCTGGCGATGGCGGGTTTGCCGATACGTGTGGTGGCGGTGCGCATGGTACCCATGATGATCACTGGCCCAGGCAAGATGAAAAAACTGGCGATGAAAACCCTGGCCCTGTTGCGCCAGGCTGGTTATACCAAAGAACCGCAGTTCGGCGAAATACTCTGGGTC
Organism: Undibacterium sp. FW305-107; assembly: GCF_058788535.1. Taxonomy (NCBI): domain Bacteria; kingdom Pseudomonadati; phylum Pseudomonadota; class Betaproteobacteria; order Burkholderiales; family Oxalobacteraceae; genus Undibacterium; species Undibacterium sp. FW305-107. The sequence goes on from NZ_JBYTAV010000010.1 coordinate 45,009, forward strand.
GATGACTTTGCCGCACCAGGTTACGGGCAAAGCAATGCCGATGCCGACGAAGCCGCCAAGGAAGTGGCGGAGGCCAGTAACTTCCGTACTGAGACCACCTATATCTCCAAGACACTGGCGATGTTCCGCAAGTCCACCTTGCAAGGGCGGCGCGTGCTGTTCTGGAATACCTATAGCGCGGTTGATCCTGATCCATCCACCATTTGTGCAAAGGCGGCAGCATGAGTAGCTTGAGCTTATCCCTGCTGGATCTGGGCATCATTGCCCCCGGCCAGAATGGCGCAGATGTGCTGGCGCAAACCTTCAGGATGGCGAAGCTGGCTGACCAACTGGGTTATGAGCGCCTATGGCTGGCCGAACACCACGAAGCCCATTTCTCCTGGGCTGCGCCGGAAATGATGCTGGCTGCGCTGGCGCAAGCCACGCGACGTATAGGGCTGGGATCAGCAGCAGTATTGCTGCCCCTGTATAGCCCGCTGGCTGTGGCAGAAAATTATCGTGGCTTATCTGCATTATCAGGTGGTCGTGTCGTGCTGGGAGTTTGCGGCGGCGTGCCTGCTGATCCTGTTGCACTGGCCGCATTGACAGGTACGGATGAGCCGCCCGCTGTCATTACCAAACAGTTTGCCAGCAAACTGGCGGATCTGAAGCGCTATCTCGATGGTGATTTCCCCGAAGGGCACCGCTTTGCCCACGCAGCCACACCATGCTTTGCTGAAAGACCACCGCTGTGGATCATGGGTTCAGGCTTTGGCACGGCAGAACTGGCAGCAAAGTCAGCAGCCAGTTATGCCTACTCGCTATTTCACAGAGCCAGTACGCAGGATGCTGCCATCACCGCTGCCTATAAACGTCAGTATGGCGAATACCAGGGCAGTACAGACAAAGCAAAAATCGCCATTGCACTGAGTTGTGTCTGTGCTGATACCGAAGAGATTGCCCAGACTCAAAAACAGCAGGTAGAAAGCTGGATAGGCAGCACCATGCGCGTCAATATCTATGGCACGCCAGCATCCTGCCGCGACCAGATACTCGCGATGCAGGAACGCTACGATGCCGACAGCATCATCATCTATCACATGTGGCATCTGGAAGAACGCAAGCGTGCAGCCATAGTTGCACTGGCTGAATTATTTCAATTGCCAACGGAATTTCAGACATGAAGACCAGTCCTCTGACTTTACTGGATCAATACCGTGCATACATGGAGGTAGATGCTGATGCCGCTGCCATGTCCTGGGTGCCAGAGCGCTCGCAAGACCTGGCAGAACATTTGAGCCGCCAGGAACTGTATGCTGCCAGTGAAGGCATCGCCTGTGGCCTGTTGCAATTAAGCTGGCCTGATGATCATCCGCGCATGATCATCCTGGCGTTTTCACCAGGTCTGGATTTCATACTGGCTTTCCTGGCTTGTCAGATTGCGGGCGTTATTGCCATCCCCATCGCCATGCCCAGACGCGGACGTGAGGCGCATATTCTCGAAGCCATCATCAGTAATTGCGGCGCGACAATGACGCTGACCAGCGAGCCTGAAGTGCTGCGATTACAGGATGTATTTGCCTCCAGCCCGGCTTTGGAAGGCATGCATGTACTCAGTACCATACAGTTGAAGGTATTAGGTGAAGGCAGGGACATGGCCGGACGCAAAGCCCAGGACTATGCCTTCATCCAATACACGTCTGGTTCCAGCAGCTTGCCAAAAGGCGTACTGGTCAGCCACAGCAATCTGGCAGCTAATCTCGCGCTAATACAAAAAGACTTCAGAGTTGATCCCGAGTTTGTCATGGTCAACTGGCTGCCGCATTATCATGACATGGGTCTGATAGGTGGTTTGCTGACACCACTGTATGGCGGCATACCCGGTGTCAGCATGGCACCATCAGCCTTTATCAAACGTCCGGTGCGCTGGTTACAACTGATATCGGCACAAGATGATGGCCGTAAAGTCATGTCCGGCGGTCCCAATTTTGCTTATCAGCTTTGTGCTGACCGGGTGGCCGATGCCGATATAACAGACTTGCGCTTGCACGCCTGGAAGACTGCTTATAACGGTGCCGAACCGATACGCGCAATCACTCTGCAAAAATTTGAACAACGCTTTGCTTCGGCAGGCTATTCGAACATGAATATGCTGACCTGCTATGGCCTGGCAGAAACCACGCTGTTCGCTACGGGTAACCATGATCCTGTCATACGCCCCGTTTCAATACTGGGTTTGGAGCAGGGTAATATAGGTGCGCCGCTGAATGAAGAAGATAGCCGTCAACTCGTTGCCAGTGGTCATGCCGACCCTGAGCGCATAGCCATTGCCGACCCGACGAGCAAACTCAGGCTGGCTGAGGGCAAGATAGGTGAAATCTGGATCACCGGCCCCAGCGTGCCTGAGACTTACTTCAATAATCCTGAGCAAAGCCAGCTGACTTTTCATGCGCAACTTGCTGGCCAGCCTCTGTCGCGTTATCTGGTGACTGGGGATATAGGTGCCATTGTCGATGGGCAATTGTATGTGACCGGACGCAGCAAAGAGTTAATGATTGTGAATGGCCGCAATATATATCCTCATGATGTGGAAGCATTGATACAGAATGCAGTCGCCGGGATTGAGGATGTCGCCGTTTTTTCTTATGATGATGCGAGCGCAAAAAATGAAAGCATTATCGTCATCTGCGAGTTGGCACGCACGGCGCGCAGTTGGTTTGCAGACACGGCTGAGCAGACACTGAGTGCAGAACTCGAAAAACTCGCCAACCAGATCCGGCTGGCAGTGGCGCCGGCAGAAATTGCGATTACCCATCTGCGCTTCGTTGGTCCCATGGGCATTAGCAAGACTACCAGTGGCAAGACCAGCTATGGTCAGAACCGCAGGACATTTTCTGAATTGTCAGACAGTATCAGATCACGTTCCGCATCGGCAGAATTCCGCAACAAAGACTAATCAGTTAATCCGGGAACAGATAATGGCAGAAAAGCTGGCAGCAAAAAACTGGGATGCAGAACAGCTGGAAGACTGGCTCATCAGCAGAGTCGCGCAACTACTGAAGCAAGCAGTCGATGATATCGATCCCGACATGCCGTTCAACAGCCTGGGCCTGGATTCCATCAATGTCATGGACCTGATTGTTGAACTTGATGATTTGCTCGGTATAGAGATTGAGTCCACCATCGTCTGGGATTATCCGACGGTACGTCTCTTGAGTGAATACGTAGCAACACTGGCTAAAGAGTAAAAAATACTAAGAGGTTGTTGCGAGATTAAGATGGCTAGGCGCGCTGCCGCAGACAGTACTTTAGTACGGCAAGGAGGCGCAACAACGCCAAGTTAATTTCGCGATAACCTCTAAGCAAGAGCAGCACTGAATGAATGCATCATGGAAACCCATGATCCTATCTCTACCGGAGCAAGCATGAGCGATCAAAAGTCAGTACCCAAAAACGAAGCCGCCAAGGCAGCAGATGGCGAGCATAAAACCAGTTTCTGGGGCTTCATCGGCCAGGCACTGGGTCTGGCCTTTACCTACCGCCTGCTGGCTAGCCTGGTGGCGCTGGCCTTGCTGGTGCAGATAGGCTTTAATCTGCTCATGCCCTTAAGCTACCGCTATATCTTCGACAAGGCCATCGTCAACAAGGACATGCCGCTGCTGGCAATGTTGCTGGGCATACTGGCTGTGGGTTTCCTGCTCAATGCTGGTGCTGGGCTGATGCAGGATTTTGGTACGGCGACCATAGGTTCACGTATCTCCAAGAGTTTGCAGGAAAGGATGTTCGCCAACCTGCAAAAGCAATCCACCGATTTTTTCAGCAAGACACCGCAAGGCGATATCGTTGCCTGTTTTGGTCCTGATGTGATGGCGATAGAAACCGCACTGGTGCGTGGCTTGCCCAGCTTTTGCATGCGCCTGGTCACCATCGTCACCAGTCTGGTCTTGTTATTCGTCATTGAGTGGCGGCTGGCGATGGTGGCGTTGATACTCATGCCCATGATCGCCTTTGCTCCCAAGCCATTTGGCCCGCGTGCGCGCAAGTTTGGCCGTTCACGTGATGACCTGCAATCCGGTAATGCAGGTCTGGTACAAGAGAACTTGCTGAACCACCTGACCATACGCACCTTTAATCTCAGCAAATACCGTGAACAACAATTTGGTGACAGGTTGACGCGCTTGCAGGAAGATGATTTCAGGGCGAATTTTTTCACCTCCATGATAGGCCGCTCCACCAATGTGGCAGCTGGTTTCCTGCAGATAGGTGTACTCGGTGTTGGTGCCATTCTGGCTGTCATGGGTTTTCTGACCACGGGTTTGCTGATTGCCTTCATAGGCTTGTTGCTCAATATCGGTGGCGCTACCGACAACCTGACCCAGGCCATCCCTCTGCTGGTGCAGGGCATGAACAGTTATTCGCGCATACAAAAACTGCTGGGTGCGCAGCCAGCATTGCCTGATAGCCCCACAGCCACGGCACTGCCAGCGATACAGGAAAACCTGAAACTGCAAGGTGTGGAATTTGCCTATCAGGCGGATCATCCCATCTTGCGCGGCGTCGATATAGAAATCCCGGCGGGCAAAACTGTTGCCATCGTCGGTGGTTCCGGCTCCGGCAAATCGACGGTACTGTCTTTGCTGATGCGTCTGTATGACCCGAACAAGGGCAAGATACTGTTAGATAATGTGGATCTGCGTGATGGCACCGAGGCATCGCTGCGCGCACAGACCAGCGTGGTCTTGCAAAACACGGCTTTGTTCGATACCAGCATCGCAGAAAACATACGCATGGGCAGGCTGGATGCAACAGATGAAGAAATTGTCGCTGCCGCCAAGGATGCGGGCATCCATGATTTGATCGAGACTTTCCCGAACGGCTATCAAAGCGTAGTCGGCAGCCAGGGTGGCAGCCTGTCGGGCGGCCAGCGCCAGCGTATTGCGATTGCCCGAGCACTGTTGCGTAATCCACGCATACTCTTTCTTGATGAAGCAACTTCGGCACTTGATGCCCATACAGAGGCCGAGATAGGTGCAACTCTTGATGCCATCTCTGCTGACTGGACCGTGGTATCTGTCACCCATCGCTTTACCCATATCACCAATTACGACCTCATTATCGTCATGGAAAAAGGCCAGGTGGTGGAGTCGGGTACGCATGAAGAACTGCTGGCCAAGGATGGCCGCTATGCCATGCTGTGGCGCAAGCAAAGCGGCTTTACGATTACTGATGACGGCAAGGCCAGTGTTTCCGTCGAAAGACTCAGGGGCATCCCTTTCCTGTCAGAATGCTCGGACGAAGTCTTGCAAAAACTCTCGAAGTCGCTGGTGTCAGAATCCTTTGCTGCTGGCAAACCTGTGTTTGAAGAAGGTGAGCCAGGCAGCAAATTCTACATCGTCGCCCGTGGCAAGCTTGAAAACTATGTGAAGCTCGAAGGCGATAAAGAAACACCGCTGGGTATGTTGGATGATGGCGACTACTTTGGTGAGATGGCCTTGATACGCCCGGTACCGCGTACCTGGTCTGTACGTGCGGTGGTAGATAGTACCTGTATCAGCCTCGATCGCCAGCAATTCATGGAACTGATGGATGCTGATCCCAAACTCAAGGAAGCAGTGACGACAACTGCCTATGAGCGCGCAGCAGAGTGGACGCAGGCCATCATGGAAGCGGCAGATGCCTGAGCCTGAAGTTGCGCAAAACCGCCCCAGCTGTGTTGCAGCTCTCGCATTTTTGCAAGACTTTGTACCAGAGTACTACCTTCGTCGCTGCGATGTAGCCGAGGTTTCGGACAACATGTTGTCCGCCGATGAAACGAATCGCCCTTGCAAGGGCGGCTTCCTAAAGTGCAAACCTTGCAGGACAATTTTGCGCGCGTCCTGGCAACGGAAATTAAAAAAGCCCTCGCAAAAAAATTGCGAGAGCCTTTTTATGACGGTTTGATGAATTCAGAAGCGCGCCAGCGCTGCATCCTTGTTCGCCTGTATATCCAGGATGGCATTAAAACCACTGACCAAAAATACTTCATTGATCGATTCATTCAGGCTGCACAAGACCAGCTTGCCGCTGGCTGCCTTGGTTTTCTTGGCTGTCAGCAAGATGACACGCAGACCGGCGCTGCTGATATAGGCGAGATCAGAAAAATCGATCAGTATGTGCACTTCACCAGCTTCGATGGCAGCGAGAATTTCTTTCTCAAACGCAGCAGAGTTATTGCTATCGAGGCGGCCAGCAGGAGTAAAGGTTTTTATATTCGGCATAATGATCCTGACAGGAAAGTTTGTGGACTAAATGCTGCATATTCTAGACGTAATTTCGACTCAAATCGTATTTTTAACAACGCAAAAATAATAATATTTTTTTGAATTTTGTTAAACACTAGACATCATTTCTGTGCGCGTGTACTATTGCCTTCGCTGCCTAAAATTTGGGCTTAAATTTTGATTTCAAGTTTTGATTTTCGGGCAGCATAGAGTTTCGTTTCATTCCGATATATCTTCGTTGAACCACGTAAACTAGGGGTAAAAAAAATGGCACATTTATATGACCAACTGGCATCTGCAATCGCAAAATCCGCACAAGATCCTGCATACCGTACCAAACTGCTGTCTGACCCAAACGGCACTCTGAAATCTGACGGCGTTGACATCGGCGGCGCAAAAATTTCCATGGAATGGACAGAGATCACCAATGTATTGAGCATCCTCGTTGAAAACGGCGGTGCAAACTGGAACGGTTCTATCGTTCTCAGCATCAAGAAGTAAATCCCCACTCGCGAGTAGAGTAGAGCACATGGCTCATCCGGGCTGTGTGCCTGATGTCTGTAGCAAGCTCATGTAACAGATATCATGTAGCACATCAATCGAATGTTTTTCCTGAACAATATTCCCTGAACAAAGACCATGCATCGATGAATGTGGGCCTGCGGTGTACCAGTTCGCGTCCGCAGTCAACAGCGTTGCCGGATTGATCTCTCCTGCTTGCCAATGCAATGACATGCAGTTCATCATACTGTTTGAGTAGAAAATCCCAATCCCCGGCATTGCCACTGTCAAGGCTCTTTATCAAGCTGACCTTTGATGTTGCATCCACACTGAACACCAGCCGCCGCGCATCGGCAGACAGACCTTCACCTGTGGCTTTCAGATAAGCCTCTTTTAGTACCCAGAATTCATAAAATTTTTGCGCCCGGTTCTGGCTGTCTGAATCATTGACTTCAGCAATTTCTTCGCTGCTGCAAACCACGCCCATCAACTCATCCAGATTGACATCATGGTTAAATAACTCCACATCCACACCAATTTCCACATCATATTGCAATGCCACCACAACCAGGTTACCGGCATGAGAAATGCTGATGGCCGGAGCCACAATATCTTCCCTGGCTAAGCTGACAGACGGTTTGCCTGTAGCGGCTATAACGATCGATATTTCTTGAGGCGGGATACCACACATTTTTGCAGCAGCCAGTTTGACCAGCGCACGGCCACCCAGATACCTGTCTCGGTCATCCTGCTGCAGATAGCGCTGACCACGCACTTGTTCAGCGTTCGTTAACAGGGTTTGCAAACCACTTCTGTATGCGCGCAGATAGTCCAGCCTGGCTACCCATATTTCTGGCTCAGGGCTCAAAGTTATATTTTTTGTGTTGACTGACATCGCTAGGTTATATTTATCGTTTCCGCATTATATTTTTAAATCTGCAAAATTCGCATTTAGCAATGCAATACAAAGCAATGCAATACAAAGCAATGCAATAAAAAGGAATCCATATTGAAAATCATCGCCTACCCATTTGCCGGTGGCAGCAGCTACAGCTATGCCAGGCTATCGCGTGAGCATCAGCATGAATGGCTGGTGCTGGATCCACCCGGCCATGGCAGCAATATGCGCCAGCCTTTGATGCATAGCATACCCGAGATGGTATCGGCTCTGCTCGAACCCACTCTGCGCACAACAGCGGGCAGTCCTTATGTTTTGTTTGGGCACAGCATGGGCGCCTATATCGCGCTTGTCATGCTGGACAGGTTGGTGGAGCTTGGGGCCAGCCTGCCACAGAGACTGGTATTGTCCGGTGCTGCCGCACCGCATAGCCGGGTATTGCAGCATCACGCAGAATTACCGCACAAGGAATTTCTGGAGTGGGTGGCAAACATGGGTGGCATCTCGGCAGAAGTGCTGGCAGAACCCCAATTGATGGAATTGTTTGAGCCTATCCTGCGCGCTGACATAGGCGCAGCAGAAGCCTATGTCGATGGCAGCCTGCGTCAGTACGATGTTCCAGTGAGAGTGCTGCTGGGGCAGGATGACAGGATAGCGCTGGCCGATGGCATGGCCTGGGCAGAATGTTTTGTGAATGCACCTGAAGTGCATACCTTTGCAGGCGGGCATTTCTTCTTGTTTGATGAAGTCGAAAAAGTGCAAAGCCTGATCGCCTGAAATGAAAATGCGTGACTCCGAACAGCAGAGCCACGCTTGCAGAACAAGACAAATAAGTTTTAGAACCTGTACAGCACCGACGCCTCAATTGCACGGCCAAAGATAGGGCGGGCAAAGACTACGCTGCTGCCACTGCCGATGACGCGGGAATTACCTTCGGTCAGACCCAGTTGATTGGTCAGGTTAGTGCCTGCCAGACGGAATTCCAGATTCTCACCCAGACCCACCAGGATGCCTGCATCCAGGGTGTAATACTTGGGCAGGGATTGCTGGTTTTCCGCATCGGCAAAGCGCGCATCGACATGGGTGTAAGTGCCATACAGCTTGATATCACCATTGTCGAGCGGGATGCGGTAGCTGGGCGACAGGCGGAACTGCAATTTAGGCTGACGCTTCACTTCATTGCCGGTATTGGCACCATAGTTTTCATACTTCGATTGCTGGTAGGCACCACTGAGTGAAATCTGGAAATTCTTGACAGGGCGTGCAGCCACTTCAAATTCCAGACCAGAACCGCTGGAGCCACCAATCGCAGTCACATTGCTACCGTTAGCCAAAAACTGCTGGAAGGGCAGGCCAGTGAAAGTATTATGGAAGAAGGTCAGGTAAGCACTGACGTATTCCGACACGCTCTTCAAACCTATCTCATACTGCTTGACCTTGGTCACAGGCGCATTCACACCGTTGTCACGTATGGTGTCGAACTGTGGCAGCGCAAAGCCAGAGTTCAGGCGGGCAAATACGCTGAAGTTTTCTGACACCTTGTAATTGCCGCCCAGTGTGTAAGACACTTCACTGTCGCTGCGATTGACGGGCGTATTCGAGCCACTCAATACGGATGCATTGTTGTTGTACAAGGTCAGCGGATTATTATCCAGATCCACTGATTTTGGATTGGAGATAACACCATTCAAGCGGCGGTTTTCGGTACGTACACCGGCATCAACACGGATGCGGTCATTGATCTTCCATTCATCAGCCAGGTAAAAAGCGGTATTCTGTGCCGAGAAATTCTCGTTCAAGGTATAGAAGGATGCGCCGTCATGGCCATTGCCACTGACTACCACACCATTATTCAATTGCACATTGATAGGGCGGGCATTCGGTGTCGCTGTCATCAGGACACCGTTACCCAGATACCACATGTCCTTGGATGAATAATCTGCATAGTACAGGCCAGCCGTCATGGTGTGGTCCTTGACGATTTCTTTGCTGATGCGCAGTTCATCGGTGAAGGAACTCAGTTTCTTTTCTACCGACCAGATGCCGGCAGACATCACTTGCTGGTCACCCGCAACTGCACCGCCACCATTCAGATAAGTTGCCGTGCCTGAGATAGCCTGCTTGCCACCTGCCGCAGCTACCACATTGGCCTGGCCATTGGCTGACTGGATTGCACTATTGATATAGCTGGACATGCTCACAGGGCTATTGCCGGTGAAGATCGCCAGGGTAGGTGCATCACCAGAAAAATGATTGAGTTTGTTGCTGATATTCCAGCCATTGATGTTTTGCGAAAAGTCCACGCCAAACAGATTGGCTTGCAAGCCACGGCCATTTGCCAGGTCTTTATTCAATACTTGACCCGGGCCCACTTCCAGAGCGACATTGCGCAATTCATTGCTATACAGCGAACCCGTCAGAGGATCAAAACCAGGGAAGCCCGTAGGTTTGCCGCCAGCAGAGCTGGCCGAGATCAGCGGTACGCCAGTATAGAAAGTGTTTTTGTCATTGACAGTGCGCGCATAGAAAGTCAGCTCACCCTGATCCAGTTTTCTGGTGACGCTGGCAGTGATCTGGCCGCCTTCATCTGCCGGGTATTGCCCGTCACGCACGCCCTGTGCAACACGATAAAAACCACCTATGGTACCGTACCAGCCATCGGCAATTTTGCCACCGTAGTAGCCGTCAATACGACGCAGATTGCCAGTTCCCACCGTAGCCCGCAAGCTGCCTTCTGCAAGATCACGGCCTTTCTTGAGCAAAAAGTTCATGGTTGCGCCAGGCTGGCCATTCGAGAAGATAGGGCTGGGACCACCACGCAAGACTTCGACCCGTTCTACTGTGTCATCAATACGGAACAGCGATGAACCTTCAAGAAAAGACAGGGTAGGCGGCGGGAACAAAGGCGAGCCATTCATTTGTATCGTCACAAACGGCGCATCACCATCGATAGGGAAGCCGCGTACACCAATGTTGGCACCGGCATTGCCGCCACTGGATTCGGCATAAATACCTGGCACGATTTTCAGTAAATCAGCAGTGCTGCTGGGGGCAGCCTGTTTCAGTTGTTCTTCATTGGCGGTGGTGATGGAGTAAGACGCGTCAATCTTGCGCTGACCGCCACTGCGGGCATTACCTGTCACCACGATTTGCTGGACTTCATCTGCCTTGGCTGGCGCAGCGGTGGTGCTCGTCTCTGGGGTGCTGGCGACCTGGGCTTGGGCCTGGCTCAATAATGTCATCATGGCGATAGTGATCGCCGACAAGCGGAAGGGCTTGTTGCAGTTCATGTTGTGCTCCTGAATATTATTAAAGTTTGTCGTCCTTAACATCCGATCAAGGGCAATGCACCAACTCATCATACGCATTGTTGCCTCTTGCCACTTCCTAAATGAGTCTGGCCTGATTTTTTTGGCCTGTATCCCTGGAACTCAAGTGACGAGATGTAAAAACAAGCTCATTGAAACAATAAATGTTATCGATGTCAATTGAAATGTTATCGATGTCATTTATTCGACACAAATTATTTTAATTGTAAAAAACTCAAATTTCTTTATGGAAATGGATGTCCGGTGAGCGCGTTCAAGCAGGATATTCGCATGGCACAGACAAAATATTCGACGTGTTTTCTGGTGACTTGCCTATGCCTTATTGACCGCAGGTTGCCAGGTCGGGCGCATAACTGTTGACAGTCGGGGCGCGAGATATATCGCGCCCAAACAAGCTCTGTCATAATGCGCGGGAATTAATTGAAATGAACTTCAGGGGTGGCGAGGCCAGTGATAGCTCTGGTATCTGCCGGAACATGAAATCATTGCATCTTGAGCCGGATTTGGCACACATTTGATACACATTTAGCACTCAATAAGGTCTTTGCATGTCAGCAAAAAAGCGTAGCACACCCAATCCCGAATCCGGGGTAACGATGGAACACCTGGCAGCCATTGCCGGAGTATCCACCATTACGGTGTCGCGAGCCTTGCGCAATAGCCCTCTGGTGACGGTGGATACACGCGAAAAAATCCGCAAGATTGCAGAAGAGCAGGGCTACCGCTTCAATGTCAGCGCCCGCAATTTGCGCCTGGGCCGCAGCCATTCTGTGGCTGTGGTCGTGGAGATGACGCCCGCCAATGACAGGCCCATGTCTGACCCTTATCCGCTGGAATTATTGGGCGGCATCACCCAGGAACTGACGACGGCAGGCTATAGCGTGGTGTTGACTTCCATGCAACTCATCGATACCCCGCCTGTGCAGGGGGCGGACGGCATGATCCTGCTGGGGCAGGGGTCGCACGGTGAAGCAGTGCGCCGTTTGCAACGTTCGGGCCTGCCACTGGTGATCTGGGGTGCACCGGATGCCAACCAACCTGGCATCGTGGTCGGTAGTGACAATCGCAAGGGCGGTGCCAGCGTGGCGGAACGCTTTATCCAGCAAGGGCGGCGTAAGCTCCTGTTCATCGGCGATATCGACCATGCAGAAGTGCAGGAACGCTGCGCCGGTTTCATGGAAGCCCTGGGCGAGCAGCAGCACGCAGTGACTATACTGCGCCCCAAGGCATTTACCTTTGAAGCCGGGTTTGACTGCATGTCTGCCTATTTGGATAAAAAAGACAAAGCCTTCGACGCCGTCTTCGCCGCCAGTGACTTGCTGGCCATGGGCGCGATACGTGCAATCACTGAAAACAACCTGTCAGTCCCTGGTCAGGTATCCGTCATCGGCTACGACGACACCCCTGGTGCCGCCAGCTTCATCCCTGCACTGACCAGTGTCCACCAATACCTGCGCGACGGCGGCATCCTGCTCGCCAAGAAAATCCTTGGCCTTATCAATGAAGAGACGGTGGAGTCCGAGGTCTTGCAGACCATGCTGGTGGTCAGGCAGACTTGAGATAGCCATTTCGCTAAGGGTGGCCAAGCCAATTGCTGCTGATCCATTACGGCGAATTAATTGCAACTGACCCAGTTAGGCCAGCGCATACTCGTACGTCCCACATAGGTAACAAGCCTCCCAATCGTCGCTTTTGCGAAGGCAGGAGCCTGGCAGTGTCGTTCGTCGATTGACCTCGTTCACCTTAAAAGCGAATGCACAAAAGTTTCCTTAAATTCCTTCCATTTCCTGTCTTCATTTACAAATTTTAAAAGCAGGGCTGGAAAAATAAAAATTTACTTCATTGACTTTTAAAACCGGTTTAAATAGAATTAATTCAAATTTCAAACCGGTTTGAATAAATTTAAAAATTATAAAACTGGAAAAGACCTCATAAAACACCCATAAACACCCAAAATCAAGAAAAAAAAATGAAGGACAACACCGTGCAAACAAGCGATGCCTTGCAACATCAATTTCCGCTGGAAGGCTGGGGGATTACAGAAAATCAACTCGATGACGGGCATCACCTGCTCAGCGAAACCCTGTTTGCCCTGGGAAATGGCTACATAGGCTTACGCGGCACGGCAGAAGAAGGTAACCAAAGAATCGCAGCAGATTCACTGAACGGCAGTTACCTCAACGGTTTTTATGAATCCGAAGCCATACAGTACCCAGAAAACGCCTACGGCCTGGCACGCACCAATCAATTCATGCTGAATGTGCCGAATGCCAAATGCCTGGCATTAATGCTGGAAGATGAGGCTTTCGATTTACAGCAGGGCAGGGTAGACAGTTACCAGCGCCAACTGGATTTTCGTACTGGCTTGCTGACGCGCACGCTGGAATGGACATCCGCACAGGGGCGCAGCATACGCCTGCACAGCCAACGCCTGGTCAGTTTTGACAACAAGCACGTGTACGCGATGTCGTATAAAGTCACGCCGCTGAATTTTTCTGGCGAGATCAAACTGGTTTCTGCCATTGATGCAGCGGTTAAAAATATAGCGGCTGGCGACGACCCGCGCGTAGGCTCGGCTATCAGCGGCCCGGTGCTGCACAAACTCGAAGTGATGCAGGAAGATGATTTCTCCGCCTTCCTGCACCGCACCCACAATAGCGGCCTGAGCCTGGCAACTGCCATGCAAAATCATTTGCAAACACAGAGTGCTTACACCAGCAGCTTGCAGCAGGATGATGAGAAGCTGGAACAGCAATTCACTATCCAGTCAGTACAAGGGCAGGCAATAAAGCTGGACAAATTCTGCAGTTATTTTTCATCCCGCGATTATCCTGCCGCATCTTTGCTTTCACTCAGCCAGCAAACACTAGACAAGGTACGTGAACAAGGTTTTGCACAACTGGCAGCCAGCCAGCAAGCTTATCTGGATGACTTCTGGGCGCAGGCCGATGTACACATCAGCGGTGACGCTGCCTTGCAACAGGGCATACGCTTCAATATGTTCCACCTGCTGCAGTCAGTAGGGCGTGACGGCAAGACCAATATTGCTGCCAAGGGCCTGACAGGTGAAGGTTATGAGGGCCATTATTTCTGGGATACAGAAATTTATATCTTTCCCTTTTTCCTCTACAACAAACCAGAGATCGCCAGGAAGTTGCTTGAATACCGCTATCAATACCTGCCGCAAGCTAGGGAGCGTGCGCGTCAGATGTCGCATGCCAGCGGCGCACTCTACCCATGGCGTACCATAGACGGTGAAGAATGTTCAGCCTACTTCCCAGCAGGCACGGCGCAATATCATATCAATGCTGACATAGCCTATTCCATCAAGCTGTATATGGACGCAACGGCAGACATGGATTTCTTGCTCACGCAAGGTGCAGAAATCGTACTGGAAACTGCCCGCCTGTGGATGGGCCTGGGCCATTACACCCGCTTGCCTGGGCACAACGAGGAATCATTCTGCATCAATGAAGTGACCGGCCCTGATGAATACACGGCGCAAGTCAATAACAACTATTACACCAATGCCATGGCGCAAATGCATTTGCGTTTTGCGGTTGATATCGTCAGGCAATTGCAGGCTGAACACACAGAGAAATTTTCTGAACTTGCCACAAAAATCCACCTGCAAACGGATGAAGAAAACGCATGGCAACGCGCCGCTGATCTGATGGCTTTGCCCTATAACCAAGAGCGCGGCATCCATGAACAGGATGACAGCTTCCTCAATAAAAAGGTCTGGGACTTTGCCAATACCCCCAAAGAAAATTATCCTCTTCTGCTGAATTACCACCCGCTGGTTATCTATCGCCATCAGGTTTGCAAGCAGGCAGATGTAGTGCTGGCCTTGCTCTTGCTCAGTGACCAGTTCAGTCTCGATGACAAGCGCCGTGACTTTGATTTTTATGAGAAGGTCACGACCCATGATTCATCCCTGTCCACCTGCATCTTCAGCATCATCGCTGCAGAAGTTGGTTATCAGGACAAGGCCTATGATTACTTCATGCAAACCGCCAGGCTGGATCTGGATAATACCCATGGCAATACCCACTATGGCGTACACACGGCAGCCATGGGCGGCACCTGGTTGGGCATTGCCTATGGCTTTGCAGGCATGCGCATCAGCAAGGGGCAATTGAGTTTTGCGCCGGTCTTGCCTAAGCAATGGCAGGACTACCAGTTCCGCGTACATTTCCAAGGGCAACTACTGGAAATCACCGTGGGCCAAACCCATGCCGAATACCGTCTCATGCGCGGCGCGGCATTGCAATTCCAGCACAATGGGCAAAGCCTGCAAGTGACTGAGCAGCAAGCGACATGCAAAGTAGTTTTGCAGGCACAGGAGCTGAGCCATGCGTAAATATGATTATCGCGGTGTCATCTTTGATCTGGATGGCGTGCTGACAGACACTGCGCATTATCACTATCTGGCCTGGAAAAAACTGGCTGAGAGTGTTGGTGCGAGTTTTGACGAAGCCTTCAATGAGCAGCTAAAAGGTGTCGATAGAATGGGTTCGCTGAACCTGATCCTCGCAACATCCGGCAAAGACTTTAGCGATGCAGATAAACTGGCACTGGCAGATCAAAAAAACCTGCATTATCAAAGCTTGATCGCACAACTCAGTCCTGCTGACTTATTGCCCGGCGCGGCAGCGTCCTTGCAGCAGATACGAGCAGCCGGTTTAAAAACAGCCTTGGCATCCGTCAGTAAAAATGCCCAGGCAGTGATAGAAAGACTGGGTATCGCAGATCAGTTTGATGTTGTCGTCGATGCCGCAAAAATAAAGAATAGCAAACCGGACCCAGAAATTTTCCTGACCGCAGCAGCAGGGCTGGGTTTGACTGCAGATGTATGCTTTGGCATCGAAGATTCCATCGCAGGCATACGCGCGATCAAATCTGCGAACATGTTTGCGTTGGGCATAGGCAGCCCGGCAGTATTGACTGAGGCAGATGTCGTCATCGCAGGTTTGCATCAATTCAGTTTGCAGGATTATTTGAAGTAAGAGCAGTAAAAGCAGTAGCAGTAAAAGTAAAACATAAAAAAATAAGCAGTAAAAATAAAAAAGGCAGGAGACAACATGACCAATCAGGCTCAGCACGCAGCCAGCAGGCGGCGCATTATTCTTGCGCTATTCCTGCTGTATTTTGTATTCGCCATCCTGCTCAACAGCGTGGGCACGGTGATACTGCAAGTCATCAAGACTTATGGCGTCAGCAAATCTGCTGCCAGTGTGCTGGAGGCTTTCAAGGATATCCCCATCAGCATAGTCTCGTTTTGCGTCGCGTCTTTCCTGCCGCGCCTGGGCTATAAATATGCAATGCTGACAGGCATGGCGATAGTGACCGTCAGTACGGCAGCCATGCCGCTACTACCGGGTTTTTTAATGACCAAGCTGCTGTTCCTTAGCGTGGGTGTTGCCTTTGCCCTTATCAAGGTATCCGTCTATGCGACCATAGGCCTGATCAGCGCTGACCGCAAACAACATGCGAGCCTGATGAATACGCTGGAAGGCTTTTTCATGGTGGGCGTGCTCAGTGGTTACTGGATATTTGGTTATTTCATTGATGCCAATGATCCCGCCTCACCAGTCTGGCTGCACGTCTACTGGCTGCTGGCAACCTTGTGTGCCTTGACCTTCCTGCTGGTGGCGACCACCAGCTTCACCGAATTTGAAGCAAAGCTGACAGTCAGTCATAGCAGCCTGCTTACCGATTTTGCCGATATGCTTAAACTGATGGCGCGTCCCCTCGTCTGTGTTTACATAATCTCGGCTTTTTTATACGTACTGCTGGAGCAGGGCATAGGCACCTGGCTGCCCACTTTCAATAATGAAATCCTCAAGATGCCGGTAGACATGAGCGTGCAAGCCACCAGTATCTTCGCGGCTTGCCTGGCCATAGGCCGGCTGGGGGCAGGTGCAGTCATGCGCAAGCTCAACTGGTACCTGGTCTTGAACATCTGCCTCATCAGCATGGCAGCGCTGGTCTTGCTGACGCTGCCATTGACCCATAACATCGTCGCCAACCCCGATCTGCGCTGGAGCAATGCGCCGCTGGCGGCCTTCATCTTCCCTTTGATAGGCCTGTTCATGGCACCGATTTATCCTGGCATTAATTCTGTCATGTTGAGCTCTTTACCGACTAACCAGCACGCCGCCATGACGGGTTTGTTGGTCTTGTTTTCAGCCCTGGGCGGTACCAGCGGTTCCATGATCACTGGTTATGTGTTTGGTGCGATGAATGGGCAAACGGCGTTTTACCTCTCCTTGTTGCCCTTGAGTGTTATCTTGATGACTCTGTTTTTCTTCAAGCGAGCCATTGAGAGGCTGGACTGATCCACCCTGCACAAGTATATAATCCCAGCTTATTTCCAGCTTATTCATTTCCATCTTTCTCATTTGCCCTATGTCGATTACTTTAAAGGAGCTTGCTGCCAGTCTGGGGATGTCCAAGACCACGGTCAGCCGTGCCTTGAACGGCTACCCTGAGGTCGGCGAGCAGACGCGCAAAAAAGTATTGGCAGCAGCAGAACAGCATGGCTATGAAGCCAACCCCATGGCGCGCAGCCTTGCCGTAGGCCGCACCAATGTGTTTGGCCTGATCTACCCCTTGCTGCCATCTGACTTGGGCGACCCCATGTTCCTGGGTGTCGTCGGTGGCATGGCCGAGGCGCTGGAAGCGCGCAAGATGAACCTGATGATTGCGCCTGTCTCGCCCGGCAATGAATTACCCTCGTACGAGCAAATGGTCAAAGGTCGCCGCGTCGATGGCCTCATCGTCAGCCGCACCATGGTGCAAGACCCACGCATCGCTTATTTGTCGAGACAGGGTTTTCCCTTCATCGCCCATGGCCGTACCCAGACAGACAAGCCCTATGCCTGGTTTGATTACGACAATGCAAACGGTATACGGCTGGCTGTGCAGCACTTGCTGGGACTTGGCCACCAGCGCATCAGCCTTATCAGCGCACCGCTGGAATTGAACTTTGCGCGCCAACGACGTACCAGCTTTGTCGAAGCCATGAGCAACGCCGGCCTCGATATTGATACCCGCTATCTGATACAGGATGCTCTCGACAGACGCAGTGGCTACCTGGCAGTGCAGCAGCTATTGAACTGTTCACCAAGACCCAGTGCCATCATCGTCGATAACCATCTCTCAGGTGTCGGTGCCATGCGCGCTCTGATGGATGCTGGTATTACCATAGGCCGCGACATCTCCGTCATCGTCTGGGGCAATATGGAAGACACCCTGGTCGGTGACCAGGTCACCATCATAGACCAGCCCGACCCAAGAGCGGCTGGCACCAAGATGAGTGAAATGCTGCTGGCGCTGATGAGCGGCACACCCGCAGCAGACTTGCAGGTCTTGTGGCAGCCGGTGCTGATCGCGGGATCAACCACCGGCCAATGTGAAGATCATCACTGATCCTTCAAGTACTCCAGCAAATCCAGCCTTTGTTCCTTCGTCAGCATAGGCAAGTCACCTGGCTCTTTTGCTGCCTTGGTACCATATTCATGACCAAAGTTACGGTTGCCATTGAGCCTGGTATCGAAGGTAAAGCCTTCATAACCTGTGCTCTTCATGCCGACTTTTTCTGCATCAAATTCACGCGAACCAACGAGGAATTTTTCAGGGCGGCATTCTGCATCTTTCTGGTCTGCAGGGCAGGTCGCTGGCAGCAACAAATCATACAAGGTAGGCACCGAACCATTATGCAGATAAGGCCCGGTCGCCCAGATGCCATTCAGTGAGCGTCCCTTGTAGGCTTGCAGTGAAGAGTAGGGATTCATCGTGGTATCAGGTATGTAATTACCATGCTTGTTTGAATCCTTGATCTCATTGCCAAACAGAGCCTGGATGATATTGTGCAACCACTCAGACCAGCGGCGTATGAAACCCTTGTCTGCATCTGGTGTAGTCACCACGCCCAGAGTCGCCTTGGTCAGCAGGGCAGCGATAGGGGCTTTTTTATCCAGCAAGACATCACCCACACCCGCGCCTACGTATTGATTGCGCAAGATGCCTGAATAACCATCGTATTTGATACTGTTGTCGGCCATGGTGGGGTCGGTACCCACTTCTTCCAGCTTGGACATATGCGCCACCACGCGCCGTTGTGGTGAACTGCGGTCTATCTCTGCATGGCAGCTGACGCAATAATTGGCAAACAGTTTTTCACCACGCTTGATGCGGGTCTGATCCAGCTTGCCCAAAATCTCTTGCGGCCATTTGGGTGACTGCAATTCAGTCAGCTGGTTTTCTATGCGGCGCAAGTTCTGGGTATTGATGGAGCTGTTATACTCAACGACCTTCTTGGTCCAGCCCTGGCCAGAAATCAATGAAGTAATAGAGAAGCGCTTGCCTTCATGCCAGTCCAGCGAGCCAAATACGCCAATGACTTCTCCTGTATTGCGCCCCAACGGCCCCAGGCCACCATTGCCACCAAGGCCATTCCACTGCACATAGTCATGCTGGGCAATATCCCACAGAAATGGGTAACTGACAGGCGCATCCGCCTTGATGAATAATTCCTGCCTGAGTTTGACGATGTTCTTGGCCGAGGTCGCCACTCTTTCCACGATCTTGTCGCGGTCGGCAGAACTGATATCCGGCCCTATGCCAGCCAGCGCTGTCCTCACTTCATCTTCAGTCAACACCTTGCCCAGCACTTCTTCTATCTGCTGGCGGTTCAGCAAATGTTCCAGCGTGCGGTTATAGATACGGCCAAAGGCATCCAGCCGCGCGTAACCATAATCGACCGGGCTGTGGTTGATGATGTTATAGCTGGTCAGGCGCAGGGTATAAGTCTTGATATCGGCAATCACATCCGCTTCATTACTATAAGCACCGAGTTTCAAAACAGCCTGGACAAAACGTTTTTGCACATCAGGTTTGTCCCTGACTGCCACCATCGCCTGGGTCAGTCCTTTCAGGAATCCCGCCATGTCTGCACTGGCCGGGCCACCGTCAATACGCATGCCCGTACCCTTGTAATTGACTTGCGCAGTATGGCAGGCGGCGCAGGTGAAGCCCATGTAATTCTTGCTCAGGTAATTGTCTTTGACAAAGCCCACAGGCAAGGCATCAGGGTTACTGGAGGTTTTTTTCTGTGGCAGATAACGGTAGCGATTAATGTTCTCATCACTGCGGAATAGCTCAGGCTTGTCGTCCTGTTCCAGCACCAGGAAAAAATCATAAGGCAGCAAGTTGGAGCCCTGCGTCGTGGTGTAGAACCACAGACTCTGCTCAGGCTTCCAGTTCTGTTCCAGGTAAACAATCTTGCTTGCGCTGTCACCAAATACATCCTGCTTGACCGTCATTGCACCGCGATCAGGATCACTGTCAGACACTTCCCATCTCTGTGACAAAGTGATGATGAGGGGCGGGATGATGAATAGCAAAATCAGCAGCAAGAAGCCATGCCATATTTTGAATTTTATTTTTGGAAGTTTCATGATGCTCCCTGAGTGGAAAGACGCGGGAAATCCGGTGATTTGGCGTTGTTTATGATTGTATTTTTATCATGTCGATATTTTAAGTGTTTTTTTGTGGACCATTGTTTTAGTTGAAGTGGTTGTGCGTATTTAGCAACAACATTTTGAGGCAGGCAAGCCAGGTTTTTCTCACAGGCGTGTGGCTGGGTTGCAGCAAACACTTTGTCGCTGGCAAGCGGGGGTGAGCTCAGGGTGTCATTTCACATTGAACTAAAAAAGTGATTGACTCTATAGTTACTACAGGGTTTTAAATGGTTATCAGACTCAAATTTAATTTTAAGAAAATAACGAAATCATGGCTGATACAAACACAAAAGAGGCACAGGCTCGCAATTTTGCGACGGAAAACGCGCTGCTCAAACCCAGTGCCTTGCTTGATTACCAGCACCCTTCCATACAGAAACTGATTGCAGTGCGTGGGTGGAAGAATCTGGATGAATTCGACCGCATTGGTGCAGCTTATGGTTTCGTGCGTGATGAAATCGCTTTTGGCTATAACACGGCAGATGATTTGCCTGCATCACGAGTGCTGGCAGACGGTATAGGGCAGTGCAATACCAAGGGCACTTTACTCATGGCCTTATTACGTGCATTGGATATCCCTTGCCGTTTCCATGGGTTCACCATAGACAAGGCTTTGCAAAAAGGGGCCATCACGGGCCTGGCTTACGCCCTGGCACCACGCAGCATTATCCATAGCTGGGTTGAGGTCTGGTTTGCCGGGCGCTGGCTTCATCTGGAAGGGTTCATTCTCGATAAAAAATACCTTTGCCAATTGCAGCAAAGATTTTCACGTGAGCAAGGCGCGTTTTGCGGCTATGGAGCAGCAACGCCAGATTTACAAAACCCGCAAATTGAGTGGAAGGGAAGTGATACCTATATACAAAAAGATGGCATCAATGCTGATCTGGGTATCTATGAAACGCCTGATGAATTCTATGTGCAACATGGGGTGAATTTGTCGGGCATAAAACGCTGGATTTTCCTGAATATCGTCAGGCGATGGATGAATAATAATGTGGCAAATATCCGTGGATGAAGAGTACGCTTCGTTTGCATAAAGATGTAGAACATGAATTTGCAAATGGAGAACTGGCGATGCCATGCAAACTCAAATCAGAGCTGATTTAGTTCCAGGCATACAAGGCCGCTTGCGTAATACTTGAACTCATCCCTGTTGATGAAATGAGTTCAAGCTCCGTGAGACCACCTTGGATGCGGTGGGCCAATTATCTATTTCTTGAGGATGGAAACGACCTTCTTGTTAAATTCCACGCCCTTGCTGCCTATCATGACCTGAGCATCCGTACCGCTCACGTTGATGTTAATCGGCGTTATGGCGCAATCTTCACGTATTACGGTGATGGCGGTCAGTTCTTTACTTGGGGCTGTTGCCGTCGAGCGCAGATGGTACTGGCTTGGAGATGGCTTGTCTGGCTGGATATCGACCTGATCAGTCATCGTCATCACCGATGGAAAGTTGTGGTGAGTGATACAGATGGACGACGGGGCGTTGACAAGCCTGGCCGCGCCGGTAGTATCAATATTAAACGGTTGCAAGGCATGGAAGTTCAATTCCCAGGTGCGCGCTGTTGAACTATTGGCCCAGTCATAGATGACGATAATACGCTCATCCTTGAAATAAGCCATGGAACGTATCGCATTATCGAGCAGTGGCACCCATGTCGCTGGCGTGCCGCTGGCAGTCTGGCGGCGGTAAGCTTTGCTCGCATCGCCGGTCACGATGGCAATGCCGTTACTCTCGCCACCGTTATAGAGCTGGCCTGCGGCATCCGATGTGCTGACCGGGACAGTTGGTTTGAGTGGTGACACCGTCGTCTGGGATTCTGACTGGCCTATCCCGCCATCAAAGGTCAGGGCATTCTGTGACCTGGTTGAACGGGTTTGCCTGTGATGTTCTGAATCATAAGCATAATAATAGCCGCTGCTGATGAGCATGTCCCTGCCTTTGGAAACCAGGGTAAAACTGTTCTGGTCCGCATAGGAATGGTTGTAGGCACCCCATTCACTGGACCGGAAGGCAATGCTGGACCTGTTTGCATCCGTGAACTTGCTGGTCAGCGAGGCCAACCCCGCATTCGGGAAGAACCAATTGTCCTGCGTTGGCGCAACCGGGGTGACCGGTTTGGCACCCATGGCGACCAGATTAAAATAATAAACCGGACGGATATTCTGATTGCTGAGATTGTCCTTGTTTGCCTGGAAATACCATTCATGCGTAGCATTTTGCGTCAGCAAGGCAAATGGCTGCAAGGTGTCGAATGAATAGGCCAGGTAATCATAGTTATAGGTGTGGTCATCGCCAAATGGCGTCATCAACTGCTTGTACAAAGGCGCGGTGAATGCCATTAGGTAATCCACATACTTGGCATAGTAGGGCTGATTGCTGATATCGTAGCCAGTAACAGATTTGATGTTGATCAGGGTTTCGAGCAAGGTTGCGACATACCAGCCATAACCTGTACCGTTCTGGAACGCGCCATCGTCACCACCATGGGCGGTACTGCTGACCAGGAAGGTGGTATAGGCATCACGCAGATATTGCTCTGCTTCCGGGAAGTTCTGGTCGCCTGCCAGCAGCAATAATACATTCAGCAAGAAACCGACATTGGTCACGCCATGCGAATCTTTTTTGTGCAAATGATGATTGGCAATCAGCGGCATCATTTGTTCCGCTCTCGTTTTGATGACGCTGATGACCTTGCTTTTTTCTGCAGCGCTCAGATCATCATAGAAATAATCATAGCCTTTGGCCAGCGCCAGCAGCACCTGGCGTGCTGCCTGATCCTGGAACGCATAGTTGCTGACACCATTAACCGGGTCCCAGTCTGCCAGTGCCAGCAAGCGTGCCTTGCCAGCGGTAGCCATACCGGCGTCATTCGTCAGCTTTGACACGTAGCCAAGATAATTCATGTCGCTGGCGGCGGCTGAGGCGATGTTGTTGAGTGAAATCAGCCAGCTTGTATAGTCAGTCGGGTTTGGTGTGTTGAGAGGCCGTTTCTGTGGTTCTGGATCAATTGGGTTCGCCTGTATTTTTTTTGCCCTTTCTTTCAGGATTGCAAATGGGGCGCTGGCATTTTGCGTGATATTGGCCAGCATGGCTTCCTTGCTCAAGCCTCTGGGGAACATGCGCGGCCTGATCGCTGATTTTGTTGCATTGATGATTTGCGTGGGGTTATAACTGGCCACATCAATCGCAGTGGCATCAACATAAAAACGCCTTGTCTGGCTCTGTGGTGTCGTGCCGTTCTTGCTTTTGTAACTGACTGTCCATTCGTAACTACCAGCAGGCAGATTACCTGGCAACTGATATTGCGGGTACTTGCTGGTGGCCGACAGATAAGGCTGGCCGTCCTTGATAATATTAATATTCCAGGGTTCTGCAATGGCGGTGTTCACCGGCAGATAACCTTCTGGCCATTGTAAAACTGGAGCTTTGGTTTTTGAGATACCACAATCTTCAGGATAAACACTCCCCAAAAGCTGGGGCTGGTTTGAAATAAAATCGGCCACCTGGTTTGGCGTACAGGCCTGGTTAAATCTCGCCTTATAGATATTGCCATCATAGGTTGCGACGACCGTAACGCCTGCTGGCGGTGCCTGCATGGCCAGTTTGGCCTGGGCCTTGTCACCATTGTCAGCGATTGAGCCGCTGCTGCAGGCAGTCAGTACAAAGACCGGCAGGCAGGAGCAAAAAACCGGTATGGCTTTAAAGATTCTTTCGATATGTGCATGTATATGTGCTTGTAAGGGCATAGTTTTAACTCACTTTTATTTTCATGAAAATGAAGCGTGTATCCATTCTTCGGGGGTAGAGAGGACCGCGTTTAATCACCTTTGCGCTGATGAGATAAATGCTTCCGCGGGCAACATCTATTGCCCTGTACTCACTTGTCGCCGACGTTGTTATATAGCAAGTCGTTTCATGATCATTCTCATTTTACAAGTTGTTGCATTTTTGACATAGTCGGCAAATAATAAGACTTGCCGCCGAATGGCAGTTTTGGATTCAATATGTGTGGCCGCGGAGAATCGGGCCAGGCGTGTATTTGCGGCGCATGACCGGGATGGCCCTGGTCATACGCACGGCCACAAAGCGAGACGAATACTTGGGCAGCGTGAACCTCATCAACGAACACATACTTAAAGGTATAGGCAATGTCACTCGCACTATATGGTCACCCATTCTCTTCCTACACCCAGAAAGTCCTCATCGCCCTGTATGAGAATGACACTGCCTTCGAATTCCGTTGCATTGGGCCAGATACCCCCGGATACACAGCAGAGTGGCTGCAACGCTGGCCCCTGGGCAAATTTCCCCTGTTGGTCGATGGTGAGCGCAATGTCGTCGAGACCAGTATCATCATCGAGTACCTGCAACTGGCCCACCCTGGACCAGTGCGCCTGCTGCCCGCAGATCCCATGCAGGCACTGGACGTGCGCTTTCTTGACCGCTACTTCGACCTGCACATCATGACCCCGGTGCAACATGCGGTAGGCGCAGCACTGACAGGCGACACTGTAAAAAGGCAGGAAGGTTTGGCCCACGCCGCCAGCAAGCTAGACCTTGCCTACGCATGGCTGGAGGGCCACCCCGATATCGGCACATGGACAGCCGGTGAAAGTTTCACACTGGCCGACTGTGCCGCAGCACCTTCACTTTTCTATGCAGACTGGACCCAGCAGATCGCAGAAAAATACCCACGACTGCGCGCCTACCGCAACCGCTTGCTGGCCCGCCCATCATTCGCAAGGGCAGTGGAAGAGGCACGGCCTTACCGACAGCTATTTCCGCTTGGGGCACCGGATAGGGATTGATGTGGGATGAGTCAGGGATTGATTTCCCTGAACGCTTGAAGATCTGTAAGGTGGATAGAGTCGTGAACTTTTTTGCGTGTGATTTTCTTGTCTTTAGATAAGAAAATATCCTATGCAACAGATAGCCAATATCATAAAAGGCAGGCCAAACAAGGCGATTCTGGCAAAACCTGTTTGCTGTGGGCGGGCTGGAAATCCCGGCTCAAGAAAAGAAAATGTCATGCCACGGCCAGCTCCATATTCCAGATTCCACAGCAAGCCCGCACTAAAATAAAGCACCGAGGATGCATAGATATTTGCCTCCCAGGTAATCGGGTAATGACCATCCCTGATCAACAGATACAAGTCATAACACCAGCTCGCCGAGAACATCCACAAGCCAATTGCGACCAGCACATGCCTGAGCCTGGCCTTGCCTCTTATCCCCAGGTAGAGCATTCCCGTTGCCCAAGGTGCAGTCAAGAATGTGAGTGCCGACATCATGGCCGCATCAAAATAATCCCAGGTCGGGTCAGCGGTGTAAGGTGCGACGACAGTAATCCCAATTGCAGCAATGCTGAAAGTAATCAGCTTCCAAGGCACGTACAGAAATGCTTTGTAAGCTTGTAGAGGAAAGGAATTACGGTCAGACAGATATAGCCAGATGCACAGGATGCAGTAGCTGATCCAAGTGGCGAGATAAAATTTGAGTTCTGTGGTCATAGATAATTGTATTCGGGATTCATTCACTATGACTCTGTGACCGAATCTGAATCACTAGGGATGCTGGTGTCGGCGGGAATCGAAAATGATGCTAGTAAAGGCTTCAAGAGGGTTTTGAAAAATTTACTGCGATAGTTACTGCATTTCGGTATTGCTCAACTCTGCTGACCCGAAGACTCGGTGTGAATGTCAGATCAGGTCGCAACTACTACAGTTAATTTTTTTTAATCGTCGCTATGCCTAATTACGCCATATATGTCACGCACTTGATATTTGCTTTGACTGTCAACGATATTTCCAAACATGTCCCTTGTTTTGTAGTCGCTTCTGCTATTTACTAGATTCCCATTCATATCTGTAGTTTGATAGCTACTTCTACTATTAACCAAGTTGCCGAGACTATCCTTGGTCATATATCCGTGTTTGTTCTGCTCAGTTGAATTTGAAATTGTTGATGCTATTGGCGTATAAATCTGGTTTGAAGCTGTACTGCCTTTTATATTATTCCTCGCCTCAAGTGCGGCATTCGTTGCATCAAGTAAAAAAAGTAATGCAGAGTTGTCACCGCCATAGTTTTCTTTTGCATACGCAAGGTCAATTTCAAGATTGGGATATTGCGGACGTTTCATTATGATTTGCAAATGACCGCCTGCAGAGACTAAGTAATTTTCAGTCACCTTTGCTCCACTTTTCCAGAAGGCGGTGACTGCGACAACTTTTCTACCCCCATTTGTCGAAAAAGTCCAAGTTAAGTCTGCTTGATTTTTTCTGGTTTGTGAGTCCACCAAAATAATTCCACCTTCAGGAGCGGTTTTAATCTCTAATCGCCCCTGATTTGATTTCATTGGAGTAGAACATGCCGTAAGAGCAAAAAATATAAGTATTAAAAAGCTTTTCATGGGTTTTCCTTATCCATATCTCGCTTCATACGCACTAACCAGTTTTTACAGTACTTTTACTGACAATCAGATATCCTCCAACGCTTGAACAGATTATTTATCATCATTTTCTTTCTTAACACGCGATCCCAAGTTGCTTAGACATTCTATAAGGGCTTGCTGCTCTGGAACGGACATTGGTGCGGAAAATTGAACGGTGGTATATAGAGACTCATTCTTCCTGGGGATTTGTATTTGCATTGTTTCACCCGTTGAAATGGCATCTAAAACTCTTATCGCGGATGGGGAGTCCTTAAACAAAGCAAGTGTGTAATTTTCACTTTCTGACTCCATAGGATGTTCAGAAGCAAGATTTATATTCTGTGCTGGGAATGCGAGATAAACCTTTTCTTGCCGACCGATTGGTAAAACACCTCCGGTATTTGCGTTAACGTTCAAGACCCCAAATTTAATGACGGTCATCATGGTCGAATAAATCACCAAAGAAAAATCTATAGCTCGCGCACTCTGTTTTTGTAATGGATCGTTATAAACAATCATTGAGCGGATGCCGCAAGATTTCTGGCCGCCTTCGTCTCTGGTTATCTGAAAGTTGGAATTTGCAGCAAGTGATACGGAGAAATTCTGCGCAAGTACGGCATTGCAATTGAGCATTGCAAGAAAAAGTATCTTCTTCATTTTTTCTCTAGCCTCTAAATATAGTGTAACTTTCAACTAAGGATGCGGTCGAAGTTTGCTGGAGGAGCCTCTTGTAGCTTTATTATAGTCCCCTAGCATCAAAGCTTTAATGCTAACGTGGCATTCTTTCCCGTATTCATTGTTCTTATGAGGCTGTCAGCGAATTAGCTTTCCCTGTTTCAGCTACTCATCTGTGGCTCACATTCTCATGCTTATGCAGCATCAGATTTTGCATTACACCTAAAGATTCTTCTCAAATCAAATCAACAAAAACAAAACAAGTCACCCAATAAATTGGATGGCTTTTGATATTCTGGTGGAGTCGGCGGGAATCGGCCATCCTGGCCAGCCATGGTGCTTGCAAGCGCCATGTCGCTCGTGGGTTCGCTGCATGCAGCTCGAATTCCCCACTCGCCCCGCGTCCCGCGGGTTCGTTTCCCATCAAATCAACAAAAATAAGAAACCACCCGATGAAGCTGAGTGGTTTTGTATTTTTGGTGGAGTCGGCGGGAATCGGCCATCCTGGCCAGCCATATCGCTTGCAAGCGATATGTCGCTCACAGGCTCGCTGCATGCAGCTCGAAATCCCTGTTCTCCACTTCGCAGCTTGCAAGCTGCTCAGATTCGTGAGGCAGGTGACAGCACGCAGGTGCTTTCACCTGTCCGCACTCATCCCCGCGTCCCGCGGGTTCAATTCCGCAGATCGTCAAAATAAAAAAGCCACCCAATAAATTGGGTGACTTTTTTATTTTGGTGGAGTCGGCGGGAATCGAACCCGCGTCCAGAAGCACTCTACAGACAGTTCTACATACTTAGTGCTGCCATTTGATTTAATCCTGACGACGCGGACGCACACGCTGCGGCAGGACGAGTTACCTATTATTTAATCGAGAGTCAAGTAACCCGGCTCAAGACGATTCCATATGAATGTCCTTACTGCTGTTGCCAGCCCACCCTATGGACGAAGTGGTGTAAGGTTAGCCGGTATTAAGCGGCTAATGCGTACGAGTTATCGTTTGCAGTTATATAGTTCAGATTGTATTTACGAGGTAGTCTGGCCTCGGTATGCCCTGCGCTGCTTTGCAACCCCTGTCGAAACCTGGTCGACCCCTAAGCTTTGCTAGTATATCCCATATATAGGCTGGTACGGAAGATTCAAGAGCCTGCTACCTGTAAATGTTTGGCGCGTACCAGTTCCAGTAGTTCCAGCGGGCTGTCGATGATGGCGTCGGCTTTCCAGTGTTTGGGCTCGGTCGCACCACAATAACCCCAGGCGGCGGCGATGCTGGTCATGCCGGCGGCTTCGGCAGCCTGGATGTCGCGCAGGTCGTCACCAACGTACCAGCAATTTTCTGAACGTATGCCCAGCTGCCTTGCTGCTTCCAGCAAGGGGGCAGGGTGGGGTTTGGAATGGGGGGTGGTGTCGCCGGAGATGACGCAGCGTGCTTCCTGCAAATCCAGCAGCGGGATCAGCGGGCGGGTAAAGCGCATGGCTTTGTTGGTGACTATGCCCCAGGCAACACCCATGACATCAAGGCCGCGCAGCAGATCTGGCACTTGTTTGAAGAGCTTGCTATGGACGGCGATGGCGGATTCATACTGGCACAGGAATTCATCGCGCATGGTGGGGTAGTCGGGGTGTTCCGGCGTCATGCCAAAACCTGCACCCAGCAAGCCGCGCGCGCCTGCAGAGGCATGAGGGCGCAAGCTGTGATAATGGACGGGAGTCAGTTGGCGGTTTGCACGCATGACGTTAACAGCTGCTGCCAGGTCGGGTGCCGTATCTGCCAGGGTGCCGTCCAGGTCAAACAGTATTGCTAGTGGAGTTTGCATAATAAAAGATCAAAGGAATCAAAAGCACGCGCTCATGTTTGGTGAGGGCGTTTTGTTAAGTTCATTGAGCACATCGGATTTATCAGGCTCATCAAATTTATCCGGTTCAAAGCTGGCGTGTACAGGCGACCATGTAGTTGACGCTGGTGTCGGCATTCAGTGAATAGATTTGGGTGAGTGGGTTATAACTCAAGCCCTTCATCGCATGTAATTCGAGACCTGCATTGCGTATGTCTTGCGACAATTCTGCCGGGGTAATGAACTTGGCATAGTCATGCGTACCTTTGGGCAGCATTTGCAGCAGGTATTCTGCGCCGATGACGGCAAACAGGTAAGCCTTGGCATTGCGGTTCAGGGTTGAAAAGAATATATGGCCACCGGGTTTGACCATCTTTGCACAGGCTTTGATGATGGATGCGGGGTCGGGCACATGTTCCAGCATTTCCATGCAGGTGACGATGTCAAACTGGCCAGCTTCGGCTTCTGCCATGTCTTCTGCAGCGATCTTTTTATAGCGCACGTTGACACCAGATTCCAGACCGTGCAGGTCGGCGACTTTGAGCGCTTTGTCAGACAGGTCTATGCCGGTAACGGTCGCGCCTTTTTTTGCCATGGACTCGGCCAGGATGCCGCCGCCGCAGCCTACGTCGATGACTTGTTTGCCCGCCAGCGGTGCGCGCTGGTTGATCCATTCCAGACGCAGGGGATTGATTTCATGCAGTGGTTTGAATTCGGAGGTGGGGTCCCACCAGCGATGGGCAAGTTCACTAAATTTCTGGATTTCTGCGGGATCAGCGTTCAAGGTCGACATGATGTGGTTTGAAGTGCCGGGTCAGGGCATGAGCTGCGAAACCGCTATTGTAGGCGATTCGGGGTTGTACCGCATTGGCGGAAAATAAACATAGTGTGGAAATGATCTGGAAGGGATTTGGAAAAGGATTTGGAAGGAGTTTGGAGCTGAAGCGGAAACGAAGCAGAAATGTATGAGCGCAAGCCACAAATAAAAAAACCCGCCGAAGCGGGTTTTTTTATTGAAGCCAGGCTTCGATTACTTAACGTTGCGTGTACCAACAACTTCGATTTCAACGCGACGGTTTTTAGCGCGGCCATCAGCTGTTTTATTGTCAGCTACTGGTTGTTTTTCGCCTTTGCCTTCGGTGTAAACACGGTTAGCTTCGATACCTTTGCTTACCAGGTAAGCTTTGACTGCTTCAGCGCGACGGATAGACAATTTTTGGTTGTATTCGTCAGAGCCTACAGAGTCAGTGTGACCAACAGCGATCACGACTTCCAGATTGATTGATTTCAGTTTGGATGCCATGTCGTCGAGTTTGACTTTAGCTTCTGGTTTCAGAACTGCTTTGTCAAAATCAAAGAATGCGTCAGCTGCAAATGTTACTTTTTCAGAAGTAGGTGCAGGTGGAACAACCGGTTTTGGTGGTTCAACTGGTGCAACAACTGCTGGTGCTGCTGGTGGTGTAGGTGGAGCTGGTTGTACCAATGGTGCATCGCAACCTGGAACTGCGTCAGCAGGAGTCCAGTAGCCAGTACGCCAGCACAGACCAAATGGGTCACGTGCAATTACACCGCGACCATCTTGTACATAGGCGCTGTGTGGCTTGTTAGCCATAATGTCTTGCTGTGCGGAAGCAGAAAAGGATGCTACTGCGGACGCTGCGATAACGAGCTTGACTAAATTTTTCATATTTCTCCTCTCGGGTGAGATTATTACCGCAGATGAACTGCGCAAATTACTGCATAAAACCAGATATTAACACGGCGATGATGACATTACTATTTCGTCAAACATCATCACGGCCATAAATCAACATTCGTTCTATTTTGCCATAGTCATCCATATAAAGACGAAAATTGTTAAATAGACAAAGTTACAGTTAGTTAAATATGTCGTATTTTGACAACGAAATGTATGGTTTGGCAAGCTAATATCAATTCCGGAGCAGAAATGTTTTGTTTTTGACCAGAAATTAGACTGATTTCTCACATGAAATTATTTTGCTAAACCGCGTCCTTCGATGACTATGCGCCTGTTTGGTGCAAGACATTCTGCCAGTTTTGCTTTTGGCAATTTGTCATCGCAAGCCTTGATTTGCTGGGTTTTACCCATGCCCATGGTATCCATAGGGGCATTCAGGCCTTTGCTGCCAAGGTAGGCCACGACGGCATCAGCATTCTTTTCAGATAATTTCTGGGTTTGCGCATGGCTGCCAATCAAGTCGGTATGGCCACTGACGACGATCAGGTCAACTTTGGTGCAATTTGCCAGTTTGGCCATGACTTCGTTATCGATGCGCTCTTTGCCCTTGCTATTTAGTACAGACAATTGTACGGATTTCTTGTGTTCAAAAATCTCATCGCTTTGCAGGGTGAGGGCAAAGTCACAGCGCTTGGGCGGTGCTGGTGGGGTAGCTGCTGCTGGCGCTGCTGCAGGTGTAACGGGGGCAGCGGCAGAAGCAGGGGCTTCAGCACTTTGTGCTGTCGATGCTGGTGCAGCCGCAGCATTCTGAGCCAGGGCTGATGAAGCAGGCAAGGCGAATGCTGCAAGCACACAAAGTGCTGTCAAATTTTTTAACATGGTTGTCTCCGTAGGATGTTGATTATTTTGTCAGGTGTTTTTTATTATGCTTTTGATTAAATCATATAAATTTGCACCCCGGCTGTCATTTGAATGACAGTGTTGCATGCTGATAGTTGGCTATTTTGCAGGCTATTAGCTGTGTTTGGCCGACTTAATTGCTATAAATGGAATTCAGCGGGGGAGGCATGTTAGAATCAAGAGTTAAACGTCAGTCTTTAGCAGTCTTAATAAGATTTTATTAAAGACGTTATTAAGACGTTATTAATTAACCAAGCTCTAATTCGCCGGCCGCCAATGGATCAATTCGCAAAAGAAACACTCCCGATTTCCCTTGAAGAAGAAATGCGCAAAAGCTATCTCGATTACGCGATGAGCGTTATCGTAGGTCGCGCTTTGCCGGATGTGCGTGATGGCTTAAAGCCTGTGCATCGTCGCGTATTGTTCGCGATGCACGAAATGAACAATGTCTATAACCGCCCCTTCGTCAAATGTGCGCGTGTGGTGGGTGAGGTCATGGGTAAGTACCATCCCCATGGCGATGCCTCCATTTACGACACGCTGGTGCGTATGGCGCAAGACTTTTCCCTGCGTTATACCCTGGTCGATGGTCAGGGTAACTTCGGTTCCATCGACGGCGACAATGCTGCGGCGATGCGTTACACCGAGTGCCGCCTGGACAAGATCGCCAATGAAATTCTGGCGGATATCGAAAAAGAAACTGTCGATTTCGTCCCCAACTATGACGGTAAAGAGAAAGAGCCTTCGGTTCTGCCTACTCGTATACCGAATCTGCTGATCAATGGCGCATCCGGTATTGCGGTGGGTATGGCGACGAATATCCCGCCACACAATATTACCGAGATCATCAACGGCGCCCTGCATGTCTTGCGCAATAGTGATTGCACGATCGATGAGCTGATCGAGATCATCCCTGCACCAGATTTTCCTACCGGCGGCATTATCTATGGTGTGTCCGGTGTGCGCGATGGTTACCGCACTGGCCGTGGCCGCGTGGTCATGCGTGCCAAGACGCACTTTGAAGAATTTGGCAAAGAAAACCGTACGGCACTGATCGTTGATGAGTTGCCTTACCAGGTCAATAAAAAGTCCCTGCTGGAACGTATCGCTGAACTGGTACGTGACAAAAAGCTCGATGGTATTTCTGATATCCGCGATGAATCCGATAAATCGGGCATGCGCGTGGTTATCGAACTCAAGCGTGGTGAAGTACCTGATGTCGTACTGAATAATCTGTACAAGCAAACGCAATTGCAAGACACCTTTGGCATGAACATGGTGGCGCTGGTGAATGGCCAGCCAAAACTGCTGAACCTGAAGGAAATGCTGTCCTGCTTCTTGTCACACCGCCGTGAGGTAGTGACACGCCGCACCCTGTTTGAACTGCGTAAAGCGCGTGAACGCGGTCATGTGCTGGAAGGTCTGGCTGTTGCGCTGGCAAATATTGATGACTTTATCGCCATCATCCGCGCTGCGCCTACGCCACCGATCGCGAAACAGGAATTGATGACCCGTGCCTGGGATAGTTCCATGGTGCGCGAGATGCTGGTGCGTACTGCGGCTGACAATACTGCTGGCATCGATGCTTTCCGCCCTGAGAATTTGCCCAAGCATTACGGCATACAGCCTGATGGCCTGTATAAATTGTCTGACGACCAGGCGCAGGAAATCCTGCAAATGCGTTTGCAACGCCTGACTGGCCTGGAACAAGACAAGATCGTCAATGAATACAAAGACGTCATGGCAGAAATCGCCGATTTGCTGGATATCTTGTCCAAGCCAGAACGTGTCACCGTCATCATCACTGATGAACTGACCCTGGCCCGCAATGAATATGGCGAAGGCAATAAAGACGTACGCCGTTCAGAAATCACCCATAACGCTACAGATTTGGGTACGGAAGACCTGATCACGCCGCAAGACATGGTCGTGACCCTGTCGCACACTGGCTATATGAAGTCGCAACCCTTGTCTGAATACCGCGCGCAAAAACGTGGTGGCCGTGGCAAGCAGGCGACGGCAACAAAAGATGATGACTGGATCGAGCAATTATTCGTGGCCAATACCCATGATTACATCCTGTGCTTCAGTAACCGTGGCCGCATGTACTGGCTGAAGGTGTGGGAAGTGCCACAAGGCTCGCGTACTTCGCGCGGCAAGCCTATTGTGAACATGTTCCCATTGCAGGACGGTGAAAAAATCACTGTCATCCTGCCTTTGTCTGGCGATAACCGTACTTTCCCTGAAGACCATTATGTCTTCATGTCCACCAGCCTGGGCACAGTCAAGAAAACACCTTTGACTGACTTCAGTAACCCACGTAAAGCCGGCATTATTGCGGTCGATCTGGATGAAGGCGATTTCCTCATCGGCGCTGCGCTGACCGACGGCAAGCACGATGTCATGCTGTTCTCTGATTCTGGCAAGGCAGTGCGCTTTGATGAAAACGATGTACGTCCTATGGGCCGTACAGCCCGTGGCGTACGCGGTATGAACCTCGATGAAGGTCAGCAGGTTATTGCATTGCTGGTGGCTGAAAACGAGCAGCAATCTGTGTTGACTGCGACTGAAAACGGCTTCGGCAAACGTACCCCTATCACTGAATACACCCGTCATGGCCGTGGCACCAAGGGCATGATCGCTATCCAGACTTCCGAGCGTAACGGCAAGGTTGTAGCGGCTACCCTGGTAGAGACAACGGACGAGATCATGTTGATCACTACCGGTGGTATCCTGATCCGTACCCGCGTTTCCGAAATCCGTGAAATGGGCCGGGCAACCCAGGGCGTGACCCTGATTGCGGTGGAAGATGGCACCAAACTGTCTGGCCTGCAACGTATTGTTGAAACAGATGCGGATGTAGATACAGGCGATAACGGTGCTGGCGAAGCAGAAGGCAGCGCACCAGAAGCCGACGCAGCGGAGTAAAACATCATGACGACGATCTACAATTTCTCTGCAGGCCCGGCAGTATTGCCGAAAGAGGTATTGCAGCAAGCCGCTGCCGAAATGCTGGACTGGCATGGCAGTGGCATGTCCGTCATGGAAATGAGCCACCGCGGGCCAGAATTCATGTCCATCCTCGCTGCTGCGCAAAGTGATTTGCGCGAGCTGCTGGCGGTGCCTGATAATTATAAAATCCTGTTCCTGCAAGGCGGTGGCCTGGGCGAAAACGCCATCGTCCCCATGAATCTGATGGGACGCAAGCCGCAGCCTGCGACGGCAGACTTTGTGCATACTGGTTCCTGGACGGGCAAGTCCATCAAGGAAGCAAAAAAATACGGTAACGTCAATATCGCAGCGTCTGGTGAAGCCAGCGGCTACACCACTGTGCCGCCACGCGATAGCTGGAAATTGACGCAAGGTGCCGCTTATGTGCACCTGTGTACCAATGAAACCATCGATGGTGTTGAGTATCAGTTTGCCCCGGATGTAGCGGCAGAAACTGGTGATGCACCCATCGTTGCCGACATGTCTTCGCACATTCTGTCACGCGTGATTGATGTCTCCAAATATGGCGTCATCTTTGGTGGTGCGCAAAAGAATATCGGCCCGGCAGGTTTGACCATCGTCATCGTGCGGGAAGATTTGCTCGGTCATGCCTTGCCCATCTGCCCGTCAGCTTTTGACTGGAAAATCGTTGCCGACAATGATTCCATGTACAACACCCCGCCAACCTATGCGATTTATATCGCGGGCCTGGTTTTTCAGTGGCTCAAGCAGCAGGGCGGTGTGGCAGCGATGGAGCAAAGGAATATTGCCAAATCCAGCTTGCTGTATGACTACCTCGATTCCACAGATTTTTATGAAAACCGGGTAGAAAAAGGCAGCCGTTCGCGTATGAATGTGCCTTTCTACCTGAAAGATGAAAGCCTGAATGCGGCATTTCTGGCAGAAGCGAAGGCGAGTGGCCTGTTGCAATTAAAAGGCCATAAATCGGTGGGCGGCATGCGTGCCTCGATTTATAACGCCATGCCTATAGAAGGCGTGCAGGCCCTGGTCAGTTTTATGCAAGAGTTTGCCCGCAAACATACTTAATTACTTAAGCCAGGGGCTTAAGCACATGGCGTCTGTTTTGTTTACACTATAGACAGGTGCCGCTAACATTATTTTCATCATCAGCCCTTTCTGAGCATGGTACTCACCATCACCTGGAAACCGTGGCGCTGATGAACCAGGTCAAAAGCCTGGCGAAAAAAGCATATCCGGCATTGCAGTCATGCGCTACAGTATTGCTGCCTGCCCACACCCTATCAAACACGGTTTTTAGGTCATTATGAGCGACAATAAATTACTCCCCCTGCGCATCAAGATCGATGCCATTGATGCACAAATCCTGGATTTGCTGAACCAGCGCGCCCGCGTGGCGGAAGAAGTTGGTCATGTCAAAGCAGAAACCAATGCGCCAGTGTTTCGCCCTGAGCGCGAAGCCCAAGTCTTGCGTGGTGTGGCCGAACGCAATCCCGGCCCTTTGCTGAGCGACGACATACAATTGATTTTCCGCGAAATCATGTCAGCCTGCC
Source organism: Undibacterium sp. FW305-107 (assembly GCF_058788535.1). Taxonomy (NCBI): domain Bacteria; kingdom Pseudomonadati; phylum Pseudomonadota; class Betaproteobacteria; order Burkholderiales; family Oxalobacteraceae; genus Undibacterium; species Undibacterium sp. FW305-107. The sequence continues at coordinate 81,570 of NZ_JBYTAV010000010.1, forward strand.
GTGCGCTGGAGCGCCGCGTGGTCGTGGCTTTCCTGGGGCCTGTCGGCACTTTCAGCGAGCAGGCTGTCTACAAGCAGTTTGGTCATGCCATCCAGCCTCTGCCTTGCGTGTCTATCGATGAAGTTTTTCGTGCGACGGAAGCTGGTACGGCGGACTTTGGTGTCGTGCCTATCGAAAATTCATCTGAAGGTGCGATCAACCGTACTCTTGATTTGCTCTTGCAAACCAGCCTGGCCATCAGTGGTGAGCTGGCGATACCTGTACAGCATAGCCTGATGAGCAAGTCTGGCAATATGGAAGGCGTCAGCCGCATTTGCGCCCACTCACAAGCTTTGGCACAATGCCAGGCCTGGCTGAACCAGCATTTCCCGCATGTGGAAAGACATGCGGTGGCATCGAATGCTGAGGCAGCGCGTATGGCAAGTGGTGACTATACCGTGGCAGCGATAGCCAGTGAAATTGCCGGTCACCAGTACAACCTGGGCATAGTCTCTGCACATATCCAGGATGATCCACATAACCGTACCCGTTTTGCTGTCATTGGCCGCCTGCGTACTACGCCCAGTGGCAAAGACCAGACTTCCATCGTGCTGGCGACGCCGAACAAGGCAGGCGCTGTTTATAATCTGCTGGCCCCATTGGAAAAACACGGTGTCTCGATGACGCGCTTTGAGTCACGCCCTGCACGTACCGGCAATTGGGAATATTATTTCTATGTCGACGTAGAGGGGCATGTCATGGATGCCAAGGTAGAGGCTGCCATGTCCGAATTGAATGATAAGGCAGCCTTCTTCAAGGTGCTGGGTTCTTACCCTTGTACAGTGTGAGCGCCTGATGCAAAAAGCTTTTCAACGCATAGCGATTTTTGGCGTAGGTTTGATTGGTGGCTCATTTGCCCTGGCTTTGAAAAAGGCAGGGGCAGTTGAACAGATAGTCGGGGTAGGGCGCAGCCAGGCTTCGCTGGAAAAAGCGCAGCAACTGGGCATCATTGATGAAATCGCCCTGAGTGCCGAACAGGCATTGCGCAGCTGTGACCTGGTGCTAATAGCTGCGCCAGTGGCACAGACCGGCGCGATATTGACAGCGATTTATCCTCACCTGCAGCCGGGCACGATAGTGACCGATGCTGGCAGTACCAAGGCTGATGTGGTTGCTTCAGCGCGCGCCAGCCTGGGCGAAAAGATCGCGCAATTTGTACCCGCGCATCCGATCGCCGGTCGTGAATTGAATGGCCCTGAGGCAGCACTGGTGGATTTGTATGCAGGCAAAAAAGCCGTCATCACCCGCCTGCCAGAAAATAGCGATGTGGATGTGGCGAGAGTGGCATGGGCATGGCAGCAATGCGGTGCCATCATCCATCATCTGGAGCCAGCAGCCCATGACGGCGTATTTGCCGCAGTCAGCCATTTGCCGCATTTGCTGGCTTATGCCCTGGTCGATGATATCGCCCGCAAGCCGCATGCGGATACCTTGTTCCAGTATGCCGCCAGCGGTTTTCGCGACTTTACCCGCATTGCCGGTTCATCACCAGAAATGTGGCGTGACATCAGCCTGGCGAACCGCGCTGCGATGTTGCAGGAACTGGATTCGTATACTGCCCGCCTGTCCGTCTTGCGCCAGCATCTGGTGGATGCCGACAGTGAGGGCATAGAAGGTATTTACGCCAATGCCCAGCGCGCGCGCCATAACTGGATCAGCGCGATTGAGGCAGCCGAGAAACAGCAGCGTGAAGGTGGGGATTGACAGAGCTCATAGCTCTTCTCCACATCGACAAACTCAACATTGAATAAGACCATGACACAAGCAAGCAAACATTATCCGCATTACCTTGATCTGCAACCTGTCATGCAGGTGCAGGGCACGGTCAAATTGCCGGGTTCCAAAAGTATTTCCAATCGCACCCTTTTGCTGGCGGCACTGGCAGAAGGCAAGACCCAGATCATGGATTTGCTGGCATCTGATGACACCCTGGTCATGCTGAACGCCCTGACGCAACTGGGCGTGTACTGGGAACAGGATGGCGATAGCCAGAATTACACGGTAGAAGGTGTAAAAGGTCATTTCCCCAAACACCAGGCTGATTTGTTCATGGGCAATGCCGGTACAGCGATACGCCCGCTGGTCGGCGCATTGGCCGTGCTGGGTGGTGACTACACCATCCACGGCGTGCACCGCATGCATGAACGTCCTATCGGTGATCTGGTTGATGCACTGAATGAGGCTGGCGCGCAGATAGAATATACCGGCAACCCCGGTTACCCGCCCTTGCATATACGCCGTGGCCATATCCGTGCCCAGCGTTTGCAAGTGAAGGGTAATGTTTCCAGTCAGTTTCTGACTGCCTTGCTGATGGCCGCACCTTTGATGGCACGTGAACATGATGTGACGATAGAAGTGGTAGGCGAGCTGATCTCCAAGCCTTACATAGAAATCACCCTGAATCTCATGCAAAAGTTTGGCGTGACGGTAGAGCGTGATGGCTGGCAGGCATTCACCGTCACAAAAGGTCAGCATTATGTGTCGCCTGGCGTCATCCACGTCGAAGGCGATGCTTCTTCTGCATCTTATTTCCTGGCAGCAGGTGCCATTGCTGGTGGGCCTATCCGGGTTGAAGGTGTGGGCAAGTCCAGCATACAAGGCGATGTTCGTTTTGCCGAAGCGCTGGAAAAAATGGGCGCAAGCATTACCCGTGGCGATAACTGGATAGAAGCCACGTCGAATGGTGTCTTGCAAGCCATAGACATGGACTTCAACCATATCCCCGATGCTGCCATGACAATTGCGGTAGCGGCGCTATATGCAAATGGCACCACGACGCTGCGCAATATCGCCAGCTGGCGCGTGAAAGAAACTGACCGCCTGTCTGCCATGGCAACAGAATTGCGCAAACTGGGGGCAATAGTGGAAGAGGGGGCAGACTATATGACGGTGACCCCACCGGAGCATATCCTGCCAGCGACCATAGATACCTATGACGATCACCGCATGGCCATGTGCTTCTCTTTGGCCAGCCTTGATGGCCGGGCCCGCAGAGGTGCTACTATGCGCATCAATGATCCAAAATGCGTGGCCAAGACTTTCCCTGATTATTTTGAAGTCTTTGCCAAAATTAATCACAAAGATTTGTTTTAAAGGTTTTTATTGTTTCTATGACTACACGTAGTCCTGTTATCACGATAGACGGCCCTACCGCATCCGGTAAGGGCACGGTGGCACACAGGGTGGCCAAGCATCTGGGTTTTCATTACCTGGATTCTGGTGCCCTGTACCGCCTGACTGCCTTGATGGCTACCCGCCATGGCATCGCTCTGGATGATGAAACTACCATTGCCAGTATGGCAAGAACCCTGCCTTGCCGTTTTGTTCACGGCCATGTTTTTCTGGAAGATGCTGATGTCACCGACGCCGTAAGGGCAGAAGAAGTCGGTGTGGCTGCTTCACGCATTGCTGTTTTGCCAGCAGTACGCCAGGCGCTGGTTGATTTGCAGGTGGCTTTTCGCTATACGCCCGGCCTGGTGGCTGACGGGCGCGATATGGGGACGGTGATCTTCCCAGATGCCAGCTTAAAAGTTTTCTTAACAGCAAGTGCTGAGGCGCGCGCAAGCCGTCGATATAAGCAATTGATTGAAAAGGGAATTTCTGCTAATATGGAAAACTTGGTAAAAGATTTGATGGAACGTGATGCGAGAGATAGTGCCCGCAGCACAGCGCCGCTCAAGCCCGCGCCAGATGCGATCATCCTGGATACATCTGAATTAACTGCTGAAGAAGCAGTCAATAAAGTACTGGTCTGGTATGCGCAAACACAGACAAACAACACTATATAAGTAAGTATTTAAGTATCTGGTGAAGTTTGCAGGTGTCGTTTCAAGAGCCTTTATTGACGCAAGGTCAATAAAGGGATGTTCAACCTAACCCGGTAAATAGTGCCTTTTGCACCGTTCCGGCTAACTTGTAAATACTATGTCTACTGTTTTCATGTCCCAAGATTTCGCAACCGGTGCAGATAGCTTCGCAGCTTTGTTCGAAGAATCCCTGTCACGTCAGGATATGCGTTCCGGTGAAGTGATTTCTGCTGAAGTCGTCCGTATCGACCACAACTTCGTGATCGTTAACGCTGGCTTGAAGTCTGAAGCCTTTATCCCTGTTGAAGAATTCAAAAACGACCAGGGCGACCTGGAAGTTAATATCGGCGATTTCGTTTCCGTAGCGATTGATTCGCTGGAAAACGGTTTCGGCGACACAATTTTGTCCCGTGACAAAGCTAAACGTCTGGCCTCCTGGCTCGCGCTGGAAAAAGCGCTGGAGTCTGGCGAGATCGTTACTGGTACAGTAAATGGCAAAGTCAAAGGTGGCTTGACTGTTCTGACGAACGGCATCCGCGCTTTCTTGCCAGGTTCTTTGGTTGATACACGCCCAGTTAAGGATACAACTCCTTACGAAGGCAAAACCATGGAATTCAAGGTTATCAAGCTCGACCGCAAACGTAACAACGTTGTGCTGTCCCGCCGCGCTGTTGTTGAAGCGTCCATGGGCGAAGAGCGTCAAAAACTGATGGAAACCCTGAAAGAAGGCACAGTGGTTACTGGTGTTGTTAAAAACATAACTGACTACGGTGCGTTCGTTGATCTGGGGGGCATCGATGGCTTGTTGCACATCACCGACCTGGCATGGCGTCGTGTACGTCACCCTTCCGAGGTGTTGACAGTTGGTCAGGAAATCACTGCAAAAGTATTGAAATTCGACCAAGAGAAAAACCGTGTTTCCCTGGGCGTAAAACAATTGGGCGACGACCCATGGACAGGTTTGTCCCGTCGTTACCCAGCGAACACACGTCTGTTCGGTAAAGTAACGAACCTGACCGACTACGGCGCGTTCGTTGAAGTCGAGCAAGGTATCGAAGGCCTGGTTCACGTTTCCGAAATGGACTGGACGAACAAAAACGTTGCTCCAAACAAAGTTGTTCAATTGGGCGACGAAGTTGAAGTCATGGTTCTGGAAATCGACGAAGAACGTCGTCGTATCAGCCTGGGCATGAAACAGTGCAAAGCCAATCCTTGGGATGATTTCGCGATCAACCACAAGAAAGGTGACAAAGTTCGCGGCGCGATCAAGTCCATCACTGATTTTGGCGTATTTATCGGTTTGTCCGGCAACATCGACGGTCTGGTACATTTGTCTGATCTGTCCTGGAATGAAACAGGCGAAGAAGCAGTACGTCGCTTCAAGAAAGGTGACGAACTGGAAGCCATCGTTCTGGCAATCGACGTTGAGCGTGAGCGCGTTTCCCTGGGCGTTAAGCAACTGGAAGGCGACCCATTCAATAACTACTGCGCAATGAACGACAAAGGTGCAGTTGTTACTGGTACAGTTAAATCCGTTGAAGCCAAAGGCGCAGTAATCCAGTTGGCAGACGACGTTGAAGGCTACCTGCGTGCATCCGAAATCTCCCGCGACCGCGTGGAAGATGCTGGTACACACCTGAAAGTCGGCGACACAGTTGAAGCCCTGGTATTGAACATTGACCGCAAAGCTCGTGGTATCCAATTGTCTATCAAAGCTAAAGATAGCGTTGAAACACAAGAAGCTATGCAAAAAATGTCCACTACTGATTCCAACGCAGCATCCGGCACAACCAGCCTGGGCGCTTTGTTGAAAGCCAAGCTCGACAATAAAAACTAAGCTTAGGTCATAAGGTTTTCACTATGACTAAGTCGGAGCTGATAGCTCGTCTGGCAGAGCGATATCCGCAACTGGTAGCTAAAGATGTGGATATTGCTGTTAAAACCATACTGGATGCAATGTCGGATGCCCTGGCAACAGGGCAACGCATAGAAATCCGCGGTTTTGGCAGCTTTGCACTGAACAGTCGTCCACCACGGATAGGTCGCAATCCTAAGTCCGGTGACAAGGTGATGGTCCCTGAAAAACGGGTGCCGCACTTCAAACCAGGTAAGGAATTGCGCGAACGTGTTGATGCCATGGTGGGGCAACCGATACACGATGACTAAGTCAGGTTGACTGGTTAAAGATCGGGCTTCGACAGCGATGTAAAAATAAAAACGGCATATCGGTTTTCCGATATGCCGTTTTTTTTCAGTACAATGCTCTTTTCGGGATTAATTGCTTAATTGACGATTTCCCTGCTTATCCTCAAGGATGCATACATGAAATATATTTCAAGATTTTTCGCCATCGTGCTGTTTGTCCTGTTCTTTGGCTTTGCCTTGAAAAACGACCAGATTGTCACGCTGCAATATTTCTTTGGCTATCAACAATCTGCGCCACTGGTCATCATGCTGCTGGCTTTTTTTGCCGGCGGTGCTACGCTGGGCGCACTGGCCATGGTGCCTATGGTATTCCGCCACAGACGCGATCTGCACAAGCATAAAAAGACCCTGGCAGAAATTGAAAAAGAACGTGAAGCCGCGCAAAGGGCCAGCACACAAGCGCCCCAGCCTGATAGCATTCGCAATATCTGACACCTGCGCTGGCACTTTCAGGCACTTGTTGCAGCATATGAGCACTGGCATAAGAAGATCCACAGAGTAAGCTTGAAGTTCGCTCTCACATTGGCATCACATTGTTCTCAACAATAAGAAGAAATACACATGGAATTTGAAATTTGGTGGCTGCTAGGCATACCCTTATTCTTTACCCTGGGATGGAGTGCTGCGCGTATCGATATACGTCAGTTAATCTCCGAATCCCGCAGCCTGCCGCGCGGCTATTTCAAGGGTTTGAACTTCCTGCTCAATGACCAGCCAGACAAGGCCATTGATGCTTTTATCGACATCGTCAGGCTCGATCCTGAAGCGGTAGACCTGCATTTCGCCCTCGGTAACCTGTTCCGCCGCCGTGGTGAGACTGAGCGCGCCATCCGCGTCCATCAAAACCTGCTGGCCAGGCCAGACCTGCCAACCGAGCAAAAGACCCAGGCCATGTATGAACTGGGCCAGGATTACCTGAAGGCTGGTCTGCTCGACCGGGCCGAAGAAACCTATAACCTGCTCGTCAACAGCCCCTTTGAAGCCCAGGCCAGGCGCGCCTTGCTGGAAATTTACCAGCGTGAAAAAGAATGGGCGCGCGCTATAGAAGCTGCCAATGCCCTGCAGGAATGCGGTGCCGGTGGGCGCCAAAAAGAAATTGCCCAATTCTATTGTGAAATAGCCCAGGATGAACTGGTGCATACCAATACTGACGCTGCCCTGGCCAATCTGGAAAAAGCACTGGCAGCAGACCGCAATAATGTACGTGCCATCATCCTCATGGGTGACATGTATATGGCCAATGGCGACACCGAGATAGCCCTGGCAACCTGGCGCAGGGTAGAGCAGCAAAGTGTGCCGCATGTGGCATTGGTAGCCCAGCGTCTCATGGATGGTTACCGCAAGCTCGACAAGGCGCAAGAAGGCTTGAATCTGGTAAAGAATTACCTCGCCGAAGCACCGTCGATAGATCTGCTGGAAGTTGCCTTCAAAGCCACGCTGGAACTGGAGGGTGTGGATGCCGTCAATAGCCTGGTCAGTGAAGAATTGCGCCGCACCCCGACCTTGCTGGGTCTGGATAAATTGCTGGATGGCCGCATCATGGTGGTGCCACCTGAAGTCAGGCCGGAGCTGGCCATCATCAAGAACCTGGTACACGGCTATGCACAAAAACTGGCGCGTTATCAGTGTTCCAATTGTGGTTTCAAGGCCAGGCAGTTTTACTGGCATTGCCCTGGCTGCAGTAAATGGGAAACTTATCCTCCAAGAAGGACAGAAGAACTGAACGTTATGAACTAGATCCGCATTCATCCAGCTTTGAACGGGATATATCCCCCCAGGCTAGCCCGGATATGGCAAGCAGTGTCAGGTTCGATGGTGCGTCTTCTTATTAAATTTGGTGATCAAAAAATGAAAATCACAATTATTGGTACAGGTTATGTCGGTCTGGTCACAGGTGCCTGCCTGGCTGAATTGGGTAATGATGTGTTTTGCCTGGATGTTGACCAGCGCAAAATTGATATCCTCAACAATGGCGGCATCCCTATCCATGAACCGGGCCTGGAAGAAATCGTTGCACGTAATCGCGCTGCAGGCCGTATACAGTTTTCTACCGATGTCGAAGCCAGCGTCAAGCATGGTGACGTACAGTTCATCGCTGTTGGCACACCGCCGGATGAAGATGGTTCTGCTGACCTGCAATATGTCGTGGCTGCGGCAAAAAATATTGGCAAGTACATGACGAACTTCAAGGTCGTCGTTGATAAATCTACCGTGCCTGTCGGTACGGCTGACCGCGTCAGTGCTGCCATCTCTGCCGAGCTTGCAACGCGCTCCGCTGCAGTGGAATTCTCGGTTGTTTCCAATCCAGAGTTTTTGAAAGAAGGCGCGGCAGTAGAAGACTTCATGCGCCCCGACCGCATCGTTATCGGTTGCGACCAGACACCGCAAGGTGAAAAAGCCCGCAGCCAGATGAAGAAGCTGTATGCGCCTTTCAACCGCAATCATGAACGTACTTACTGGATGGATGTACGCTCGGCAGAGTTCACCAAGTATGCGGCGAACGCCATGTTGGCGACCCGTATCTCTTTCATGAACGAACTGGCCAATCTGGCTGACCATGTTGGTGCCGATATTGAGGCGGTGCGTCACGGCATAGGTTCTGACCCGCGCATAGGCCACAGCTTTTTGTATGCTGGTTGCGGCTACGGCGGGTCCTGCTTCCCTAAAGACGTGCAGGCGCTGGAACGTACTGCGCAAGACTATGGTTTGAATCTGTTGATCCTGCAGGCAGTCGAAGCCGTCAATGCGCGTCAAAAGCAGGTACTCGGTAACAAGATACAGCAGCGCTTTGGTGAAAACCTCAGTGGCCGTCATTTCGCCATCTGGGGTTTGGCATTCAAGCCGAATACCGATGATATGCGCGCAGCGTCTTCACGCGTCTTGCTGGGTGAATTACTGCGTGCAGGTGCGACGGTGGCGGTGTATGACCCAGTTTCCATGCAAGAAGCCAAACGCGTATTTGAATTGGATTTCTATGATGCACCTGAATTGCTGGGGGCCATACGCTATGCCGCCAACCCCATGGATGCTCTGGTGGATGCTGATGCATTGGCGATTGTCACCGAGTGGAAGGCCTTCCGCAGCCCCGATTTTGATGAAGTCAAGGCTCGACTGAAACAGCCTGTGGTGTTTGATGGCCGCAACCTGTTTGAGCCCACGGTCATGACCGAACTCGGCATTGAATACCACGGCATAGGCCGCTCCGTATTGACAAGTAAATGACGAACAAATAATGCAGAACATGAATGCAAAGATGAAGCGTATCCTGGTCGCTGGTGATGTCATGCTCGACAGATACTGGTTTGGCGAAGTTAACCGTATTTCACCCGAAGCCCCCGTGCCTATCGTACGTGTGGAAAAAAGTGAAGAGCGACTTGGTGGTGCCGCCAATGTGGCCCGCAATGCCGTCGCCCTGGGTGTGCAGGCTGCCTTGATGGGTGTCATCGGTGACGATGATGCAGGCAATAGCATGGAGCGTCTGCTGAAAACTTCAGGCATAGAAGCTTACCTCAGCCGTGACCAGCAAATTTCCACCATCATCAAGTTGCGCGTCATCGGCAGGCAGCAGCAATTGTTACGCATCGATTTTGAAGAACGTCCGACCGAGCATGTCTTGCGTGACAAACTCAATCGCTTCAATTCTTTGCTGACTGGCTATGACGTGGTCGTTTTGTCAGATTATGCCAAGGGCAGCCTGGTGAACGTCAGTGCCATGATCGCTGCGGCCAAGGCCGCAGGCAAGACCGTGCTGGTGGACCCCAAGGGTAGTGACTTCAAACGCTATGCCGGCGCCAGTTTGCTGACACCGAACAAGTCTGAGTTAAAGCAAATCATTGGTGATTGGCCGAATGAAGAAGCGCTGACATCCAGGGCTCAGCAACTGCGCGCAGATTTGCAAATTGATGCCTTGCTGCTGACCCGTTCAGAAGAGGGCATGACCTTGTTCACGGCTGATGGAGTGACACATGTGCCAGCCATGGCGCGTGAAGTATTTGATGTCTCTGGCGCTGGTGACACCGTCATCGCCACCATGGCTGTCATGCTGGCACAGGGTAAGTCCATGCAAGAAGCCGTGGTGATTGCCAACCGCGCTGGCGGTATCGTTGTCGGAAAATTGGGTACCGCTACTGTGACGCGGGAAGAGCTATTTCCCGAGGCCGCACATTAAATTGTTACCTGTGCTGGCTTGAAGTATTCAAGCCAGCATTCTTATTGTGTGAATCAGGCAATCGCCCCAAAGCGAAAACTCGATGCCACCACACCGCCAAAGATGTTTTCTTCATGATAAACACAACTGGCAACTTCATCTTCTGCGGCACCCACGGCCACCATCAGTGGCAGTAAATGCTCTTCCCTTGGATGGGCCACCCGTGCTGCCGGTGCATCTTCCCAATGGATCAGGCGCGCGACTCTTTCTGTCGTGCTGCTGGCGATCAGGCTGTCCTGCAACCAGTCATCAAAACTCGATGAGGGTTCTTTCGCCAGCGGGCCAAAGCGCCGCAGGTTATGGTAGCTGAGTCCGCTGCCTATGATGAGCACGCCTTCATCGCGCAAAGGCGCAAGCGCCCGTCCCAGCGCAAGGTGTTCTGCCGGATCCAGCCCTATGCGCAGTGATAATTGCACGACTGGCATATCAGCCTCAGGGTACATCACGGCCAGTGGCGCAAATGCGCCGTGATCAAAACCACGCTGAGCATCGGCCTGGGCGGGCAAGCCTGCATCTTTGATCAAGCCCATTACCCGCTCTGCCAGCTCAGGCGAACCCGGTGCAGAGTAATGCACTTTATAGGTGTGCTCAGGAAAGCCGCCATAGTCATACAGCATGCCTGGCCAGGGATTTGTCATGACCTTGAATGTGCTTTCTTCCCAGTGTGCCGAGATCATCAGGATGGCTTTGGGCTTGTGCGGTAATTGCCGTGGCATATCCACCAATGACTCTTCCAGCACATGCATGGTTTTGCGCATGTCTTCCATATACGGCCAGGGACCGCCGCCGTGCGAGATAAAGTAGGTAGGTAATTTCATATGAGTATCCTCCGCAGATCATTTGGTGCCAGGCTCCATTTTTTCAATTAAGTTTCATGAAGCCCAATGTAATTCATCATAATGTTTCCTGATGAGGAAATCGATGGTGGTAAAGTAATTGCATTGTTTCCAAAAAGTGCAACAATAATCTATTGAGCCATGAGGGACGGGATATGGACGAACTTGATATCAGTGGCATCAGGGTGTTTCGCGAGATTGTCGAATCCGGCAGCTTTACTGCTGCGGCTGACAGGCTGGGTATGGCAGCACCCATGGTCAGCAAGCATATTGCCAGGCTGGAGCGCAAGCTGGGCGCCAGATTGCTCAACCGCAGCAGCCGCAGCATGAGCCTGACGGAGGCGGGCAAGGATTTCTTTGCACAGGGCAGGCAGGCGCTGGACATACTTGATGCTGCCGTTGCCTCGGTCGCGCAAGAAAGTGGGCCACCACGCGGTGAATTAAAGATCAGTGCCCCGGTCTGGTGTGCCAACCCTGGGTTTGCCAGGGTGCTGGCAGACTTTCGTGAAAATTATCCTGAAGTCAGGCTGGATCTGCACCTCGATAATCATATGGTCGATCTGGTGGCAGATGGCTTTGATCTGGCCCTGAGGGCGACAGACGAACCATCACCAGCCCTGATTGCCAGGCGTTTGTGCAAAGTCGATTTTCATCTGGTTGCCACACCAGCGTTTGTGAAAAAACTGGGGGCTGGCAAAAAAGACGAACCCATCAACATGGCGATGATATTACCCAATTACGTGCAATTGGAAAGATTTCATATGCCAGTGCAAACAGGGGGCGCGCCACTAAAGCTGGATGCCATCATGAAGTGCGGTGACACGACGCTGAGTTATCACTGCGTACTGGCAGGTATGGGTGCTGCATTTTTACCCGAATGGCTGGTGAGTGAAGATCTTGCTTCTGGCCGTTTGCAACTGGTGGCCGGTAATGAGCCGGGTTTTACCGGTAATTTGTATGCGGTCTATGCCAGCCGTCGTCAGATGCCACCCAAGTTACGCTGTTTTATCGACTTTTTGATAGACAGGTTGGGTGATTAGTCATATTGACATTAAATTGTGGAATACTTGTCAACGGAATGAATCCAGTTCCGTTGATAGTTGCATAGCCAGCGATAAAACCAGGCTATGTCGGTTAAAAATCCGTTTTAAAATTCGCTTTAAAAAATGTTCAATTATTGAGGGAGTGTTCGCATGTTGAAGAAAATTATATTTGGCCTGATGGCTTTGCTGGCTGCTACTGGTTTTGCATTTGCTGATGTCGATGTCAATAAAGGCGATCAGGCTGCACTGGATGGTATCAAAGGTATAGGCCCGGCCAAATCCAAGGCCATCATAGAAGAGCGTACCAAGAATGGCGCCTTCAAGGATTGGGCAGATTTTGAAAGCCGCGTCAAAGGCATAGGCGAGAAAAGCTCCAGCAAATTGTCTGAAGCGGGTTTGACTGTTAATGGCCAGGCTAAACCTGGTGCAGCTGCAAAACCAGCGGCCAGTGCTGCATCTGCTAAAGCGGATAAAGCTGCAGCCAAAGCTGAAAAAGCCGCCCCGGCAGCTTCTGCGGCATCTGCTGCATCCACTGCTTCTGCAGCCTCGGCTGCATCGGCAGCTTCCAAAGCCTCAGCAGCATCTGCTGCGTCAGTGGCTTCGGCAGCATCTGCTGCCTCCAAGGCCAGTACCAAAGAAGTCAAGACCAAATAATTTGGTGTTGATGCTGGTAGCAAGCAAAAACATCAGGGGCTACCCTGAGGTTTTTTATTAGCTTATTCAAAATCTGTATAAGCAAATTTGCGACATCATATAAAGCGGCGAAGGGCTTGATCTGTCTGGGAAATACGCGGATTTAAACATGTTTACCCGGCGTTTTGCCATCTATTTGCTTGCTTATGCGGCAAGCGTCTAAAGGTAACTGCGATTAGAATAAGAGTTTGTCTTTTTAAGCTGCTTACCATGACCTATCTGACCATCGAAGACACCATAGGCAATACACCGCTCGTTAGATTGCAGCGCATACCCGGCGAAGAAAACCACCGACGTAATAACGTCATCCTTGGCAAACTGGAGGGTAATAATCCTGCCGGTTCTGTCAAGGACAGGCCCGCCTTGTCCATGATCAAAAGGGCAGAAGAGCGTGGCCGTATCAAATCTGGTGACACCCTGATAGAAGCCACCAGCGGCAACACTGGTATTGCCCTCGCCATGGCTGCGGCCATGCGCGGTTACAAGATGATCTTGCTGATGCCAGAAAACCTGAGCATAGAGCGCCGTCAAAGCATGGCTGCCTATGGTGCGCAAATCATGTTGACACCCAAGACTGGCGGTATGGAATATGCGCGTGACCTGGCAGAACAAATGCAGTCAGAAGGACAGGGCGTGATACTCGACCAGTTCGCCAATCCAGATAATCCTCTGGCTCACTATGAGGGTACAGGGCCAGAAATCTGGCGTGATACCAAGGGCAAGATTACTCATTTCATCAGTGCCATGGGAACCACCGGCACCATCATGGGTGTATCTGCTTATTTGAAGGAACAGAATCCGCAGATCCACATCATCGGTGCGCAACCGGAAGAAGGCTCGCAAATACCAGGCATACGCAAATGGCCAGAGGCTTACATGCCCAAGATTTTTGATAAAGCCAGGGTAGATCAGGTGGAGTCCGTGACGCAGGCAGATGCCGAGCACATGGCACGCAGGATGGCGGTGGAAGAGGGAATATTTTGTGGTATTTCTGCCGCAGGTGCATGCGAAATCGCTTTGCGCGTTGCCCAGACTGTAGAAAACGCCACTATCGTCTTCATCGTCTGTGATCGTGGCGACCGTTATTTATCGACGGGTGTATTTCCTGCCTGAGGATTCGCAGGTGTGAGCGCAGATATTGCGCTCACTAATTGGTTTACGGACCAGGCACACCCAGAGCATTCACGTGCAGGGCTTACTTACTGAGCTCATTCAGAGAACTCACTCAGAGAACTCATTCGGAGAACTCATTCAGCTGAATCCTGTCAGCGACACATCTTTGTTATACATCTTTGTCAGCTTTTACATCAAGCTGTCATAAATCCGGTGCAAAATAAAGCAATAAAAAAATACCGAAATCACGCTTGTGGCGCGTTTTCGGTATTTTTCAATGAAGCAATTATCCTGAAAATCCAGAGATTTATCAGGCAGCAATCACCGATCAAATAAAAGACTTAAGCTGCGTCTTTTGGTTTGAATTGTTTGTCGCTGATACGGAACTTCGCACGACGGTCGCCCATCAATTCGCGCAGTTCTTTGATACTGACATCGCTGATTTCATGCATGCGGATCAGCAGTGATGCGCCGACCGGCAGGCGACGATGCCTGATTTTACTGATTACTGGTGGTGCCACTTCCAATGCTCTGGAGAGTGCTGCATCATTTTTCAAATGCAATTGCTTGATCAGAGTATCCAACAGATTGTTTGGATCATAGTCGATTTCATCGGATTCAAGCTGGGTCAAATTTGCCATAATTACCTCGCTGTGTAGTTTATTGACGCTTAATTAGTTGCTTCAATAAAAAATTAATCAAACGGTAATATTGTATCTTTAAAATATAATTTGCTTGTCAGAAAAATAGCAAACCATTGTTAAATCTCTTGACACTTTGCTTAGTTAAGAAGTAAATGTGTCAACTAGATAACAGCACTTTAGTTTAGAAAATACTGAATGGCAATGTTTATTCCAGTAATTAGTTACTAGAATAACATAAATTAACAATTTTATTCGGTTTATTAAAATCTGTTAAATTACGGCCTTCCTCCTTCAACACTCTGTAATGCTATCTATTTCGCTTGAATACGAATTATTTTTGTCTTGCCGCAGCAATGACACGCCCTAGGTCAAAGACTGACATTGCGTAAAAATAACTGCGGTTGTACAGCGTGATAGCAAAAAAATTCTCTGTTGCCAGCCAGTATTCTGTTGCGTCGTTGCCATTTTGCAGATCGACAAGACCATATTGGATGTTTGTTGGCGCCTCACTACTGGCTGTTGTTGCAATGGCTTTTAAATCCTGCAACTGATAGCTGACCTGTAAACCTTTCCCCAATGCAGTGTTGAGCAGTTCACTTTTCTCATTCAGCACCAGAGTGGCAGGGAATGCGATGGGCAAATTGCGCTTCCATCCATGCACCGCAAGATAGTGGGCGACGCTGCCTATGGCATCTACGGGTGAATCAGTCAGGTTGATTTTGCCATCGCCATCAAAGTCCACGGCATATTTTCTGATGCTGCCTGGCATGAATTGCGGCCAGCCTATCGCGCCTGCATAAGAGCCTTTAAACACGAAGGGATCCAATGAGGCTTCTCTCGACATCAGCAACATGTTTTCCAGCTCGCCACGGAAAAATTGCATGCGTATATCACGGGTAGGTGTGTCGGGGTAATCGAAGGCCAGCGTGGTCAGCACATCCATCACGCGAAAGCCACCGGTCTGTTTGCCAAAGATGGTTTCGACACCGATCAGGCCGACGATGATTTCTGGCGGCACACCATATTCCTGCTCAGCTTTTGTCAGTGCATCGGCATATTTATCCCAGAAGGCAATACCGGCTTCGATACGGTAAGGTTCGACAAAGCGGGCGCGATAGGCCTTCCAGTTTTTGGGTTTGCCGGGTGGTGCAGGGCGCATTAATTGCCTGGCGGTTTCTATGTACTTTGCCTGCTTGAAGATGGCTTTCAATTCTGCTTCGGTATAACCATGTTTGCTGACCATTTCAGAAATGAAGTTGGACACTTCCTTCCATTGCTCAAAATGGCTTTCATCTTTTTTAGCTTTGGCAGCCGGGGCTGATGCAATATTCGCAGCGGTTTTTTTTGTATGCTTTTTCCCTGTTGCATGTGCTTCGCCCGCAGTGAGCATGGCGGTAGCGATGATCAGGGAGTAAACGCCATTCAGCAATGTGCGGGGCTGGTTTGATGCGGAGGTGGTCAGTGAGATCAAAATACGTCAATAAAAAATTAGCGGCATGCGGCCAGCAAGGTTTTCAAACGCCGGATCAGCGTGCTTTCCGGGCCAGGATTTTTGCCGTAGCGGGCACTTGCATAGAGTGTCAGAAAACGCTCGGCGTTTTCAAAATCAGCTACGGGCAAGCTGCTGCGCAGTCTTTCCAGATAGGCTTTGGGCCCTTCATGTAATGCGCGTGCTGCGGTCTTTTTTTCCATCTTGCGACAGAAAGAAAAGTATACCTTATCAAGCGCTGTGATACGTGGCCGGTTGCGAATCAGGGGTAAAGCGATCAGACCCAGTATCAGACTGGTTGCAATAAAAAACAACAAGGTCAGTTGAGCCCAGTCAACTTTCATGAAACCCAGAGAATTCAGCAAGCTTCTTTGGGTATTCTGGTTGTAATTCAGTACCCACTGGTTCCATGAATTGTTGACTGCACTCCACTGCATGCGTACCTGATTGAAAAAAGAAATTCCATCCGGGCTCAGATTCATCAGACCGGCCAGTCCCTGACGTGGCACTGCGTAATTAAGTGAGCGTTGCACCCTTTCAGGTGCGACGGCTGCTGTCGGATCGACTCTGACCCAGCCTTTCGTTTCCAGCCAGACTTCAGCCCAGGCGTGGGCATCGGATTGGCGTATTTCGAGGTAGCCATCAACAGAATTCAGATTGCCACCCTGATAGCCAGCCACTACCCGCGCCGGTATATTGGCTGCGCGCATCAGCAAGACAAAGGCACTGGCATAGTGTTCGCAAAAGCCGGCCCTGGTGTCAAACAAAAATTCATCAGCACTGTTTTTGCCCAGACGGGGTGGCTCCAGCGTGTAAGAATAAGCCTCGCGACGGAAATAATTGAGTATTGCCCAGATCAGTTGCATATCATCTGGATACTGCTGACGTAAGGTGGCAGCAAAAGCCAGGGTGCGCGGGTTGTAACCCTCTGGCAATTTAAGTGAATCCGCCATCATTTCCCGGCTGCTTGCTGCTTCCAGGGTATAGCTGGTGTAAGACTCTATTGTGTATTTGAGCCTTTCATTTGTGGCTTGTTCGCGCCGCGTCTCCATCAGTTTGTTGATGATGGCAACGCTGCCCGTGTTCGCTTCTAATTCCGGCTTGCCTGCAGGCATGTCCAGTGCAAACAACCAGTTCTGTCCATTCGCTTCCAGCGTGATTTCCTGATGGATCGCCTGACCACCGTACTTGATCCAGTTTTTATCCTGATCAGTTTTATAGGATGACCTTTTTTCTTCCTGTGACCAGCTACGTCCATCGAATTGATTCATGACGATGCCGCGCCAGTATAGCTGGGGTTTGGCAGGAATGAATTTATCGAACTTGACGCGAAATGCAATTTCTTCAGACTGGGCCAGTTCGCTGATATTGCCTGGTGACATGGAGCTTGACAGCCCGCTGCGCCCGGACTGTGCATCACCTGGCAAGCCCCAGAGTGGCCCTTGTATGCGTGGGAATAGCACAAAGGCGATGATGGTCAGGGGAATTGCCAGCCCAAGTATACTCGCCCCTAGCTTGAGCCTTTGTAGTAATGGTGGTACTACACCGGTGTAATGAAATGACAGTTGCGCTGTTAACAGCAGGCATAAACCAGTCAGTGTCAGCATGGCGGCGAAGATCGTCTGCTGATAAAAGAAACTGGTCAGTAATAAAAAGAAACCAAGGAAAATCACTACGAACAAATCGCGCTTGGCATGCATTTCCAATAGCTTGCAAGTCAGCAGCAAGACCAGCATGGTAACGCCAGCTTCCCTGCCAAAAAAAGTCCTGTGTGTCAGATACACGCCTGCCATCATCATGGTAGCGACAGGTAATAGTAGCAAAGGCGGTGGCAGACGGCGGCCACTCAGTGTCAGCCAGCCTCGCCACACCAGAAGCAGGGCACAAGACGCATTTACCCACCATTTGACATGATCTGCATGCGGCAAGAGTACGAAGACACAGGCAAAGATCAGCAGCAGGGTATCTGCTTTATCACGTGAGAGTATGGTGCGGAAGACGGGCAGTTTCATGATGCTCATATCTCGTACAGTGCCAGTGCGCGCAGGCAGGCTTCGCAATGCTCCGGTCCTGTGGTGGGCGGATACTGCGTTTGCGCGAGTTTGAAGCCGTAGGTCAGGCCACGTTGATCGGCTTCCAGTACCCAACTGGTCAGGCGCGATAATTTCAATTCTGTATCCAGATTCCTTGGCAGGGCGGCAAAGTCCAGCATGACGTCACTGCCAGAACCACCAGCGAACTGCTTGGTTACCAGCGCACCACCCAAAGCCGTATCGACTTTGGCTATCTGCTTCCAGGCCAGATGTTTCATGGCGTCCCCGGGCTGATAGGCGCGCACACCGGCAAAATCTTCGTCGCCTGCATGGCCTGGCAGATCCGTTTTTTTTCCAGCGCCGGACATCGGTAAAGGAGGTGGATTAGGTTCCGGCTGCGGGTAAACCAGGGCATTCGCATCTGGCAGCCAGGTACTCCATGCGCGCAGCAGACCGAGCGGATAATTGGTTTGCAAACGTATTCTTGGTATGGCCACCAGACCCCTGTTGACAGTGGGATAACTGAGTTGCACTGCGACCCGGCTGTCGGCAGCGATATCTACAAATTTTTCTGGATGGCCTTTTTCAGCAAAACCCACGCTGATGGCATAGCGTGGGTGAGCGCGGCGGTTGATCAGATAAACCGTATATTCGGTTTCTTCGCCGGCAAAGACTGCCCTGGCTGAGCCGGGCAACAGATGCAGGTAAGCCAGATTACGAAAACCATAGAAGACATTGACCAGCGCAATGCCGCCCAATACATAGGTCAGGCCAAAGCCCAGGTTCAGGCTGTAATTGGTGGCTGCCAAAAACATCAGCAGCAAAAGGACGACAAATACCAGCCCGGGTTTGCTGGGCAGGGTGAACACCCTTCGTTGATTCAGGAACACTTCACCGCTTTCTGGTTTGTGTTCCAGAAAAACGATTTTGCGCAGTCTTTTTTTTATCGATGTGAACATGCCGTTATTTATCAGTGGCTGCTCAGCTTCAGACGCTGACGCGTTTCATCAATTGCGCCAGCAATTCGCTACTGGCACTGACTTTGCCCGTCATGGATTTCAATGGACGCAACCTGTGCGCAATCACGGGTATCAAAACTGCCTGTACATCTTCTGGCAAGACGTGGTCGCGGCCTTCCATGGCTGCCCAGGCGCGCGCTGCCTGCAACAAGGCGATAGAGGCGCGTGGGCTCATGCCTTCTGCAAATAAATCACCCTGGCGTGTCGCGTGCGCCAGTGACTGTACGTAATCAACCAGTGCAGACGAGGTATGGATTTTCTTGAGTTGTTGTTGCGCTTCCATTAATTCTTCTGCCTGCATTACGGCTGGTAATTGCGCCAGCAGGCTGCGCCTGTCTTCTCCCAGCAATAGGGCACGTTCTGCCGCAGCATCTGGATAGCCGAGCGACAGGCACATCAAAAACCTGTCCAGTTGCGATTCAGGCAAGGCAAAAGTACCTACTTGATGGGCAGGATTCTGGGTGGCGATGACAAAGAAAGGCGAGGGCAGGTTGCGGGTCTGTCCTTCTACCGAGACCTGCCTTTCTTCCATGGCTTCCAGTAATGAAGATTGTGTCTTGGGGGTAGCGCGATTGATTTCGTCGGCCAGCAATACCTGGGCAAACACAGGGCCGGGATGAAAAACAAATTGCGATTTTTCCCTGTCAAAAATCGAGATGCCAACCACGTCAGCCGGTAACAGGTCACTGGTGAATTGCAGGCGATTGAACTTCAAACCCAGTGAAATTGCCAGCGCATGTGCCAATGTGGTCTTGCCGACACCAGGTAAATCTTCGATCAGCAAATGCCCACCTGCCAGCAAGCAGACCAGCGCCTGCCTGATTTGCTGCTCCTTGCCTATGATGACGCTGTTGACCTGTTTTGCTACTTTATGTACTTTGGAAAACATGTTTTTCCTTGCTGAGCGATGTTTATTATTGCCTGAAATTCATGCAGGGTATGTCTGAAGCCGGTAGATGCTGCCCATGAATTGTCAAATTTAAGTGCTCACAGTGTAAACCGAAATGTCAAAAACTGTTGCTCATAGTGAAAAGTTTCAGACAGACGGATTTGCAAAATCAGGCAAATAGGGTGAAACTGATAATAAGACAGATAAGATAAACGGAACTTATATCACTCATACTGCGCTGGCATGTCTGTGCCGGGCGGGATTTGTGGCAGTTCTGGCACAGAGACATGACAACTGCGTATTACACCCATGCTGACTGCAAACGCCATGAAATGGGCTCATGGCACCCGGAATCACCTGAGCGCCTGCAAGCCATAGACGATCAATTGATTGCCAGCCGTATCAGTACTTTGCTCGATCACCGTGAGGCACCGCAAGCCACAGAAGCCCATCTGGCCCGTGTGCATACTGCCGATGCCATCTACCGCATACGCGAAAACTGTCCTTCAGAGCGGTCAGAGTACGAGCATTTCCCGCTGGATGCTGATACCTCATTGAATGCTTATACCTGGCGTGCCTCGTTGCGTGCTGCCGGTGCCGCAGTAGCCGCAACTGATGCCGTGCTGGATGGCGAAGTGGAAAATGCCTTTTGTGCCATACGTCCGCCTGGCCACCATGCTACCCCTAGCGAAGCCATGGGTTTTTGCATGTTTAATAATGTGGCCGTGGCAGCCAAGCATGCACTGGAAATGCGCGGCTTGCAGCGCATCGCCATTGTTGACTTCGATGTCCATCATGGTAATGGCACGGAAGAGGCTTTCCGCAATGATGAACGGGTGCTCATGGTGAGTTTTTTCCAGCACCCCTATTATCCCTACACCGGTACTGAGCATCCAGCCCGCAATATGGTGAACATTCCCGTACCGGCGCATAGTTATGGTGACGTCGTGCGCCAGTTGATCACTGAGCAGTGGTTGCCTGCCTTGCGCAAGTTTGAACCGGAGATGATCTTTATCTCTGCCGGTTTTGATGCCCATCGTGAAGATGATATGGGGCAGATGGGCCTGGTCGAAGCTGACTATGCCTGGATCACCAAGGAAATCATGAAGATTGCCCAGGAGTTTTCCAATAAGCGCATCGTCAGTTGTCTTGAAGGTGGCTATAACCTGTCTGCCCTGGGGCGTAGCGTGGTGGCACATCTCAAAGTCCTGGCTGACCTGGATTGAACCATGATTAATTACAGTAGACTGAGTCCGCTGAAGACGGAGCGTCTCTTACTACGCAAGATGGAACGTAGCGATATAGACAGCGCTGCCACCATCCATGGTGACCCCGCCACCAATATCCATAACCCCACCGGCCCCAGATCACGCGAAACCACCAGGGTATTGCTGGATGACTGGGCAGGTGCATGGGATAGGCAGCATTTTGGTTACTGGACAGTCTGTTCTATAGATGAGCCAGATCAGGTGTTGGGCTTTGGTGGCATCATGCGCAAGCAGATAGGTGATTTCAGCGGCCTGAATATCTATTTCCGTTTTGCTGCTCACACCTGGGGCAGGGGCTATGCCACGGAAATGGCCATGGCAGCCTTGCATGCGGCCTTTGTGGTGCTGGCTGAGGATGCAGTATATGGCCTGGTCAGGCCTGCCAACACTCCCTCGCGCCGCACCCTGGAAAAAATCGGCATGCAGCTATACTCGGAAGTGGAAGATGTGCCAGGTGAAGCCGCCAGCCTGATTTATCGCATCACCCGTGCCGATTACCTGAGCCGACAAAACTGATACCCGGATCAGGTTACGAAAATCGTGCTATGAAAACCAGGACGTGAAAATGAAAAAGACACTGAGTGCTTTATTGGCAGCATGGGCCATGCAGACTACATTGGTTCATGCCGCAGATGATATTGCAAGCGTCACGAGCAAAGTTGCCCAGTTCATTGATGAATGGCATGACGATGCTGCCCATGCACGCCTGCAGTATTTCGACAAGATGGCAAAAGACGGTGTGTACATAGGTACCGACAAGACAGAACGCTGGACACGTGACGAATTCAAAGCCTGGGCCAAACGTTTTTTTGAACGTCCGTCTGCCTGGGCTTTTACTTCTTTTAACCGCCACATCAATATGTCACCAGACCGTAGCTGGATCTGGTTTGATGAGCAGTTGAAAACACAGATGGGCATTTGCCAGGCCAGCGGCGTCATACACCATACTGCGCAGGGCTTTGAAATCATGCACTACCAGTTGTCACTGACTGTGCCGAATGAACTGACTGATTATCTTGCTGCCGGTGTGAAGCAACTGGCTGAAAAACAGGCTGAACAGACGCAGAAAAAATAAATCCTGAAACTGCTCCAGCCTGCTTATGCTTTCAATACTTGATGATGTAAGTCAGGGCAAAATACGGCGGGCGGTTTTCATGCGCCTGATTACCGCCAGTATTGGTCGTGCCGTAATAATGGTTGTCATTGTCCATACCACCTTTGCTGCCTTTTTGATTGCTACCCTGATAGCCAAGCGGCCAATCGTCGTAAGCCTCGCCAAAACCGAAATGCTGATGGCTGGGTATCTGGTTGACATTGAGCGTGACAGTTTCAACACCGCCCGTGCTTTTGAGTGGGTAGTTGCTTAGGCCATTCCCCTGTCCTGTACCGATGACAAAACGGCTGCGCAAGTCTGGTACGGTGCCACCGATGACTGCGAACAGGTTGGGGTAGGTCGATTGGCTGATGGTCTGGCCGACGCAAAGCAGCCAACCGTTAGGCGCATCGCTGCCGCCAAAGGCAATGATGGAACCGACAGGCAAAGGGTTGATCGCTACTGTGTCGGCAGATTGGGCAGGGGCTGTGCTGGTTAATGTGCTCATGGTGGTTTTATATGAAAAAAAGTGAAAATGATGCAAAAATATATCTATGTTTGCACCACTACGATAAGTCGGCGCTTTGTACTTGGTTGCTGCAATTTAGTATTTGATGATGTAGGTCAACGCATAAAAGGGCGGCATATTGTTATGTGCCCAAGTGGAGCCAGCGCCGCCCGTCCAGGTTGTAAACGCCGAACTGGTTGTTGACCAGCCCTCCGAATTACCTGTGCCATTATTACCTCCGCCGTTACCGCCACCAACACCATAGGAATGGCTGTGGTTGGGCATTTCATTGAGGCTGAGTGTGTGGTTTTCTTCTCCCCCAATGTTATTCAGGGTACGGTTTGCCAGCCCATTGCCCTGGCCTACTCCGACAATAAAGCGGCTGCGCAGGTCCGGGACATTGCCGCCGACCAGCGCATACAAATTCGGATAGGTTGATTGTGCTATACCTGCACCATCGCATAGCAACCAGCCGTTTGGTGCTGCGGTTCCTGCAAAACTGACGACGGTGCCGACGGGCATCTGGATGGTAGCGATGGCTTGCGCAGTGACGACATTTGAATTTGGCATGGTATACTCCGGTCAGTCATTAGTAGTGTTGCCATACACATTCAGTGTATAGGTAGTTTGTGGCGAAGTTGGGTTGACTATATAAGTCGAAGCGGTTTGCGGAACTGGCAGTTTGAGTGGGCTGCCTGAACCGTTGTCGGCAATGATTTCAAAACTGTCCTGTCCCTCAATATCCCATTGCAGCTGGAAGGCATAACTGGCCGGTGGCACGATCGTGGTCGGCTGTATTGTAAAACTATTGATCACAGGTGGGAAGATCAACGGAACCGTGCACTGTATCTTGTTCAACTGATTTTGCCAGTTGCTGTCAGAGTAAGCCCAGCAATACACAGTCAGGGTCTGGGTCTTGGTAATGCCAGTGATCTGTGGATGCTCAGTGTCATAATTGAGTGCGGGATGTGCAGTAGTGCCGTAGGTATACTTTTGTTCCGGTATGGTCATGCCTGGTATATAGAAGCTCAGCTTGACACTGCCAACACCAAACATGCTCCAGGTCAGTGGAATTGAGACCTGTTCAGTTGAACTGTTAACAGGGATAGTTTCTGCCAGACTGTAGATGCCTATCGCGCCAGGATTGGGTGGAATCTGCTTGCTGATAGGAACGACAAACACCGTATCGTTGTAATGCGTGCCATCGTTCGCCATGAAGCCTGAAAACTGCACATACATCTGCGTAGGGCCAGTCGGTGTCATCGAAATGATATTGGCGAAAGAGAATGTCACATTTGACTGGTCACCGGTACCTATGATCTGTTTGTTGGTATTGTTGGGCGTCAGTGTCCAGGTTGGCGAATTCGCCTGGCCGGTAACAGAAGGATTTTGCACACTCCAGCCACCAGTCTGATCTACATAAATACCGGCGCTGATAGCCCAGGCTGAGCCCGTTTGTGTCGCTTGCTGTTTGTCGTCCGGCGCCAGCGAGCCGCTGGTTGTGCCATACACAAAACTGACTGATACCTTGGGTGAGCCTGTCCACATATTATTGCCATTGAACAGAGGTGTGCTACCTATATTCTTGAGGTTCAGGTACAGGGTATTGGTCAGTGGATTGCTGATGGCGGACACATAGACCGCGCCGCCAAATTCTGGTGCG
This sequence comes from Undibacterium sp. FW305-107, assembly GCF_058788535.1. Taxonomy (NCBI): domain Bacteria; kingdom Pseudomonadati; phylum Pseudomonadota; class Betaproteobacteria; order Burkholderiales; family Oxalobacteraceae; genus Undibacterium; species Undibacterium sp. FW305-107. The sequence goes on from NZ_JBYTAV010000010.1 coordinate 106,118, forward strand.
ACGCTGAGCACCTGTTGCAGATTCAGGTTGCCTGGCGCAGGTTGTGCAACCAGCGCCAGCGCTGACGATACCTGGCTAGGGACATTGGCACCGCTGATGTCATTGAAGTTGATCTGCACGACGTCAGCGGTAGGAGCATTCGACGTCAGCACATTGTTGATGCTGAAAGTGATGGCACCATTACTGAACCAGGAGGCGTTGCCGCCTGTCCATTTCAGTTGCAGGGCCATGTCAGTGCTGTTGTAACTGAAAGTCCAGCCTGCAGGCGAGATATTGCTGATTGCCATCTGCTCAAGTTGTGTTGCCGTGAAATACAGCGGCATGAACACTTCCAGATTGGCAGCGTTAGTGAGATTGATATCAGCCCCGGTGTCATTGGTGAGCGCGATATTCAGGCTGGCTGTGACCCCTGTATAAATGGTAGCGGGCGTGCCCGGTACCGCAGGGTTGTTCATGGTCATTATTACTGAGCTCATAATTTTTTCTGTCTGTTAGGGTTGATCAAAATAATAAATGTTCAGTAGTGCTGGCTTGGTTGTTACTGCTTATATGCATGGTTCATTCATTACTATCCGGGGTGAGTTCCAGCCAGCCCTCCTGCAGGGTCTGTGGTGAATAACCATAGACCGGGGTTTCATTGGCGGCGTTGGCGATCAGCGCTGTCTCGGTAGTGCTGCCCGGTGTGATCCACGACCATGCATAGCCGGCCTCAGCAGGTAAGGGTACGACCAGACCCTGGTTCATTTTCAGCATGGGTCTGGTGACGAAATTGACTTGCAGGCTGTTCATTGCGGTCGAATACTGGTCAGGCGGTATGCTCAGTTCATTGACAGGCAATATGCCTGTCGTGGCATGCACTGCCGCCCGCGGATCAACCAGCATGGTCAGGTGACGTGACGCTGCATTCAGGGTCAGTTGCACCGTGGTTTCAATCGGCGCCCGGACGCCGCCCTGCATACCAGGATCGGCTGCAGGTGCATAAAATACGGCACCGGTGTAGGGATTGTCGCCAGTGCCATCCATCAGGTAACCAACCAGCCCGTCATCCAGATTGGCGAGGTCCCCCAGCCGCAGTGGGAAGTTGAGGTTTTGCAGGTTGGCACTGCTGTAGGCCATGCGGTCTGTGTAATTGACGCGGTTATTATTCACGTCTTGCGGGAGTGGTGCGCCAGGGCCGCTGCTTGCCTGGCTGATTGGCAGCAGGTTGCCAGCAGTTTCCAGCCCGACCGAGGCCCTGACCAGGGCCAGGGGATTACCCAGCAGTACCGACAGATTCGCATCCCTGGCGTAATTGGCCGGGTTGATATAGTCGGCCGAGTCCAGTATCACCTTCATCAAGTCTTGCAGGTAGCTGGCGTTCTGGCCATTGATGTACCACATGTAGTTGGCCAGGTTGGCGTTCACCTTGGGTAAGCCTGGTTCGCCTATGTCATAGGCCAGGCTGCTGGTAGGATTGGCCAGGTTACCGGCACGGGTGCGATAGACCAGCGCTGGGTTGGTGCTCAGATGTTCTATGCCAAAAGTGCCGATCGGACTGCCATCCGCATTGTAGAAGAACAGGTTATTGTCGAGGTGATTCGGCATGATCCAGCCGCACACGGGTGAGGTGGCAGGGTGATGGCTCATCTCTTCAAAATCCCCGGTGATACCGGCGATGCTGGTGTCATACGAGGCTGACAACCATTGGAACCACAGGCGGCTAGAGGCCAGTAACCTTGGTGGCAGGTAAATCTTGCCCTGGTTCGCTGTATCTTCAGCAGGCGGCGTCATGGAGTAAGCGGTAATCACCTCAAGAGAACCGTCAGGATTGGTCGCCGAAGTTGCCAGATCCATGCGCTGACCAAAGGCATCGACGATTTCTATGCTCATGATCTCCAGGAAGCCAGAACGCAAGGGGCCAAAATTACCTTGGGCCAGCAAGCCCGTGGAGATAGGTTGCTGGCTGTTGAAGCCAAAGTCATACCAGTTGTCCCAGGCATTTTGTTTGGCGGCGTTGGCAACGGCGGTGGTCACGCTGTCGCGGCTGCCCTTGGTCAGGTCCTGCACCGCTACCTGGGCAACATCGGCAGTCAATATCTGCTGGATATTGAAGCCGCTGATCGATTGCGCCAGGAAGTTCTTGTCGGCATACAGGTCAGCTATGCTTTGCAGGGTAGGGTTGTCCGGGTCACCGGGGTGGCTGGCTATATAAGAGTTGATCTGGTACACCAGCACGCCGGTGGAGTTGGAACTCATCGTCGATGAATTGCCATAAGTGATGGCGTCTGGCGAGGTGAAGTTGACCGCCTGGCTGCCATTCATCTTATAGACGTAATCGACAGCATCTGTATCCAGAGTAAAGAAGTCCGTGAGATTGGATGGTGAATAAATCGCGTTGCCATTGCCGTCCCTGGCTTCCCACAGCAAAGGATTGAGCCTGACGTTCCAGACCATAAATACGGGCAGGAAGGGATTGACCTGGCTGGATGGGAAACCGGCTGGTGTAGCCTGGGTGCTCCAGCCTATGGTATTTGGTGCCCAGCCATTGTTGGTGGTATTGCTGAATGTGATATTCAATGACTGTGGTGCGCTGATAGCGATAACGGGATTGGCTGCGGCCTGGTAGTTGTCGCTTGCCACCGTTGTAAACAGACTGGTATCTGTGGATGCAGGCACACCACCGGCATTCGGTACAATATCAAGCGGGCTCAGGCCACCTTGCGCATACATCAGACTGGTGGTAAATGCGGACAGTGAGCTGACTGCCGGATTATTTGCCCCTCCTATTGCAGCGAGACCGGATGCAACTGCCGCTGCCAGCATGGGCGTGATCAGGCAGGCTTCGCCTAGCAGGGCGTTGACATCGCTACCCATGGGTATATTGCTGTTGATGGCAGGAACTATGCCTGTGTTGCTGGCCGCTACCCGGAGCTCATTGCCGTTGTAGCTGATATTGAGCTGCCCCAGTATTTCCTGGCTCAGACGTACAAAGGTCAGTGCTTTCTTGCCATTCCTGCTGGCAGGTTCCATCATGTCACCCTGCATCAATACCAGGGGTTCATTCGGCAGATAGAAAGCGTCACTCTTCGTGCATTGCACCTGCCAGGCCGGGTAAGCCGCCAGGGCATTTTGCACTACCTGATAATTGTCCCAGACCTTGTAAGCCAGACTGGAGAGAGAGACACCGCTGACTGGCTGGCTGACACCAGTGACTGCACCTGATTCTTCGTCCGTAATATACGACAACATACCAACCGCCGTACTCTTGGCGATGACGGCATTCAATTCACCGCCGCTGGCAGTGTTGATGAAATTCGTCATATTGCTGATACTGATATTCGGGTCTGTGATTTCACCCGTGTACAGCTTCACATAATGCGTCCAGTCCATGAACAATTGCTTGCGCATGGTGGAGAGCGCGGCGCGGCCCATGTCGTAGTTTTTCTGTGCCTGGTTCAACAGGTAGAGTTGTTCGGCCAGGTCCAGTGGCAGGGTGACCTCGGTATCGGGATTGACCGGGGTGTCACCATTCACTTCCTTGCTGCCGATAATCCATAAGTAACCTCCGGGGTCGGTGGAAAATGCATTGCTGTGCAGTGCTTCTTCCAGCGTGATCAACTTGTTGGGTGTTTTTTCCAGATCGGCAAGCAGGCCCAGTTGCAGGGCATCCAGCAGGTATTCATAATTGCTCAATACATTTGGATCATTGGTCTGCTGGCCCATGTCGGTCTTGAGCATGGCAGCCACGGCTTCTTCGGTTGAATTGCCGACGGCAATCTCGACCTGGGTATCCCAGACTGAAACGTTGCCTGCATTGTTCGACTGCAAAAAGTAAGTCGTGCCGGGATTGCTGAGCATGTTCCAGACAACTTCCTGGCTGGTGCCGGCAGACAGGGTTTCGTCTGGATAGTTGAGCGCTGCAATCGTGTGATCCTGATTGAGCTCATAGCTGACATCGGCCATATTGAAGGTCCACTTCATTTTTCCGCTGGTGATCTGCTGGAAAAAATCATTGGGCGTCAATTCAGGGGCAACATGGTTGTTGTTACAGTCAGCCAGGTAGCGGTTATAGTCGTCGGTAATATGGGCATCGATGTTAGCCAGAGGATCAGACATGCTCTCATTGAGCCAGCCCGTGACCTGATAACTGGTGCGGAACTGTATCGTCGCATTCGCCTTCAGGGCTTCATACAAAGACTTGTAGCCAGCGTAAGGCACGTCAGAAAAATTATCCCAGAAGCCAAACACACTGCAGCATTCAGGGTAGTAAGAGCCAAAATAGGCACCGACAAAACCTATTGATGTCAGGTACAGCGAGTTGCCATCAGTGGCCTTGTAATTCGGCAGGTAATTCGATGCCGGTGTATTCGCCGGGTTCCAGCTTGCTGCATCGACCACCCGCCCCATGTACATGAAAGGCTGCTGCTGGAAGCCAGGCTGGGCTGGGATAGGAACAGAGATGACAGGCCGTATGATGCCAGAAGCATCGGCCTGCAGCGTCGATGACAGGTAATCACTCTCGACTACCCAGCTCTTGCTGCTGATGCTGCCATACGCCTGGGTTTGCGTATCATAGAAACTCAGGAAGCGAGTTACCAGCCAGCGGTTTGGCGCAGCCGGGAAAACCAGGTTGCCGCCTTCGGCAGGTTGTGTCCCTTTGCGAAAATAATCAGGCAATTCCCATTGCAGATGCACGCCAACACCTAGGGGATTAGCCGGGCTGTTGAGTGGGTTGCCACTTGCTGTACTGCCCAGCGGAGCGTAAATCTTGTCACCGGTACTGGCCGCTGCCGGTGGCGTACCACCATTCGGGTTGTACCAGGGCATGGAATTGAAGCTGGCTGTCTTGCCCTGGAAGCCGCCGACAACGTTGGTGGCGTCGTTATTGTTGACGCGCAGCGCGGCAATATTGAGTGGAACGATTGCGTTCATCATAATTTTCAGTCGCTGGCTTAATTAATTTGATTTATAAAAACTGACCATGCCCACACCCTCGGTCATCTCAAAGCCCATCTCAGCAGAATCGATACTGTTGGGGGCAGTGGTGCCCGGTGGTGGTGCGACAGCGCGGTTAGCTTGCAGAATGAGTTTGGACAAACTGTCCATGCCCAGCACACGCGGCGATATGCTGCGGAAACATGAACTTATATCGGTCGGCGTCACAGTCTGGCTCATGGTGACGCTGTTCGTCGTAGTGCCATTGCTATTGGCAGTAGCATTGCCAAAGGTGTACAGATTCTTGACCGCGGCGGCGGCCTGGCCCCTGACGGTGCAGCCATTCTGGAAACAATCGATACCGTAATGCAGCGCCTGTGGTGCTTCATGTATGTCGACACGGTAGGCATCACCTGCAACCAGACAGATCAGCGTGTCAGACTGTGGCCCCAATTGTTCCAGTCGCAAGATTTGCAGCATGACAGGTGACACGTCTTTTGGTGTGCCACCGAGAGGATAGACATTCACGCCCATGCTCGGGTAATCAAGTACTAAAGAAGAGCGCAAGACAAAGCCGCTGATGACTGTCGAATTGCTCTCGCTGAGTTTGGCCGTAATACCAAAGGCCTTGGCCCTGACTTGAGTAGCGGTGCTCCTGACCTGCGTGGACACCTCGGGCAAGACGGCAGATTGCAAATTCATTTCTGGCGTATCAAGCTGTGTAGTCAGGTTGCGGCCTATACTCATGGCGCCGTCCGTCAGTGCAGAAACCCAGTTACTATCGAGATAAAAAAAGCGCAGGGATTCTGGCGGCAACATGCTTTCATCCGGCACCAGGTAATTGAAGGGCACGCCATGCAGCAAAGCCAGGTTGGCCAGCCAATCCACCAGCACTTGCGGCATGGCAGGATTGGCTAGATTTGCCTGCAGATTGGCGGGACTGGAATAAGCCGTCTGTAAATTCTTTATCAGCGCTGAGCGCGTGTACACGGATTTCATATTAATTCTCAGGATTGAGTGACATGATGGTGCGCTTTAGCAGCGAATTTGAACCATGCGGTGCTGGTGCGCCGACCATGAGTTTCATTTGTTTCGCTTGCGGTGCCAGGTCCAGCGAAGCCCCCAGGCTTTGTTCCAGCATCTGGTCTTCGACGGATTGTTGCACCTGCATTTCCAGATCACGCTTCCAGGTGTAATAGGCTGTTGAGAACGAAGTATCCTGCAAGGCCACCATGCGGCCTATGGTCCATGCGGCGGCGTAAGAAGTGTCAAGCAAACCCGTGGTAGGGTCAAAGATGGTGGCTGCATCGGGCGAGGCTATCGGTACCTGCAACCATGACTGCGTGACCTGGTAAGGTGTCAGCGGGCCACGGTACCATGACACCGTCTGGCCGGACGTGCGCAGGGTTTCATTGAGCGGCACATAGCCCATATTCAATGCCCCGCGTACCACAGCATTGCTGCCCTGGTAGGGCAGGCGCAGATTGGTATTTACAGCAGCTGGTGGCGGTTGCTTTTTCGGGTCATCAATGATGCGATCATTCAGGCTCAGCAACTGGTGGACAAAGGTCGCTGGCTGGCCGGTGCTGAAGAAAGTCCAGGTACTGAGTACTGCCAACCTCAGCGACAAATTTCCATTGTAAGTGTTGCCTGCCGGTGCGCCACCACTGCTGGTACTGGGCAAAAAGTTTTGCAATTCTTCGAGTGACACCAGAAAGGCTACGGTCTTCTTGCCAGTGGCAGGCAGACGGTTGCCAAATACGACGGAGAATGAACCGGTAGGCTCACCTGGGTTTGGTGTATTGGTCGTGGTTGGCTGGTTGATCAGGCTGACTACACGACCATGCGCCATCTGCTTCAAGTCCTCAACACTCGGTGCGATTTTCCAGAACAGGCTCAGAGGCACATCAATGGTCTGGATGGCATCGGTTAATGTCTCACCGGGTTCGAGACCCAATATTGTGGTGGCACCATTGAAGTAGGAATAATTATTCCCGAGGCTGCTGTTCGTGCCAGATGGCAGGGCAGTCTGCGGGAACAGGTCGGCCACACTGCGGGTCGCAGCAGACAGGCTCAGGCTCAAACCTTCAGCGGCGCAGGTGCTGACATCGTCTTCATCGAGCAACATGACCCACAGCCAGGTCGGTACGTCGGCATCGGTATCTGTACCAGCCTCTGGCGGTGAATATGGCAATTGATTGGTCGGGTAACGTACCCAGGGGAAGGTCTTTTGTGAGAACACCACATGCGGCAAGACGTTGCTGAATTCGCCTGAGGCATTATCCGAGGGGAATACAGAGCTGATCACATTACCCGGCTGTGAAATCGCAAAGCGGTCTGCCGTTACCGCAAAGGTATAGCTATTGCTATAGTCTGCACCGCTGACAGCGTTGCCTGCATTGTCGAGTATGTTTTGCCTTACGTTTAACTGATAACCGCCAGCATCCAGGCCAGGCAGGAAATGCTGGATAAAGGATACCTGTTGATGCAGCAAATAGGTTTCATCGTCATTGACAGCCATGTTGATCCACACCTTCAGAAAAAATATTCATCTATACATTATTTGTTGCGCTATTCCAGACAAGCCGCAATTGCTAGGCTGCTATTGCTTCACCCAGCACACCTACCAGTGGCCAGTCAGTCAGGGCTTCTGTCGTGGCCATGGCCGTCAGGTTCAATTGCGCAGGCGTGTAGGTGCCAAAGCCATTGGCCGTCAGATCATCCAGCACGGTATTGCGCTGGCTGCTGACCCAGTTATTCGTCAGCGAGCTGAGTACATAATTCTGGTTCGTCAGCGCTTGCGTACTGGCTCCTGTGACATTGATCTGCAATACTTCTGCCGGGCTGGTGATGGTCGAGGTCACCGTGTAATTCTGGTCAGACTGCTGTGAGGTATAGCTGAAGGTAGTCTGGTTGCCAGCCGTAAAAATCAGCTGTATCAATGGCACATTGTTGACCGTCAACGGGTTGCGCGGCAGGGCCGTGATATTGAAACCCATCAACGTATGTGGCAGCAGGGCCGCAGCATTGGCATCCTTGCTGGCATTCGGGTCACCCCACAATGCGGTATTCGAGTTACCCAATACAGGCTGGATTTGCACTTCATTGATGTAGTCAGTGAAGTTGCCGTTATTATCTGCCTTGGTCAGAGTGACGGTATGAATGGTCTGCACGCCTGACAGCTTCATGGGCTTGACGCTGATCGTCGGATTCCATATCTGTGTGCTTGAGTAAGACTCGCTGGCTGCCACCAGATGCGGCAGGGCTGTGGTGCTGGCGACAGGCATTACATTCGGTATCGTCGTTGTCGTGCCGCTGCCGGTACTCCAGCGCGCCACATTCGACGGTATGGTCGATGCAGTCATGAGCTGGAACTGATTTGGATCGACGATCCAGTCCCAACTACGGCCTTCGGCATCAACGATGTCCTGTTGCAACAAACCAACGGCGACGGATGCAGATGCATTGGTGTCGGTACTTGCATTTGCGCTGGCGGTGCTGAGCTTGGCAGTTTTTGTCATGCTGGCCGATTTCTGCATGCTCAACATACTCATGCTGCGGGCCGACACAGCACTGGCAGAATTCGATGAAGTTGAAGCGCTGCCAGGCAAGAAGTTGTCCGCTACATTCTGCCAACTGACAGGTGCAGGGTTGGGTGCAGAAGAACCGAAGCTGATGGTAAAGCTGACGATGTCGAGATCAACTTCGGCACGGCCACCAAATGAGGGCCCCCAGACCTGCAGATTCGCACCCACGCTGACACGTATCGTGAACAGGCCAAGATCAACCGAGCAACCGACATTGACATAGGCATCTGCCCGATAGACAAAGGGCGCCCAGGCGATCAAAAAGTCCATGCCGCAATTGAACCAGGCCTTGATGGAACCCAGCGAGAAGGTCGCAGAAAACTGCATGCCCGCCATGAACATCGCCGGTGTCAGGGCCAGGTAAGACGAACCCGATGCCTGGAAAGGCCCCAATGCAAAACCCATTTGCATGCGTGGCACGGCAGGGTACCAGGCCGGTTTGGAATAGGCGCTGTTATAGCCGCCCACCGTGACAACGAAATCACCCTTGTGCGCACCACTGAACCAGATATTGAAGGCAAAGCCACCACTGATCTTGACGAAGTCGCCATACAGGTAGGATGCAGGAGTGACCACGCCAGCCACTGCCAGTGCACCACTGTCTGGCGTGAACGAGGCGACGATATCAATCTCTATGTAAGCGAGCGGGCTGCTGGCCCCTTTGGGCAAGGTAATGGAGCAGGAACCCAGCAAACCTATTTGCGTGCTGACGCCAAACGACACCGTGACCAGGGCAAAGGCCGACACCATATTGAAAGACGTGAACTGTATACCAGCCGCCACCCAGTACTGGCCAGGCTGGTTGGTCACAACGGGATTGGTGCCACTGGCCAGTTGCGTCAGTACACTGCTGAAGGCTGCACCGGCATCCGATGGTTGAGCCGGTGCCTTGCCTGGCAACAGCAGGTAACCAGGCAGGGTCGCGATGGTCGGCAGGTTCAACGCATAGTTGACACCAAAACCAAAGGCCAGGCCGGATACATACAGGAAGGGTGGGCCACCCAAAGGAACCTGCAGGTTCGCATAGATGAAGAAGGATGCCGGATTATTATTCTGTGCCGGGGCATAACCACCTATGGCCTTGAAGCCATAACTGGCGACCTGCACGACGACCTCACCAAAATAATTCGTGATGTCGTTCTGTTTGACTTTCAGGAATGCGCCGCCCAGCCTCAGATTGCCGCGCTGGAAATCCATCGCCAGACCATCAAGATCGAAACTGACTGTGTCACCCGCTGGCATACCGGGCAAGGGCAGGGGGAAGGTGATGGACAGGCCTTGCAAGTCCAGCGAAAAACCCCCCATGGAAAATCCGGCAGATAGACCAAACGTCGCTTCACCGCTTTTATAATTCAGGCCGATTTTTTGCAGGTCAACCGGGCCAAAAGTCTTGTTGATATTGATCCAGTTGATGGGGCTGGCTGGCGGGCTGGCTTTGACGCTGCCGCTACCACTACCCTGGTAATAAGTGGCTGGCGCAGTAGAAGCCGGGGCAGCAGGCAAGGCCATGGGCAAAGAGAAATTGCTGACAGCACTATTGCTGCCATCGCGCAGCAGGCCTGCGGTGAAAGCAAACCCTTTTTTATTCAGACTGAAAGTAGTCTGGTCACCTTTCGTATCTATCGCATAGGTATTGCTTTCACGTGAGGTCGGTGAACCTGCCGGCTTTAATGGATTACTGCTTTTCGACACCTGGGGGATATTGAAGCTGACAGGCTTGCCATTATTTTGTGCGGGATCAGCATTGGTATAGCTGAAGCCCAGGTGCTGTAGTGTAAATTCATTGAACACCGGTATGCTGCCGACCAGAGGCAAATCCTTGAATGCCAGGTTGGTATCTATCGAAGCGCCGACCACATAGTTGCTGGTAGTGGAACCACTGGTCAGGATAGTGTCGGCATAAAAGCTGAAGCCAAATTTCTCGGTGCTATCGCCATTCTGATAGATCAGTTCAAACTTGGCTGCCATCCCCATTTCTGTGGTCGTTGCACCAGTGACAGGCTTGGTATAGGTGATCTGCCCGGCCACATAGTCGATGATCGCTTCCAGGTTCAGTTCAGGCGGAAACTGTACATCAACGCCAAACTGCTGGCCGATATAGCTCATGAACTTGCCTATATCAATCGTGGCATCCTGCACCGAACCACTGAAGTTGTAGACAGCGCCGTTCGAGTTGTTTTCCACTTCCGCGCTCAGGGAAACAGGAACTGAACCGATTTGCAGGTTCAGGCCGAGGGTAAGGTCTATGGCAGTATTGGATGTAGTGGGCATGGCGGCGCGGAGTCTGGATTATTCAGGGCTGATCAAGGTGATCAGGATTGACTGCTGGCAGAAAAAGAAATCGCCAGACTTTCTATCTTGAGCCAGTTCGACAAGACAGGCGGCAGGGCAATCAGTCCGACGTCAGGATTGGAACCCTCTACATCAAGATTGAAAGAAAACAGGAATTCCTTGGTCGTCGAATTGAGGCTGAATTCATAAATGTTGACCAGTGTCTGGTTGCTGGAATTGAAATTGGCCGGGTTCATATTGGGGAATGCCTGGCTGATCAGGGCCATGCCGGGATTGCTGGCGACATTGCCACCACCGAGTTTGGTATTGATGAAGTTGATGACGTCACCAAGATAAATCGTGACAGGCGGATCAAAGGGTTCACGGTCCAGCTTGAATAAAAAGCCATTGCTGGCACCTTCCTGCGAATCGCTCTGGCCCAGTACAATTTCTGAAGCCAGTGGTACATCCTGTTCGCCTATGACCAGCGTGGTTTTAAAATTGATCGTTGTACCCATGGTCCGCGCACCTTCGTTTTCAATAGAGGATGGTTCTATATTCATTTGCCACTTATTTGCCACTTACTTGACGTAAGCAACCGCGATACTGAAATCCTTGACGCCAAAACTGTCACTGAACAAGCCGAGGTAAGAGCCGCCGTTCGCAGTGGCATTCATCGCTATCTCGACAGAAAATTCACTGATCGTGCCTGTCGAGGTGTCGGCCACGGTGGCAAAATCAAATGTTTCCAGTGTCAGTTGATTCGATATGCCAGTGTTGAAACTGCCGTCACTCATGAGGTCACAGAGGATTTGCGACACTGGCAGGTTTTGCGGATTTTCGAGCGTGCCAGTGACAGAAAAAGTGGGGTCGGATCTGGTCGGCATCTGCATCGCCAGATCATAACTAAAATCCGGCGGCACACTGGGCGGGCTGGTCTGCTTGTCGTAAGGGTAGAGCGCGATCGTGCCGTTGAGTCCCCAGGTCGGTGTCGGGTTGCTGAGAGGATTGCTGACACTGATCCAGATCGCCAGCGGGTTCAGGAATAGCGCATTCGGATACAGCGGTATATTGACTATGCCTATTGAGGTCGAGACATTATTGACACTGATACTCAGCGAAGGCGTAGTCTTGACATACAGCGACAATTCCAGCGACAGGAGATTCAAGGTCGTGCTGGCCGGGTTGTAGTAATTCGTTGGCAGCGTGGTTGGGAACATGCTGGAAAACTGTGCGCCCGGCACCAGGAAATTCAGGTCGCTCAAACCTATGCCAAAGTTGTCGAACGTGGCACTCATGGTGAACAGGCCATTGCTCATCGGTATCTGCGTGCTCACATTCCCGCTGCCACTGCCTATCTTGACCGTGGTATTCAGATTGAACTGGTCCGTCGTCGGATCGTCATCAACGGTGGCAGATTGCGGCGTGGTGTTCTTGATGGCCAGACTGGCAGCCTGCATAAGCTGACCACCTATGACAGGGATGCAGGCTGCCAGTGCGCTCAGTATCGCGGCATTATTGCTCGACGTCAGATCAATGTTAAGTTCATTGTTCGTGGTCGTGACTGTGCCGGTCATGGGCACGCTGTTCATGCCCAGCATTTTTGACAGCACGGCCATGGACTTGCCAGTCGCCTGCAAATCCAGGTTGGCACTGAAATTTGTGCCGCTGATGGGAGAGCCGGACGGTACATCAAATACCAGCACACTGAGTATGGAATTACTCAGCGCCGGGTAAGTGCTGCCATAGACATCGGTAAATTTCCAGTAAGCCATGCGCTATGCCCCTGCTGTTCTTGGTTAGATGACGTTGAATTCCGTGATGACAGGCAGATGATCTGAGACCGCATTGTAGGCATTCAGTACCGCCCTTCCCCTGGCTGGATACAGATTATTAGGCGGGTCAAAAGTACTGTCCTTGGCTTCACCGATGAGGTCTGCAACTTCTTCCATGCCAGTACCGATGACAATATTTGGTGTTATCCAGAAAATGTTATTGTCATACGGCGCGCTCAGATAGGCAGCTTGCCCTGCCTGGTTATTGTCCAGCCGCTTCCTGACACTGGAGAGTGAATTGTTCTCCAGGTCAGTTCCATAATTGTTCAGGTTGCTGAATGGTCTTACCGTGACACCATTCCCGTTCACATAGCTGTCCGTCGGCTGACAATTAAAGTCACCAAGGAAAAAGGTGTTCTGTACCGCCGCTGAAGGAGTGTTCACCAGTTGCCTGCAAAAATCGATGGGCGGGCGCATCCTGACAGCGGCACCACCATTCGGTGGAGGATCGTGTATGCCGGAGAAACGCATCGTCGTACCCGGTTTTGACAAGACATTGAAGGCGGCGACCAGCGGTGTCCTGCCGGGCAGGAAGGCATCGGTGACGGTATTGCGCTCCAGCGTCAGTGCAGTTGGGTTCAACTCTCTGGTGTTATAGATGAAGCCTACCGTTTCATGCCGCCCTGTGACAACTGGTACGATGTATTGGTAAGTGTATTCCAGGGGATTATGGTTCATGGCGACCACTGCGGCATTCATCGCATCGCGCAGCGCAGCCAGGGTCGGCAGGCAATTGCCTGACACATTACTCCCTTTGCGGGAGCCACCGGTCTTGAGTTCTATGACCACGAACAAGTCAACGGGGGCAGAAGAAATAACGCCTTCCCATTGCTCGGCGCCCATGACGACATTGGTCACATAATCAAGAACGGTATTGCCCATGCCATAGGTCTGGAACAGGGGCTGGAAACTGGTGCCCTTGGTGAGCTTGTTGAGACTGACATTTTTCAGATTCCAGGAAATTACCTTCATCGCTCATCTGCCTATGGTTATGTAAGCTCAAAAAACAATAAAATTCCTACTGCTGTGCCGCTTGCCTATGTCCGTCCTTATACCCGCCTTGTTGCTTGTTGGCACGAGCTTCACCTTCACCCTTTTTCAAGGGTGAAAAACTTGCTTGAATTTCCTGTGGGGAAATGTTTCAGGCGCTAATAAAAACACAACAAATCATGGATTAGAAAAATAGCATCCACATACAAATTAATCAACTGAATTTACAATTCTGGCAAAAATATTAAACATTAATGTCTTTTTGTACATTAATAGCTTAAGCCTGTTTCAGATAAATGCAGGGCTTTTTTGGCATCGCCAGCAAAATCCGGCGCAAGCAGGGCAGAGTTCCGTACAATATCGCTTTGTTTTTGCTAAAAAGAAGAATAAGCATGTCCATACAATGGTTCCCCGGCCACATGAACGCCGCCCGCAAGAAGGCGGCGGAAACCATGGAAAACACCGATCTGGTGATAGAAGTGCAGGATGCCCGCATTCCTCAAGCATCTTGCAACCCCATGGTAGAGTCGCTGCGCAACTTTCGCCAACGTCCATGCCTGAAGATCTTGAACAAGGCCGACCTGGCTGATCCCAATGCCACCAAGGCATGGCTGGATTTTTATAATGCCCAGAAGGGCGTGTTCGCCGTTGCCCTGAGCTGCAAAAAGCCTTCCGATGTCGCCAAAGTACCAGGTCTGGCCCTGAAGCTAGCCCCGCACCGCGGCGTGCCCACCAAGCCACTGCGTATGATGATCATGGGCATACCCAATGTCGGTAAATCGACCTTGATGAATGCCCTGCTCAAAAAACGTGTCGCCAATGTCGGTGATGAACCGGCTGTGACCAAGACCCAGCAGCGCTTGTACCTGGGCAAAAACATGATCCTGACCGACACTCCTGGCATGCTGTGGCCCAAGATAGAACATCCTACTGACGGCCTGATGCTGGCAGCCAGCCATGCAGTTGGTGTGAATGCGCTGATCGAGGAAGAAATTGCGACCTTCCTTGCAGAGCAATTGTTGATCCATTATCCGAAATTCATTACCGAGCGTTATGGCTTTCCGGTCGATGGTATTGATGCGGTCTCCGTCATAGAAGGTGTGGCAAGAAAACGCGGCTATAAGCTCAAAGGTGGCGACTGGGATTATGAAAAAGCCTCACATACGCTGTTGCTCGATTACCGCAGTGGTGCTTTAGGGCGCGTGAGCCTGGAAACACCGGCCAGCCGCGAGCATTTGCTGGCAACCTATGTGCCGCCGGTCTTGCTGGGGCAGGGCAAGAGTGTGCAGACTGGCATGGAGCCAGAACAGGAAGACGCAGAATGAGTACTGCTGCAGACTCACCCTTTGTATTGCGTAGCGACGCAGCAGGTGTCACCACCCTGACACTGAACCGTGGCGAACGCTTCAACCCCCTGTCAGAAGAAATGCTGGCTAGCTTGCAGACTGAGTTCAAGGCCATCGCGCAGGATGAAAGCGTGCGGGTAGTTGTGCTGGCTGCTGCTGGCAAGGCATTTTGCGCCGGCCATGACCTGAAACAAATGCAGGCAAATGCTTCGGAAGCCTATTATAAGAGCCTGTTCCAGCAATGCAGCAAGCTCATGCTGGCTATCCAGAAACTACCTCAGCCTGTCATCGCCCGTGTGCATGGGCTGGCTACTGCGGCGGGTTGCCAACTGGTGGGCATGTGTGACCTGGCTGTCGCCAGCGACCATGCCAGCTTTGCTGTATCAGGTGTCAATGTCGGCCTGTTTTGTTCTACACCCGCAGTCGCCTTGTCGCGCAATGTCTCACGTAAGCAAGCCATGGAAATGCTGTTGACGGGTGATTTTATTGATGCGCAGACAGCAATGCAGCGTGGTTTGATCAATCGTGTAGTCAGCCCTGATCAACTCGATACCTGCGTTGCAGAACTTGCTGCTAGCATCATCGCCAAACCTGCTGTCGCGATCAGCATGGGCAAGCAGTTATTCTACAAGCAGCTGGAAATGGGTGTGGAAGCGGCCTATCAACTGGCTGGACAAACCATGGCTTGCAATATGCTTGATGCGTCGGCACAAGAAGGTGTACAGGCTTTTCTGGAAAAACGCCAGCCTGACTGGTCTTGATTTATTTCTCTTCTTGCTTGTAAGTTCTGAGATGATCGGCAATGACGGCACCGAGTGAGCACCAGACGCCAGCCACAAAGCAGGTGTACAAGACTGTATATGAGGTGGGGAGCTGGGCAGGATTGTCACTATAGGCAAAACTGGCATAGGTATATACCAGCGCTGTGGTAGCAATGCCCAGCAAATACCCATGCATCATTGGCGACTTTTCAGCCAGATAGCCTACCAGCAAGCCAGGCACCACATACTGAGCAAAACCAAAGATGGCCATGAACAGCTGGTTCCCCCATAAACCGCTATCTGTATTCACCAGTGTTGCTGGTGCCATCGAAGCCTTCAGCAGCGCAATAAACACGAAATACAGCAAACCATACACGACGGTCGACAGGGCGATCGCCTGGGTGTTGGGTTTGGAAATAAAAGGGTGGAATGCCATAGGGGCAAGATTATACTCTTTGCTGCTGAAGAATTGGGCACAATTGAGTGTGTTTTGTGCCATTCTTTAAGTGTATCGCTTGCGACCATTGCGCTGCAATATGAACGGCAATCCTGGCAACGTCATTCCAGCGTGCTTTGGGCTGAAATCTAGAGGCGTTCTTGCCTACCGTGTAGCTTGAAATTAAATTGCCCTTCGTGGAGACAAGCCGGGTCTCGGCCCGGCAGCCGAAATACTTTCTTTGCGTCGCCAAAGAACGTATTCAAAGAAAGGCGACCCAGGCGTCGTCGCCCCCTAAAGGGGGTTCCCGTTTGTGCAGTACAAACGGCGTCGACACATGGGAACTGCGGAAAGTCAAAAACAACCCCAACGTCATTACGACCTTGGTTCATATTCTTTTGATTACGGTGTGAGTGCTTCTACCTCACCTACCCAATCACCTTACGCGCAAACGACTCCAGGTAATCCATCAAGCCATCCGCCGCCTTGGCTGCCTGTTCTTCATTGCCTTTGGCAATTGCCTTGGCGACCAGCATGTGGCAGCGGGCGCCTTCTTCTATGTCGCCTTCGTGCTGGAAGGCGTACCAGAAGCGGCGGCATTTGATGATGAGGGGGATGACGGCGGCGACGGCAGAAGGGTTGCGGCAGGCCTCGTGGACTACGTGATCGAGGGCCTGGTCGGCGGCCATGTAGTCGTTGAGGTCATTGCGCTTGGCGGCGACCAGCATTTTGTCGGCGCATTCTATGATGTCTTTGCGGTGTTGCGGCGTGGCGCGGCGGGCGGCGCTGGCGGCGATCAGGCGTTCGATGACGCGGCGGGTTTCTATCAGCGTCATGTGCTCGGCGGCTTCGATGTCGCTGATGATCAGACCGCGTCTGGGCATCTGCTGTATCAGGCCATTTGAAGACATGCGCATCAGGGCTTCGCGTAGCGGGGTACGGCCCAGACCGGTTCTTTCTACCAGTTCAGACTCGACTACGGGTGAGCCGGGTTTTAACTGCAGCGTGACGATCATGCTTTCTATAGCGTCATAGGCAACGTCGGCAGCGCGCAGCTTGGGGGCAAAAGCGGGTGTTTTTTCAGGAGTAGCAAGCATCAGATATCCATGTTCTGTATTTTGTATGGATTTTACCTATTCGTGTACGAATTTTACCTTGTAAAAAGCCAGACTCATCAAATTCTGCGCGTTTTTCTATAACTATCGAAGTTTTTTGATGGATAGCAATATATTCCTGTCTCTAATTTTGCCATGGGCTGTCCTTATTTGCTGATGATTTGCGCAGAAATCGGCATAGGTGTAGATTTTAGACTGGATTTTGAGATAAGCTCCACATTTCTAATATAATTTAAATATATTTATAAATTAAGTTAATTGCAACATAATATTTTTTATTCCTTATTTCATCCCTTTCTCGTCCCTTTGTTTATGGAGTTGATCAATTGACGCTGCCAGCCACCCCCTTTCCCGCGCAGGAAAAACGTCAGCAAATGGCCAGCCAGATGGCGAATGTGTTTTTTTCTGAAAGCCTGTTCGATGCCATGCCGGACATCGTGTTTTTCGTCAAGGATAATGAGGGACGTTATCTGGTGGTAAATCACACTCTCGTCAGGCGCTGTGGTGTCCGGGACAAAGAGGCTTTGTTAGGTAAGAAGGCGGAAGAGGTGTTTCCATCCTCACTGGCAACCAGCTATGCAACACAAGATGCGTTGGTCTTGAGTGGTAAAAAAGAAATCCATGATCAGCTCGAACTGCATCTGTATCCAAACCGTTCTCCAGGCTGGTGCCTGACGCAAAAAATCCCTTTGCGTGACACCCGTCATCAAATCATAGGCATGACCGGCATTTCACGCGACCTGGCCATGCCTGACCAGCGCCATCCTGTATATGCCAAGATTGCTGCAGCGGTAAAGCACTTGCATCAAAACTATACGCAAACTATTGCCATGGCAGACCTGGTCAAACTGACGGGCTTGTCGGTGGCGCAGCTGGAACGTAATTTTCACAAGATATTTTCGCTTACACCCAGGCAGATGATGGTCAAAATCCGCCTGGACGCTGCTTCTTCCTTGCTGGCTGAGTCACAATTAAGCATTACGGATATCGCCGTCGCTTGTGGTTACCAGGATCACAGTGCTTTTTCCCGTATCTTTAAGGCGACAGTCGGCATGACGCCCAGTGAATATCGTGATGTAGTGGTACGTAGCTAAATGCAGATAGATGTTTTCTTACGGCAACTTGATTGTCACTCAAATGACAATCTTTGACGGGGATGTGTTTTATTCTTTGGGCAATGCTTTACAGAAACTCTGTCAGGCATAAAACCAAAATACCTTCTGGCATCTTGCACAGAAGGAAATAAAACACTGGAGACACTATGTTTGTAAAATTAAATCGCTGTAAAGCGATGGCCAGGCTTTTGCTCGTCAATTTGATGTTGTGCTGTAGTGTCAGTGCCTACGCAGATGCGAATGACATCATCATTGGTCAATCGACTGCTTTGACCGGTACCCTGGCAGAACTGGGAGTTGCTCATTCCACCGGTGCCAAAGCCTATTTCGACTACATCAATTCACAAGGTGGCGTGAATGGCCGCAAGATACGTCTGGTCATCCTGGATGATGCCTACGACGCCACTAAATCCATCGCCAACGCGAAGCAGTTAATAGAAAAAGAAAAAGTCGTCGCCTTGTTCGGCATGCTGGGCACACCGGCCAATACGGCGTTGATCCCCCTGCTGGATGAAGCCGGCATAGTCAGTTTTGCGCCAGTGACTGGGGCAGAAGTGGTGCGCAAGCCATTTAATCGCCGCATCTTTAATATTCGCGCTGGCTATGTCACCGAAACCGAAAAAATCATTGACCATCTGAGCGTACGTGGCATCAAAAAAGTGGGCGTGGTGGTTCAGAACAATGCCTTCGGCAAGGAAGGCCTGGCAGGCATAGAGCAGGCAGCCAGCAAGCGCCAGTTGAAACTGACATCTACCGTCAGCGTCAATAGCGATTCATCTGATCTGGAAAAAGCGGTCAGCACCATGGAAGCCGCAGATGTGCAATCCATCATCCTGATCACTGCGGGCAAAGTTTCCAGCGACTTCATCCTGGCGTATAACAAAAAGGTCAAGGGCATGCAGTATTTTGCGTTGTCAGTACTGGCTTCGCAGGCGGGTATCAATGCGCTGGGTAAGGATGGCGTAGGCGTCATCATTTCCCAGGTGTTGCCTTTCCCGTTTTCTGCTACCACGACGCTGGTGCGTGACTATCAGAAAGTCATGAGCAAGATGGGTGTCAAGGAATATTCTTATCTGGGCATAGAAGGTTTTCTGGATGCCAAGGTATTTGTCGAAGCCATCAAGCGCGCTGGCAAGGATGTTAACAGTGAACGCCTGATCACCGCACTGGAAGGCATGGGCCGCACAGACTTTGACGGCTTTATCGTCAACTTTGGCAAAAATAATCACCAGGGCTCAGACTATGCTGAGCTGACCGTGGTGTCGAAAGACGGGCGTTTTTTACGCTAATCCCTGATATGCCGCTTGATTACTGCTGAGTTATCTTTGAGGTCATCAAGCGGCAAACTGCTTAGCGTATGCCCCAGACAAAGGGGTCGCGCTCATCCAGCAATAACTGCGCTTCAGCATTGACAAAGGCGCTGCCACGCAGGCTAGGCAAGATCTTGCCATCTTCTGCATAGCGGTAGCTGGCTTCAAAGACGCTGCCGAGTATGCTTTCCTGACGCCAGACCTGGCCTTCTTCCAGTTTCTTATCCGCTGCCAGGCAAGCCAGTTTGGCGCTGGTGCCGGTACCGCAGGGTGACCTGTCATAGGCTTTGCCGGGGCACAACACAAAGTTCTGGCTATGGTTGTCGGTAGACATGGGTGGACCAAATAATTCTACATGATCGATCAGGGCACCGTTTTCGCCAGTGATGCCTTGTGCTTCCAGTGCTTTGCGGACGCGCCAGCTGAAGTCTGTCAATTGCTCAACGTTTGACAAGCGCAGGTCTTGTCCATGCTGATTGATCAAAAAGAACCAGTTACCACCCCAGGCGATATCGCCACTGACCTGGCCATGTCCGGCAACATCAATTTGCACCGCCTGGCGATAACGGTAGGCGGGTACATTGTGCACTGTCACCGTGTTGTCGGCATGCAGCTCTGCTTCCACGATACCGACCGGGGTTTCTATCTTGTGCTTGCCTGCCTTGATCTGGCCCTGGTAGGCGAGAGTAACGATGAAACCTATCATGCCGTGGCCGCACATGCCCAGATAACCGACATTATTGAAAAAAATCACACCAGCCGTGCAGGATGCATCATGCGGTGCGCAAGCGAGTGCACCGACAATCACATCCGAACCGCGTGGTTCGCAAACAGTCGCTGAACGATAATGATCAAATTTGTCACGGAATACCTGCAAACGCGTAGCCAGGTCACCCGCGCCCAGGTCGGGGCCGCCATCAATAATAATGCGCGTAGGTTCACCACCAGTATGTGAATCAATGACCGAGATTTTTTTCATGTTTTTGCCAGTGTGGAATGTGTTTGCTGAGGTTTGCTGAATCAGATTGTTCGAGGTAAAGGAAGCCTGATTCATCAGGGAATACTTATTGGCGTCAGCTTAGGCAAAACTACGGTAGCTGTCTTGACACAAATTCAGCAGGCGTGCGACGAAATCAGCATAGCCATATTGGCAATGCTGATCCAGGTTCAGAGAGGTGATATACGCTCAATCCACCTTGCCGGTATTTGCGAAATTCTTGTAGCGCGTGATTTGTTCGCCCAGCATGCCATTCACCATAGGGGCCATTTTTTCAAAGCCGCCCAGCATATAACCACCTACGCTATAAGTCAGCACCAGTTTGCTCAGAGCCGGGCTGTTCTCAGCTGCTTTTTGCGGGATAAAATCCCAACTCATGCTGCCAGCCAGGCCGTGTGCCTGCATGGGGCCTAGTGCGCCTGACATGCGCAAGGCTTTGCCAGAGGCAGCATGCACTACGCTCATATGCTGTACGCCGCCCCCGTTAGGGTATTTCTCACAAAAACAGCCACCTGGCCGGGCATCAATGCTCAGGTTCCTGGTGTTATGCGTATAAGTGTGTGAAGGGTTCCACCAGTTGCCGACATTGACTAAAAGCTCATAGGCTTCTTCGGGTGGTATATTCAGTGATACTTCATGACGTATCTGGAAACCATTACTACTTATATTGACAACTTCTGCCGTCGCCGGGGTACCCAGGCCAAGGAGGGCAGAGGCGGCGAAAATGCGCAGGCAAGGGTTCATCTGTAACTCCTTTTTGGTGGGCCATCAAATTCAGGACGTGAATTTCTCATGTTGAAGCACTTTTTTGATGCATACAGATGGTAAAGTACGTTTCGTGTTTTGACCATGCGATAATCAGTCAGACCTGAGGAAAAATTAAACTTGTTGCATGAATCTGTATCCAGCCCAAACTGAAAATGCCATGCCCAAAGAGATCAAGCAACGCCTGACTGGCGGTTTGCTCATCTCTATCGCCGTGCATATCTTTATTCTGTCGTTGCAGTTTGGTTTGCCTGGCCTGGGTATGCCGGGGTTGGAAGCCCCCTGGAACAAGCGCAGGGCCGAGTCACCGCAAATCACGGTACAGATCGCCAATGCTGCTCCAGGCAGCAACGACAAGCCTGCCGCGGCTAGTGCCGCTGTTGCTACCTCTGCTGCTGAATCGTCTGCCCCCATTACACCTGTAGTGCCAGTTAAGGAAATCACACCCAAGTCTGATCCAGCACCTGCATCCACAGTCGCGGCAGCCAGTGTGAAAGAAAGCGGTGCCACTGCAAAGGCTGAAAGCAAGGCAGCCAATTCCGGCATACGCCTGGTTGCACCACAAAAAGCCGCACCTGCACCGACGCCAGTACAAACCAAAGTGGCCAGCAAGCCGCGGGCTGTGCAAAAAGTCAAAACTGATACTGCACCGCCAGTAGCGCAACAGCGCAAGGTCATGGCACCTGATGTGGCACGTGTGATTACACAGGACGTTGCACGTGAAGACAGTTTTTCCATGGCTGTACCTAATCCTGACGATGTACCCAAAAAAGCTGATGCGGAGCCTGATCCTAAAAAGCAATATGACAACATAGCGCAAGAAGGTGTGGAGCAGGAAACCCCGCAAGAAAAAGCTGCCAAAGAGCAGGCAAAAGAACAAAAACGCAAAAAGCGCGAAGAACTGATGCGCAAGCAGGCCGATGAATTGGCACAACAGGCCAGCACCAATGGCAAGGCCGAACTCCAGCAATTGAGCAAACAGTTTGATGATGAAAACCGCAAACTCGCCGATGAAGCCAGCCGTCAGGCTGCAGCTGCCTTAGCCCTGCAAAAACAACTGGAAGCAGAAGAACAAAACCGCCGCGCCCAGCGCGAAGCAGCCCAGGCTGAAGAAATCAAGGTAGCAGAACAAAAACGTCAGGACGACAACAAGCGCCAGGAAGAAGAAAGACAGCAAAAATCCCAGCAACTGGCACAGCAGTTGGCCCAGGCACAGAAAGAACAGCAACAGGCCAAAGAACAACAGCAGCTAAAAGAAAAAGAACAGCAAGTCGCGCTGGAAGCAGAAAAACGCAAGCAGGAAGAACAGCGCCAGCAAGCCGCTGCACGTCAGAAACAACAAGAAGAATTGGTCGCCAAACAAAAAAATGAAGAGCAGCTAGCCAAACAGAAATCGGAAGAGCTGGCGGCAAAACAAAAGGCAGATGAGCAACGTGCCCAAGCACAAGCACAAGCACAAGCACAAGCACAAGCACAAGCACAAGCACAAGCACAAGCACAAGCACAAGCACAAGCTGCTGCCGCTGCCAAAGCTGCAGCCCAGGCCGCCGCAAATAATCAGACCGCAAGCACTGGTATCAGCCAGGGACCAAATACCGGGCAGCAAAATAATGCCGGTGCCAATACGCCAGGTAATGGCAACAGCCAGGGCAGTAAATCTGACCCGTTCAGCTTGCCAAAAAATATCCTTGGTAGTGATCTCGCAAGCAAGGCCAGGGACCAGGCGCGCGGACTTGATATTTTACGCGGCACTCCACCTGTGCCACGCAATGATGCAGATGAAAGACCACGTCGCCGCAGCCTGTTTGGCAGCCAGGACAAAGACGTGCCTTTGCGTCTTTACATCGATAGCTGGAAGCAGAAAATCGAACGCAATGGCAATCTGAATTATTCACAAATGTCCAAGGACAGGGCACGCGGTGACCCGGTTGTCGTGGTTTCCATACGTAGCGATGGCAGCGTAGAAGAAATCACCATACTGCGTTCCAGTGGACGTGCCGACATCGACGAGGCAGTACGCCGCATTGTGCGCGTCAACGCCAGGTATGCCGCCTTCCCGCCAAATATCGCGGCGCAGTACGACGTCATAGAAATACGTCGCATCTGGAATTTTGAAGATAATTTGAGATTGGTAGAAGAATTGCGTTAGATATTTTTGGTACATCCGTGCCAGCCAGGCCGAGTAGCAATTGGGGAAAATGTCATGAATCTGCAGAAAACTTTTCGCGTCATCGCGATGCTGATTTGCCTGATATTAATGATAGGCTTTGGTCTATGCGGTCTCGTGGGCCTTACTTTTTTAGGGGACTCCCATTTCGATCTCGTGGTGGTGGGTCTGGTTACGCTTGGCTTAAGTATCAGCCTTGTTTGTGGCTTTGTGCTCAAGAAACTTTTTGTGTCCACGCATAAATCTAAGACTGACAAGCAAGAGCCGCGCTAAGCTGATTTCCAGGGACTTCAGGCAAGTCATTTCAAATCAGGACTTATTTACGAGACTAGGCAGACCTTGCCACATACTTGGGCTATGATGTTCATTAATAAATAAGATAAAAATTATTTGTCATGCGCAATTTAAATAACTTTGTTCGCGGGTTGCTCATCCTCCTGTGACTTGTCCCAATGGTAGGTTTTGGTGCCTGCGGCGCGTTTGGGATATTTTTTGCTGCCATCAGTTTAGCCTTATTCCACTCGCCTACGGCGTTGCAGGTTTGCTCATTTGTGCTTTGCTGTATAAGTTAATTGGTAAGATCTCATCCAAATAAATTGTTCATCTATCCGGCGCGCAGTGTTCTGCGTGCTTCGTTCCAGTTCTGCGTTCAATGAAACTTTACGTATTTTCAGCAAGTACCGCCCATCTTTTACATTTCATTTTTGAATGGTTGGCAATTGCCATAGGCGTGCAGCTTTACCGTCGTCAGCGCGCCAACCAGCAACAGGCAGGGATACTGGTCCCGGGACATTATGGTGTGATCATAGGCTGTGTGCTGGGAGCTGCAATAGGTAATAAAGCTGCCTTCTGGATGGAGTTCCCGCATATGTGGGCCGCCGCAACAGATAATCTGCAGATATTGATGTCGGGCCAGTCCATCGTTGGTGGTTTGCTGGGTGGTTTGATCGGCGTGGAGTTTGCCAAGTTCCTGCTCAGGCAGCCGCAATCAACCGGGGATAATTTTGTTTTTCCCTTGATGGTGGCTACAGTCATAGGTCGTATAGGCTGCTTCCTGGCAGGGCTCAATGATGGCACTTATGGTAATGCCACGAGCATGCCATGGGGCGTCGATTTTGGTGATGGCATCGCGCGTCATCCTACCCAGATCTACGATATGATTTTTGTCCTGGCATGGGGTGGCTATTTATTGCGACGCAGGCTGGCATGGCAGAGCCAGTCTGGCTTGATGTTCAAAATGTACCTGGCAGGCTACCTGTTCTGGCGTTTGCTCGTTGATGGTATCAAGCCCGTGCCTTACTACTATTTTTCTTATTTCAGTGGCATACAAGTCTTGTGCATCATTGCACTTGTGATTTACTTACCTTTGCTTGTGCGTCAGAGGCGCAAGCTGGCCGTTGAAAAAATTGGCGAGTGAAACTCTGAACGAAAACCAGCAGAATAGTGACGACTTTCCGCTGATAAGTTTTCATAAGTCATTGCAAGAATACCCCCGTCCCTCTACCTAAAAGGGTAAAAAATAATATGTCCCGAAAAGTTCGCCCTTATCTGTTTTACGACACAACCAGTTCGGTCTGTTCCAGCTGCCTGCACCCTGTAGAAGCAAAGATCATCTTTAAGGATGATAAAGTCTATATGGACAAGTGGTGCAGTGCGCATGGTACTGAGCGTGTGCTGGTCAGTGATGATGTTGAGTACTACAGACTGTGCCGCGAAGTATTCGTCAAGCATCCGGAAATGCCGCAAATCTTTAATACCAAAATGGAATATGGCTGCCCCTATGACTGTGGTTTGTGTCCTGACCATATGCAGCATTCCTGCCTGTCAATCGTTGAGATTACCGACAACTGCAATTTGAATTGCCCGGTCTGTTATGCCGAGAGTGGCACGCATCGCGAACAGCACAAGCCACTGGCTGACATCATCAAGATGCTTGATACGGTAGTTGCCAATGAAGGTGAGGCCGATGTCATGCAATTGTCAGGTGGTGAGCCAACGTTGCATCCGCAATTCTGGGAAATTCTGGATGCTGCCAAGGCTCGCCCCATCAAGCATGTCATGATCAATACCAATGGCATCGTACTGGCGCAGGACAAGGCTTTTGTTGAGCGCCTGGCGAGCTATGCGCCGGGTGTTGAAGTCTATCTGCAATTTGATTCTTTCCGCGCTGAAGTGCACAAGGTCTTGCGTGGCGCGGACCTGCGTCGCATACGCCAGCAGGCACTGGAGAACCTGAATGCAGTCAATCTGTCGACTACTCTGGTCGTGACCTTGAAAAAGGGACTGAATGACGACGAGATAGGCGATATCATTAATTTTGCGCTGACCCAAAAATGCGTGCGCGGCGTGACCTTGCAACCAATACAGGATGCAGGCCGTGTAGAGAACTATGACCCGCGCCTGCATCGATTGACGGTATCAGAAATACGCAGAAAAATTACTGAGCAATGCAGCCTGTTCAGTCTCAAGGATATCGTGCCCGTGCCGTGCAATCCAGATACGCTGGCGATGGCCTATGCCTTGAAGACAGAAGAGAAAACGGTGCCGCTGACGCGCTATCTTGATCCACAGTCTTTGGTGGAAGGGAGTGGCAATACCATCGTCTTTGAGCGTGATGAGAATTTAAAGCAGGGCATGAAAGATCAGATCTTCAAACTCTTCTCTACCAATCATTCACCAGAGTCACAGGCTAATTGTCTGTCTGAATTGATGTGCTGTCTGCCATTGATCTCGGCACCGCAAAACCTCAGGTATGACAATGTTTTTCGCGTATTGATCGTGCAGTTCATGGACGCTTATTCCCTCGACGTGCGCGCATTGAAAAAGTCCTGTATCCATTTCGCCCTGCCAGATGGAAAGATGATACCGTTTGAGAGTTATAACCTGTTATACAGGGAAGCCAGCAGGCTCAAAGAGATACGCAGCAGCATTGCGAGGCAAACCATGGACAGACTGCCGGAAGGGAGGAAACAGAAATACATTCCATTGGTAGAAGTCAACTAAAAAATGCCAGCCTGTGTTAGCAAGGCTGGCATTTCTATTTCAGGGTAAGGCAGCAGGTTTGGCCAGATAGCTGGTCGAATAAGTCTTGAATTGCCCGCCATCGGTATTGATGGAAGTCTGGTTCACTTCACCTGTGCTGAACACTGCGCCCAGGCCGCCAACCGCCACCATTTCCGACGCATGCGTGAGGAAATAACGCACCTTGTTGTCGCGGTATTTACCCGCCGTTCCACCTATCTGAGTCGATGGCACGCCCAGCGGGGTTTGCCACCACAGGACCGGCAATTGCAAACCCTGATAATAAGTTTTCGCCAGCGCAAAATGATCTTTGAAATTAGGTGAACTCAGATTGGATTCATCCCAATACCAGCCCGTTCCTGCGCGGGAGCAATAAGAAACCTGCGGTACGGTTTCAAAACAACCGGCATCTCTGTCCAGGGTTTGCATGACGATGAAATCTGCCTTGTCTGCACCCAGCTTCAGCATATAAGACATGGCGGTCGAGTGCAGGTCTTCAAACAGGGCAGGGGGAAAGCCAACATAAGCATTTGGTGCTATGGCTCTCGCCATTTGCATCAAACACTGGCTGATACCGGCGACGCTGTTAGGTTGATTGGTGCAGTCAGGATTATTGTTGACCTGTGCGGGCACGGTAGCAGGGTCGGCGTTATTGGATATCCTTTGCGTATAACCCCAAAAGTCTGGCTCGAAATTCACCAGCACGGGTTTGCCGTAAGCTTTGATTTGCTGGAACATCAGGCGTACATTGTCCCAATAGCCTTTCATGAAAGTCGTATTGGTCAAGCCACTCAGATTGCCGTCGCCATTGCTGGCCATCTGATACAGTGTGAACATGGGAACTGCACCCAGCTTGTCGGCATTTTGCGCAACGATTTGCACGTATGCGCCAGAAGGGCTGTTCCATGTTGGCCATGAACCTGCACCTACACCAACCAGATATTGATCATAGATGTCGGGGGTAATGCCCTGCTTTTGTATGTCAGCCAGATCGGCACTGCCAAGGCCGACCAGAAAGCGTGTGGACTTGCCCAGCTTGGCAGCGAGTCCAGCGGCTTTCTTTTCAAGTGTGACGACCGTGGTGCCTGTACCTGTGGTGGTGCCAGTCGTGGTTCCAGTACCGGTCGTTGTACCTGTAGTAGTTCCGGTGCTTGTACCCGTCGTGGTCCCGGTGGTCGTGCCCGTCGTCGTACCAGTAGTCGTGGTGCTGCCGGTGGTAGTTGCCGCAGTAGAGCCACCGCCACCACCGCAGGCGCTGGTCGCCAATAGCAGGCTCGCTGCAAGGATAGTTGGGAGTTTCATAAGACTGAAAATAAAGTGTCAAAGGTTCTGTTCATG
The DNA here is from genome assembly GCF_058788535.1 of Undibacterium sp. FW305-107. Classification (NCBI taxonomy): domain Bacteria; kingdom Pseudomonadati; phylum Pseudomonadota; class Betaproteobacteria; order Burkholderiales; family Oxalobacteraceae; genus Undibacterium; species Undibacterium sp. FW305-107. Next base: position 134,086 of record NZ_JBYTAV010000010.1, read on the forward strand.
ATAGACGATGCCTTTATGACTTTGCCTTAAACCATTTGAAGCTTGCCGCTTAAATAACAATCCTTCACAATGTTGGCATGTCAGAACCCAAGCCCAAAAGAAAATCCTGTTCACAATGCTTGCGCCCATCCACAGCCTGCATATGCAACTGGGTTTGCTGCATCAACAACGCGCCGGAAGTATTGGTGCTGCAGCATCCCCTGGAAGTGAACAATGCCAAGGGCAGCGCACGCTTGCTGGACTTATGTCTGCAAGATTCACACATGGTTGAAGGTGAACAATTTGATCAACAATTATTGACTGACTTGCTGCAAGCCGGTGGCAAACAGGCTGTCTTGCTCTATCCGGCAACCACGCAAAATGAGGCGGATGATTTGCAATACGAAGCACCAGAATTTGTTTTGCAAAATCTTGCCCTGGCGAATATGCGGCTGGTGATCATAGACGCGACCTGGCGCAAAAGCCGCAAGATGCTGTATCTGAATCCGCTGTTGCAACAACTGCCACGCATGAGCCTGCAAGACATGCCAGCCTCACACTACCGCATACGCAAAGCCCACGCGCCTGATCAGTTATCAACGTTGGAGGCAGCTTGTTATGCGTTGATGCAGCTGGAGCAGGGTGAGGAAAAATATCTGCCGCTGTTACAAGCTTTTGATGGGTTTGTGGGGCAGCAGGTGGGGTTCACAGTAAATACTCCCGTAATTAATTAACTACTCTTTTTTGGTTTGCTATACCAAAGCGCATTCACAATAATCCAGCGGTCTTCAAATCTGCCCATGTGGAAGTAATCGACAAACCATGGCGTTTCCAGACGTACTGAGGCTGCTTTGTCTGTGACGTCCAGGACGGTACAACTGCGGCTCCATTCTGCCTTCGGTGTTTTAAGTGCTCCTGCTTTGGTCAGGTTGACCAGTTCTTCTTTGGACATGCGTCGCAGGCCCAGGCGTTCGTCCGGCGTGTCGCCGATCACGGCGCGCTTTGCCAGGTCTGGATGCAGTGACCTGGCAACCCGTTTGGGATCTGCTTCCAGTTGGCCGTCAATATAGTCGTAGCAAGTGGCTTCGATGGCGGCAATGGTCGCAGCATCTGCGGTGGTTGGGGTTTGATTGGTGCCAGGGCTGGCGTAAAAGGTAGCGGCGATGAAAAGGGTCATAATGGACATGGTTTTTGGCTCCTGTTTAAGTACAATTTTTAACGGATCAAATACGGAATGAAATAAAGTTTATACCTTGGCAGGTGCTGCCTGACCCTTGCTTGAGCAAGTGTATCAATTTACCTTGACCAGGTATATTCATGTTGGTTCCTGCTATTTATTCACGCTGCTATCTTCAGGCAAAATCTTCACAGCTATAAAAAAGCCCCGCAAGCAGCGGGGCTAATCATTTCATGGCCTGATGTTTCAAAGTCGGATCACATCAGCACATTGATAATCGCATTGCCTATACCTATCAATGCTGCACCAGAGATCAAGCCAGCGCAGATAGGTTCGCAACCTTCTACCCAGAAATCATGGCCTTTGCTGCCAGGGGTGCTGTTCTTGCGACCCATCCACCAGAATATGGCTGCGCCTATCCACATTGCCAGGCAGGATTCTGGTGGCAGGATGACGCCCAGACCGATGGAAACAGCGGACAAGGGGAAACGGCCTTTGGTGAAGATGCGGGCCAGTTCGATGATGGTGGCGGCTACTGCTGCCACGATGATGCCAGTGATGGCGGATGCTGGCAGGCTGCTGAAGCCTTTGGCGATCAGTTCGGCAACACCTTTCCATTGCATCGCACCTGGGAAGGCAAATTTGTCTGAAACGATAGTGGCGGTAGATCGTATGCCATCAGCATCTGGCGGCAGGAACAGCAGGAAGTACAGCGGTACGCATGCCAGCGCGCCAGAGAAAATACCGATGATATGGCCTATTGCCTGCTGCCTTGGTTTCGCGCCCAGCATATAGCCCGGTTTGATATCGGACAGCAGGTTGGATGCATTCGATGCCACTTCTGCCGTCATGCCCGCAGGTATCAGGTTATTGGCAGGGTTGGTGCTGTCGATGGCACCCATGCTGAATTGGGTGATTTTTGACAGTGTGCCAGTTGGCGTCCATGAAGTAAGGGCCATCGCATTGGCACAGATGATGGTCAGGATGAAAACAAGCGGCAGGGTGATAATGGACATCAGCCATGGCACACCAAAGAATTCATGCGTTGTCCATGCAGCCAGGATACTGAATACAGGGATACCTATGTAAGAGATGATCAGCGGTACTTCAATATGATCAAGCACAGTGCTGGTCTGGTCAGCGACTTTCTTTTGATCAGATTTTTTGAACAGGCTGGTGAACAGTTCAGGCTTGGCAGCCAGGCTGATGAAGGAGGCCACTACCATCATGGAAACCGCCCACCACAGGCCCCATTGATTGACGATCTCGGTACGGGAAATTGGAACCAGTTTGCCGCTAGGAGCGATGCGTTCGACGATATCGCCACGCTGTATCATCCATGGTGCCAGGAAGACGAAATTGATGATGGTGCCCAGCAAAACGCTGCTGGCAACGCGTATACCCATCAGGCCACCGACGCCCAGCATGGCCGCATCAAGAGTAAAGCGCAGACCCAGTGCACGGAAATCTGTACCCAGGATTTTTGGGATCAGCATGTCATATTTGACGGCAGCGGCGTAATAGTAAGAGTCAATCCGCTCCTGGAAATGCCAGGCTTCTGTCATGCCTGCCCATTTGTCCATGCGCAGGATCTTGAACTGGATGAACTTCATCCAGCCATCGCTGGTGATCATTTGATAGATTGCCGTCCACATGGCTGTGAAAGCCATCAGGCGCGCCTTGTACATGCCGCTGGCAGCTTCGCCGGTATATACCGCATCGAGCACTACGCCGCAGGCACGGCCCTCAGGGAAGGGCAGTTGGTCTTCATTGATGAAACGGCGCTTCATCGGGAAAGCCACCAACACACCCAGGATGGAGCAGATACTCATCCACACCACCAGGTGCCACCAACTGACTACCGTACCGCTGATCAGCATATAGGCTGACAGCACGGTATTGAGTGGCATGGTCATGTAGCCAGCCGCTGTGGCGATGGATTGTGTACAGTTGTTTTCAAGGATAGTGAAATCCTTGGCCAGACCCAGGTTGGCGAGTATCTTGAAAATAGCAAAGGCCAGGATGACGGATGTCAGGCCCACGCCTATGGTGATACCGGTTTTGGCACCGATGTATAAAGCAGTCGCAGACAATATGCCGCCAAGCAAAAAGCCAGTAAATGCCGAGCGTATGGTCAACTGCGCCATATCCCCCCGGTAAATATTGGCGAACCACCACTCGTCCTTTTGGGCACGGGTCCAGGTTCGTATTTGCTCATCGCTTAATTGTTGCAGCGCCATATTTTCTCCAAAGCGGTTGTCTTGCTTGATGATGATGCCCGGCTTGTTGATGCATACGCAAGATCATTGCAAATATGAAACACAGAGCCGGAAATATGAAAATTTTCTTTCAGGTGCGGCAGTATCCAAGCGGTAGATGTTTTCTGTCAAGCGTGCTTGTTGAAAAAAGGCTTTTTGCTGTTGTTCTATTTGATTTATAGCGAAATTGGCATCGACGTGTCCCTGTTCCCAGTCTGAATTGTCCTTTTCGGCGTGATCAGAACAGAAATTCCGGCGTGCAAATTCGTGAGTCAGTGGCTGTTCAAATCCAATGCCGCCTTGCGAACTGCCGCAGCAATGTCCTTGCTGATGGCAGGATCATTGACTGCCCTGGCAAGCGTGACACCGCCGACCAGCAGTGCCAGCAAGGCAGTTGCTTCTTCGCGTTTGGCATCGGCTTGCCCATCCAGGCCTGCAGCCACGGTTTCTATGATGGCCAGCAATTCGGTTTCATACGCTTGTCGCGTTTTTTCCTCTGCCCGCGCCACTTCAGGCGATAGACTTTGCAATGCACAGCTATCGGCCAGGTCACAAGTGCGACGCTCCCCGAGGTAAAAATCGATGAATGCCGTGCGCCAGCCACTTCCCAGTTGCTCACGTGCCTGGCTGACCCCCAGTTTCAGGTCTTCGAGCCCGGCAACTACCGCCTCACGGAAAGCATCTGCCTTTGACTTGAAATGCGCATAGAAAGCACCTGATGTTACTGCCGCATCTTTTGCCAGGCCATCAACGCCAGAACCACCAAACCCCCGGCTGCGAAATCCTCGTCCTGCGCTTTTGAGTATCTTTGCCTTGCTTTCTTCTTTTTGCCCCGCCCGGTGTGCCATGTAAAAAATCTCCAGAATAAAAATGCTATTAAAACTTTACAAGATAACGATCGTTATGTAATGATGTGTCACATCACGATCGTTATATAACGTCCGTGATGCGGGAGTCAAGGGCTGGTCTTTGACTCGACCATCCATTTTTGATCAAGGAGTTAAGCTATGCCTATCTCAGTTCAAGTTACCACAGACCTTCTCACTCTTGACGGGGAGCGTGAAGTGCTGCCTCTCGTTGCAGACGCTTTGCTACGCGTACACGGTTTGACTGGCAACAAGTTCATGACACCTAACGTCGTCGGCCACCTGGTCGTCAGCTCTGAGGCGCACAGTTATGCTGGTGGCCAGCACCAGTCGCTGGCAGTTATCGAAGTGAAGGTTCCTTCAGTCACTTTCCCTACTGCCGAGGTCAAGCAGGCTTTTGTCAGCGAGGTCACTGACATCATAGACAGGCTTAAGCAGGGGGCGCATCCGCGGGAAAGGACGTATGTCAACGTGACATATGCAGTTGATGGCACCTGGGGAATTGCGGGCAAGGCCTATTCCAATGCAGAGATGGGTGAGGCCGTGCAACAAGGGTTCCACTGAAGCAAATCGATTCGGGGGGCACTATGCAACAATCAAATTATTTGTTTTTTACGACGCAATGCGAGCAGGCGCTGGATTTTTATACTCAGTGTGGACTGGGGCATGTAACCGACATACTGCGTCATGGTGAGGGCGGGATGTCGCTGAAGAACGAGGCCATGCGCGGCAAGATCATGCATGCCAGATTTGAGGGGCCGGGCGTGCTTTTCTATGCTTCAGACAATGATGATGCAGAGCCTATGCGAGGTTCTGCCCACATCCTGATGATGGATAGCCGTGCGCAAACCGATCAACTGTTTGCACTGATGAGCCAAGGGGCAAATGTGACGACGCCACTGGCGGTGCAAATATGGGGGGATTATTTTGGCAAGCTGACTGACCAGTTTGGGGTGCAATGGATGTTCAACTGCACTACTTGAATGGGGTGTTGCCGAAGTGGATAAATCGTAAGGGTAATAAAAAACCCCGCAACTTGCGTTGCGGGGTTTTTAGCAATGCGACTCTCGGTTAGATCGCCGAGAGTAGCTAGCAGCTAGTAGAACCTGTTTATGATCTGTAGCGAGCGGGCGTCAGCGGGTTAAAGAGCAGCGCAAAAAGCGGAATGTACTTAAGTACATGAGCATTTTGAGCAGCGCATGAGCCCCGATCACGCTCGCGCAGTAAGATCGTGAACGGGTTCTTACATCATGCCGCCCATGCCACCCATACCGCCCATGCCACCCATATCACCACCACCCATAGATGGCTTGTCTTCAGACAATTCAGCAACCAGAGCGTCAGTAGTCAGGATCAGGCCAGCAACAGATGCTGCATTTTGCAATGCAGAGCGAGTTACTTTAGCTGGGTCCAGGATACCCATTTCTATCATGTCGCCGTATGTGTCATTGGCAGCATTGAAACCGTAGTTGCCTTTGCCATTGATGATGGCGTTAACAACAACGCTAGGTTCGCCACCGGCGTTAGCAACGATTTCACGCAGAGGTGCTTCGATTGCTTTCAGAACCAGTTTGATACCTGCTTCTTGATCTGGATTGTCGCCTTTGATGTCGCCAGCAGCTTGACGTGCGCGCAGCAGGGCAACGCCACCGCCAGGAACAACGCCTTCTTCTACGGCAGCGCGAGTTGCGTGCAGAGCATCTTCAACGCGTGCTTTTTTCTCTTTCATTTCAACTTCAGTTGCAGCACCAACCTTGATCACAGCAACGCCGCCTGCCAGTTTGGCAACGCGTTCTTGCAGTTTTTCACGGTCGTAGTCAGAAGTTGCTTCTTCGATTTGCGCGCGGATTTGTTTAACGCGTGCTTCGATACCAACAGCCTGGCCAGCGCCATCGATAACGGTGGTGTTTTCTTTACCGATTTCGATACGTTTAGCTTGACCCAGGTCAGCCAGAGTTGCTTTTTCCAGAGTCAGGCCAACTTCTTCAGCAATCACTTGACCGCCGGTCAGGATAGCGATGTCTTCCAGCATGGCTTTGCGACGGTCACCGAAGCCTGGAGCTTTAACAGCTGCAGTTTTCAGGATGCCACGGATGTTATTCACAACCAGAGTTGCCAGTGCTTCGCCGTCTACATCTTCAGCGATGATCAGCAGTGGGCGACCGGATTTTGCAACTTGTTCCAATACTGGCAGCAGGTCACGGATGTTCGAGATTTTTTTGTCGAACAATAGGATGAACGGGTTTTCCAGGATAACGGATTGTTTTTCTGGATTGTTGATGAAGTATGGTGACAGGTAGCCACGGTCAAACTGCATACCTTCAACGATGTCGAGTTCGTTGTCCAGGGATTTGCCGTCTTCAACAGTGATCACGCCTTCTTTGCCGACTTTGTCCATTGCCTTGGCAATGATGTCGCCGATGTTTGCATCGGAGTTGGCAGAGATGGAACCAACTTGAGCGATTTCTTTGTTGGTTGTTGTTGGCTTGGACAGAGTTTTGATTTCAGCAACGATGGCTGTAACTGCTTTGTCGATACCGCGTTTCAAGTCAGTTGGGTTGAAGCCAGCTGCTACATATTTGAAACCTTCGCGAACGATGGCTTGTGCCAGAACTGTCGCTGTCGTTGTACCGTCACCAGCGTTGTCAGAAGTGCGGGAAGCAACTTCTTTCACCAGTTGTGCACCCATGTTTTCCAGCTTGTCTTTCAGTTCGATTTCTTTAGCTACAGAAACACCGTCTTTAGTGACTGTAGGTGCGCCGAAAGAGCGTTCCAGAACTACGTTACGGCCTTTAGGGCCCAGAGTGACTTTAACTGCGTTCGCCAGGATGTTGACGCCATTGACGATTTTCGCACGTGCGTCATCACCAAAAATTACTTGTTTAGCTGCCATATTAATTCTCCGAATTCTTTAATTGATATCGTGGATGCCGATTACTTCTGTACGACCGCGAAGATATCTTCTTCGCGCATCACCAGAACTTCGTTGCCGTCAACTTTGACAGCCTGACCAGAATATTTACCGAACAAAACGCGGTCGCCAACTTTAACGTCCAGGGCGCGAACTGTACCGTTGTCCAGCAATTTGCCAGGGCCAACTGCCAGTACTTCACCTTGATCTGGCTTTTCAGCAGCAGCGTCAGGCAGAACGATACCGGATGCAGTTTTTGTTTCTTGATCCAGGCGTTTCACGATCAGGCGATCGTGCAGGGGACGAAGGTTCATACAAGCTCCTTTAAATTTGCGAGTAATTACTATTGGAATTCAATTAAGCTGGAGAGGGACTTGTTAGCACTCTCTCTCAACGAGTGCTAAGTATATGGGCGGGGGGCAGGCTTTTCAAGAGCTAAAAAAGGGATAAACTAATATTTCTTTAATAATCAGTGACTTAGTTATGATTTAGTTGTGTTTTGGCATTGATGTTTGATTGCATTTTCCAGTACGGATTATTTTTGCACAGCTTGAAATGTATTTTTTAATATCGTATTGCAGCTGAGCAAATATCAATTTACTCAGCTTTGTACGGTCAACTGGTTATTGGGCGCTACACAATCGTCAATGTTACCGGGCCAGCCAGGACTGAGTAGGCATCATTGTATAAATACCAAAGCGCATAATTGCCCGCTGCGAGGCTGGCGGTATTGAGCGTCACGCTGCCCTGACTATTGCCAGCATATTCCCATTCTAGTGAATTGACATTACCTGGCACAGCACCGGCTGCGTATATACCTATCCAGTTCTTGGCGTTGACTTGTGCAGGTAATGCCGCATAGGAGGCAACGACATTGCTGCCGCGCGAGATGCGCGGTGTGGTGGTCAGGCGGGTGCTGTTAGCTTGGCGGCCGATCAAAGGGTCTGTGCGATTGTTATTACTGTTGTTACCTACGGCTTCAACATGACCGGCTACCCGGCGAAAAAACTGGCTGTCGGCGCTGCTGATGATGCTGAAGTCATACCAGCCAAAACTGTTGATCAATGGGTATTCCAGCCGCAAACTCTGGCCACCTGCCAGCGAATAAGTATTTGCCAGGCTGCCATAGGCATTGTCGCTGACGGTGAAATTGCAGGGTTGGACATTGTCGAGATTGGATAGTGTGAGCACCAGCTTGCCACTGTTGTTATCGTGAGCTGCCTGCACCTCCGGCTTGACGATGGCTGTACTGTTGCCGCGCCATTCACGCATCAAACCATTCGGGCCATAGGCGCTGAGCTGGTAAGTATCTGTGCTCCAGTTCCAGGTTTCTTTCTGGATTTGCTTGCCAGCTTCAACGGTGTAATACCAGGGGCCACCAGTGCGTATCTTCGAATACACGATAAATGCAGCGCCAGCGCTGCCGTTATTGATGAAATTGACTTCCAGTTGCCTGCTGTTGCTGACCCTGGCCTGTGCTTCCAGCAGATAAGGCAGTCGGCAGGCCGGGCGCGGCCCCTGCGCCTGTGGGTAGGCTTCCTGACGCGGCTGGCTCTGGTTGATGGGTGGCACTGGATAAGGCTTGCCATTGACAGGAACATAAGCTGCAGTTTTTGGTACCGTCATTGGCCAGTTTTGATCAGGGGATTTGAAATCAAATGCAGAAGTCAAATCGCCACAGACCGTGCGTCGCCATGGCGATATCTGTTTGCAACTGACTGCGGCCCTGTCCTTGCCCAGGCCATTGACCAGCCATTCTTCAAGAAAGCGCAACTTTGATGTGTGGTCAAAAACCTGGGAGCAAACCTTGCCGCCTTTGCTCCAGGGCGAGATCACCAGCATGGGCACGCGTGGGCCCAGCCCAACCGGTTCATTGCCGTATTTTTCATAAATGCCATTGTCGGCCAGGGTAGACCTACCCATGGCGGTAGTGATGGGCGGGATGTGGGGCGGCACATGATCGAAGAAGCCATCATTCTCATCATACATCAGTAAAAACACGGTCTTCGCCCACACCTCGGGCTCTGCCACCAGCGCAGCCAGCAAGCGTGCGGTCAGGTTTTCACCCGCATTGGGGGAGTTGGGTGAATGCTCGGTGTAATCATTTGGTGCGCATATCCAGGATACCTGTGGTAACCGTCTATTGCGTACGTCATCTGCAAAAGCGCTGACCAGGCCGTCCCCCTTGCTGCCACCTACGCTTGCACCGGGTGCCATGCTGCGTGCTTTCTGATATAACGGCGAGCTGCTGTTTAACCTGCTGCCGTCTGCATTGACGCGGAAATTCTTGAAGTAGGCGAGGTAGTTGTCGCCGTAATTATCCCACTCCTGATACACCTTCCAGCTCACCTGATTGGCTTCCAGCACTTCTGCATAAGTTTGCCAGTTGGGTGCGCTGGCCGTGACAGCGGCCGAGACATTGTCATTGGCCGGGTCGGCATTGTAATAATCCCTGGCATCTATGTTATACAGGCTGCCCATGGCACCTAACCAGCCTTGGCTGGTGCCCGTCAGTGAATACATGCGGTTGGGGTCGGTCGCACCAAAGATCGAGCAATGATAGGCGTCGCAAATGGTGAACGCATCTGCCAGTGCGTAATAAAACGGCAGGTCGCCACGGTCAAAATAACCCATGGTTTGTACCGTTTTTTTGCTGACCCAGGCATCCCAGCCTTGCCAGGTTTGTTGAGAACCTTTCCATGAGTGATTGGTGCCTACCGACAGCGCGCTGGTGTTCCTGGCGTCGAAATGAAAAGGCAGGACACTGCCACCAGCAGGATTGGGTTGTTGCCAGACTGGTGCGCCATTTGGCAAGCTGATGGCACGCGGATCATCGAAGCCACGCACACCGGCGAGGGTGCCAAAGTAATGATCAAAGGAGCGATTTTCCTGCATGAAAATCACCACATGGCCAACATCTGCCAGCGTACCAGTGACATTGTTCGCCGGTACGGCGAGAGCCTGTTGTATTAGCCCGGGTAACATGCTGGCACCCGCACTTGTGGCTGAAAATCGCAAAAACTTTCTGCGGCTGTCTGAAATCATTGCTTATCCTTTTCCATTTAAGTTTAGCGCTTAATCAGTGCTTAATACTGTATGAAAATATATTTAAAATATTTCAACGGTATGACAGTGTCGGTTTGGAAAAATGGAATCAGCTATGCTGGCCTTCAGTAGTTTGATGGGTTTATTATTTTGGTTGAATAACCAAAATAAGCTTGTGATTTGAGTGTTGATGTATTAAGCTTTCAATATTGGTTGATTGTCCAATATTAAAACTTGCCATGAGTACTGTTTTGATCTCCGCTTCTATTCCTGTTCCTGACATGGTCAGGCGTTCCCGCGTGGTGTTGATGACTGGGGGCATGGGTTGCGGCAAATCTAGTGCTGCGGCTGGTTTTCTCAAGCTGGGTGTGCCGGTTATTGATGCAGATATGGTGGCACGCAAGATACACCAGGACAGCCAGCATCCGGCAATGGCAGAAATAGCTTTGGTATTGCCCAGGTTGCTGACGGATGCTGGTCGCTTACGACGTGGCATTTTACGTACAGTACTGATCAATGATATTGATGCAAATCGCTGCTTGCGTAAATTGCTGCAACCCTATGTATTACAGGCCATGTGGCAGTGGACCATGCAGCAAACTACAGCGTATGTCATTTGGGAATCAGCATTGCTGCCTGATGAAGTTGATGGCTTCGTGTACGATAGCGTCTTGCTAATGCAGGCGGATGAGGAAACACGCCTGCAGCGCCTGCGTCATCGTAATCCTGAATGGACGGAAGCGGAGATACGGCAGATTTTTCAGATGCAGGCACAGGAATATGCTCTGCGGAGACGAGCCCATGATCTGATCGTCAAGATAATCAATCGGGGCAGCATCGCAGAGCTGGAACAGGAAGTCTTGCAGCAGCATCTTATTTATATGGAACATTGGGGTACACAATGAAAAAAATCGCATTCTCTGGCACCCTTGATCCCATCACCAATGGCCATCTGTGGGTGATACAGGAGGCCAGGGCATTGGCTGATGAAGTCGTGGTCTTCATTTCTGAAAACCCGGGCAAGAAGCCGCAGTTTTCTGCTCCTGAACGCAAAGACATTATTGAGCGCAGCGTGGCCGAATGTGGCTGGCGCAATGTCAGCGTCGTCATCGTCAAGGGCGATTACACTGCCCGAGCTGCCAAGCGCCACGGCATAGAGTATCTGGTGCGTGGCATACGCAATACATCAGACTTCGATTATGAAAACCTGATACAGCAAACCAATGTTGATGTACTTGATGGAGCAAAGACGATCTTTGTCATGCCACCACGTGATTTGGGCTCTGTCAGCTCCAGTTTCGTGCGTGCCTTGCAAGGACCGGTGGGCTGGCACTGGACGGTAAAAAAATTCATGCCCATGCCAGCCTACATTGCCTGGATTAAAAGCTGGCTGCGCACTGACTGGCAAAAACTCTGGGAAGCAGAGGCTGATGTCGACAGCGCCAAGCTGGACCACTGGTTTGACTACCTGACGGGGGATGACGCCTACGGTGGCGCGCGCCGGACTTATCATAATCTTGATCATCTGGTGCATGGCCTGAGTGAAATCTCTGCATGGGCGAGCAATACCGGCGCCAGCAAGTCGGATGTGGCGATATTGAAAAAAGCTTTCTGGTTCCATGATGCGGTCTATGGTGGTGAGCATGCCGGTTTGTCGAATGAAGAGCAAAGTGCCAGATTGTGGCTGGATGCGAGCCTGGGTTCACAGCATGCACAGGAAGTAGCCGACCTGATACGGGTGACGGATCACTTCCAGAGTGCAAACCTGAATCATCCACTGAAGGACGGCATGTTGGGCGTTGATCTGGCGATACTGGGCCAGGCAGCAGATACCTATGATGCCTATGCAGCGGCAGTAAGGCTTGAATACAGTCATGTCGATGACGCCACTTATCAGACGGGCAGGGCGCGGGTATTGAGCCATTTCGAGGCACAGGCGGAAGCGGGCAAGTTGTTTGCCGATGCCTGGTTCGCTGATCTGTACACCAGCCAGGCACTGGTGAATATCAGACGAGAAAAAGCGCTGTTGAAATAAGTAGCCTCCAAAGCAGTATTTATCTCCATGACACATCCAGGCTCATTCACATAAATGTGAGTTTTTGTGAATGAGCAACTTTTCACATCTGAAAACCGCGAAAATAGAGTCTGAGTAAAAAACTGTCAATTCACCGTACTGATGCGTGAATTTAAGACAGGCACTTGTCCGGTCTGCATTTATTGCTGTCGCATGATTGCAAGACCTGATGCGCGGAGGCAAGGATGTGGATATATCGTTTGGGTTTAAGCCTGTTGGCCAGCATGATGTTGTTCATGCCTTGCGTGGCCCTGGCTATGACAGTCACCTTCCTTAATCCGGGAAAATCGGATGAAATTTATTGGGTCACAGCCAGCAACGGTATGACGGCTGCTGCCCGCAGCCTGGGCATACATCTGGAAGTGATTTATTCTGAGCGTGATCATTTAAAGACGCTGGAATACGCCAGACAAATCGCGGCACGCCCTGCGAACAAGCGGCCTGATTATGTAATCTTGTCGAATGATTATGCTGTTGGCGCCGAAGCCTTACGCATACTGGATGCAGCAGGTATCAAGACTTTTTTCGCCTATAGTGGTATCAATGATGCCGGTGACAGAGAAAAAACCGGCTTGCCACGTCAATTGTACAAAGGCTGGCTGGGTGTGCTGGAACCGCAGGCCGAAGATGCCGGTTACCTGACTGCGCGTGCGCTGATACAGCGTGGCAAGGCCGAAAAAATGTTCAGCTCCGATGGCAAATTGCATATGTTGGCGATTGCCGGAGACAGGTCTACCGCCACCTCGTATAAGCGTAATGAAGGCATGCGCAAAGCAGTAGCAGAAGCGAATGTGGTATTGGACCAGGTTGTGTATGGCGACTGGAATCGTGCCAAGGCGCAAGAGCAGAGCGTCTGGCTGTATCAACGCTATCCCCAGACCAGGCTGATCTGGGCCGGGAATGATTTAATGAGCTTTGGTGCAATGGAAAGCTGGCGCGTTCGTGGTGGCAAGCCTGGGCGCGACGCACATTTCAGTGCCATCAATACTTCGGCTGAAGCTTTTACTGCACTGGAGTCTGGCAGCCTCACGGCCCTGGCTGGTGGTCATTTCATTACTGGTGCGTTTGGTCTGGTGATGCTGTATGACTATCACCATGGCAAGGACTTTGCGGATGAAGGTCTGGAGCAAAACAGGTCCATGTTCATTTTATTCACACCAGAAGAAGCCAGACGTTTCCAGCAATTATTCGGGGCGCAGAATTTTGATAAAGTGGATTTTAAAAAGTTCAGCAAATTCCTTAATCCTGCCATCAAAAAATATGATTTCAGTTTCCGCAAATTATTGACCGAGTCAGATCCACGTAAATGAGCAATCAAGCCTTGCAACCGATCGCCAATTTGTTGATACGCCGTGTCTTCAAATGGGTCATCCTGTGCGTGGTGTGTATCAGCAGTTTGCAAGCCTGGCTCAACTACCGGGCAATAGAAGAAAACTTCAATATGACTGTGAATGATGTGGCCCATGCCCATCTTCCTTTGTTGTCGGTCGCTATCTGGGATATAGAGCCGCAAACCATACAAAAGCAGATTGCATTAATCCTGAAAAATAAAACGATTTCTTATGTCTCTATCAAGGCCAGTACCGGGCAACAGTTTATCGGCGGCGATGTCAATGGCCTTGCCAATGGCCAGCATATGAAATTTGACATACCAGCACCCGCAGATGCCAGCAAGTCTGTTGGCACAGTAGAGTTCGTGGTTGATAAAACCAGTCTGCGCAAGGAATTGCTGCGCAGCTTTATTATCGTCATTATTGAAGTCATTATCGTGTCGATTTTTATCTTTGTAGCAGTGGTGGCGATATTGCGGCGCGATCTGGAAAAACCCATGCGTCAACTGGCCGATTTCGTCAAAAACTTGCAAGCCAATCAACTGGCCACCAAGCTGGAATTAAAACGCAAACCGGAAAACGGTTATAACGAAATTGACCTGGTCGTTGACGGTTTCCGTACCATGCAGGATAGTCTGCAAAAGCATATTGCCAATCAGGATGCCCTGGTAGCAGAAAGGACCAGCCAGCTAGAAGCTGCCATGAAAACGCTGAAGCAATTGTCGATTACCGATGGCCTGACCAATTGCTATAACCGCTTGCTGTTCAATGAACGCATGCCAGCAGAAATACAAAGAGCCATTCGTTATCAACGTCATTTGGCACTGGTGTTTTGTGACATTGATTTCTTCAAGAAAATCAATGATGAATATGGTCATGCGGTAGGTGACAATGTACTCATCGCCTTTACCCAATGCCTGTTGGATGAGTTGCGGGCAGACGTAGACTGGATAGTCCGTTACGGTGGAGAAGAATTTATCATGGTCTTGCCAGAGACCAGCCTGATCGCGGCACTGGAAGTGGCAGAAAGAATACGCCATAAAGTGGAACATGATCTTGTCATTCGCCTGCCAGATGGCCGTATATTGCACATTACTGCCAGTTTTGGTGTGGCACAACTACAAGCCGCAGACAGTATGGAAAGCATGGTGCAGCGCGCTGATGAATGGTTGTACAAAGCCAAGTCCCAGGGCCGCAACCAGGTATACCCCAAGGCCGCGCCAGTTATTCACCTTGCCCCTTGATTTGCCGCAGACTGCCCCGGGCTTGCCTGACCAGGGTATTCGTCAGACGTGCCAGCCGTGGTGTTTGTACTTTCCAGTGATGCCAATACAGGGCCACATCCACAGGGTGGTGCGGCATCAGCCTGACCAGTTTGTCCTGATCCAGATTTTCCAGCATGACATCAGGAATTACGCCCCAGCCCAGTCCCAGTAAAATCGACTGGTTATACGGCGTCGTTGCCGGTACATAGTGGGTGGGGTAAGCATGTTCCTGCAGTCCAAAATGTTCGAGCAAAATCTGTGCTTGCAATTTGTCCTTGCGATTGAAGGTCAGTACCGGTGCCAGCCTGGCTGCCTCGCGCGTCATGCCTTGCGGGAACCAGCTCTGGCAGTATTCTTTGCTGGCAACCGGATGGTAACGCATGAACCCCAGCGACACCGCCTGGCAACCCCGCATGGCATTTTTCTCGGCAGAAAGGCAGCCGAGGACCATGCCGCTTTCCAGTAAATCATGGGTGTGATCCTGGTCATCGATCAACACTTCAAGCAAGATATTTTCAGCAATCAAAAATTCTGCCAGGGCGGGCAGCAGCCAGCTATCGAGACTATCGGCATTGACACCCAGGGCAATGCTGATGGCGGCACTTTGCTGACCCGCAAATTCACTTTGCAAATCCTGTTCAAGCTCGGCGACCCGGCGCAAGTGTTGCACCAGTTTTTGCCCTGCTGCCGTGGCACGGCAGGGGCGGCTGCGTACCAGCAAGGTATTGCCCAGTTCCATTTCCAGTGCCTTGATGCGCTGGGAAATGGCAGAGCTGGTCAGGTTCAGGGACTGGGCTGCCTGTTCCAGGCTGCCATGGTCAATGACACTGAGGAAGGCTTCACATTGGCGGCTGTCTAGTCTTGATTGCATGTTTTATTCAACGGTACTGGTGATTTGGGCCAAAGACCTCTCAACACAGAGGAAGGAATGATTTTTAATCATCGATCTGCAGAGAATTTTAAAAGAACTAAATTTATGAATTAAGAAATTTTAATGAAATTTTAAATATTTTAAATATACTTCATATTAATCTCTTTTGTCGCCAGAATCCCTGTATCGACAAACGGGGAGACAGATGATGTTGGCTTTTATACTCAAGGGCATGGGCATGAGTGCAGGTTTGATCATGGCCATCGGTTCGCAAAATGCGCATGTCCTGCGCATGGGCTTGCGCAGGCAGCACGTGGCTTTGACAGTAATGATCTGTATCGTGTGTGAAATGCTGCTGATACTGGCTGGTGTCGCGGGTATAGGGGGCATGATCAATAGCCAGCCAGTCTTGCTGACGATAGCTCGCTGGGGCGGGGCAGCATTTCTGATCTGGTATGGCGTGCGGTCTTTGCGGAATGCGGCTAGTCAGCAAAGTCTGGTGACTGAGGCTGGAGAGTTGAGTCTGACGGCGGGCAAGGCCGTACTGGCAGTGCTGGGAGCGACTTTGCTCAATCCCCACACCTATCTGGATACTGTAGTGCTGTTGGGTGCCATAGGAGGGCAGCAGCCAGGCAATGGCAAATACTGGTTTGCCGTGGGTGCCATCTTGAATGCCACGATCTGGTTTGCCACCCTCGGCTTTGGTGCCCGCCTGCTCGCCCCCTGGTTTGCCAAGCCCATCGCATGGCGGGTGCTGGATAGTCTGGTCGGTATTGTGATGCTGATGCTGGCACTGAATTTAATGCTGGGTTGATCTTGTTTTGATCTGGTCGTTTGTTGAAAAGTCCGAATTGTGATAACTTCGGCACATGAAAAAATCCTGGCGTTTATTGATTGCTTGCCTGTTACTGGTACTGCTGCCCCTGCAGGGCTTTGCTGTCGCCAGTAAATTGGGCTGCGCCATGGATATGCCTGTCCAGGCTGGTATTGCTGTTGCCAGCGACAATGAACATTGTCAGCCAGTTGCCAAGGCTAACGGTGACGATATCACCCATGCTGTAAAAGGCAAGGTAGGCGATCATTGCAAGTCTTCTTCCCCCTGTTGTATGGGCATCGCCCTGATGCCTGCTATCCAGATTTCTACATTTGTTCCTGTGCATGATGATGCCCAGGTACTGCCTGTCCTGTTACCCGCATCTGTGCCTGCGCGCATGCTGGAACGTCCTCCTAAAGCTGTGTTTGCCTGAATAATTAGCTTGGGTTCGTAGCTTGGGTTATCTCGTAGGTTGGGCTCCGCTTTATCAGCCCAACACTGGGCATTTAAATAACGTATACGTTTGTTGAGGCTGAGTGTTGGGCTGGTAAAACGTAGCTCAACCTACAAGAGTAGCCTAGCGAGGCCCGGCCCAAGCTACGAGGTAACCCAACCTATAGCAGTTGCACGCATTCCCAATTTTGCAGAAACACACTTCTTACCGCGAGGACTTCATGTCGCACATTCATTACCGATATCTGTTACCGGCATTGCTGGTGATGACTGGCTGTGCCAGTTTTGATATTGACCAAAGTACGCAAAAACTCAATCAACAATATCCCGCTTACACCCAAGGGAAACTGGCCCTGGCCGCCAAGCCCGAACAGCAGAAAGACATGCAGGCCAGGGCTGCTGTCTTGTTATCAGAACCCTTGACGCAAGATGCTGCCATGCAAATTGCCTTGCTGAATAGCCCATCACTGCAGGCCATGCTGGCGCAACATCAGGCAACGGGAGCCAATATGGCGCAGAGTGGCCGTATTGCCAATCCACTCTTTACGTTTGAACGCAATCGTCAGTCCGGTGAGTTGGAAATTGGACGCTTGTTGAGCTTCGGCCTGCTGGACTTGCTAAGCCTGCCACAAAGGCAAAGCATGGCGCAGCATGGTCTGGCGCAAGCACAGACGCAGCTCAGTCTGGATGTCATCGACAGTATCAACCAGGTGCGCGTGGCATGGGTCAAGGCAGTCGCGGCACAACAGAGTCTGGAATATGCCAGACAAGTCGGTGAGGCTGCCGATGCCAGTGCCATACTGGCAGAGCGCATGCTCAAGGGCGGTAATTTCAATACCTTGCAGGCAGCACGCCAGCAAGCTTTCAAGGCCGATGCAGCGGCGCAGCTCAGCTTCGCCCGCCATGCGAGTCTCGCCTCTCGCGAAGAACTGGTGCGCTTACTGGGGCTGAATGATGAACAGGAAAAAGCACTTAAGTTACCTGAGCGTCTGCCGGATTTACCCGCTACTCCGTTGGCAGCAGAAATCCTGGGCCCGCAAGCGACAAAAAACCGTCTTGACATACAACTGGCAAAACAGGAACTCGATGCCGCCGCAACACGCCAGGGCTTGGGTGTGGTCAGCAGCTTTGCAGATATTGAATTGGGCGTACGGCGCGACACCAATTTTGATGCGGCGGGGCATAGCGAGATTAAACGCGGCTTTGAGGTGAACCTGAGGTTGCCACTATTTGACTGGGGCGATGCGCAGAGAACAACCATGAATGCGAATACCCTGGCCGCCAGTTATCGCCTGCAGGCTACGGTCAATAATGCAGGTTCGCATCTGCGCGTCAGCTATTCAGCCTATCGCAACATGTACGATATCGCCCGGCAATATCGTGATGAGATACTGCCGCTACGCAAACGCATTTCTGCTGAAAACCAGTTGCGCTACAACGGCATGTTCATCAGCGTGTTTGAATTGCTGGCCGATAGCCGCGAACAAATCAATAGCGTGCTGGCAGCCATCAATGCAGAACAACAATTCTGGCTGGCTGACGCTGCCTTGCAGGCCGAATTGCTGGGGCGTCCGTCTGCAAGTAGTCTGAATCCCGTCAAATCAACTGCCACGGCAGAAGCAGCGCATTGATCACAAGATCTGCGAAGGAAATATCATGAGTACAAGAAGAGATTTTTTTAAATTGGCGAGCATCGCAGGTGGGGCACTGGCAGCAAGTACGGTCAGTAAAGTGGCATTGGCGGCCTTGCCAGAAGCAGTCACACAAACCAGCCCGGATACCATGCCGCCCCTGCAGCCAAAAAATGGCCGTCCGTATAATCCGGTAGTAACCCTGAATGGCTGGACCCTGCCATGGCGCATGAATAATGGCGTCAAGGAATTCCACCTCGTGGCCGAACCCGTGGTGCGTGAAATGGCACCCGGCATGAAGGCGCATCTGTGGGGTTATAACGGTCAAAGCCCCGGCCCGACAATAGAAGTGGTGGAGGGGGACCGCGTACGCATTTTTGTCACCAACCGTTTGCCGGAGCACACCAGCGTGCACTGGCACGGCCAGCGCCTGCCAAATGGCATGGATGGTGTATCCGGCCTGACCCAGCCATCGATACAGCCGGGCAAGACCTTTGTCTACGAATTTGTGGCACGCCGCCCCGGCACCTTCATGTATCACCCGCATGCCGATGAAATGACGCAAATGGCGATGGGCATGATGGGTTCCTGGATTACCCATCCAAAAAATAAACATCCGCAGATTGATGAAGTTGACCGTGATTTTATTTTCCTGCTCAGTGCTTATGACATAGAGCCAGGTGCCTTCAAGCCTAACATCATGACCATGACAGACTTTAATTTATGGTCATGGAATAGCCGTATCTTCCCCGGCATCGATAGCCTGAATGTGCGCAAGAACGACAGGGTCAGGATACGCGTCGGTAACCTGACGATGACCAACCACCCCATCCACATTCATGGCCATGAATTTACCGTGACTGGTACCGACGGTGGCCCTGTGCCCAGAACCGCACGGTGGCCTGAGGTGACGACGGACATCGCCGTGGGCCAGATGCGGCAGATGGAATTTGTCGCCGATGAAGAAGGTGACTGGTCCTTCCATTGCCACAAGAGCCATCACACCATGAATGCCATGGGCCATAGTGTGCCGTCGATGATAGGTGTTGATCATAAAGACGTGGCTGACAAGATCAACAAACTCATTCCCGCTTATATGACCATGGGTGACAAGGGCATGGCAGATATGGGGACGATGGAAATGCCGCTACCCGACAACACCATCCCCATGATGACAGGCGAGGGGCCATTTGGCGGGCTGGAAATGGGCGGCATGTTCAGCGTCGTCAAAGTGCGCAAGGACCAGAAACCGGGTGATTATAAAGACCCCGGCTGGTTCCGGCATCCCAAAGGCACGGTGGCGTATGAATATACCGGGCCGGTGGCAGATGCACCGCGCCCGCCTGCCGATCCACATGCCGGGATGGGGCATGGCGCGCGTGCTGTGCCGGAAGTTGAAGTGCAGGTGCGCAAGCCGCAAGGTCATAGCGGACATTAAGTTTCGCAAGCAAGAATGGGTAGTATCAGTAAGCCTGATTCCCCCATTCTTGCATTGGCTTTCTTATTTCGCCGTTACTGTCACTGGCATATTCACAGTTGCCGTCCTGCCGGTATTGTCAGTGGCTGTGATTTTCAGTGTATAGCTGCCTTTCACAGGATTACTCCAGCTTGCGATGATATTCGTGCCACTCATGCTGAAGTTTAATCCCAGCGGCGCACCGCTAATCGAAATAGATAGCGAAGTTGCGCCAGGCGCTGTGATACTGATGGTGCCCGTCAAGGCCTTGCCTGCCACACCCGTCATGGCAGGAGCATTGATACTCAGGCCAGATGCTGCGATGCTGATGTTGAATATCGCCTGGTTGCTCAAGCCAGTCTTGCTGTCTTTGACGATGACTGTGACGATATACTTGCCGACCAGTGGGCTGGCCCAGGTGACAGTACCAGCCTGGCTGATGCTCATGCCGGATGGCGCACCACTAAGGCTGTAAATCACTGCATTGGCTGAACTGGCATTTACATTGAACGACAAGGGGCTGCCGGCTATGCCATTGATCGTGTTGGCAGTGACTACAGGCGGCACAGGTGCTGTAATCGTCACAGTATATGTACCCTTGCCACTCTGGCCTGTTGCTGCATCCAGCGCAGTCACAATCACGATATATGTGCCCGCAACAGGTGCGGCCCAGGTGACTGTACCCGCGCTGCTGATAGCCATGCCTGATGGATTGCCGCTCAGGCTGTAAGACAATGCATTGCTTGCCGTTGCTGACACGGTAAAGCTCAGTGCAGTACCAGTCTGGCCACTGATGCTTGCAGAGGTCACGGTTGGTGCTGGCGTGACGATTGTGCCACTGATGGTACCGCTGAGTATGCTGAGAAAATTACTGACATTCGGCGTACCCAAGCCAGTCAACTGATCATGCCCGGACTTGGCTGTGCAACTGGTACAACTGCCATTGCTGCCTTTGACTACATCGGCAAATACACTGGCGTAGCTGCCAGGTACGGTGGCGATTTTGTTGTACAGCATGGCATGTGGTGCACCCAACACAGCTTTGCCTGCTTGTACCAGCGTCGCATTGGCAACAGCGATGATGCCTGCCCATTGCGGCGTGGCCAGGCTGGTACCACCGGCACTGACCCAGCTCACTGTGCTGCTGCCGGGTGTCATGATCGCTACATATTGACCAGTATTCGGATCAGAATTCATGGATACATCGGCCACTGTCCGGCGTGCAGGGGCGCCCATGCCTGGCACTGTCGTATTTTGATAGGCGGGGGTGGCTGTATAAGCGCTGACGCCACCACCGGTATTTGACCAGGCAACTTCAGTTCTGCTGCCGCCTGAATAACTCAGGCTGGTCCCGCCTACAGCCACCACATTGGGTGATACTGCAGGCCATTCAACCGCCGGACCATTGTCGCCGGACGCTGCGAGATAAGTCATTTTTGCAGTGGTGAATGTATTTTCCACGCCTGCAGTCCAGCTACCTTCAGCAGCACCAAAACTCATCGATACCACACCTGGCCCCATGGCATTCGCCAGCCTGATGCCGCCCACCATGTTGCTCATGGAAGAATCTGCCGCTTCGATCAGGATAATACGGGCCAGCGGTGCGGTCGCATGTGCCCACTGCACATCGAGTGCAATTTCTGTCGCCCAGCCAGAATCATAGGCCGGTGCAGTACTGTTCATGCTGCCAGCACTGGTGCTATACACCACAGAAAATTCACAGCTTGTGGCAGATGCTGCAGATAAAGGTAAGACGGTACCTGAAGCGATATTTTTTACAGCGCATGCAGGCAGGCCAAATTTTTGATTGAAGGCATTCAGTTCTGCCACGATGTTGGGGTCATGCTTTGCATTGACGATATAAATTGTCTGACCCGCGCCCAGCAGGGCAGCTTGTGCCGCCGTCAAGTTGCTCATGCTTGCGGGCAGTGCTGGCAAACCATACGCGGCACGTATTTGTGCCGGAGTATAAGTGGATACCACGCCAGTACCAGCTGATGGCAACACATCAATCTGGCCCGCCGCAATGGGTGGTGGTGCCAACTGCGGGCGAGGCAATGAGCGTATTGCGGATACTGTCAACCCACGACCACGCACGCCTTGCCATTCGCGCGGTATGGCTTGCATTGCAGCAGGCACGCGGGCTGATCTGCTGCCATCCATGACATCAATATCGGCAGGCGCATCAAGCAGGACTGGTGCGAGGTGAAATGTGGGCTGGGTGTGTTGAATCGCCACGTCTGGCGGGAGTACGGGTACGGCGATTTCCAATGTGGTCGTGCCTGTAGCGACCTCTGCTGGCGGTAAGGTAATGGCAGCATTGCTGATCTGGGGGCTATCGCCACCACAAGCTGTAAGAAGACTTGCCGTGAAAAGTAGACTCAGCCATGTAAGTAACTTAAGTGGCCTGAGCAACCTGAAAAATATTCTTTTTTTGATGATCACGTATGCACTCCGATATCAGCAGAGGGCGGTGATTCGGCAGTAAATGAAATGCCCAGGCGATCAAATGCTTTAGCAATAACATTACCGGCAACCCCGCTGCCATGGCGCATATGCGCTGTAGGCCGGTGGCTTTGCGTCGCCGTTTTTCAACGGGTTTGCCCTCAAGTTTTGGAAACAGAAAATTACAAATTCAGAGTATGAATTTTTCGATTCAAAAGGAAGCAGAAAAATGTCAAGGATTGTTGAAATCGTGTAGCTAAAACAAGCTTCGATCTTGCTTTGATAACAGAAAATGAAGATTGTTGTTTTACTGGCTTTTGAATAAGACAAAAGTGTTAATTTGTAAAATCATTTCCCATGTTGTTTTCGCCATGGCAGCATCTGCGAACTTTTAATCGGTTGATTATCTTTTCGAATTGAACACAATAAAATACTTATGAAACTTTCTCCACGCATCTCCCACGCCACAATTCTGATTTGCCTGACACTTGCTTGTGCAAGCTCACAAGCGGCAAAAATCAGCCTGGATGACTGTGATTTGATTACTGCAAAACCCCTGCGTGCAGATTTCAAGGACTGGCTGGCAAAAAATCGCAAACTGGCTGCCGATGGCAATGTTGAAGCACAAACCTACGTCGCCGCAGAAGCAAGTAATCGCCTGGCCTGTCTCGAAGAAAAAATCACTGAAAAATCAGGATGGTCAGTGACGATGACAAGTGGTGACGGCAGCAGCGAAACCACGTCCAATCCTGGCATACCAAATATCAAAAAAAATGCAGATGCCTATGCGGCATTGAAAGATGCTGTCAAATATAGCCATCAGGCCGGTGCGAATGACCCTGCCTATCGAGGTATATCGGCACAACTGGTGTTGCGTTATCAAACGGTCTTGCCAGAAGCACTGGAAACTGCCTATGAAGATGTGGCTGGTGCCAATCAGCTCGAATGTGTACTCAAGCGCAAATTCGGCAAACGGGATGCACAGTATGCCTGTGCATCGCACAGGACTACCTTGGCACAATTGACGACTAAAGTATCAGCTGAGCGCCGTGCTTTCCTTGATCAAAAAGCAATGCAGTGGGCAGCGGATTTCCCGGTTAAATAAGTTGCCGCAAGATATGTTTACATCAGTTTTACATTAGGCTCGCCATGCCTGGCTGTGTTGGCTAACGTACAGACCCGAAAGGACATGCAGAAGTAAATTGAACTGGGAAGTCAACAGATATGCTTTACGAACGTTATAGTACTGTAAGCGCTGTATTGCTTCTTTGGTTAACGTAATGGAAATGGAGTACGCAATGATAAACATGACATGTAAAAGAGTATTGCTGGCGACCGCAGCCTGTGCATCACTCTTCATGACCGCACAGACTCAGGCACAAGATGTGGGTGTCTCTTTGCAATTTGGGCAACCGGGATTTTATGGTCGTGTTGACGTTGGTAATTTCCCTCAACCTCAGGTGATTTATCGTGAGCCACGCATCGTAGAAAGAGTGAGGGTAGTTGAACCTCCCTTGTATCTGGTGGTGCCGCCAGGCCATAGAAATAAATGGGAAAAGCATTGCTATCGCTACAATGCCTGCGGTCGTCCGGTGTATTTTGTCCAGGAAAACTGGTACAACACTCAGGTAGTGCCGCGTTATCGCGATGGTTATTACCGTGACCACGATTACAGGCATGATGCTTATCGACGTGACGATAATCGCCGTAATGACTATCGTAGAGATGACAGGGGTAATGACGATCACGGGCGCCATGGACACGGACGCGGCAGGGAACATCCTGAGCATTGATTTGACATTAGCTGACGCCAGCTAACATTAACATTAAATGCTGACAGGTTTCACTAACAAGGGCTGCATTGCAGCCCTTGTTTTATTGTGCATCTGCACTCTCCATTTTCGCTTTCCACGCCTGAATTGCCAACGACCAGAAAGCGGAAATATCGGTGATTGTTGATGGTAAGGTCAATCCCAGGAATTGTGCAGCCGGTAGCAAGGCTTCACGTAGTACATCATTATCACCACGATCAAATGCGAGGGCTCCAGTTTGCTTCGACAGCTTTTCACCATCTGCATTGGTGACGACTGGCACATGCAAATAAGAAGGGGTGGGCAAGCCCAGCAATTCTTGCAGATAGATTTGCCGTGCAGTTGAATCGATCAGATCTGCGCCGCGCACCACGTGCGTGATACCTTGTGCGGCATCGTCGACCACTACTGCCAACTGATAAGCCCAAAAGCCATCGGCACGCTTCAATACAAAGTCCCCGACCTCGGTCGCAAGGTTTTGTTGCTGCATGCCAGCCAGCCGGTCTGCAAAGGTATAGATTTGATCCGGCACGCGCAAACGCCAGGCACGGGCAATTTTGCCCGCTGCCAGACCGTGACGGCAAGTGCCCGGATAAATCTGGCTGGCTGTTTCACCCAGGCGCAGGCGCGAATCAGCGATTTCCTTGCGTGAGCATGCGCAGGGATAGAGATTGTCACCTAGCTGGTTCAAGGCAGCTTCGTACAGATGCTGGCGCTTGCTTTGCCAACTGATATCGCCATCCCAGACCATGCCAGAGCGTTCCAATGAGTTGATGATATGCTGGTCTGCGCCTTTGACATTGCGGTCAAAATCCAGGTCTTCCATGCGCAGCAGCCATAGCCCGTCATGGGCTTTGGCATCAAGATAGCTGGCCATGGCGGCCACCAGCGAACCCATATGCAAGGGGCCGGTCGGCGAAGGGGCGAAACGTCCTATGTATTTTTGCGTCATCTGTTTTGTTGGCGTGGATGTTCTTCAGTTACCTATCAACATGCGTTGCACGACAGGGTCTTGCAACTTCTGTAAAAACCACAACAAGGCCTTGCCCTTGTTGGCATTACGCCAGACCAGGCGATTATCTTCTGGCGGGCGGTGGGCGCTGGTCTTCTTTTCTATCAGCGCACCGCTGCGCAAATGTGGCAATGCAAGGCGACGTGGCAAGTGCCCGCAACCCAGGCCGGCCAGTTGTGCCGCCAGCTTGGCGTGCATGGTGGGCACGGTCAGGGTATCTTGCCCGCTCAGCAAGCCTGCCGTCATTGATGGCAGGGTCAGGCCAGTGTCACCAATGGCAATTGCCCTGTGGGCCTGCAAAATAGCCGGAGTCAGCGGTTCTTCTGCCTGCGCCAGCGGGTGTTGTGGTGCTACGGCAAACACCCATTCCACACTGCCCAGCAAACGAGTCTGAAATTCACCCTGCATGCGTATGGCATCCGGCCCGTAATAGGCAGCGCCTATGGCAAGGTCGGCGCGGCCAGATACCATGGTTTCCCAGACACCCGACAAAATCTCCTGGCTGATACGGATACGCGTGCCACACGCCTGTTGTTCAAATTCCTTGATCAAGGGGATGATATCGTCGAATTGTATGATGCCATCAATGACGATGCGTAGCTCTGCCTCCCAACCGCTGGCGGCACGTTTCACGCGGTTTTCAAGCTCCTGTGCGGCATTCAGCAAATGCCTGCCCTGCATCAATAACTCTTCCCCGGCAATAGTCAGCTTGGCCCTGTGGCCACGCCTGTCATATAGCAGCACATCCAGGTCTTCTTCCAGCTTGCGTATGCTGTAAGTGATGGCTGAGGGCACTTTATCCAGGGCCGCTGCAGCCGCCGCAAAGCTGCCCTTGCGGTCTATGGCATCGAGGATTTGCAGGGCTTCAAGGGTCAGGTTCACGATTGTTCAAATAATTTGAATGAGTTGTATGAAATTCTACCCTTATGTCAAAGAATTTGCATGTATATAGTGTGTACATCGCCTGAACACACTCTTCAGGAAATTTGAAAGGGACTTATATGATTACGCTCAGACCATCACAAGAACGCGGCCACGCCGAGCACGGCTGGCTGAAATCACATCACAGCTTTTCATTTGCAGAATATTACGATCCGCAGCATATGGGTTTTGGCCCACTGCGTGTGATTAATGACGACTGGATCGCTCCTGCGATGGGTTTTGGTACGCATCCTCACCAGAACATGGAAATTATTACTTACGTGCTCGAAGGTGCGATTGCGCACAAAGACAGCATGGGTAATGGCAGTACGATACGTCCAGGTAATGTGCAGTATATGAGTGCAGGTACTGGTGTGCGTCATTCGGAATTCAATCCGGCCAATAACGAGCACACACGTTTGCTGCAAATCTGGATACAGCCAGACCAACTGGGTGGTGAACCTTTGTACGGCGAGAAAGAATTCAGCCGTGAAGAAAAACAGGGTCGCTTGCGTTTGGTAGTTTCTGGCGATGGTGCCGATGGCTCCATCAAGATCCGCCAGAACGCACGTCTGCAAATCGGCTTGTTTGATGCAGAACAAAAGCAGGAAGTAGCACTGGCAAAGGATCGCCTGACCTATGTCCACGTAGCGCGTGGTGAATTGCAGGTAAATGGTATGTCCCTCAA
Source organism: Undibacterium sp. FW305-107 (assembly GCF_058788535.1). Classification (NCBI taxonomy): domain Bacteria; kingdom Pseudomonadati; phylum Pseudomonadota; class Betaproteobacteria; order Burkholderiales; family Oxalobacteraceae; genus Undibacterium; species Undibacterium sp. FW305-107. The sequence continues at coordinate 161,094 of NZ_JBYTAV010000010.1, forward strand.
AGAGGGTGATGCCGTGATGATGTCAGCCGAAGAAAAACTCGTGCTGGAGCAGGGCAAACAGGCAGAAGTACTGGTATTTGATCTGCCGCATTAAGTTGTAAAGACAGGCAAATTACTGATGCAAAACGCGTCAGTGATTTGTCTTTTTGCGTAAAAACTCAACATCCACACTGGAGTAAAACATGTCTAAAGTCGCGATTATTTATCATTCAGGTTATGGCCACACCACCAAGGCCGCAGAAGCAGTACACGCAGGTGCCGCCGCTGCAGGTGCTGATGCCGAACTCATCAAGATTGACGCCGAAGGCAATATCACCGACGCCCAATGGGAAACCCTGGCCGCAGCTGATGCCATCGTCTTTGGTTCCCCAACTTATATGGGATCAGTGTCCTGGCAATTCAAAAAATTCGCCGATGCTTCTTCCAAGCCCTGGTATAGCCAGGTCTGGAAAGACAAGATCGCCGCGGGTTTCACCAATTCTGCCTCCATGAATGGCGACAAATTATCTACTCTGCATTATCTGTTTACGCTATCACAACAGCACTCCATGATCTGGGTAGGCACAGGCCTGATGCCAGCTAACAGCAAGGCCGCGCAACGCAATGACATCAACTACATCGCCAGCTTCAGCGGCCTGATGACACAATCCCCATCCGATTCTTCACCAGAAGAAGGCCCGCTGCCAGGTGATCTGGAAACGGCGAAATTGTTTGGTAAACGGATTGCGGAAGTGGCTAAGAAGTTTCAGTGAGTTGAATTAGTGCAGAAGTAAAAAGACCCGCCATATTGATTGGCGGGTTTTTCTATGATGTTACAGAACTGTAGTGAGTCAATAACTTTAGAAATATGAATGTAGGTCGTATTGACGTTGTTTTTGACTTTTGCAGTTCCCATGTGTCGACGCCGTTTGTGCAGTACAGAAAATGGATCAAGAAATGCCCGTGTTTGAGCGTAGCGAGTTTCGGGCATTTCCCATTTTTGTACTGCACAAACGGGAACCCCCTTCAGGGGGCAACGACGCCTGGGTCGCTTTCTTTGGCATACCTTTCTTGGCGACGCAAGAAAGGTATGTAGCTGTCGGGCTACCCCCTACCTGCAATCGTAAATAATGTATGCAGGTATTTGAAAATCAGATAAGCAAAACAATTCGAATCTGAAATTAATGTAGCGAACAGTATGCCACGAACGCCACTGGATTCCAGCTAAAAGCACGCTGGAGCGCCAGCCCGGTGGAATGACGACTTTGAGAGTGCTATAAGTCGAGCAATACACTATTGCATAAGCAATCCAAATAACGGCATCTTTATAACAGAAACGTAGCATAAATCCCCTACAGCTTCTCCTTCAAAAACTGCAATAAACGCGGCGCCAGATATCCAGAATCAGTCCCCGGTACCTTGATAGGCTCAGACGCCCAATAATGCCCCGCATTTTTTAACACAACAGAACTCACTGAAAATCCCGCCTGATTCAAGGCATGCATGAAGGCCATCGACTGTCCTTCAGGATCAACAAACTTGTCCTTCGCTCCCCAGCTCAACAAAAACTGCGTTTGATTATTTTCGCGTGTCACATAAGACAGTGGTGATGCTTCAAAATAGATTTTTCTATTATCGATCAGACTGCTACCCAGAAAGCCTTGGGCAATATTATTGTCAGGGTAGTAGCGATTCGAATGTTCCCATTTCGCAGTCAAATCATAACTGCCATAAATACCTACACACACCTTGACCTTGGTAGTGGGATTCATGCCGTCCGAGAACGGTTGCTGATCACCAGCCAGTGCGACAATAGTGGCTAGCTGCGCCCCTGCAGAATCACCCATTAGGCCCATGCGCTCAGGATCAAGCTGGTAAGTCGCCGCTTGCTGCCGCAAGAATTGCACCGCAGCGCGCACGTCATGCACGGCGGCAGGATAGAGGTTGGTTTTATCTTTCACCAGGCGATAATTGACGGCAAATACCGCATAGCCATTTTTCGCCAGATACGGCCCCCAATGCTTATACAGGCTGGCATCAGCAAAACGCCAGTCACCACCGTGGACGGCAATCAGCACGGGATATTTGTCATTTCCCTTGGGGCGATATAAATCACCAGTCAGCGCTTCATCATCTGTACGTTGATAGACGATGCCGTGCTGTACTTCATATCCTGCATCTGGCATGGCTGCATGTGTAGCACCAGCAAACAATAAGCTCAGGCCGAGAAAGAATTGAACAGGTTTGCTGATGTAATTTATCAGGCGATACCACGGTGACAGGACGCTAATCAGCTTGCTAAGGAGGTCGTGCGAGCGACCTGGTAGATTGGAAATTTTCATTTCTGATTCCATACAATTTGAAGAGTTTTATATTGGGACATGATGATGTACGGAATCAGTATGCCGCGCCGCCATGAACAGATGGCCGACAGTGTGACCAAGCCTGATTTTGCCGTGACGAATTGCATGGAAGTGAAAGTGTGATGCCCATAAAAAAACCGCCTGAAAAACAGGCGGTTTGGCAATTCCAGTTCAAGGTAGGCCGATTTATTGACATTCACCTTCAGCGACCATGTGCATTAATTCCCAGCCATGGCCATCGACATCATGGAAACCATGTCCGTACATGAAACCATGATCCATAGGTTCTTTAGGCACTGTGGCACCCGCAGCCCTGGCTTTGGCGACCAGGCTATCAACCTGTTCGCGGCTGTCGCAGGACAGGCAATTCAAAACTTCAGTACGCTCATGCGCATCGCTGATAGGTTTGTTGGTAAAGCCTGCAAAAAACTCTTCAACCAGCAGCATGACGAACAGGTTCTCTCCCATGATCATGCAGGCGGCTTTGTCGTTGGTGAACTTGGGTTCAAAGCTATAGCCCAGGCTGCTCCAGAATTCCTTGGAGCGGGGCAGGTCTTTAACAGACAGATTTACAAAAATTTGCTTATGCATTTTGTTTTCCTCAATTTGTTGTAACAGTAAGGGCAGGCTCAGCGAGTCATGCCGTCTGCGTGCATGCACCGTCAGTTGCCCACGCGCAGCAATTCCAGCCATGACCGTCAAGATCATAGAAGCCCTGTGCATACATGAAGCCATGGTCTTCTGCTTCGTCAGGTATGGTGGCACCGGCGGCCCTGGCTTTTTTGATGAGAGTATCGACATGCTCGCGGTTATCGCAAGAAAGGGCATGCAAGACTTCTACCCGCTCGTGCGCATCACATACGGGTTTGTGGGCGAAACTGGCAAAGAGTTCTTCCACCAGCAACATGACCAGAATGCTTTCACCAAAGATGATGCAGGCGGCATTGTCACTGGCGAATTTTGGATCAAAGCTATAACCCAGGCTGCTCCAGAATTCCTTGGCGCGGGCCAGGTCTTTGACAGGCAGGTTGACAAAGATTTGCTTGTGCATTTCGTTCTCCTTTAACTTGTTGTCGCTGCTGTAGCCATGGCTGGCAAGTCCAGTGTACGCACCGGGCGTACTTCTATGCTGCCATGCTGGGCTGGCGGGATTTTGGAAGCCAGTTGTATGGCTTCATTCAAATCCCTGGCATCGATGAGATAAAAGCCAGCCAGCATTTCCTTGGTTTCGGCAAATGGGCCATCTGTCACCGACAATTGCCCATTCCTTACCCTGACTGTGGTCGCCGTGTGTACAGGATGCAGAGGCTCGGCCGCCAGCATGTGGCCACTGTCAAGCAAGCCTTGTGCATACATGGCGCATTTTTCGTCTGGACAGGCATTCCAGTGTTCATTGTCGAGATAAACCAGGCATAGGTATTTCATAGCGGCTCCAGCAAGGATGGATTAACGGTGATCTGATTACAGTGGCAGCTGCTCGCCATTGATGATCCATGGCGTGCCGTATTTGTCGACCAGCATGCCCCAGGATTTTGCCCAGAATGCAGGTTGTACCGGCATGGTGATCTGGCCACCTTCTGCGAGCGCGTTAAAGATCTTGGCGGCTTCTTCCGTTGTATCGTAATTCAGCGTGAAAGAGACGCCCTTGATGCCCTCATAGGGCATTTGCTGTGGGCAGTCACCCGCGTAGAGCAAGCCACCGTCCGGCAGTTCCAGGCGTGCATGCAGGATGTTGTGGGCAGATTCTTTCGGTATCATTGCTGCCATGGGCGAATCGGCTCCACTCATCATGACGGTGATTTTTCCGCCCAGAACTTGTTCATAAAAGTACATGGCTTCCTTGCAGTTGCCATTGAAAGACAGGTAAGCGACAGGATGTGGCATGATTATTTCCTTTATAAAAGTGTTGGATTATCGTGTGAAAGTATTTCCACATCTGATAGTCGAATGGCTGGACAGTAAATCGACATTAAAACAAAAATATTTTTAAATATTTTTGATGCGCATAAAATTGCCTATGAGTATTACTTACTCAAAGAACGCACCCGCTCGTTGAGCAGTTTCAATTGTGCCTCTATAAACGGCAAATTTGGATCATGACCGGCACGTGGAACCACAATATATTCTTTTTGCGGCGCAGTAATGCTATCTACATACTGGCGGGTAATTTCAGGCATGGTCAGCAAATCTTCTGCACCCTGGACGAAAAAGACCGGGATAGAAAATCTGCTAGCGTTTTCAGCAAATTCGATTTTGCTGAACATGCCGTCGCCCTTGTAGCCAACAAATTTCAGGAAAGAATAGTCTTCGCCACCTTCGTAGTCAGTCTGGGCGACTTGCGTGGCGTATGCTGATTCTGGTGTCCACCATGCTGCGGGTGCCTGGTCTGTGCGCAGTGCTTCATATTTACGTATTGCCTTGCGCAAGATGCCGAAATTGCGTGGATTGCTCCACGGTGGCGGGCCAAGTGCGCTTACTTTGCCAACCGTCTCCTGATCGCCAGCAGCTTGTGCCAGGCTCAATACCTTGTTGTAGCTGGAAGTCTGGTTAGCCTTGTAGCTGACGACTTGCGAAGTACCTATATAGGCATAAAATAATTCAGGTTTCAATAAACTCATTTGCACACCGAGTATCGAGCCCCATGAACTACCTGTCAGGATGATTTTTTTCTTGCCCAGATGCTGAGTCAGGTAAGCCGCCAGGGCGACGCCATCATCAGCCATTTGCGCTACTGTCAAAGGCGTATCTTCGCTGGGTTTGTTCTTGCCAAAGGTTTTGCCTGCGCCACGCTGGTCCCATTGCACCAGGGTGTAATCTTTTTCCCAGGCGCCGTAAATGGCGCTGGCATAGGGGCTCATGGTATTGCCGGGACCGCCATGTACGATCAGGATGACAGGGTTACTGCAATGTTTACCCTTGATGGTGACCCATTGTGGTATGCCACCTATTTCAACAAAACCTTCTTCATCGATGGCTTGTGTTGCAGACTTGCAGGCAAGGCCAGGTGAAATTGATGTCGCTTCAGCCATGCATAGTGCAGGCAATAGACTGATTAACAAAGCGGGAAGGACGTGGTGCAGTTTTGCCATATATCTCCTGAAGGTAGGGCAGACTTCTTATTTTGGGTAAAGGTGGTGGGTGTCAGTGAGATTCACTAATTTATTAATGCCTGCAAGCGTCGTTCAATAAAGCGTTTTTCCGGTTCCTGTTTGCAAAGTTTTAGCGCCTGTTCATAGGATAGCTTTGCCTGCGTCAGGTCACCATTGCGGCGGCACAGGTCCGCCCTGGCTGCATGGGCCAGATGGTAGTTACGCATTTCCTCTTTTTCCAGCAAGGCTTCCACCAGTTGCAAGCCTGACTTCAATCCGCCAGTACACATGGCAATGGCGATGGCGCGGTTCAGTTCTATGATGGGGCTGGCTTCGACGCGCAGCAAGGCGTCATACAGACCAACTATCTGCGGCCAGTCGGTCTCTGCATAGGTAGCTGCTTCGGCATGGACGGCAGAAATCGTCGCCTGCAGGGTATAGGCAGCAAAGCGGCCAGAGCGCAGAGCCTGTTCCACCAAGGCGGACCCTTCGGCTATTAATGCACGAATCCATAATTGCCGGTCTTGTTGTTCAAGCGCGATCAATTCGCCCTGGCCATCAGTACGGGCAGGACGGCGTGATTCATGTAATAGCATCAAGGCCAGCAAGCCGCTGACTTCAGGTTCGGGCAATAATTCTTGTAGCAGGCGTGTCAGCCGTATGGCTTCTGTCGCCAGATCGAGACGCAAAGCTGAATTACCGGCAGAGCTTGAGTAGCCCTCATTAAAGACCAGATAAATGACTCTCAGCACACTGTGCAGGCGTGCAGGTAGCTCTTCTTTTTCTGGTACCTGATAGGGAATTCTGGCATCACGTATTTTTGCCTTGGCACGCACGATGCGTTGCGCAAGAGTGGGGGCCGGGGTCAGGAAGGCATGCGCGATTTCTTCCGTTGTCAGACCGCAGACTTCACGCAGTGTCAAGGCGACCTGGGCATCGGCTGCCAGGGCAGGGTGGCAGCAGGTGAAGATCAGGCGCAGCCTGTCATCTTCCATGAGTATTGGTTCAAGCACAGGCTCGCCTGGCTGTGCTGTCTCATCCACCAGTGCTTCCACGGTTTCTGTATGTTGGTCCAGCGGATCAAAGCGCTTTTGCCTGCGTATGCTGTCTATTGCCTTGTAACGTCCTGCTGACACCAGCCAGGTATGCGGATATTCAGGCAAGCCTTTTTCTGGCCATTGCTCCAGTGCTGCCTTGAAGGCTTCATGCAGGGCTTCTTCAGCCAGATCAAAATCCCCTAGCAAATGCACCAGAGTCGCAAAGACCCGACGCGACTCTTGCTGGTAAATACGTTCAACTAATTGGCGGGTGCTATCGGTGGCTGAAGTCATCATGCTGCTAATTGCGGTATGTAGTCTTCCTGATTGTCTGAACGTTGGTGTGGCTCAGGTAAATGAGCCTGGAGAATCGATAAATTCTGCATTTTCCGTACCAGAAATAGTGATGGCTGATTCTAGCGCACTCTTGGAGAACAATGCTTTAAAAACATTAATTTAAAGCAAATCCTGCTGATGTTGATTTGTCCTGGATCTTTAAAAAAAAGATCGATTGTGCTTTTTTTGCCACTAATTGAGTACTGGCCTGCTTGCGCCCGGCTCCCTCTCAGTGAATACAGAAATATTGTGGAGCAGGCCTGGCTATATGGACTTTTTACCTCTGAAAAGACAGGTTTTCTGCAGTTTTTGTGCACGGATAAAGTTTCTGGAAATCAAATTTTGTGCCAGAAACTTAGATGAAAAATTCTATCGAATTGAATGGACGCTGATGTTGGACTTTTATTAATGTAGTTAAAGCGACATCTAAAAATAGCTAGACTAAATTTTAACGTATTGATCTGCATCAATGGAGACAAAGAAAGATGAGCAGCACGCAAAGTATGTACACCGACCGGCTCGCCAGGCTGGTGCAATTGTCCCGTGACAGGCATGTCTTCAGCTTCACCCGCTTTGACTGGGTGGATGATATCAGCGAGGCTGACTGGTGGGTTAGCCCTGAATTGCTGACCATCCATGGCACACCGTATTACGAGCAGGCCAGCGAGGCACAACGCAAACTGCTCAGCAAATGGGAGTGCATCAACCTTTTCAGCCTGAATGTGACTGGCGAGCAGGAATTGATTGCAGGCGTGGCAGAACTCTTGCATACCCCCATGCTGAAAGAAGCCAATGATTACCTGCATCACTTCATCGACGAAGAAAACCAGCATATGTGGTACTTCGCCAAGTTCTGCGAAAACTATGGGGGTAAGATTTATGGCAACAAGAAAATACAACTGACTGAACTCAAGCTTGACCCCAGACTGACAATACTCGTCCGCTTTGCACAGATTTTCATTTTTGAAGAAGTCGGCCATTACTACAATTTGAAGATTGCACTTGATGAACGCGTGCACCCTTTCGTACGCGAGATCAATGAGGCGCACCGCAATGATGAGTCGCGCCACATCACCTTTGGCCGTGCCTTGCTGGCCAGGTTGGCAGATGGCATCAGCAATGATTATGCGCCAGAAGTGCTGGAGAAAGTCTCGCAACACTTGCGCAAATATGTGCAGGTCACCATCGAATCCCTCTACAACCCGGCCATGTACCGTGATGCCGGTTTTAGCAGTGGCATGGCAATCCGCAGTGCACTGCTCGCAGACCCGGCGCGGCAAGATTTTCATGCACGTGAGTTGCTGAAAAAAGTGCTGGCCTTGCTGGGCGACACCCATTTATTAAAACAGGAGACCAGTCTTGAGCCAGCTTATCAGTCTTGACAAGATCAATGAAGTTAAACAGTGGTTGCTGTCGAAGAAAAAATATCTGTCCGATATTCCCTTCGACCTTGACCTCATAGAAAACGATGTCGTCGATTCCCTGAGTTTTGTGGAATACGTACTCCTCATAGAAGAAATCAGTGGCAGGGAGGTTGTCGTCGATGACACCGTCCTTGACAAGGTCAGGACCCTGGACAGAGTGCAATTGAATTATATGGAATAGGGCACTCCATTCCGCTGCAGATATAGAAAACATAAATAGAAAACATAAACAAGGAATAAAACAATGGAACATCAATTCACTGATTATCGCTATGGCGATTTGCTGGAACTGACCAACCGTCATCGCAATACGACAAAGAATATTATTCTCACCGGTGCTACCGGTTTTCTCGGCAGTAATTTCCTGTTCTGGCGTTTGCGCCAGAGTGGCAAGATCTATGTACTGGTCAGGGGAGAGTCGCAGGAACACGCCAGACAGCGCGTGTATGATGCGCTGGCCATATGTGCTTCTGCCTACAACCAGCCCATCCCCAAAGCGGATATTGACAGCAAGCTGGAATACATACTCGGCGACATGACCGAGACCATGTGCGCGATCAGCAAGACTGACCTGGAAAAACTCACTGGCGCGGGCATCAGCGAGTTCTGGCATTGTGCTGCCAGCCTGAAGTTTGAAGACCGCCACAAGGAAGAAATTTATCACCACAATATCAATGGCACACAGAATGTGATGGATCTGGCGCGTCGCGTGCATTGCCAGCATTACCTGCATATCTCTACTGCCTATACCTCTGGCCGCGTGGCTGGCGAAATACCTGAGAGCCTGCATCCTGTCGATATCGCCTACAATAATTTTTACGAGAGCAGTAAAAATGAAGGCGAGCATGAAGTCGCCAGATACTGTGATGCCAACGGACTGGATTACCGCATCCTGCGTCCCGCCATCATCATGGGGCCGCTGGCATCACGCCGCAGCGGCGGCACGCGCTTTGGTATCTATGGCCTGACGCAGGAAATGTATCGTCTGCGCGAAACACTGAGCAAACTGCAGACACCTCTGCGTCTCATCGGTGATCTGGCTGCTGCAGGCAATCTGGTGCCAGTGGATCAATGCGTGTTCGACATGATCTATCTGAGCAATATTGGTTTTGGTGATCAGAAGGTGTATCACCTGACCAATTCCAGCGACCTCAATGTCAAGACCATGCTGGAGAAAATTGATACTGCACTTGGCATGAAAAGCATCAATTTCGTGCCGGAGCGTGATACCCCTGCTACGGCGATAGAAGAATTGTTCGACAAACGTACCGTGTTTTATGGCGGCTACTACCGCACCATCAAGAACTTTGCCCGTAGCCTGCCTAAACATGTGGGCCTGAGCTGGGCTGATTATGGCACTTACCTGACAGCCTTTATCAAAGAGCTCGACGAGCAAACTAGTGGTACGACCTTCAACCGTACGCAAGTCACAGCTGATGATGGTACGGAATTATGCGTGCTGACACTGGGCGACAAGAGCAAACCAGCGCTGGTGCTGGCAAATGCCTACGGCATGCCATCTGATTTCATGTTCCCGCTGGCCCAACGCTTGTCTGATCAATTCCACGTCATCACCTGGGAAAGCCGCTGGGTACCAGCCATTACCCACGAATTTGATCTGGAGAAATGTCATTCACTGACTCATGCCAAAGACATGGTGGCGATACTCGACCACTTTGGCATTGCCAAGGCAGCTATCGCTGGCTGGAGCAGTGGTGCCCAGGTTAGCCTGCGCAGCATGGCTGCTTTCCCTGAGCGTATTTCATCGGCAGTATTGCTGAATGGCGGCGTCTCGTTGCCAGCCTCGAATGAAATCAAGATCACCGATTTTGAAAAAAATATACGCACACTTTTCCCCAAGATTGCTGCCAATTATCGTTTCGCCCAAAAGTATTGCGACCTCATTTATGGCGCCCATGCAACCTCAGATGATGGTGAAGACCGCAAGATGATTTCTACCATCCTGACCAGTACCGACCCTTTCTTGCTGTACATGACCAGCGTCCCTTTCCGCACACCGGAATCATTATTCCGTTACGCCAATATGATGAATGGCCTGTTCAATGAAAGAGATGATGCCTGGACTGCTGATATCCCACATCCTGTACTCGTGCATGTCGGTGGCAAGGACCTGGTCACGCATGCCGATGTTGGCCGCTTCCTGGTCGCCGGCCTGAAACAGGGGGTATTGTCCTTTGATGAAAACGGCGATCACTTCTCGCATTTTTACGATGAAGACCTGGCGACCATGATCAGGCAATTTGTGACGCAGCATCAGGAGCAAGTTGTGCCTAGCCTGAATTGATGTCAACGGCAATGTCCGCTCCAAGAAAGTTTGCGGATATTGCCCTGCTGTTATCGAGGTAGCGAAATGATGGTCATTGCCGTGACCAGGAGGAGACCTTTTTTATGAAAAAAGAACAAAAATTATTGATTGCCGGTTTTTTCAATACGGCAAAAAACCAGCCTAACAGCAATGCATTGTGGGTGGACGAACAAGTCTACACCTATGCTGAACTGCTGTTGCGTGTCGCCCGGATTACCCGCACGCTGGCGCGCGAGAATAAAGATTGCAGCCGTCAACGCTGTGCCTTGCTGGTTGACCGCAGCATTACTGCCTATGCCTCTGTGCTTGGCAGCTTGCTGGCCGGCATGGCCTATGTGCCGCTGAATGCCAAATTCCCTGTACAGCGTAATTTGCGCATGGTTGAATTATCTTCATCGACGTCAATTGTGGTGGATGAACGCTCCATGGATGCTGCCAGAGAGCTGCTGCAATCTTACCCTGAGCCATTGACCGTGCTGATGCCAGAGACTGAGGCATTGCCAGCCTGGGCAACCAGTGCCAGCCAGCATACCTATATTTTGAAACGCCAGATAGCTGAGGCTGATACTGTCAGTCTTACCCTGCCTGCCAAGGCCAATCCTGTTGCCTATATCCTGTTCACCTCTGGCAGCACGGGTTTGCCCAAGGGCGTGGCAGTGACGAATGAGAATGCCAGTACTTATGTCTCCAGTATCATAGGACGCTATCAGCCAGGACAAGGTGACCGTTTCACCCAGTTCTTTGATTTTACTTTTGATTTATCGGTGCATGATATCTTCGTCTGCCTGAGTGCTGGCGCTTGCCTGTACAGTGTGCCTGCGCGCGTCATGATGATGCCGCTTAAGTTTGTGCAGCAACATGAATTGACTCACTGGTTCTCGGTGCCATCGCTGGCAGCATGCCTGAAGCGTTATAACGCCTTGCGCCCCGGCATCTTGCCCAGCCTGAAGTACAGTCTGTTTTGTGGTGAAGCCTTGCCCACCAGCCTGGCGCAGGACTGGCAACCTGCTGCACCCAATTCCATCATGGAAAATTTATACGGACCTACCGAGGCGACGATCGCCTTTACGGTGCATCCATATCAGGCCAGCAATCAGCGTATCGCTGCCTTGCCTGTCGTGCCCATAGGCCAGCCTTTGCCGGGGCAAGAAACCATGGTGCTGGACGAACACTTTAATCCTGTTGCTGATGGTGAAATTGGTGAGTTGTATCTGGGCGGCTCACAACTGGCCCAAGGCTATTGGGAGAATGCGGAGCTGACGCGTCAGCGCTTCCTCAGCATGCACTTCGAGGGCAAACTGGCCCAGCGTTGGTACCGTACCGGTGACCTGGCCTGTGTCGATGCTGAGGTTGGCTTGCTGTATTGCGGCCGCATCGATAACCAGGTCAAGATACGTGGTTACCGGGTAGAGGTGCAAGAGGTTGAGGCCGTGATCCGTCGCCTTGGCGGTTCTGACCTGGTTGCTGTTGTGCCCTGGCCTGTGGCGGCAGATGGCAGTGTGCAGGGCTTGCTTGCCTATGGCTGTGGCTTTACCGTATCATCAAGAGATATACTCAAGGCCTGTACCCTGCATTTGCCTGCTTACATGCTGCCACAGGACGTGATTGAATTGCGCAAGATGCCTTTCAATTCGAATGGCAAGATCGATTATCCAGCCTTGCAAAAGCTGGCGAAAGAAAGTGATGGCCAGCAAATGGAAAAAGTCATTCCTGGCGTGTGATACTGTGTGGAGCAACAGGAGATGAACCCGTCCTGAGTGACGGGTTTTTCATGTATACAAAGTGGAGAATAATGTGGCCGGCAAGCATGAATGTATATTTTGCGAAATCCTCAACGGGCGTAGTGCTGCATCTGTCGTGTACCGTGATGAACACTGCATTGCTATTCTGGATGCTTTCCCATTGACGCGTGGGCACCTGCTGGTGATACCCCAGCAGCACCAGCAGCATATCGAAGAATTGCCGGAAGAGACTGTGGCTTACCTGTTCGCAATGGCCAGCCGTTTTTCATCCGCATTGCGACTTGGTGGCGAGAGTGATGCTACAGCTGTGTTACTCAATAATGGCAAGGCTGCGAACCAGCATGTCGCTCATGTCCACCTGCATGTGATACCGCGGCGTGATGGCGATACGGTAGCGATGGTATGGCGTTACATGACACGCTTCATCAATCCCTGGTCATATATAGGCCGTGGCAAGCGCTTGTCGCAGCAGGCTGTGCGCTGGCAGGCTTTGCTCAAGTCAGAATAAGAGGCTGTTGCGAAATTAACCTGGTGTTGTTGCACCTTCTTACCGTACTAAAGTACTGTTTGCGTCGGCTACGCCTGGCTATATTAATTTCGCAACAGCCTTTAAGTGATTTGCACATCCCAAAAAACAAGGCCTGACGATGCAGGCCTTGTTTTTTAGCGCAACGTTAGCTCAACATCAGCCTGGCGTTCAAGCCGCTTTTTTCTCTTCTTTCTTTTCATCCCTTAATTCACGGCGCAAAATCTTGCCTACGTTTGATTTAGGCAATTCGGTACGGAATTCTATGTACTTGGGTTTCTTGTAGGAAGTCAATTGTTCCTTGCAATAGCTCATCAATATTTCGTCTGTCAATTTCGCATCTTTTTTGACGACATATAATTTGACGGCTTCGCCAGAATTGTCATCTGGTACGCCTACGCATGCGCATTCCAGCACTCCGGGATGGCTGGAAACGACACCTTCGATCTCATTCGGATAGACATTGAAGCCGGACACCAGGATCATGTCCTTCTTGCGGTCTACAACGCGGATAAAACCATTTGCTTCCATGATGCCGATGTCGCCGGATTTGAAAAATCCGTCAGCCGTCATGACCTTGGCTGTTTCATCAGCACGGTTCCAGTAACCCAGCATGACTTGTGGGCCACGTATCGCAATTTCGCCTGACTCGCCCAAGGGAACACGGTTGCCGTCGTCATCGAGTATGGCAATTTCTGTCGATGGCAGGGGCAGACCTATGGTGCCGCTGAAATCACCGGAATCTGCAGGGTTGCAGGTCGCCACCGGCGAGGTTTCTGACATGCCGTAACCTTCTATGATGGGGCATCCTGTGACTTTCTTCCAGCGTTCTGCAACTGCAGGTTGTACTGCTGTGCCACCACCATTGCAGGCTTTGAGCAGTGAAAAATCAAGCTGGGCAAAACTGGGATTGTTCAGCAAGCCGTTGTACAGGGTATTCACGGCAGGCAGCATGCTGATCTGGTGTTGTGACAAGGTCTTGATCAAGCCGGGGATGTCGCGCGGATTAGGGATGAGGATATTCATGCCACCCAGGCGCATGCCCATCAGGTAGCAACTGGTCAGCGCAAAGATGTGATACAAGGGCAGGGCACAGACAATAGTCATGGCTTCTACCTTGGGCGCCTTGTTCAACGCAGGTTGCGCCCAGGCTTCATTTTGCAAGACATTGGCAGTGACATTACGATGTGTCAGCACTGCTCCCTTTGATACGCCTGTGGTGCCACCGGTATATTGCAGGAAGGCGATGTCGTCATGGGTGAGCTTTACTGCTTGCAGTTGCAGGCGGGAGCCTTCTGCCAATACCTGCTTGAAACTGATAGCGCTCGGCAATGAGAATTCCGGCACCATTTTTTTGATATGGCGTACGGCGAAATTGACGACCATACCTTTGACGCCACCCATCAGGTCACCCATACTGGTTACTACCACATGTTTGATCCTGGTTTTGCTCAGTACCTGTTGCAGTGTAGTAGCGAAATTTTCCAGGATGATGATGGCTTCTGCGCCTGAATCATTCAACTGATGTTCAAGTTCACGCGGCGTGTACAAGGGGTTGACGTTAACGGCGGTATAGCCTGCGCGCAAGACTGCGGCGATGACGACAGGGTATTGCAGGATGTTAGGCATCATGATGGCAACACGTGCGCCTTTTTCCAGACCCTTGTTTTGCAACCATGCAGCAAATTTTTTCGACAAGTCATCTACTTCGGCATAGCTCAGGTATTTGTCCATGCAGACATAAGCCTTGCGGTCGGCATATTTCTGGAAAGACTCTTCGAGCAAGTGCACCAATGAAGTGTATTGGGTGTAGTCGATCTCTGCGGGCACACCTTGGGGATAGGATTGCAGCCAAAACTTTTCCATGCTTTACCTTTGTCTCTGATAGTTATAAAAATCGGGTCATGCCAGGCACTGTGCGTACATTGGCGGCATTCTGATATTTGCAAACTTATTATTATTTTCTAGACATGCTAACGGGCAGGGGAATTGCAGGCAAGACTTAAAACTGACATTTGAATAAGTCCACTAATCGATACAATTGTGGTTTCCTGTTCAATGGATGGCTGTCTGGTAAGTTGTTTTGACGAACCAGCCAGCCGCCAGTGGCAGGCTGGTGTCGCCATCTTTTTTATGTGCCAACCCTGACTACCAGCTTTCCCCTGGCAGTGGAGGCTTCCATCATTTCGTGCGCTGTGCGTATCTGTTCAAATTCAAACACATTTGCTGGCGTGGCCTGATAAATGCCTTGTTCAGCACAGTTTATGATGTCTTGAAAGGGGATGGCAGATAGTGGATATTCCGGCGTCCCCAGCATGAAACTGGCAAAAAAACTCAGGTAGACATCACAGGGCATGTCATGGATAGGATTGAAGTTGGCAATAGGTGCCGGGCCGCCTAAAAAACCAGCCAGACAGGCACGCCCATATCGTTTAAGACTGCGCAGACTGTCAATTATGCTGCTGTTGCCTATCAGGTCAAGCACCGCATCCAGCCCATGTGGGTACATGTGCCGGATATCCTGGGCAATCTGACCCTGCTCCAGTATCACCAGGCTGGCACCGAGTGACTTCAGTTGTTCTGCCTTGTCCAGGGTACGGGTAGTGGCAATGACGCAGGCACCGGCATGGCTTGCAATATTGATGGCTGCTTGACCCAGTGCAGAGCTGGCACCACGTATCAATAGTGTTTGTCCAGATCGCAGGCTCAGGTTACCGTGCAGGCTGCTCCAGGCGGTGGCGTAGGATTCCGGCAGGGCGGCCAGGTTTTCCCAGCGCATGTCGGTTTCCACCGCGACGACATTGCTGGTGGGCACGCAAGTGTATTCTGCATAACTGCCATTGATACTGCGCCCCATGCCACCCATCAGGGCGATTACTTTCTGACCCTGCTGCAAACGTCCGCCCGGGTCTTCGGCGACCACGCCAGTGCATTCTATGCCACTGACTTTGGCGACATCGCCCCAGCTTCCCTGACGCATATAGAGTTCGGCGCGGTTCAGGCCAAAGGCTTTTACCCGTATCAGTACCTGCCCGGGATTGGGGGCGGGTGTTGGCAGTTCCTGTATATCCAGTTGCCCGACACTACCATATTGCTTGATGACTATTGCGCGCATTGACTTGCTCCTTCATGTGGTTGAAAAGTGAAGTCAGTGTATTTTTTATGTATGTAGAATAAAATTACTAAATAAATACAAATAATGTAGATAAAAATTACAAAGATGAATGATATAAACCTGCAAGAATTACTCTGCTTGAATGCGGTCGCGGAAGAGGGAAGTTTCCAGGCTGCTGCTGACAGATTGCACCGTACTCATCCGACGGTTTTCAATGCAATCAAAAACCTCGAAAACCGCCTGGGTTTGCGCTTGCTTGATCGCAGTGGCTATCGCGTCAGCCTGACGGCGGAAGGCAGGTCATTTCATCTCAAGACCAGGCAGGTGCTTGATCATGTCGTTGCCTTGCAAAAACATGCGCAGTTTCTGGCGGCGGGGGAAGAGACCGAACTGCGTGTCGTTATCGGCGACCTGTGTCATCTGCCAGATACGCTGGCCAGGCTGAAGCGTTTTTTTGATGATTGCCCTGGCACCCGATTGCATTTGCAGTTCGAGACGCTGACCGGTCCTGTCGAGCGCCTGATGGATGGTGATGCAGACCTGATTCTGCATCATATCAATGAAGCAGATGTGCGCATGGAATTCATCAGGCTGGGCAAGGTGAAACTGATACCAGTAGTGGCACCAGGTTTTTTAAAATTTGCCATTCATGATGCGATCACGACCGAACAGATGCGCGACTATGTACAGTGCATCTTGCGTGATACCGCCACCCATACTCAACATCGTGAATATCATTTGATACCGGGCGCACATAGCTGGACGGTCAGTGACCAGTTCATGAAAAAAGAGTTGATACTGCAAGGCATGGGTTGGGGCAATATGCCTTACTACCTGGTGCAGGACGAGCTTGCAGATGGCAGGCTGTTGTCGATACGTGGGCGTTATTTCAAGGAGAGTGAATTGCAACTGGTGGCAGCCCGTCGCAGCGACGTCATGCACGGGCCAGTAGCCGCCCGCTTGTGGACATATCTGCAATCCTGAGTTGGGCGGACGTGTTTGTTCAGGGTTGACCAATCACGAATTTTTGTGCCTTGGGGTCTCTGCCCATCATGAAACGAACGATGGACTCCACAGTCACGGTGTCGATTTGCCCGGCCATGCGGCGGTCAAACGGATGGTCGTCGAATGCTACGTTGGCGCGGAACATGCGTGCACCCAGACGTGTCAGGGAAGGGATGTAGATGGTGTCAGGTCTATAGGATGCTGACTTCAGCCATGCTTGTGCCTGCATGCGGTTTTCTATGCGTACGTCATTGGCTTGTGCCGCTGCGATAACTTCGAGGGCCCACTGATTCGAGTTTTGATAAGTGGTGGAGTAAGCATAGGACAACATATTGTAGCGTGGCGCATGCAAGTTCTTGGCGCGGCCGTCAGCCATCACTTGTTGTATTTTCTGTTGCAGTTCAGTGTTGGGAATAAGGACCAGGGTTTCAAAGGCGAACATGTCGTCCATGAAAAAATTACCCAGACCTTCCCTGAATAATTCTGAATTGGCTGTGCCACACTGGTTCAGTTCATGCATGACAGACCAGGTACCGTCTGGCAGACGCTCTATCAAACCGAGGTGGGAATAGCGTAAATTATACTTGGACAAATCCTGGCCAACGCGGGCGATGATGGCAACGTTGGCCTGGCTTTCATCCAGTCTGATCTGGGTTTTGTGCGCAAACTCCAGCGCCTGCATGACTTTCTTTGGATCGTAACTATTTTCCTCGCAAGGGCGACCGGCAAAAGCCGGTGCCGTGCAAGCAAGTGTGATGACGATGAATAAACGCTGTATCAATGGTAGCAAATTAGTCAGCGTTACCGGGGAAGTCAGTGAGTGTGTGCGCATATTAAATTTGATCAGACCTTGTTGTGATGCATCAGGGCAGTGCCGATTTCATTCGGGATGAACGCCAGCACCTTGCCTGCACTGACCAGCAGATAACCAGTCGCCGTGGCACTGACCTCTACTACTGCACCGCTGACCAGACCAACTTTTTCTATGCCCTTGCCAGATAACCTGACTGTAGTGCTGACAGCCTGGGTAGAGCCTTTGAGTACAACAGTCACGCCATCGGCACCAGCCTTGACCGTATCAACGATCATCTCGCCTGATCCTGCCACCATGGAAAAGCCGCCGAGCATGATGATGCCTACACCCATGGACAGAGCTTCAGAGCCACCAGATGGCCCGCAAGAGATGCAGCCACGGCCAGCGTGTGCAGAAAGTGGTAACAGGCTGCTCGCGCACAGGGCGGCAATCAGAGCGATTTTGCGAATTGATGCTGACATGAAGTTTCCTTGTATGTAGAAAGTGACTCTACAATAATATAAGACCATAGAATCACAAGCTATTTGTCGTCAGTAGCAAATAGTTACAGAAGAGGTAGTGGAATTTAATACCAGAAATTGGTTTTTTCAGGAAAATAGATACTGATGCGCCAGCTGCCATGCCCTTTGATAAGAGCAGGGCAGGTGGCGTGAAGATGATGTTGATTACCAGATACTGACACGCTTGTCCGGTGTCAGATACATTTTGTCGCCAGGTTTGACGTCAAAAGAAGTATAAAAATCAGGATGGTTGACCAGGCTGCCGTTGACGCGGAATTCGCCTGGGGAATGCGGGTCAGTCTTGATGAGCGTAATCGCACGTTGCTCGCGTGACTTGCCACGTCTGGCTTGTGCCAGGCCCATGAACAGGCGTTGCTCAGCTGTCCAGCCATCAATCACAGGCGCAGGTTTGCCTTGCAAGGATAGTTTGTAGGCGCGCAATGCCATGACGATACCGGCATTGTCAGCAATGTTCTCACCCAGGGTCAGCTCACCATTGAGGAAATGGCCAGGTAAGGGACTGTATGCATTGTATTGCTCTACCAATACCTTGGTTTTTTTCTTGAATTTTTCCTGGTCTTCGGCTGTCCACCAGTTACGCAAATTGCCGTCACCATCATACTGTGCGCCCTGGTCATCAAAGGCATGGCTGATTTCATGGCCTATGGAAATGCCCAGTGCACCATAGTTGAAAGCGTCTTCTGCATTCACATCAAACAGGGGCGATTGCAGGCGTGCTGCCGGGAAGACGATTTCATTCATCTCAGGGCTGTAATAGGCATTCACTGTTTGTGGTGTCATATGCCATTCTTCGCGGTCTATGGGTTTACCCAGTTTGGCAACTTCCCTGTCATGACGTGCCTTGCGTGCGCGCATGAGGTTGCCGATCAGGTCATCGCTCTTTATCGTCAGGCTGGAATAATCACGCCATTGTTTTGGGTAGCCTATCTTGACGCTGATTTTGGATAGTTTGATTTGCGCCTGCTTCTTGGTTTCCGGGCTCATCCAGTCCAGTGTGTCTATGCTTTGTTTGAAAGCTTCGAGGAAATAACCCACCATTTTTTCTGTGCGCTGTTTGACTTCAGGTGAGAAATATTTTTCGACATAGGTTTTTCCTACAACTTCACCCAATACCTGATCAGTCAGCGCCACGCCACGTTTATCCCGCGTACGGTTTTCCTTGATACCTGCAATGGTGGCACCTTTGAAGGCAAAGTCTTCGTTGACGAAGTCAGATGACAGGAAAGGGCTGTATGCGCTGATCAGGTGCCAGGTGAAATAAGACTTCCAGACATCCAGCGTGAAGTTGTTCAAGTTGTCGTCAAAGCCCTTGATGTAACTCGGCTGCGATACGATGAGATCATTGACTTTGCCATGCATGTGAGCGGATTGCAGATAGGCTGTCCAGTTGAATGCCGGAGTCATCTTGTTCAAATCACTGACGGCCATTTTGTTATAGGTCTTGACCGGGTCGCGGTTTTCTACTGCTGTCCACTGTACCTTTGCTATAGCAGTTTCCAGGGCGATGATATTGTCGGCTTGTATGGCAGAATTTTTTTCGCCTGCCAGCGTCAGCATTTTTTCTATATGTGCTTTGTATTTTGCGCGGATGTCTGCCATTTTTGCGTCATCCATTTTCAAGTAGTAATCGCGATTTGGCAAACCCAGCCCAGCTTGGGCGACATCAACAGCATATTGACTTGAATTTTTATTGTCCTGGCCAATACCCACACGTATCGGCGTGTTGACACCTATCTCATGCAAATGAGCAATCAGGCCAGGTATGGCCTTTTTGTTTTGCATTGCTGCAATCTTGCCGAGTTCACTTTTCAGTGCTGCAATACCCAGGGCATTAAGTTTTTCTTCATTCATGAAGCTGTTGTAGAGGTCACCGATTTTCTGTGTATCTGATCCTGCTACTTTATTGCTTTCTTTGGCAGCACTTTCAACGATGGTGCGCAATTGCTGCTGCACATCCTCACGCGCTTTCATGAAAGTGCCCCAGTCAGATTTGTCTGCCGGGATTTCATTGGCCGTTAACCATGCACCTTGCGCATAGCGATAAAAATCATCCTGAGCACGTACGGCCTTATCCATGTTTTCGGGATAGATGCCAGAACCAAGGGCAGTCGCTTTGGCAACGACTGTGGCTGGGCTGGGGTCTGCTGCCTGGGCTGCATTGGCCAGCAGGCTGAGGGCGAGAGTGCTAAGTAGTAAGCGTTTCATAGGAAGTCTCTGGATAGGATGTTTTTTGTCTGAGCAGGCGCTCTTGGATTATAGAACTACTAGAACTCATTTCATAAATAGGATGAGTGCGAACAAGACGATTTGGGATGCAGTGCAAGGCGTGACCCGCTGCTAAGGCTGGTGCCTTAGCGAGGGAGGGGTGACACACAGCGCACTGCAATGCGCCCAAATCGTCAGTTCACCAAGGGTTTGCCTCATAACACACGCTGGACTGCAGGTTTTGACAATTCGACTCGTGATCAATAGCACCGCTATTGACTGCCTCGTTCCCTTGCAGGGCGCATGTGCGCTTGCAAGCGCACATCGTACGCAGGCGTGCAGCATGCTGCACGAAACCCCTGCTTTACCCTTGCCAGCCCGTGTTATGAGACAAACGCATCTCACCCTATTTATGAAATGAGTTCTGAAAGAATAGACTGATCGAAACTGGCGAAGTTCATTGCAGAAAATAAAAAAAAGCATTACCGCTGTAAACAGTAATGCTTTTATCTGAAAGAGTTATTTGAGCAGGTTTGACTATTGGGCAATAGTGGTTTCTGCTTCGGTTGCGCCGGTGGATTCTTTCTTGCAATGCGGGCAAGACTTGCCAGAGATATACCACGGTGACAATTGCTCACGGGGTGTGACAACGGCACGGCAGGCAAAGCATTGCTTGGTATCGGTGGCTTCCAGTTGCGGGTTCAATGCCGTGCGATAGTCAAACACAAAGCAGTCGCCATGGTAGTGATCACCACCCACTTCTTCAAAATACTTGAGTATGCCACCTTCAAGTTGGTAGACACTCTCGAAGCCAACATTCTGCATGTGAATGGCCGCTTTTTCGCAACGTATGCCACCGGTGCAAAAAGTCACTACGGTCTTGTCATTGAGTACATCGCGATTGGCTTCAATCACAGCCGGAAATTCAGTGAATTTGGCAATGCGGTAATCGATGGTATTGTCAAAACTGCCAACATCAACTTCAAAATCATTGCGGGTATCGACCATGACCACGGCTTTGCCATTGTCGTCATGACCCTGGTCCAGCCAGCGCTTCAGCGTGTGGGCATCAACGGCAGGGGCACGGCCTTCTTCAGGCTTGATCAGCGGCATGCGCATGGTGATGATTTCTGCTTTCAGCTTGACCAATATCTTGGTGAAGGGCTGGTGGTCAGAAAAACTTTCTTTGGCGACGATGTCTGCAAAGCGCGGATCCTGGTGCAGCCAGTCCATATACGCGTCAATCTCATGGCGCAAACCGGCCAGGAACATATTGATGCCTTCTGGCGTCAGCAGTACCGTGCCTTTCAGATTCAGTTCCTTGCATTTGTCCAGAAATACCTGGCGTTTTTCAGCGGTGTCATCGAAGGTGATGAACTTGTAGGCAGAAATATTGACGTAGGGTTTATCGGGTGTTTGTATTACAGCAGGCATGATGAAATTCAGTAAGTCATTGATTTGGCAGCATTATAAGCGATTTAATCAGGCTTTTGCGACCAACAGCATCTCGATATGGGGAATATCGTCTTCCAGATAGATGTCAGAAACCGTCTCAAAACCAAAGCTGCCATAAAATTTTTCGAGGTAAGCCTGGGCACCGATACGGACAGGGGCAGTAGGGTAGAGCGCATGCAAAGCCTTGATGCCATTTGCAATTAAAGCTTTGCCAACACCCGTGCCGCGCCAGTCTTTGGTGCTGATGACGCGGCCAAGTGACGCCTCATCAAAGCTGATGCCTGCCGGGACTATGCGCAGGTAAGCTGCCACTTCGCCTTCTGGCGTCCATGCTGTCAAGTGGTGTGACAAAGGGTCTTTGCCATCCACATCTTGATAGACACAGTTTTGTTCAATGATAAACACGGCAGCCCGCGCCTGGTAAATCGCATGCAATTGCACATTACTCAATTCGGCAAAGCTGGCGCATTGCCATTGCAAATCGTTTAAGTTTTTTGGATTTGTCATAGTCGCTTTTCTGTATTTTGAAAGCATCTTATCAGGCCTTGCGCAAAATTGTCCCAGCAAGGGTATCGCTTCAGGAAACCACCCTTGCAAGCGCGGTTCGTTACGTCGGCAGGCAACGTGGTGCCTGAAACCCCGACTACACCGTAGCGACGAAGACAGTACTTTAGTGCAAGGAAAGATTAACGCGGGAGCTGCAACGCAGCTGGGGCGGTTTTGCGTAAGTCATGATTACATCTGTCTGAACAAATGTGCGTATACCCTGCTAACCTGCAGTTTGTCCTCACTACCTTTGAGTTTGAGACTGATTTTGCCAGTTTCATCCTTGTTAGCGATTTGTATATGCAGGGTATTGACGACGGTGCTGCGGTGGATTTGCCAGAAGATGCTGCTGTCCAGTTGTGGCAATAATTCACGCAGGCTGCTGCGTATCAGGGATGAATGCTCTCTGGTGACGACATTGATGTATTTATCGGTCGCTTCAAAATACAGCACATCGTCGACATTGATCATACGTATCTGGTTGCCGACGGCGGCGCGGATAATACGCAGGCGTTCTGGCGCTGCCTGGTTGCTGTTGCTATTTCCTCCTGGTAAAGCCTGGCCTGGCACGAGGTGGCGTAATTGTTCGAGCACACGATCCAGTTCATTTGGCCTTTGCACGCCGTCATCCAGCCTTGCTTGCAATCTTTGCACAGTCTTGGCCAGGCGTTCTTCGCTGACTGGCTTCAAGACATAATCAGATGCCGAATGTTCAAAGGCTTCTATCGCATATTCATCATAGGCTGTGACGTAGACGATGAGAGGGAAGGCTTTGTCATCCGGCCATTCTTCGGCCAATTCTTGCGCGACATCCAGGCCAGTTTTGCCTGGCATTTTGATGTCGAGGAAGAGGATATCGGGCAGCTTGTCGAGAGCCTCCTGTACCGCATGTACACCGTTTTCAACCACTGCACATAGCTGCAGCTCCGGCCAGAGTTTTTCCAGCATTTTTTGCAGGGTCAGTGCGAGTATGGGTTCGTCTTCTGCGATCAAGGCACGTTTGGCTGTCATGGTTATCTGGATTATTTAATTGATAGGGATGCTGAGGTGTGCAATCGCACCTTCAGGCTGATTGGCTTTCAGGCTCAGGCTGGCTTGTGGACCATATAAGGCTTGCAGGCGCTCACGGATATTGGCGTTGCCTATGTTATTCGCTGTGCTACTGGCATTTTTGCTGTCGTCATAATTGAAGGGCAAGCCCAGGCCTGTATCAATGACTTTCAGGTGCAATTGTGAACCTTGTTTTTCTGCGACGACATGGATGCTGCCGCCTTCCATTTTTGGTTCCAGCCCATGCTTGATGGCGTTTTCCACCAGCGGCTGCAAGAGCATGGGGGCGATTGGGGTTTGTTGTAAATCGTCGGGTAAATCCAATGTATATTGCAGGCGCTTGCCCATGCGTATCGCCAGCAATTCCAGATAGGCTTGCATGAGCGTGAATTCCTGCTTCAGCGTGGTTTGTTCTGCGCGGGACGAGCTTAAGGTATTGCGCAGATAGACGATCAGTTGTGCCAGCATGTGTTGGGCACGCGGCGGGTCTATCGCGATCAGGCCTTGCAGATTGGCCAGGGTATTGAACAGCATGTGCGGTTCTATCTGTGCCTGCAACATTTGTAGCTGGGCTTGCATGGCCTGCTTTTCTATGGCGGCATTCTTGGCTTTTTCGGCTTCGGCGGCGGCTTGCAATTCTGAAATCCTGGCACGGCTCCAGAATGACCAGGCAGCGATCAGGCTGACTATGCAAGTCATGCCAATAGAGCTGATCAGGTATGGCGACTTAAGCTTATTAATATCCGGGATAGGGTAATTGAATACAAAGGCGGCGACAGACATGCCTACCATCAAAGCCAGGGGGGCCACCACCACACACATGAGGTAGAAACCAATGGTGTTTGGTGTCCCTGCACCCCAGAACAGTCGCTTGAATATCTTGATCAGCAAATAGGCTGAAAAGCCGATGAACATGGAGAATACGACATGTTCAAACAGGCTGCCCCGGGCATGCAGGAGATATTGAACGGCAAAGCCGCAAGCAAGGTTGATGGTCAGCAGACGCGGCATATCACCAATAACACCTACCAGGCTCTGGTAATGTTCAGGCTTTAATTTTGACTGCAAATAAGTCTGGAGTTGACGCAAGGGCTTATTATTCATTTCATCATGTGTTGAGAGATATTTGTATTGGCAGCTTAGCCCGACTATTGCTCAAGCTATAGTTGAATAAGACAAAGTGGATGTTTTTGTCGTAAAGCCAGCCAAATCTGGCGCGAGCTAGCGCAAGTCAAGGCTGCCAGAATACGGCAGCATATCCTTTAAATAATATTCCTGGCTTTCAATTCATCTAATTGTTGCTCGCCATAACCCAGTACATCGGTCAGCACTGATTGAGTATGTTGCCCTAATAGTGGTGGTGCAGACGCATAGGTGACCGGTGTTGCCGACAACTTCATCGGGCTGGCTACCAGTCTCACCTGGCCGGCGGCGGGGTGGGGCAGGTTGATCTGCATCTGGCGTGCAAGTACCTGCGGGTCTTCAAATACCTCATTGAGTTTATTGATGGGGCCGCAAGGCACGCCAGCTTCTTCCAGCAGGCTGATCCATTCCTGCTTGGTCTTGAGCCTGACCATGTTTGCCAGTATGGGTACCAATACATCCCTGTGTTCAACACGCTGTGGATTGGTGCTGAAACGCGGGTCATCTGCCAGCTCAGGCAGACCACCTATCTGCACAAATTTTTTATATTGACCATCATTACCCGCTGCCACGATGATGTGGCCATCTGCCGTCGCAAAGGTTTGGTAAGGCACAATATTCGGATGCGCATTGCCCCAGCGCTTGGGCGCATTGCCACTGGCCAGGTAGTTCATATTCATATTGGCCAGCATGGAAACTTGCACGTCCAGCAAGGCCATGTCTATGTATTGGCCTTCCCCCGTCCTGTCCCTGTGGGTCAGGGCAGCCATGACAGCGATGGTAGAGTACATGCCCGTCATCAGGTCAGCAATCGCCACACCGGCTTTTTGCGGGCCACCACCTGGCAAGTCATCACGCTCACCCGTCAGCGACATGAAACCGCCCATGCCTTGCACGATGAAGTCATAGCCAGCGCGGTGGGCATAGGGGCCGTCCTGACCAAAGCCAGTGATCGAGCAATACACCAGGTCAGGCTTGACGAGTTTCAGGGATTCATAATCAAGACCGTATTTTTTTAACTGGCCAACCTTGTAGTTTTCCAGCACCACATCAGATTTGGCTGCCAGCTCACGGATGATTTGCTGACCTTCAGGTGTGGCGATATCCACTGTAATGGCTTGTTTGCCGCGGTTAGCCGCCAGATAATAAGCTGCCTCAGTGGTGTTATTGCCTTCTGCATCGCGCAAATAAGGCGGCCCCCAACTGCGGGTGTCGTCGCCACTGCCTGGTCTCTCAACCTTGATGACTTCTGCCCCCAGGTCGGCCAGGTTTTGTGCACACCAAGGGCCAGCCAGTACCCGCGTCAGGTCCAGCACGCGGATATGGCCCAGGGCAGTTTTTTGTAGCGACGAGCTTGTCATCTTGGATTATCCTATTAACATTATTTTTTAGCTTGAGAGGAGCGCATATGTGGCCCTATCCTAAAGTCATCGCCCACCGTGGCGGTGGTACCCTGGCGCCAGAAAATACTTTGGCTGCGATGCGTTGCGGATGGGAGCACGGTTTTGCTGCCGTGGAATTTGATGTCATGTTATCAAAGGATGGCGTCCCTGTGCTCATGCATGACCCTGAATTTGGCAGAACCGTGGCGGGCAGTGGTCGTGTGGCCGACACTTTGATAGCAGATTTGCAGAAGATGGATGCTGGTAAATGGTTTTCAGCGCTATTCGCAGGAGAGCCTGTGCCCCTGTATGCAGACGTGGCCAGGTTTTGCCGCCAGCATGGTATCTGGATGAATGTGGAAATTAAACCTTCTCCGGGGGCGGAAGAAGAAACCGGCAGGGTCGTGGCTGAACAGACGCAAGCCTTGTTCGCTGATGTTGCAGTCGTTGACGCCTTGCATTTGCCGTTGTTTTCTTCTTTTTCGTTCAGTGCCCTGATGGCAGCAAAGTATGCTGCACCGACCATCCCACGCGGTTTCTTGATGGATAAAATTACGACCGACTGGAAGGCTGCTCTGCAAGAACTGGCAGCCAGAGCTTTGCATACCAACCACAAATACCTGGCGCCAGAGCAAGTCAGGGAGGTCAAGGATGCTGGTTATGGTGTGTTTTGCTATACCGTCAACAGCCCGGAACGGGCGACGGAAATATTGCATTGGGGGGTAGATGCCTTTTGTACAGACAGGCTGGATTTGATACCGGCAGATTTTTGATTGTCGACAAGGCAATTTCAATTGCTGAAAATTAATGCCTGAAATTGCTTGACTCTGACGTAAGGTGAGACTTTATGATAAGCCTTTCTAAAAGGGCAAGCAATGTTACTCAAGATAGGCGAACTGGCAAAGCGCATAGGCCTGACTATCCGTGCGCTGCATCATTATGAAGAAATAGGGCTGGTGCAACCGTCTTCGCGCACGGCATCAGGTTATCGTTTGTATAACAAGGATGATGTCGCCCGCCTGCACCGCGTGCAGGCGCTACGTGGCCTCGGGCTGTCACTGGCAGAGACACGCGATATGCTCAATGGTGGGGGCGCAGACTTGCGTCAGTTGATACGCCAGCAGATGTGCGCCATAGACAGACAAATTGCTGATGCTAATGATTTGCGCGAGCGCCTGGCTACACTTGAAGACAAACTGTCTTCAGAAAAAGAACCGGAACTTGATGAGTGGCTGACTACTCTGCGCCTGATGACGACACAGCGTCAGTATTTCAGTGCAGAAGAAATTGCCATCTTTCAAAAACGGGCAGCACAAAGCGATTTTAAGCAGCAGTGGCCCAAACTGGTGGCAGCCGTGCGCAGCCTGATGGAAAACGGCATACCTGCAACTGATATACAGGCCAAAAATCTGGCGCGCGAATGGGTAGACTTATGCAAGACCAGCATGGGCGATGATCCGCGTTTCTTCGCCAAACTCAGCAACATGCACAGGACAGATTTTTCTGCCCAGGCCATCACCGGTATCGATGGTGAACTGCTCGATTTTATTTTGCAGGCTTTGCATGAAATACGCTGCGATGTCTTTGCAAATTATCTGGATCAGGATGAATTGCAGCATTACCGCAAACATGGCCAAAAGAATATGCAGGAATGGCTGACTACTTTTGCAAGTACCCGGCAACTGATGGAAAGCAAGCCCGCACCCGGCCACCCCGACATCATGAAACTCATGCGCCACTGGCAATGGCTGATTGCTGACACCTGGGGCACGGACCCCGCTACGCATCTGAAAGTCCAGACTGCCCACGAGCAGCATCCAGAGATGCTGGCTGGCAGTGGTTATACAACAGACATGAAGCAATTTGTCGAGCAAGGCATGCTGGCCTTAATGGTCAGTGATATGTCCGCCAATCTGTCCACCAACATGCCGGACCATGCCGCCCGCTGACAGCACTTAAAAAATTTCATCATTTATCTTTTCATAACGGAGTAACTATGTATCCCGTAGTACTGAAGCAAGTCATGAAAACCTATCACCTCGATGCGGTCGATGTACCCGCGCTGGTCGATATCAACCTGCAATTGCGGGCCAATTGTTTTACCGTCATTTCCGGCCCTTCGGGCAGTGGCAAGACGACCTTGCTCAATCTCATCGGTTGCATAGACCGTGCTGACAGCGGTGAAGTGATCGTCGCAGACCAGGCCGTACATACGATGTCTGATGATGCGCTGTCAGATTTCCGGGCACGTCACCTGGGTTTTATTTTCCAGAACTTCAATCTGTTGCCTGTCCTTAATACCTATGAAAACGTTGAATATCCCCTGATCCTGGCCAAGGTCGCTGCAGGTGAACGCAAGAGGCGTGTGCTTGACCTGCTCGATGCGGTGGGGCTGGCAGACCGGGCGCAAAACCTCCCGGGTCAATTGTCCGGCGGCCAGCGTCAGCGTGTGGCGATTGCCCGCGCACTGGCAACTGAACCCAAGCTGGTATTGGCCGATGAACCAACGGCCAACCTCGACAGCCAGACCGGTGCCGCCATCATCAGCCTGATGCGCAAGATGCAGCGTGAGCGTCATGTTTCTTTCGTGTTCTCTTCGCATGACCCGCAGGTACAGGCGGAGGCAGACGACACCGTGTTCATCCGCGATGGTCGTATCGTGAGTGTAGAGCGCCAGACAGAACAAAAAAATGAAACGATGGAGTTGAATGCATGAAGACTTTTTCCCTAGCCCTGCGCAACCTGCTCAGGAACCGTCGCCGTTCATTGACAACATTGCTGGCCATGGTGGTGGGCCTGACTGCCATCCTGTTGTTTGGTGGTTACCGCTCAAATATTACTTATGGCATGGAAACCGGTTTTATCCAGGGCAGTGGCCACTTGCAAATCCAGCGTCAGGGTTATTTCCTTGAAGGTGGTGACAACCCTACCGCCTATGGTATTGCCGATTACCAGCACATTATCGAACTCGTCAAGCAGGACAAAGAACTGGCCCCTATGCTGGTGGTGGTGACGCCCACGCTGCAGCTTGGTGGCCTCGCCGGTAATTTTTCTGCCGGTGTTTCACGCTCAGTACTGGCTTTAGGTGTTGTTGTGCCCGAACGCAACCAGATGCTGAACTGGAATGACTATGGCATGCAAAGCTATGCAAAACCCTTGCCTTTGAATGGCAGCAATCCAGATGCAGTCGTCATAGGCGAGGGAGTGGCACGCAAGATCAAGTTGTGCAAGACCCTGCAAATACCTGACTGCAAGCAGGATGACACACCGGCTACCCCATCAGACAACAGCACGCAGGCACCTGGCGATATTGCGGCACTATCAGCGCTGGAGCAGGGCAATACCGTCAAGGAAGAGGGTACCCGAATAGAAATGCTGGCAGCAACTTCACATGGTGCGCCCAATGTCGCCAGTCTCAACGTCATCACTGCCCGGAACATGGGTATCAAGGCACTCGATGACGTGTATATGGCCATGCATTTGAGCCAGGCGCAAAAACTGATCTATGGCACTGGCAAAGCACAGGTGACAGCGATACAGATACAGTTGAAACATACCTGGCAGATACCGGCAGCGCGCGCTCGTCTGCAACAGTTGCTGGATCAGAATGTCAAGGGGCAGACACTGGAATTGCTCGACTTCAAGGTGCTCAATCCCATGTATGGCCAGACTGTGCAATTCATGAATTCCATGTTCGGCTTCATTTCCATACTGATAGGCGTGATTGTCCTCTTCACTATCGGCAATACCATGAGCACAGCCGTGGTAGAGCGCACGGTAGAGATAGGCACCTTGCGCGCCATGGGTTTGCGCCGTTCCGGCTTGCGCAGGCTGTTCCTGTGTGAAGGTGTGCTGCTGGGTGCGATAGGCGCGGTATGCGGTCTGCTTGGCTCGCTCGTGATTGCCTATCTGATCAACAATAGCGGTGCGGCGTGGACACCACCTGGTTACTCCTATGCCTACCTGATACAGGTGCGCGTATGGCAAGATATGCCTTTGCTGATAGGCAGTGTCATCGGCCTGTTGCTGGTGACAGTGATCTCAGCCTGGTTGCCTGCGAACCGGGCGTCGAGACTGATGATTGTTGATGCGTTGAGGCATGTATAAGGAATGATGATGAAAACTTTAAAGATCTATACAGTTTTTCTTGCCGTAGCTGGCCTGATGCTGGGGGCTGTTCGGGTTGCTCAGGCAGCCCAAAGCCCGCAAGAGATACTGGCTGCCAGTGATGTGGTGCGCAACCCCGATTATCCGTTTGGCCTGACCAATACCCTCATCGAATACCGTGCTGGCAAACAGACTGACACCAGCACCCTGTCCATCTATTCCAAGGCTGACCCCAACAGCGGCCAGTTCCGCAGTCTGATACGCTATGTTGCACCAGCCAGGGACGCCAACAAACTCATCCTGTTCAGCGGCAAGGACTTGTGGTTTTACGACCCGAGCAGTAAGGCCAGCATACGCATGTCACCGCAACAGCGCCTGCTGGGACAGGCATCGAATGGTGACGTGGTCACCGTCAACCTGGCCAAGGATTACCAGGCCGTGAGTGCGGTAGAAGAAGACACCCAGGACGGTGACCGCCAGACCAAGCATTGCAACAAACTGAGCATGAACGCCAGCACGCCGGACGCTACTTATCATCATATCGATATGTGGATAGAGACCGGCAATAATCATCCGGTCAAGGCAAAGTTCTATACCGAAAGTGGCAAGCTGCTCAAGACCGCCTATTACCGCCGCTATGAAAAGCAACTGGGCATAGACAGACCGACAGAAACCGTCATCATTGATGGCCTGGACCCAAGCTGGGTCACGGTGATGCGTTACTCCAACCTGGTCAAACGTGAAGTGCCTGATCAATGGTTGCAGCGCGATTACCTGCCACGCTTCAAACCGGAATGACGATGCGCCATAAACCATCTTCATTCAGACTCAGTATTTGCGCCTTGATGGGTTTGCTGGCACTGAACTCTTATGCCCAGCAAGACCCCGACCTTGATGCGCTGAAAGTCGCTGACCAGATGCCCAATACGGTTGAGCAAGCCAGCAACTGGCGTCTGTTTGTTGAAGCCGGGGCAGGGGTAAACCGTGCGCGTCTCGGTGGCGGGAGTCAGCAATTCCAGCGTCTGTCGCTGGACCTGCAATATGACAATACCTTTGCGCCAGGCTGGCGTGCGGTTCTGTCTGATCGCCTGGATGTGAGCTGGCCACCACAGGCCGCTGGGTTGTCACATGACATCAATACCATCAAAGAGGCCTACCTGAGCTGGCAGGTGCAGACTGATCAGATACTGGACCTGGGCCGCATCAATGCGCGTAATGGCGTGGCGCTGGGTTACAACCCCACGGATTATTTCCGCACTTCTGCCTTGCGGTCTGTGGTGTCGGTGGACCCTGCGAGCCTCAAGGAAAATCGCCAGGGCAGTGTCATGCTGCGCGGACAAAAGCTGTGGAGTGGCGGCTCTTTGACTGCCTTGTACTCTCCCAGACTGGCTGATGCGCGCAACTATTCCAGCTTCAATCCTGATGTCGCCGCAACCAATGATCAGAACCGTTGGTTGCTGGCCCTGAGTCAGCAAGTGGTGGACGGTATTTCACCACAAGCCTTGTTGTACAAATCAGAAAAACAGCCTGTGCAATTCGGCTTGAATCTGACGGCTCTCCTCAATGATTCCACGGTGGTATTTGCCGAATGGTCGGGCGGGCGCAGCCAGTCCAACCTGATGCAATCAATGCGGGAAACCGGATTGAATTATCCTGACGACAGCGCGTTCCGCAATCACAGCGCGACTGGTTTGACCTATACCACCAGCAACAAGATATCAGTCACCGTAGAACTACAATACAACGGCGGCGGCCTGGATCAGGAAAAGTGGAACAATCTGGGGCAGGTTTCACTGCAAAGTTATGTGATCTATCGCCGCTTTCTGCAAGGAGTACAAGAGGCACCGGCCAAGCGCAGTGTATTTGTCTATGCAAGCTGGCAGGATGCGCTGATCAACCATCTGGACCTGGCTGCGATGAGCCGCTATGACCTGGCCGATTCCAGCCGCATGTCATGGCTGGAGGCCCGCTACCACCTGAAACACACAGAGTTCGCCTTGCAATGGCAACGCAACAGCGGCAAGAGCCTGAGCAATTACGGCGCTGCACCGCAGATGCAAAGCTGGCAATTACTGACACGCTATTACTTCTAGAGATGCAGTGGCTGGCCGTTACGAGTTCTTACATCGATTACATTTTTGCTGTCATCGGGAAAAGCGACGGTCTCGTTATTGGCGCATGGGCAGTATGCTCATGCTACACATTCATTTAGCTCAGATCATTCTTAAGAGGAAAAACCATGAAATCCATCAAATTCGCTACTGCTCTTGTTGCTACCCTCATCGCTGGTTCCGTTTTCGCACAAACCAATACTCCGAATATTGATAAACGCCAGGAAGTGCAACAAAAGCGCGTTGCCAAAGGTATGGAAAGTGGTGCATTGACCGCGCAAGAATCCGCCAACCTGGAAAAACGTGAAGCCAAAATCGAAGCCGACAAACAAGCAGCCAAAGCGGATGGCGTTGTCACCAAAGCTGAACGCGCGAAGCTTGAACACGAAGAAAACCGCGCGAGCAAGAAGATTCGTAATAAAAAACATAATGCGAACGTAGCTGGATAAGCCTCTGCTCTCTGAATCGCAGGCCACCACTAATGCTGGTGGCTTTTATTTTTTCAAAAAGACAATGTTATCTTCAGCAATTGCTGTACTCGTTACTATGCTGATGACGATAAAACAACGATAGTCTCTCAGGAATACTTTGTAATTTCCTCCTGATTTTCTCTGTGTCTCCGTGCCTCTGTGTTGAGAGGTCTTCTATTTTTAAACAGATTTTTCAACAAACTTGCCCATCTGCTACCACCGACCATAGATATCGGGCTGAATTTATACCGTATAATCGGCGGTTACAACTGTTATTACACCCATTTTTCAGCTTAGAACCATCATTTATGAACTCGTCAGAAATCCGCGATAAATTCCTCAGCTTCTTTGAATCCAAGGGCCATACCCGTGTGCGCTCTTCCAGCCTGATACCTGGCAATGATCCTACCTTGCTGTTCACCAACTCCGGTATGGTGCAGTTCAAGGATGTATTCCTCGGCCAGGACAAACGTGCCTATACCCGCGCCACGACAGCGCAGCGCAGCGTGCGTGCCGGCGGTAAACATAATGATCTGGAAAATGTGGGTTACACCGCGCGTCACCATACTTTCTTTGAAATGCTGGGTAATTTCTCTTTCGGCGATTATTTCAAGAAAGATGCGATTCATTACGCATGGGAATTGCTGACCACAGTTTATGGCTTGCCAAAAGACAAGCTGACGGTCACCGTCTATCAGGAAGATGACGAAGCCTACGATATCTGGAAAAACGAAATCGGCGTACCAGTAGAGCGTATCATCCGCATTGGCGACAACAAGGGTGCACGATATGCATCCGACAATTTCTGGCAAATGGCTGACACTGGTCCTTGCGGCCCTTGTACCGAAATTTTCTATGACCACGGCCCGGAAATCTGGGGTGGCCCTCCAGGTTCGCCAGATGAAGACGGCGACCGTTTCATTGAAATCTGGAACCTGGTATTCATGCAGTTCAACAAGGATGAAGCTGGTGTCCTGAATCCTCTTCCTAAACCATGCGTGGATACCGGCATGGGTCTGGAACGCCTGTCTGCAGTTTTGCAGCATGTGCATTCCAACTATGAAATCGATACTTTCCAGAACCTGATCAAGGCAGCTGCGCGCGAAACCGGCTGTACTGATCTGGAAAACAATTCCCTGCGCGTGATTGCTGATCATATCCGCTGCGCAGGCTTCCTCATTGTTGACGGCATCATTCCTGGCAATGAAGGCCGTGGCTATGTGCTGCGTCGTATTACCCGCCGTGCTTTGCGTCATGGTCACAAACTGGGGCAGAGCCAGCCTTTCTTCTACAAGCTGGTACCTGATCTGGTCAAGGAAATGGGTGTTGCCTATCCTGAGCTGGCGGAGGCGGCAGAGCGTGTTGCTCAAGTTTTGAAGCAAGAAGAGTTGCGCTTCGGTGAAACGCTGGGCAATGGCATGAAGATACTGGAAGCAGCACTTGCCAAAGATAGTAAAAATCTGGATGGCAAAACAGCCTTTACCTTGCACGATACATATGGATTTCCACTTGATCTGACGGCAGATATTTGCCGCGAGCGCAATGTTGTATTAGATGAAGCAGGTTTCCACGAAGCTATGCGCAAGCAAAAAGAAAGTGGCAAGGAAAATAGCGAATTCACAATGGCTGCCGCCATTGAATACAGTGGTGAAAAAACAAAATTCGTCGGTTACGATCAATTACAACATGAAGCTAAAGTGATAGCCCTGTATGTTGATGGCACTGCTGTCAATGAAATCAAGGCAGGCCAAAAGGCAATCGTCGTCCTTGATACAACACCTTTCTATGCAGAATCAGGTGGCCAGGCTGGCGACTCTGGTGTGTTGGTTGGCGTGGATGGTGCAGTGTTTGAAGTGAATGACACCAGAAAAATCCAGGCAGACGTATTCGGCCATCACGGCGTATTGAAATCTGGCAACCTGGTTATTGCACAGAATCTTAAGGCAGAAGTGAACCAGGAAATCCGCGCACAAACCATGCGCAATCACTCCGTCACGCATTTGATGCACAAGGCCCTGCGTGAAGTATTGGGCAGCCATGTCTCACAAAAAGGTTCTTTGGTGGACGTGGAAAAAACCCGCTTCGACTTTAGCCATAATGGCCCTATGACTGCCGATGAAATCCGTCAGGTGGAAACCATCGTCAACCGTGAAATTTTGACGAACGCAGCTACCCAGGCGCAAGTCATGGCTTATGACGATGCGGTCAAGCATGGCGCGATGGCATTGTTCGGCGAAAAATATGGTGATGAAGTACGTGTACTCGACATCGGTACTTCGCGTGAGCTCTGCGGTGGTACTCATGTATCCCGCACTGGCGATATCGGCCTGTTCAAGATCGTTGCTGAAGGTGGCGTAGCTGCCGGTATCCGCCGTGTTGAGGCCGTGACGGGTGAAGTTGCGTTGACGCTGGTACAAAACCTGAACAGCCGTATCAATGAAGCTGCAGCGGCCCTGAAAACTCAGCCAGAAGAACTGACGCTGCGTATCGGCCAAGTGCAGGATCATGTCAAGGCTTTGGAAAAAGAACTGGCCACGCTGAAATCCAAAATGGCATCCAGCCAGGGCGATGACCTGGTGAACCAGGCGGTTGATGTCAAAGGCATCAAGGTGCTGGCGGCTACACTTCAAGGCGCAGACGTGACAGCCCTGCGTGAAACCATGGACAAGCTCAAGGACAAGCTGAAGACAGCCGCCATCGTGCTGGCAGCCGTCAATGACGGTAAGGTCAGCCTGATTGCCGGTGTGACTGCGGATACCACATCCAAAGTCAAGGCGGGTGACCTGGTCAACTTTGTAGCGCAGCAGGTCGGCGGCAAAGGTGGTGGCCGTCCTGACATGGCGCAAGCAGGTGGTACGGATGCCAGCGGTCTGACAAAAGCCTTGGAGGGTGTGACTGAATGGGTAACTTCTCGTCTATGATACATATACGCCGTGCTGAAGTTTCAGATGCGGCTCAACTGCAGAGGGTGTTTGCCAGCGGCGGCACCTATGCGGGTACTTTGCAACTGCCACATCCTTCATTAGAGATGTGGCAGGAGCGGCTGGAAAAGACTGATCCCAAAGACACCCGTCTGGTTGCCATCTATGATGGCGTAGTGGTTGGCTCTGCCAGTCTGCATCTGGAAAAGGCCCAAAGGCGGCAGCATGTCGCCAGCCTGGGTATGGGGGTGGCAGATTCATTTACCGGGCGCGGGATAGGTACGGCCCTGTTGACTGAATTACTGCATTTGTCAGATAACTGGCTTAATGTATTGCGCATAGAGTTGACCGTGTTTTGCGATAACACTGCTGCCACCCGTCTGTATAAAAAATTTGGCTTCGATATTGAAGGCACCATGCGGGCTTATGCTTTTCGCAATGGACAATATGTCGACAGCTATGCCATGGCACGTATGCATCCCAGGCAGGCGATGATACCGCTGAGGGAAACCTGAGGTCAGCATGGAAATGAAGTTTTGCCCGGTATGTGCAATATCCCTGATAGAACGTCCCGATGAACAGGAAGCAGGCAAGCTCAGACTGGCCTGTCCTGAGGGGCACTGGACCCATTGGGACAATCCCCTGCCAGTGCTGGCAGCCCTGGTCGAATTTGAAGACAAGATACTGCTGGCTCGCAATGCTGCCTGGCCAGAAAACACCTTTGCCCTGATCACCGGCTTCATGGAGCGCGGTGAAACCCCGGAGCAGGGTGTGGCTCGCGAACTCAAGGAAGAAACCAATCTGGATGCCGATGAAATCACCCTGATTGGCGTCTATGAATTCATCCGTAAGAATGAACTCATCATTGCCTATCACGTCAAGGCATCTGGTACAGTCAGTCTCTCGCCAGAATTGCTTGAATATCGTCTCATAGAGCCCGAAAAACTCAGGCCCTGGAATGCCGGTACCGGCCATGCCATGGCCGACTGGATGCGCAAGCGTGGCCTGGAACCCGTGTACAGAGAGTGGGAAAGTAAATAGCTTGGGTCTTTTGCAATGCAAAAAGAATTTGCAAGCTATCAGACCAAGTGCATGGTTTTTATGTGTAATTGCTAATAAAAAAACCAGTTTAACAATTGTTTTGGTGAAATACCTTCAATAAGTAAGTCAGGAGTAAGTTTACTGTCTAAGATGAGAGTGTGGGCTGTAGACGAAGATTCTTTGGTTTTGCACCATTTTCGTGCGGAAACTTTGTAAAATATTTGGTCTTTTGTTGTTAGTCTGCTGCGATGCACCATGTGAATGAAAATTCCGGTAGAATTGGTGCATCAATTGTCGGGCGAATTAGCTTACTCAATTTGTATTACTGGGGAAATCATGCAATTCAATAAAGAACTGGATGCGCGCGGACTGAACTGTCCTCTTCCAATTTTAAAAACCAAGAAGGCGCTGGCCGAGATGCTCACTGGTGAAGTGTTGCATGTGCTGGCGACTGATCCTGGCTCGGTGAGGGACTTCAAGGCCTTTTCCAAGCAAACCGGCAATGAACTGTTGTCGCATCAGGAAGGCAGCAAAGAGTTTGAGTACTTCATCAAACGTAAATAAGCCTGACCTGCCTGCTTGCCCATCGGCAAAGCAGCATACAAAAACCCGCAATCCTGTTGCGGGTTTTTTCGTTTCTATAATTAATTTTCCTTTAATTTCGCTCTTTATTTTCCACTTATTTCCTACCTGATGCAGCTGGAATCAGACTCATGCTCGAGCGTAATTCAGATTCGATTAGACATTCTGCTCTAGCGGCAAAGTGGATTAAAAAGAACGCTCGTGCTAAATTGTGCAAAATCTTGATGTTTTCGTTTTATAATCAATAGAATTTACGTATACGTCAATTTGCGGAGGCGAAAGCGCAGTAATATAAGAAGCTTAATTGAGTACCCTGGGCAGTAAGGGCTGTACTTAATGCAGAATCTGCACGCTTCCCGGCCTCGCAAGCAAAGTGATGGAACGTCAGGCAATAAATTTT
The DNA here is from genome assembly GCF_058788535.1 of Undibacterium sp. FW305-107. NCBI lineage: Bacteria > Pseudomonadati > Pseudomonadota > Betaproteobacteria > Burkholderiales > Oxalobacteraceae > Undibacterium > Undibacterium sp. FW305-107. The sequence continues at coordinate 198,784 of NZ_JBYTAV010000010.1, forward strand.
CAGTATCAAGCTTTAAAATTTGTATCAATTCGGTATTTCCCCATTAGCTCATAAAGGCAGAACTATGAAAGTCCTGGTACCAGTCAAACGCGTCGTCGATTACAACGTCAAAGTACGTGTCAAATCTGATGGCTCTGGCGTTGATATCGCCAACGTCAAAATGTCCATGAACCCATTTGATGAAATCGCTGTTGAAGAAGCAACCCGCCTGAAAGAAGCGGGCGTGGTGACAGAGGTTATCGCTGTTTCTTGCGGCGTGGCGCAATGCCAGGAAACCCTGCGTACAGCCATGGCGATTGGTGCTGACCGTGGCATCCTGGTTGAAAGCGATGCAGAACTGCAACCGCTGGCTGTGGCCAAATTGCTCAAGGCACTGGCTGACAAAGAACAACCACAACTGATCATCCTCGGCAAACAGGCAATTGATGATGACAGCAACCAGACTGGCCAGATGCTGGCAGCTCTGCTGGGTTGGCCACAAGCGACTTTCGCCTCCAAAGTCACGGTTGCTGATGGCAAGGCCACGGTCACTCGTGAAGTAGACGGCGGCCTGGAAACTCTGTCCCTGACACTGCCAGCCATTATCACTACAGATTTGCGTTTGAATGAGCCACGTTATGTGACTTTGCCTAACATCATGAAGGCCAAGAAAAAACAACTGGACAATGTCAAACCTGCAGACCTGGGTGTAGACGTTGCTTCCCGCGTCAAGACCTTGAAAGTAACTGAGCCACCAAAACGCAGCGCCGGTATCAAAGTACCTGACGTAGCGACCCTGGTTGCCAAGCTGCGCAATGAAGCCAAGGTTATTGGCTGATTGGTTTCAGCTTTCATAAAGACAGAATTTAAGAATAATTTTTGTTGTCGGGATATTGACCCTGACAGCACATCAAGTGGAAGACATCATGACTACACTCGTCATCGCTGAACACGACAACGCTGGCCTCAAGGGCAGCACATTGAACACTGTTACTGCTGCTGCACAATGCGGCGCAGATGTACACGTACTGGTTGCTGGCCACAATGCTGGCGCAGTTGCGCAAGCTGCAGCACAAATCGCAGGCGTTGCCAAAGTATTGCATGCAGATGCAGCGCATTTTGCTGATGGCCTGGCAGAAAACATTGCCGAGCAAGTCCTGGCAATTGCATCTGGCTACAGCCACATCCTGGCACCGGCAACTGCCTATGGCAAAAACATTCTGCCACGCGTTGCTGCCAAGCTTGACGTATCGCAAATTTCTGAAATCACCAAAGTAGACAGCCCTGACACTTTCGAGCGTCCTATCTACGCTGGTAACGCCATCGCGACTGTGCAATCGACAGATGCAATCAAGGTCATCACTGTGCGTACAACAGGCTTTGATGCTGCTGCCAATGGTGGTTCTGCTGCTGTGGAAACTGTTGCTGCCGTTGCTGATTCTGGTAAATCTGCTTTCGTTTCTCGTGAAGTGGCCAAGTCTGACCGTCCTGAACTGACAGCAGCCAAAGTCATCGTTTCCGGTGGCCGTGGCATGGGTTCTGGCGACAACTTCAAGATTCTGGAGCCATTGGCTGACAAGCTGGGTGCTGCCATGGGTGCATCCCGTGCTGCGGTGGATGCTGGTTTTGTACCGAATGACTGGCAAGTGGGCCAAACCGGCAAGATCGTTGCACCTACGCTGTATATCGCCGTCGGTATCTCTGGCGCGATCCAGCATTTGGCCGGTATGAAAGACTCCAAAACTATCGTCGCTATCAACAAAGATCCAGAAGCACCAATCTTCTCGGTAGCTGACTACGGCATCGTAGGCGATCTGTTTGATATCGTTCCACAGCTTGTAGCTGAATTAGGTTAATTTTTTGGCCGCTGCGGCGGCCTGACGGGGCAGGTAAGCGGTTTATCGCATCATTCAGGCGATCTTCCTGACCTGCCCCTTTTTCTTTTTTTGGGATACAAAAATGAGCTATGTTGCCCCTGTCAAGGACATGCTGTTCCTCATCAACGAACTGGCTGGTCTGGCGGAAGTCAATGCCTTGCCTGGCTGTGAAGATGCAACGGCAGAAACCGTAGAAGCTGTGCTGGAAGAAAACGCCAAGTTTGCCGGTGAAGTGGTCGCCCCTTTGAACTTCCCTGGCGACCTGGCACCCAGCTACTGGAAAGACGGCGAAGTCTTTACTAGCAAGGGCTTTAAAGAAGCCTTCAAGATGTTTGGTGAAGCAGGCTGGCAGGGTGTGCAGCATCCGCAAGAATTTGGCGGCCAGGGCCTGCCCAAGCTGGTGGCAACACCGTGCATAGAAATGCTCAATGCAGCAAGCATCTCGTTTGCCCTGTGCCCATTGCTGACCGATGGCGCGATTGAAGCCTTGCTGACCGCAGGCAGCGACGAACAAAAAGCCATCTACCTGGAAAACCTGATTTCCGGCAAATGGACAGGTACCATGAACCTGACCGAGCCACAAGCCGGTTCTGATCTGGCAATGGTACGCAGCCGTGCCGTGCCACAAGGCGATGGTACTTACAAAGTATATGGCACCAAGATTTTCATCACCTATGGTGAGCACGATATGGCAGAAAATATCGTCCACCTGGTGCTGGCCCGTACACCGGACGCACCAGAAGGCGTCAAAGGTATTTCCCTGTTCATCGTGCCAAAATTCCTGGTGAATGCCGATGGCAGTCTGGGTGCGCGCAATGATGCACACTGTGTATCGATAGAACACAAGCTGGGCATCAAGGCCAGCCCGACTGCGGTATTGCAATTCGGTGATAACGGCGGCGCGATAGGTACACTGGTTGGCGAAGAAAACCGTGGCCTTGAATACATGTTCATCATGATGAATGCCGCCCGCTTTGGTGTTGGCATGCAGGGTATAGGCGTGGCAGAACGCGCTTATCAAAAGGCAGTGCAATACGCCAAAGACCGCGTGCAGTCACGTGATCTGGCAGGTTCCGCTGGCCCGGTTGCCATCATCAACCATCCTGATGTACGCCGCATGTTGATGTCCATGCGTGCCCAGACTGAGGGTGCACGTGCGCTGGCCTATGTTGCCGCTGCTATCAGCGACTTCGCCCATCATCATGCGGACGCAGCAGTGCGCAAGGCTAACCAGGCCAAGTATGAATATCTGGTACCCATCGTCAAAGGCTGGTCCACAGAAATGTCGCTGGATGTCACATCAACTGGCGTGCAGGTGCACGGTGGCATGGGCTTCATCGAAGAAACCGGTGCTGCACAACACTATCGTGATGCCAAGATTCTGACGATATACGAAGGCACGACAGCCATCCAGGCAAATGATCTGGTAGGTCGCAAGACTTCACGCGATGGCGGTGCTACCGCTAAAGCCTTTATCGCCGACATGCGCGCGACAGAAGCGCAACTGACGGCTATTGGTTCAGTTGACATGCTGGCGATACAGCGCCAACTGACAGCCGGCACTGCAGCGCTGGAAGGTGTTGTTGATTATGTCGTCACCAATTTCAGGCAAGACATCAAAGGCGTGTTCGCTGGCAGCGTCCTGTATCTGAAGCTGGCAGGCATCGTTTTCGGTGGCTGGCAAATGGCGCGTGCTGCCATCATCGCCCAGCAAAAACTCGATGCAGGCGAAGGCGATGCCGCCTTCCTGAAAGCCAAGATTGCTACCGCACGCTATTTTGCTGATCATATCCTGTCTGCAGCGCAAGGCTTGCGTTCAGCAATTGTGGATGGTAGTGCCGGTGTCATGGCCTTGTCTGAAGACCAGTTTTAATGATCACTGTAGTAAGTTAGATTTTCTGTTGAAAAAAGGCTCATTCATGTGAATGAGCCTTTTTTTCATGGCGACATCCTGTTTGTTTCCCCTCTCTTGACTGATATCCTTCAAGCCCTGTGTGCGTTAGCGCATAGAGACTTATCGCATACGCCTTTACCATCACAGGTGAGTCTTTGTTGTGCCCGCTTTCAATGCTGCCTGCCCAGATCGTGTGTCCCCGGATAAGGAGTATCCAATGCAACAAACTGTCGCTGAGTTTTTGGTTGCCACCTTGCACGTGAAGAAATCAGGCAAGCTGAAAAATGGCTTGCGTCAGTTATTGGTGGCCAGTGGCTCCGCAGCCCTGAATGTGTTTATCGCCCCTTCAGAGTTGCTCCATGCCGCATATATATCCGGACCAAATTTGGCGTTTTGGATTGGCAAGGGTAAAAAAATCCTTGCTGTTCACACGTGGCGGATAAGCCATACATGAGTAAACGCATCAGCACGTCGCCATGGAACAAATCCTTCAAAAGTGCCCTGCACAAGATGGCAAAAGCGGCGTCGCGGACTGGTGTCAGCGCAATCAAAAAGACACTGGCGGCCGTCGTACCAAAAACAGGCAAACGTAAACCAGCCAAGCCAAAAAAATCAGTATCAATTTCCAGAGCTAAATTGTCTCCGGGGATGACGACCGGCATGGCTGGCTTGCGGCGTTATCACTTATACCGGCCACCGGGAATCGGGCGCACTGAACGCCTGCCACTCATGGTCATGCTGCATGGGTGTCTGCAAGATGCCGCGGCATTGGCTGCCAGCAGCAAGATGAATCAACATGCTGCACGCAAGCGCTTTCTCGTGCTTTACCCTGAACAGGAAAAATTTTCTAACGCCCAGACTTGCTGGAACTGGTATGACACGCGTTCAGGCCGGGCACAACGCGAGGCTAAATCCATTGATGCGGTGATTGATCAGGTGTGCCTGTTGCAGCCAGTAGACCGGCAGCGCATTGCCGTGGCGGGGCTTTCTGCCGGGGCCAGCATGGCAGCCCTGCTGGCCTTAAGTCATCCGGCAAGGTTTCGGGCGCTGGTCATGCATTCGGGCGTTGCCACCGGGCTTGCGCATTCTTCAGCAACGGCCATCATGGCAATGCGCGGACGCCGTCTGGACGCGGCACAGTTGCCAGCCGGGATAAAGCTGCCTGCATTGCTGGTGATACAGGGCAGCAAAGACCGCATCGTCTACCCCGTCAATGGTGTACTGGTAACCCAACAGTGGGCGACCCAGGCGGGCGCGAAAGCGGGCGAGCCTCGTACCATGCAACGCGGCGTGCGTTATCCGGCGACTATTACCGACTATCGTACTCAAGGGCGAATTATCGTCAGCTTGTGCGAGGTAAATGGACTGGCTCATGCCTGGAGTGGCGGTGCCGCAGGCCATGCCTACAGCGACCCTAAAGGGCCCGATGCGTCTGGCATGATCTGGGCGTTTGCCAGCAAGCAGTTTGCATATCCATCCTGATCAATCCTGCTGTCTGTTGCACAGATGCATCTCCTGCTTTTATCTGCAAAAAATCATTGTTCAGTGTTAAACAACACACAGACGTGAAAGCCGCTGCCATCTATTCTGGGGCCGTTCTCTGGTTGTTTTTAATTAAGAAAAACTTGAGATTTTATTTCATAAGTCTTAACCAAAATTGAAAGCAGATGGATACCTATATGAATAACAATACTACTGAAGCAAACATGTTGGTAGTCACCCAAGACAATGCATCCCGTACAAGTACTTCCGGCGTGTCGTGGGGAGCGGTGCTTGGGGGTGCTGTGGCTGCAGCGGCACTGTCCCTGATATTGCTGATGCTGGGCGCTGGCCTTGGTTTGTCCGCGGTTTCGCCGTGGTCTTATAACGCCACAGTAATGGGAATTTCCACCATCGCCTGGATAGGGTTCACACAGCTTGCCGCATCCGGCATTGGCGGTTATATCGCAGGCCGCTTGCGTACCAAGTGGAGTAATGTGCATGATAACGAAGTGTATTTCCGCGACACGGCGCATGGCATGCTGGCATGGGCAGTTGCCTCCTTGTTGACGGTGGGCTTACTCGCCAGTGCTGCGCAAGGCATACTTGGTGGCGCAGCTGATGCTGCTGGTGCTGCGGTGACTGCAACAGCGGCGGTAGCTGGTAATGCCAAGGTCAATCCTGTGGATTATTTTACCGATATGCTTTTGCGTACTGAGCAAGCGTCGACTGCGCCGACCGATAGCGCCAGTGCTGGCACCGGTAATAGCAACAGCGTGCGCATGGAAGTTGGCCGCATATTGTCGACAGATATCGCTAACGGCTCGCTGTCACCGGGTGACCGGGATTACCTGGCCAGGCTGGTTGCCAAACGCACTGACATGACACAGGTAGATGCGACCAAGCGTGTTGATGCCGTATTTGATCAACTGAACAAGTCGGTTACTGATGCAAAAAATACTGCCAAAATTGCTGCTGACCAGGCTCGTAAAGCTGCCGCAAATTCTGCCCTGTGGATGTTTGTAGCCTTGCTGCTGGGTGCGTTCGTCGCCAGTCTGGCTGCAACATTGGGCGGCCGCCAGCGTGACGAGGCGCATGTGATTGCATGAGTCAGCAAAAACGTCTGCATAAAACTTTGCCATCGCTACTGAGTGTAGCAAGGACAAGCAACAACTAATTATTTCCTGGAGCCTATCATGCGTTCAATCCTGCTTTTATTACTCGGCATACCTCTTCCTATCGTTATTCTGATTGCCTTGTTTGTACGTTAAAAAATGCCTGCAACCTGATTGCAGGCATAGCAATAAAAAATGGCTCATTTTTACGATGAGCCATTTTCTTTTTTTTAGAGGAGTACTACGTAATCATCAGCCGTAAGCCCCACCGGTATATAGCAAATCAAAAGTGCGTGCGATGGCAGCAATCAATACAAACGCACCTACAGCCAATGTTAATACCAGCAGCAATGCCAGCGGCCAGTTGGACTCGCTGGTCTTGCCGGATTTGCTATTATGGCGCGCATCCCATTTTTCATCTGGCGTCAGGCCTATCACTAACGCTTCCAGTATGGCGATCAGAAAAGAAAACAATAAAAAACCATATTGCACGATCTCGGGTTTGCCAAAATAGAAATAGTGGATGACCATGCTGATAGGCAGTGTGATGAAATGCAGCCAGCCCCATTTATCTTTTTTACCACCCAGGTAAAAGCGGTGCACGCCTGCAGCGCCAAAGACAGCAGCCAGAAAAGTTGCCAGGGTTTTATTTTTATGTGGTGTTGTATCAGTGAGCGTCATTGCAGCCAGCCATCAAAGTCGAAGCTGTGATTGTATGCGATGACGGTATAGTGTGTCTCAATAGTCACGCTGATCAATAAAATCACCCTTCGGCAAGGGAAAAGTGGGATAGTCCTTGCGACTTACTCAAGAAGCGGGCTATAATCTACAGCTTTTTCCGCGTTCAGACATTTTTTGGAAATATTATGGTCGTTATTCGTTTAGCTCGTGGTGGCGCAAAAAAGCGCCCTTTTTACAACATCGTTGCAACTGATTCCCGTAATCGTCGCGATGGTCGCTTTATCGAGCGCATCGGTTTCTACAACCCAGTAGCTACTGGCAATGCAGAAACAGTACGCGTTGCAGCTGATCGCCTGGCTTACTGGCAAGGTGTTGGCGCTCAATTGTCTCCAGCAGTTGCTCGCCTGGTAGCTCAGTCCGGTAAAGCAGCAGCTTAATCGCTGCAAGCTGTATCATGACTGCTGCAGTCCATGCTCCTGATGATCTGGTCCTGGTTGGCTATATCTCGGGAGCATTTGGTATTCATGGCTGGGTAAGGATACGTCCTTATTCTGCTGATGCTGACGCATTAATGTCAGTAAAAACCTGGTGGTTGGATAAGCCTGAGTTGCGTGATGTTGATCGTCTGGAAGTTAAAATCCAGGGGGAAGACGTGGTTGCGCGGCTGGTGGGTGTGCCTGACAGAAATGCCGCAGAAGCACTGAAAGGTGCGACTGTACAAATTTCTCGCAAGCATTTTCCTGCTTTGGCGTCCGGTGAATTCTATTGGCTCGATCTGATAGGTTTGCAGGTAGATAATCTTCAGGGTGAGAATTTAGGTGTAGTCAGGGATTTGATGGACAATGGTGCGCATCCGATTTTACGGGTGGCGGCAGCGGATGTGCCTGAAAATGAACTGGTGAAACACGAACGCTTGATTCCTTTTGTAGAGGCTTTCGTCAAGGAAGTCGATCAAAAAGCAGGCAAAATCCAGGTTGACTGGGGTAGTGATTATTAACGTGATGAACTCAGAACCTGTTTACGATCTGTAGCGAGCGTGCGTCAGTGGGGTGAAGAGCAGCGCAGAAAGCGGAATGTACTTAAGTACATGAGCATTTTGAGCAGCACATGAACCCCGGTCACGCTCGCGCAGTAAGATCGTAAATAGGTTCTCAGAAGGCATAAGCATGCAGTTCGATGTCATTACGCTGTTCCCCGAAATGTTCGCTGCCATTACACAATCAGGTGTAACGAGGCGGGCTTTCGAGCAACAAAAATGCGAATTAAAGCTGTGGAATCCACGTGATTTTACGACTGACAGGCATCGTACCGTGGATGACCGGCCTTATGGCGGTGGCCCGGGTATGGTGATGCTGGCAAAACCCTTGCAGACCGCGATTGGGTCTGCCAAGGCACGCCAGAGTACCTTGTCTGCAGTGGCACCCAAAGTGATTTATCTGTCACCACAGGGTAAGCCGCTGACACATGAAAAGGTCATGCAACTGGCGGTAACGCCGGGCTTGATCTTGTTATGTGGCAGGTATGAGGCGGTAGATCAGCGTCTGCTGGATAATTACGTCGACGAAGAAATCAGCCTCGGCGATTTTGTCTTGTCTGGCGGTGAATTGCCAGCCATGGCCCTGATGGATGCTGTCATACGGCAAATCCCTGGCGTCTTGCATGATGATGCTTCGGCAATACAAGACAGTTTTGTCAATGGTTTGCTGGATTGCCCGCATTACACCAGGCCAGAAGTCTTTGAAGACCAGGCTGTGCCAGCCGTATTAATGGGGGGCAATCATGCTGAAATCGAAAAGTGGCGGCGTCAGCGTGCACTGGAAGCCAGTCAGTTAAAGCGTCCGGATTTAATCATCGCAGCGCGTGCGGCAGGCTTGTTAAGTCGTGCCGACGAAAAGTTTTTAAGCAGTTTGTAGTAATTTTCAGCTCTTGAGCTGAAATATTTAAGCGTGAATCTTCAATGATTCACATGTTAAACCCCATCCTCTACCGGGCATCAGCCAGAACCAGATTCTGCAGCGTCGGCAAGATGGTCATAGGAGTAAAAAATGGATCTGATCCAAAAATTAGAGCAAGAAGAAATTGCTCGCCTCGGCAAGAACATCCCTGACTTTGCGCCAGGTGATACAGTAGTTGTGAGCGTCAACGTTGTTGAAGGTACTCGCAAACGTGCACAGGCTTACGAAGGTGTAGTTATCTCCCGTCGTAACCGTGGTTTGAATTCCAACTTCATCGTCCGTAAGATTTCTTCCGGCGAAGGCGTTGAGCGTACATTCCAGTTGTACTCCCCACTGATCGCTTCTATTGAAGTGAAACGTCGCGGTGATGTACGTCGTGCAAAACTGTACTATCTGCGTGAACGCTCTGGTAAATCTGCTCGTATCAAAGAGAAATTGCCAGCACGTAAAGTTGTTGCAGCAAAAGCAGAGTAATATCTGTTTTAGCCGTATTGAAAAAGGATGCTCCGGCATCCTTTTTTTATTGCCCGGTTAAAGGCAAAATATGTCCAACAAGAAGAAAACTACCCTGTATCGTGAGCAAACCAGTTTTTGATCCTCAGGCTTTCCCTATCCACTCATTGGGTGAAGAAACGGCCGTGCCTGCCGAACATCTGTCGCCAGCCTGGCTGCGTCAGCGTTTTTTGCGGGAGCGTGAGTGGTCGCCAGAAGTTGTTGACGAGAGCTTTTTCTCCAAGAACCTGCCTTTCCGGCCAGCCTCGGTACTGATACCCATCGTCATGCGTGACCAGGGCCTGACCATGCTACTGACCGAAAGGGCTGCACATCTGCATCACCACCCTGGACAAATCAGCTTTCCAGGTGGGCGTTTTGAGGAGGAAGACATTGATCCTGTAACGACAGCCCTGCGCGAGGCGGAAGAAGAGATAGGCTTGCAACGCGAATATGTTGAAATTCTGGGACGTCTGCCAGAATATAAGACAGGCACAGGCTATCAGGTCAGCCCCATCGTTTCATTGATCATGCCCGGTTTTCCCGTACGTACCGATCCCTCAGAAGTTGCTTCCATTTTTGAAGTACCGTTGAGTTTCCTGATGGACGGCAAAAATCACCAGCGCCGTAGCTTTGATTTACCCGACAATGCAGGAAAACGGCATTTTTATGCCATGCCCTACGAGCAGCATTTCATCTGGGGGGCAACGGCGGGCATGCTGCGCAATCTGTTTCATTTCCTGCGTGCATGACAGTTGTAGGCTTGCCTTTAGTATCCTAAGTTGCTAATTCATATAACAAATCCGGCGAAAATCGCTACGACGCTGCGTCTCAAATGCGCGCAAGGCACCAGCCTTGCTGTGCTTTGCTCCTAGCCTTGTAACGAGTTCTCCAGATTTGTTATTGATTGAATTAATAATCCAGGGCACTAGAACAAAGCTTCATAATCTGGGCAAATCGGTTTACACTTGCCGCATTTGCAAATTGATTGTTTGCAGCATTGCGCTGCAACATAAGCCCAGTCTACCATGACCTTTATTTCCATCCTGTTAGCGCTGTTGATTGAGCAGCTCAAGCCCTTGCGGGCAGATAACCCCATCTATACGCAAATCCAGACGCTGGCTGACAAAATCGAAGCCTCCTTCAATGCCGGCAAGGTTAAGCATGGCCGCCTGGGATGGTGGATAGTCATCGCCTCGCTGACCTTGCCAACTGCTCTGATCTACTGGCTGTGTTTGCGCCTCAATCCGATTGCTGCCTTGCTGTGGAATGTACTCATCGTCTATCTGACCCTGGGCTTCCGCCGTTACAGTCATTATTTCACCTCGATACAACTGGCCCTGAGTTCTGGCGACGAAGATACCGCCAGGCGTTATCTGGCTGAATGGACGCATCTGGATACCACTGGCATGGAAGTGTCAGAAATTTCGCGCCTTGCCGTCGAGCGTTCATTGATCGCCACCCACCGCAATGTTTTTGGCGTGTTCTTCTGGTTCCTCATGCCTGTGGGTCCGGCTTGTGCCGTCATGTACCGCGCAGCAGAATACTTGTCGCGTGCCTGGAACGAACCTGAGCATATGAAAAACGAAGAATTTGGTGTCTATGCAGCCAAAGTCTTTTACTGGATAGACTGGGTGCCAGCCCGCCTGACGGCCGTTGCCTTTGCCGTGGTTGGTAATTTTGAAGACGCGGTCTACTCCTGGCGTAATTATGCCGACCGCTGGTCAGATGAACTGGTCGGCATCATCCTGTCCGCCGGTGGTGGTGCCCTTGGCGTGCGTCTGGGTGAACCAGAAGAAAAAGCCATGGTCTTGCAAGCAGATGCGACGGCAGTCGATGTCGACAGCCTGGAACTGGAAAGCCAGCCAGGCGCCGAGGCTTCACCACGCGCCTTGCAAAGCGCAGTCGGTCTGGTTTGGAGAGCGCTGTTGCTATGGATGCTGTTGCTCTTGCTCCTCTCCTTCGCAGTCTGGATATAAAAACTAGCCCTGTTCAAAACAGGGCTTTTTTTTGCCTGTTCACTTAATCGCAGCGGACATTGATCAGGCTATACTTGTTATATCTGCATACTAATTATTTATAATGAAAAAAATTACTGCCTCCGGTATTTGCCTGCGTGCTTATGAAGCAGACGATGCTGACGTGTTTGCAGCCGTAGTCCGTGAATCAGTAGAAACCGTAGGCCGCTGGATGGGTTGGTGCCACGCCGATTTTAATAGTGACCATGCACGCGACTGGTTTGCCACATGTGATAAAGGGCGGGAAGAAGGTACGGCCTATGAGTTTGGTATCTTCAGCGAAGATGGCAAGGAATTGCTGGGTGGTGCGGGCTTGAACATGATCAGCAAATTGCATAATTACTGCAATCTCGGTTACTGGATCAGGCAGTCTGAACAAGGGAAGGGTATTGCCACCAGGGCGACCGTGCTGCTGGCTGATGCCGGTTTCAGGGAGCTGGGTTTTAACCGCATAGAGATAGTCGCTGCCGAAGGCAATGTCAACAGTATCGCCGTCGCAAAAAAAGTGGGCGCGCAGCTCGAATGCATGGCACGTAATCGCCTGATGGTTGGCGGTGTTCCGGTGACTGCAGCGGTGCATTCTTTATTGCGACAAGACTGGCAGGCACAGCCAGAATATCTGGCGCAAAAATAGCATGCGTCAAGTTCCAGTGAAGCTTCATTAATCTAGCCTATGTCAGAGCGCAACGCCAGCATCGATATTGCCAAAGGCATAGGAATTATCCTCGTCGTCTTTGGACACAACTGGATCATTGCTCATGATCATGGCGAGCTGTTCCGTATTATCTTTTCGTTCCACATGCCCCTGTTTTTCTTTTTGTCCGGGGCAGTTCTGCATCATGACACTGCTTTTAAAGATTTTCTGGTATTCAAAGTCGATGCCTTACTGAAGTCTTTCTTTGTTGTGCTGTCAACCTGGGGGCTGGCGCGCGTTGCTTTGTCAGGTGTGGATGCGCGTACTTATTTGCTGGGCATGTTCTACGGCACTGGCAACACCATAGAGTGGGTACCACTATGGTATTTACCGCATTTGTTTCTCGCCATATTGCTGGCCTGGATAGTCCTGCGTCTGACGAATCACCTGCGTCCCGGATTATTGCTGCCGGTGTTTTGTACAGGTATTTTGCTGGCTTTGGGTGTCATCACGACACATTTTTTTGCGGGTTTGGATGCGCAGCAATTTGACAGACTCAATCTTTTGCTCGGTAATCGCCAGCACAATTTCCCGGGCTTGCCTTGGAGTCTGGACCTGATAGGCATCAGTACTGCTTTTATTTTGCTCGGCTATGTCATGCACGAGTATGTCATGCGCTTCAGTTTTCAGCCCTGGATTTTTGCCATTGCGCTGATATTGTTCGCAGCCCTGCATTTCTTTTTTGATGAAACCATCGATTTGAATATGCGCCTGTATGGCAACTGGTGGATATCAACTGCGCAGGCTTTGTTGGGCATCTATCTGGTTTTGTCGATATCAACTTGCCTGCAGTATACCGGCAAGTTGGGCGCGACTCTGGCCTATCTGGGCACCAGCAGTTTATTCATCATGATTTTCCATTCATGGATAGAGTGGAAAATATTCGGCATGTTGTCACGCTGGAGTACATCTGAATACCTGAACGCCAGCCTGGCATTTATTGCAGGATTATTGCTGCCCCTGCTGTTGCTGAGCCTGGTCAAAAAGAGCAAATTCTTGCATGGCTTGCTCTTGCCCAAGACCCATATCCCTAAAGTGCGGAACAAGACGTGATCAGTGTCCGTTTCCGCACACTGCGCCTGTTCGTAAATGAACAATACCGCTTGTTTGTCTATAGAACTCCAATAAAGAACCTGCACTGATTGCCGCTGCAGCAATGCAGGATTACAATCATTCGCACTAGTATTTATAAATGCGAAACCGAGTTTCTATCAAACCCTTCATGCAAGCCCCCGACATTGTTAAAAACGCAGTATTGAAGACTTCTGTACTCATCATTGATGATGACCCCGATGTTGCCTGTGCTGCCCAGCTTTTATTGCGCAGGCATTGCCAGCACGTCGGCACGCTGACCGATACCGCTCAACTAGATACTTGCCTGCAAGCGGACATGCCTGATGTCGTTTTACTTGACATGAACTTCACGCCAGGTCGTACCGATGGCGCAGAAGGCCTGGCCTTATTGGATCTGTTGCGTGCCACGCATCCTGCGCCCGCCGTTATCATGCTGACCGCTTATGCGGATGTCCCGCTGGCGGTGGAAGCCTTGAAGCGCGGCGCCTGTGATTTCATCACCAAACCCTGGAATAATGAACGCCTGCTTGCCGCCGTATTGGGTGCCGCTGGCCGTTACAACAGGCAAGACCAGGCTTTGCAGGATGAAGATTTTCCAGAATTGATGGGGCATGCGGCCAGCATGCGCGAACTGAAAGCCATGATCAAAAGCGTCGCTCCCACAGAAGCGAATGTGTTGATACTCGGTGAAAACGGCGCAGGCAAAGAACTGGTAGCACGCGCCATCCATCAACATTCACTGCGCAGCAAGGCCACATTCCTGCCTGTGGATATGGGCAGCATACCCGAATCGACTTTTGAAACCGAAATGTATGGTCACAAGAAAGGCGCATTTACCGATGCCAGACAAGACCGGGCAGGGCGCTTTCAAACCGCTGCAGGTGGTGTACTTTTTCTTGATGAAATCGGCAACCTGCCACTGGGTGCACAAGCCAAATTATTGCATGCACTGGAACGCCGCGAAATGACACCCATAGGTGCAGACAAGGCAGAGAAAATCAATGTACGCGTCATCAGCGCTACCAATTTGAATGAAGCCAGTTTATTTGATTCTGGCGTGTTTCGCACCGACCTTTTGTTTCGCCTGAATACTATCGTTTTGCGCGTGCCTGCATTGCGTGAACGGGTGGCCGATATCCCCTTGTTGCTAGGTCATTATTTGCATAGTTATCAGCAACAATACCAACGTCCTGCCCGTGAAATTGCAGAATCAGCACTGGCAAGCTTATGTGCCTATACCTGGCCTGGCAATGTCAGGGAATTGCGTCATGCATGTGAGCGGGCGGTCATACTGGCAACGCAAGACTGCTATGCCTTTACTGACTTTGGTTTGTCTGCTGGCGGCACAGCGTTGACGAAATCTGCTTCAGCGCCCCCGCTGCAAAATCCAGTTGTGACTGAAAATCCAATGGCTACACCTGAATACAAGCTGGCAGCTCTGGAGCGCGAAACCATTGCCAATGCCATGAACAAGGCCGAAGGCAATATCAGCCAGGCTGCAAAATTGCTAGGGTTAAGCCGTGCTGCCCTTTACCGCAAGCTGGAAAAGCATGATATTTGAACTGACCTCCAGCCCGCACAGAAAGCTGGCTGCTGTCATCGGCATGTTGATTGTTGTTAGTGCTGCAGTGGCCGCGACTTATCTAATCACTATAGGGCAAAGTACGCATCAACTACGCTGGACTACTCTGTTGATTATGCTGGCTGCAATTGGTCTGGGTGTGTTTGGCTGGGGCATGCATGGGCTGGCTGCGCGCCAGGCCAGGTCAGAGACTGGCTATCAACTGCCCACCATGCAAGCTGAGGGCTTGCAGGCTTTGGCATTGACACTGGAAAGCCATCTCGAGCATGCACCCATTGCCCTTTTCTGTGTAGAGAATAAGGGGGCAGAAAAAATCGTCCGCCCCTTGAATGGCAATGCCCGCCGCCTGACCGCGCCTGGCAGGATAATCGAGGTCAGCCAGCTATATGCACAAATCCTCGCCCAGGCGACGGGCAAACGCAGCATGATCAGCTTTGAGACTGAGCAAGGCCAGGAACGTGCCTTGCTGGCCAGCAGTAGTCTTACCATACAAACTCAGACGCAGATCATTGTGGCATTGATGCCGGTAGAGACTGAACTGCAAATGGAAGCACAGCAAGCCTGGCAAAAACTCATACGTGTACTCACGCATGAGATCATGAATTCATTAACGCCTGTCGCTTCCTTATCCAGTACTGCTAATGACATGCTCAATGACTTGCAATTGCCATCGCAAAGCGCCACAGACCTGGCACTTGCGCTTGACGCCATCAGCCGGCGCGCATATGGTCTGGTGGATTTTGTCGGCAGTTATCGTAGCCTGACCAATCTGCCTGCTGCACAGACTGAAAGAGTGCAATTACAAGACTTGTTTACACGTATCTCATCTCTCGTCAGCCCACAATGGCAGGCGCGTGGCGGTGTATTGCAATTCAATGTGGAACCAGCAAATCTCGAAGTCATGACAGATCCGGTGCAACTCGAGCAGGCTTTGATTAACCTCATCAAGAATGCTCAGGAAGCGACGGCATTGGTCAGTCAACCACAACTGCATATACAAGCCAGGCTCAGCCGTGGCGCACGTCTGCGCATAGAAGTCAGCGACAATGGGCCCGGCGTGCCCGAAGATCTGATCTCGCAAATCTTCACGCCGTTCTTCTCCACCAAAGAACATGGCAGCGGCATAGGTCTGGCTTTGGTCAGGCAATTGATACAAGGGAATGGCGGTACAGTCAGATATGCCGCGACTGTTGGTGGTGGTGCGAAATTTATTATCAGCTTGTGAAGTGAGCGCAGGTGCGTGGGTTTGGGATTCACCCAAGCGTTCTGAAAGTAGCATCACCAAATAAATGCATTTGGCGATGCTCATATTTATTTGCTGGGCTGTCCGAACGGCACCCGGATATAACTGCCACTGAGTAATTGCAATGCTATTGGCTTGCCTGCATCGGCGATGGTTTCGTCGCTGACGTCCTTGCCCGTACCATAATTGATTTGCAAGTCAGCTTGTTTGGGTATGCCAATGACGATGACTATTTTGCTACCCGCCTGTGTCTGACGGCTGGTGATGCGCGGAGCGACAAAGTCAACAAGTTGGCGTTTGCCTGGTTGCAGTAAATGACGCTGAGTGCGGTCTTTGGCATAGCTGGCACGACCCAGGTAAGACGCCAGTTCAAAATAATCACCATTGGGCATTTGTTCATACAGCGTGACTGTCAGGTCTACATCTTTTTTATTCACTGTGAATTCCAGGTGGCCGGCAAACAGGCCACTGACTTCTGTGGTTTGCGGCAAGGTATCTGAAACAAAGACCAGTGCATTGCGGGTATTCAAAGTCTTGCTGACGCGTGGCAGGCTTTCTTGTTCATTGACATCATCCCGTTTTGCCATATCAACAGTCAGGGTAAGCGGGCGCTGTCTGGCTTCAGGTTTTTGCAATAATTGATGCGTTGCTCCTTGTTGTGCAGGTGTGCCAAGATAGTAGTCTATATGGCTGCTTTGCATGGCTGCCAGGCTGGGTGCATGCTTCCAGATATTCGCCCCCATCACCTGATAATTGACTTTGTCCTTGAGTATCTCTGGCTTGGTGCCGCCTTTGAATTGATAATCAAACCATTGCAGTCGCAACGCGGCCAAATCCAGTTTGGCCACTTGCTCTATGGTGTAACCAGACTCAGTCGCTGGTACGCCGCCTTGCATGGCGAAATGGTTGTAAGGGCCTATCAGCAAGGTGTGATCAGCATTTGGCAGATAATGTGTATGCTGCTGGAAGTAATATAGTGCGCCAACTTGTGCACCATCAAAATAACCGGTAGTACTCAGGATAGGGATATTAATTTTCGAGAATTCTTGCTGATAAGGGATCATGGCTTGCCAGTAACTATCATAGGCGGGATGCTCCAGCCAGCGTCTATGAATGGGATTGGCTATGCCATCTATCTTATCGAGCTCGCGATACGCCGTGCCTTTTGTGTACCAGGTCTTGTCGAGATTTTTCCAGCGCTGTTCATCACCATAGGCATCATTGTCCAGGGACTTATTATTAGTGACATAGGGTATCCATGGATATAAAAAATTCATGAAGACATTACCTTGGGCAGGTATGTCTACGCCCGGTGCCGCACTGGCTGAAATGACCATGGCTTTCAGGGCCCTGGGTATTTTTTTTGCCGTAGACCATTGGGTGTAGGCATTGTAACTACCGCCATACATGCCGACTTTACCGTCACTCCAGTCCTGTTTTTCTATCCAGGCGATAACTGTACGCGCATCTTCACCATCATGTTCATACGGTACGATCTTGTCTGGGCTGCGACCTTTGCCGCGGGTGTAACTGACAACACTGGCATAACCACGTGCCGCCATTTTTTTTGCATCGGCGCGGCTCCAGTTATCTTCCGCGTAAATGGTAAAGCCCATCAAGGTCGTATACTTCTTCTGGCTGCCATTTTGCTCTCTGGGGCGTATGAGCAAAGTCGCAATCTGTGTGCCATCGGCTGTTGGTATCAGCAACTCTTCGGTAACATAGCGACGCTGATCATCTTCCTTCAGCAGCGTTGGGCTTAAAGGAATAACTTTTGAATAGACCAGCCATGCCAGATACTGGCGGCTCAGGTTTGCAGCATCTTTCAGCGGGAGTGCCGTTTTACCGGCATGTTCTTTCAATTGTCGCTGCAATTCTGCTTCCAGGCGTTCGACTGAAGTACCCAAGGCAAAAGTGGCATCTTGTGCTGCTTCACCGTCCAGATGAGAAAACACATCCTGAAAAGCCAGCTTGTATGCCTCCTCAAAACTTAGCTTGCGCTGAGTTTGCAATTCCAGTGTTTTTGCGTACAACTCATAAATGACGAACAGTGTCTCAGTATTGTTTTGTCCGCGCTGCTTTGCCTGCGTACGCCATTCCTGTATTGCCTGACGTGCAGCTTCGGGTTGCGCATTGAGTAACTGCAAGCGGAACAATTGATTGGCATCCCATTTTTTACCATCCATACCACCACGTTCGAGGAGGGATTTTGCCATTGCAGCCATGGTTTTTTCTATCGCTGCTGTTTGTGCCAATCCTGGTCCTGCAAGTGTGACGGGGGCATCATCAGTTTGGGCTAACACTGGATTTTGTAAGTTCAGTGCAAAAACAAGGACAGCAAGATTCATACAAAAACGCATGTGTCACCTTGGGGCTAATGAGGAGGGCGGTTGCCATTTTAAAAATGGCATTAAAGATAACATAATTTATAAGTGCCTACATCAAAAATTCAGTTAATTTGATGACGGTCGCTGGCACTTGTTTCATCAGGCATTTCTTCAAACTGCGCAATCTTGCTCAGGAACTGACGCGTCTGGATAATATCCTTGCCTGCCAACATATCCGTGAACGCCTGGAAACGGACTGAGTGCTTTAAGCGGCCAGACAGCAATTTTGAAATACCTATCGCCAATGGGATAAATAACACACCACCAATCAGGCTCGGTCCTATGAAGTTCTGGGTTTTGAGGTACAGGTCAACCCCGAACACACCTTTAAAAAACACCAGCAGGAAAGGAATGAACCAGACTATCTGCCCCAGTAAGAATGCCCACTTGAACAGGTTCAGGCGTCTGGCCTTGTGCTCGGCCAATTGTTTTTGTACAGTCGTGATGGGCTGGCCAAAATCCATATCTTGCAAGGCATGGCGTAGCTTATGGTTGAGTATTGGCAGGGTGATGGTCCAGGCCAGCAAAGCCAAGGCGGGCAGGGCGAATTGCCAATTACTGATGTAATGTCCCAGAAACCAAACCAGGTAAATAAATACTGGTGTACCGGCGATGATTTCATATTTGTCGACCCAGCCCCATTTGGCGATTTCGCGTCTGTGTTGCTCCAGTAAAGTCAGGCGCAGCATTTGCGTATTCATTCTGACGGCCTGTTCCAGACGCTGGTCCCTGGCTTCCCATTCGGCTTTCAAGAGATCGAGATTCATGTTAGCTGCTTTCTGCAAACCTGGTTTGCAATTTCTGTTTGATGCGCGTCATGCGCGTGGCAACATTAGCTGCACTCAGGCCCATGATGCTGGCGATTTCATCATTGCTGTAGCCGTCCATGAACAGCAGGATCAGGGCGCGATTGAGTTCATCCAGTTCGCTGATGAGCTTGTCCAGCGTGCGCATATTGTCACTTTGGGCGCTGTAGAGCTGATCTGCTTCGGCGATGTCCAGGCCGAACTCTTCCAGCGGTACCGTGTCGCGCACTTGCCGGGTTTCACTGCGGTAGTGTGATATAGCGACATTCATGGCGATGCGGTACATCCAGGTAGAAAACTGCACACGCTGATCAAAACTGCGGAACGAACGCCACAATTGCATCACCATGTCCTGCACCAGATCACGCCTGTCCTCAGCATGACGGCAATAGCTATAAGCCACCTTGTATAAAAGGCGTTTGTGTGAAGCGAGTTGCAGCAAGAAGAGTTCTTCGTCCATATACTCGTTCATATACCTCTTGCCCGTACAGGCGGTTGGTGACCAGCATGGCGCTGACCATTCAAGACCTTGCCGATAAAAGTGAACCTGACCAGATAGTGATAACTGAGCAAAGCCACTGCCAGCGTCACCAGCAAGACTGCTGCCAGCTTGAATGTCCAATGCCATTCACTTCGCGATACCAGCGCCTGTAAGGCCATTACCAAAGGCAGGTGCACGAGGTAAATCCAGTAAGAAGCATCTGCCAGATAGCGTATCGTCAGATTCGCATGTTTCATGAATTTTAATGCCAGACCAGTCAGGCCAAAGCAAAAATTCCATGCAGCAGTGGCATACAGGCAAGCATAGATCAATTTGCTGTCATCATGTACTGCCGGTACCAGTTGTGGTGCCAGACTGGTCAGGTACAGGCAGCTACCTGAGAGCAATGCAGCCAAGCCCAGATGCCAGCCCCAGCGTCTCTGCCACTGAGGCAGCGTGGCAGGCGATTGCTGCAACATCCAGCCCAATCCAAACGCCATGCCAAAACTGACCCAGGCTGCACGACCAGGATAAAGCGACTGATCCGGTGTAGGTACACCAAACCAGCTCACCCAGTAAGGCGTATAAAACAAGGCTAGCGCCACTGGCAGCGCCAGCAGTACAGGGCCAGCCCAGCCGGTCAGCGCTGGCATCAGCAAATCGGCAAACCTTTTCAGATGCGGCAATATGCCCAGACGTTTGCAGCATGCCCAGAGACCTAAGTACACAGCGTATAGCAGCGTCAACATGTACAAAAACCATAAATGCGCCAGCGGGAAGCTGTCTGCTCTAAACTCAGGTGAGGGCGGCATTTTTTTGGGCAGGCTACCACCGTTACGCACCCAGGCCGCCAGCACGATGGCCGCAATGATGGCGGTAAATATCACCGGCCAGCCGACCAGCAAGGGCAAGACTATGCGTTTGAACCTGTCCTTGATGAAGCCAGCCCAGCCCTTTTTTTGCAAAACCAGATGCGCAAAATAACCTGCAAGCAAAAAGAACAAAGGCATCCTGAATACATGGATGACAAAAAACACTGGTCCCAGTAATTCAGTTTTTTGATTATCGCTGACGACCCAAAAGAATTTTGCACCAGGCAAAAAAGACATGGTCGCGTGCAATAACACCCCCAGCATTAAAGCCCCCGCACGCAAGGCATCCAGACCATGCATGCGTCCGCTAACGGACTCAGCGGTAACTTCAGCCTTCACCGCTGACGAAACGCCAGAGTGAGCCACATCAAAAGTGAGATCGCTTTGCATGGCTGCTCAATTCGCTGAAGTACGTTGAAAGCGACTGGCGGCAATCGCCGGATTATGTTCTACTGCATCCACCACCATGCTCATGCGCTGCGTAGAGCCCTTGGTACCAATCTCAAAGCGATAAGCCATCATCAAACCATCCTGTAAGCGATAGTCGCTGGTGTACACCTCCAGCTCCGTCATGCGCCCCATGATCTGGCGCTTTTGCAGGCGTTTGATTTCCAGAAAACTGCCCGCATCCAGATAGATAGTCGATTCACCCGTGGCGGGGATACTGACTTTCAGCACATGCACACGCCGCCCGTCCTGGGTTTCCAGTCCGGCATATTGCAAAGGGAAGCCCTGCTTTTGCGCAGCTACCAATATCCCGTCAAAATAACTTTCTTCCAGCATGGCCGGTAATTCTTCTGCAGACAGATCAACAGCACGCTTGCCACTAGGCAGGAAAGGATCAATCTTCCATGCATCCTTACCGTCATAACTGGAAATTTGTACTTGTCCCTGCACCTGTACCTCCCGGCGCAAGAGGTTAGGGCGTTTCGCATCTACCGTCGTCGGGATTTCAAACGGTGCCATCCCTATGATGCGCAACTTGACCCGGCGCGACTGCACCTTGCTGAAATCCCCCAGCGCCGCCAGATGGCTTTGCATGACACTGTCCAGTGTTGTGGCCGCTGTAGTTGGCAAATTGGTTTTAGCGGGTTGGGCAAATGCAGTGCAAGACCAGCATGCATAAAATAAGACAAGTACAAAACAGCGTAATAGAATCAAGCCGTACATGATATCTCCCTGAAATGATGAGTCTATGTTTAGCGTGTTCATGTAATGCATCGCTAAACTCTTACTCTTTTATTCGCAGGGGACAGGGGAAATTTACAAGTGGGTCAAATTATTTTCTATAGCCATGAGAGCAATATTCCTGCCGCATGGTTAATCAGGTCGGCTTTGGTTATAATCTACCCATGCGTATTTCTCTCCGACTCCGACACCTGACGATATGGCTTGCATGTCTTGCATTGCTGTTCAATGGTTTGCTGCCAGCCATGGCTGACGGGATGGTAGGGAATGCTTCTGTTGGTAGCCAGCCTGGTGTTGTTGAGGTTTGTAGTGCCGATGGTGTCAAACTGATTGATGCTGTGACAGGCAAGCTGATCAAGCTTGTCGCTGGCAAGTCTGCGCAAGACAAGCAGCATATGGCTGCGCATTGCGCTTATTGCTTGCCGCATGCGGGGCATGATTTTGTGTTGCCCGCGTCTGTTTCCTGTCTACCACAGGGCAACTTGGCTGAGGCTGCACCCTTACTGTTTTATCAATCCCCGCATACTTTATTCATCTGGACGGCGGCGCAGCCGCGTGGCCCACCTGCCTGACTGAGTTGAATTTCCTTCCTGTTTTACCTGACGCTTTGTTTGTGAGCGGGTAAGACGATATCAATCCATCATCTCATTATCTTTGATGACGATGAATGAAAAAAAGAAATCGAAATGAAACGTCGTTCTGTATTGACGCTGCTAGGCAGCATGTCATTGCTGGCTTGCAGCCGCACGCCTGTAACTTTCAATGGCATTGATATTACCGGTGCCAACTATGCCAGTGATTTTCACCTGCGCGGGCACGATGGCAAGGATTACAGCCTGGCCAGTTTCAAGGGCAAGTGTCTGCTGATATTCTTTGGCTTTACCCAATGCCCGGATATTTGCCCTACGGCCTTGAGCCGTGCTGTACATATACGCAAATTATTGGGAGACAAAGCTGAGCAATTGCAGGTCATTTTCATTACCATAGACCCGGAAAGAGATGCGCCCGAATTGCTGGCACAATATATGAAAGCATTTGATCCCGGTTTTTTGGGCTTGTATGGCGATATGAAGCAAACGCAGGAAGTTGCTGCCGCCTTCAAGGTGTTTTACCAAAAAGTGCCTAGCGGTAGTTCTTATACCATGGACCATACTGCGATCAGTTATGTGTTTGATGCTCAGGGCAAGATACGTCTGGCTTTAAAACATGAGCAAACAGCAGAACAATGTGCAGCAGATTTGCGCGCACTGATGAATACATAGAATGCAAAAAGGAAATAAAGAATGAATACAATCAATAAAGTCGGGATGGCTTTGGCTGCATCTGTTTTGGCAATCTCAGCCCAGGCGCAAGTTACCGTCAGTGAAGCCTGGGTGCGCGCTACCGTTATCCAGCAAAAAGCGACGGGTGCTTTCATGCAAATCAAATCCGTCAAGGATACCCGCTTGCTGGAAGTGCGCTCACCAGTGGCTGGCGTTGTCGAAATCCATAAAATGGAAATGGCCGACAATATGATGAAAATGCGTGCTGTCGATAGCATAGACCTGCCTGCTGGCAAGCTAGTAGAACTCAAGCCTGGTTCTTACCATGTCATGCTGCTGGATTTGAAGGCACAGGTCAAGGAAGGGGATGTGGTGCCTGTGACTCTGGTTGTAGAAGGTAAAGACAAGAAGCGCGAAACTATAGAAGTCAAAGCGATCGCAAAACCCTTGAACCAGGCAATGCAGCATTGATGGGGGAGATATGAGTCAAACCAAAAGAACGGGATTTAGTTTCATGAAGCTGCTGCAGTGTTTCAATATTGCGGCGATTTGTGCGCTGGCGGTATGGCATGCCTATGCATTTTATCTTCATCAGGCGATATCGCTTCAGGCCAGGCCAGCAGTGATTGAATTTCAATTCCAGCCTGTTCATCAGAAAAATACTCCAAGGATAATCACATGAAAAAACTATTGCTTATCAGCTTCTTCGCCGCAGGCAATATGTTGACATATGCTGCCCATGCACATGTCACGCTGGAACAAGGTAAAGCCAATGCGGGCGCATACCATAAGCTGATGTTTAAAATCGGCCATGGTTGTGAGGGCAGTGCAACTAATACGGTAAAGGTCAGCATCCCTGAAAACGTCAGTGGTGCCAAACCCATGCCTAAAGCGGGCTGGCAAATCGATACCAGCATACAGCCCTTGAGTGTGCCGTATAACTCGCATGGTAAAACCATCAGCCAGGATGTACGTGAAGTAAGCTGGACTGGTGGCCCATTGCCTGATGCTTATTACGATGAGTTTTCAATACAGGTGAAGTTGCCAGAGAAGGCGGGCAAGGTCTACTTCAAGGTGACACAGTTATGTGAAAAAGGTCGGCTGGACTGGGTAGAAATCCCGGCAGATGGCCAGGCTGCCAAGGGTTTGAAAACACCGGCGCCAGTATTGGAGATATTAGAAAAAACAGAAGCTACGCATCATCATTAATACAATAGCCGTAAAAAAATCCCTTGCACTATTCTTGGTGCAAGGGATTTTTATCAAGAACACCTGTTCACTCTACGGTTTTCAAGAAATTATTGAGTACTTCTGCAAATGCCTGAGGTTGATCCAGCATAGGGAAGTGGCGGGCATTATTGATGGCAATGACTTGCAATGTGGGCGCACCCTGCAGCAAGGATAGATAGTAAGCATTTTTTGCTTCCAGACTGATATTACGCACAGCAAAATCAGCCGTATAGTAAGGTGATATCTCCAGCAAAGGCACCAGAACTTTCGGCATGTCCTTGCGCAAGTCCATACTGACGATTTCACTGGCATAGCTTGCGGTGGCTCCAGGGTCACTCTTGCTGGTATGTACGGCTACCTTTTGTGCAAGTTGCTCATCGATGACACCCATGGTGCGCATGTATTGCAATTGCCCGGCCGCGAAAATTTCCTGCGTTGGCGCTGTCATTTGTGCTTTAAAGCGGGCCGCCAGGGCCGGGCGCTGCTCTGCTGGCGTATTTTCTGTACCAGGGAAAACTGGCAAGCCATCTACAGCAATGATGCCACGTATTAATTCACTATGCTGCTGGGCAAACCAGATCGCCAGTGTGGCACCTATACTATGTCCGACCAGTACCGGTTTATCGAGTTTTTGCTTCTGTATTAATTCTAGCAGGGATGCCTTGGCTTTTTCCAGCAGCGGGCCTTCGGTGGCAGGCTTGCCATCAAACCCGGCCAGGGTGACGACATACAAAGCGTGATTTTTTTCCAGTTGCTTGACCGTGCCCTCCCACACCCAGGCACCGCTGGCGAGGCCAGGTATAAGGATCAAGGGCGTGCCCTGCTTGCCATGATGTTCGACATGCATGCTGCCGACCTGGAAGTGATTGTCTGTGTCTGCTGCGTGGGATGGTAAGGTGATGCCAAATACGCAGGCGACACTGACAGCGAGTGCCATGATGAGATGCTTGATGTGCATGGTGATCCCTTGAATTTTTTCAAAAGTGAATACGACTTGTATGTGAGGGGAGATTTATTCAGCCTGGAATATTTTTTCTATCGGTAGCTGGAACAGTTTGGCAATGCTGAAAGCCAGTGGCAGGCTGGGGTCATAGCGCCCGGTTTCTATGGCATTCACCGTCTGACGAGATACTTCCAGCAGGTCCGCCAACTGGGCCTGGCTCCATTCGCGCTGGGTGCGCAATTCCCTGACGATGTTTTTCATTGCAACTTCTCTTTCCAGTTGCGCAGGCAGGTGATCAAGCCCCATGAACCCATGACCAGAGACCACGTGACAAACATGCTGAGTTTGGGGAAACCTGTGATTTCCATGAAACCATAGCTGAGTGAGAAGGCGGCTGTGAATGCTGCTGCCATGCCAAGGTTTTCCAGCGACCAGATGCGTACATATTCATCCATGCGCTGGAATTGGCGGATGATAGTCCACACCATCAGTAATGCAGGCAAGATGGGGCTGGCAATCAGCAGGCTGCGTAGTGGCCCGGCGGGAACCGAATCCGCGTAAATACTGCTGGTCAAGACAAACAGGCAATACATGCCCAATGTGGCAAACAGCTCGCGAAAATAAAGAGCCTTGGCTTGTTTCTCAAGCATGTTGTTCTCCTGTTGTATATCGTTTGGGTAAGTAAAGTTTGCTTTACATGGCAGGGCAAAAAAATTGCCTTGAAGCCAGGCCGGTATGCAAGAACTAAAATGTAATCAAGCAGTTTATCCAGAGGGATGTAAAGCATGCTTGTCATCATATATCAAAAAACAGACGTGTCAAGCACGCTTTACATCAAGATGAAACTTGATTGAAGGAATTTGCCCGACAAAATAAAAAGGCTTGCAGAAAAATTATTCTGCAAGCCTGATCTGAGCCCTGATTTCATATGGGCAAGTAGCCCATATATCTGCTGGAATTACAGGATATTCAAAGTCACTTCGATATTGCCGCGGGTAGCGTTGGAATATGGACAAACTTCATGTGCCTTGTGTACCAGTGCTTCTGCAGCAGCGCGGTCCATGCCAGGCAGACTGACGTTCAAAGTCACTGCCAGACCAAAGCCACCTTTGCCATTCGGGCCTATACCTACCAGACCATTGATGGATACATCAGCAGGCAGGGCGATTTTGCCAGCGGCGGCAACAAATTTCATCGCGCCGATAAAGCAGGCGGAATAACCGGCAGCAAACAATTGCTCAGGATTGGTGCCTTCACCACCTGCGCCACCGAGTTCTTTTGGTGTCGTCAATTTGACGGAAAGTTGATTGTCGCTGGAAACGGCACGGCCATCACGACCGCCAGTTGCTGTTGCGTTTGCTGTGTAAAGTACTTGCATGATGAACTCCTGATTTAATTTGCTGGGTTATTTGGGGTTTGCTGCGTTTGTTTCCTGGGTTTTTCTTACGACTACTGAGTCGATGGATGAACTATAGCGAACAATTTAATTGTGTGCAATCTAAATTGCGATTGTTTTTTTCTATCTTCGCGATAGCATGCCAACATCAGCTTAGTACAAACAAAGGAAAATATTAAGAATTTTTTAACTCATGGATTTGCTTGCCCATGGCTTGAAAACTCACGGGCTTAATAATTCATTGCGTAAATCACTGAGCTGGCTACGCAATTGCATCAGCGTCTCTTTGCTTTGCCCACTGGCGCAGAGGATTTTTTGTGGTATATCAAGGGCGGCATTGCGCAAATCCTTGCCCGCTGGTGTCAGAGTGATCCTGACCTGGCGCTCATCCGTCTCATCACGATGACGCTGCAACATGCCATTGGCTTCCAGGCGTTTCAACAAGGGGGTCAGAGTGCCTGAGTCAAGAAACAGGGCATGGCCTATGTCTTTGACCAGCACGTCATCCTGCTCCCACAAGACCAGCATGACCAGGTATTGCGGATAGGTCAGTCCAAGTGCGTCAAGCATGGGCTTGTAGGCCTTGGTGAGTGCCAGTGAGGATGAATACAGTGCAAAGCAAAACTGATTTTCCAATGCCAGCATGTTGACGGGTGTTTCTGTGGGTGTTTTCATTTTGGCACTCTGGTTAACTTGGCTCGGGGCTGGTGACGTCGAAAATTGCGGATATGCAGGCATGATAAACAGTTTTTGCCTGGGCTGCGCTGTGATCAGGCTGATCAAACCTGGACAAACTCTTTGCTCATTTGTTTTTGCCCGGTTGGGCAAGTCGCACAAGGTATAATGTCGGCCATTGTGCGTGCACTGCCACGCTCCACTGTAAGAGGTAAATCGTGACTTTCATAGAAAAACTTTCCGCTGCCTGGACAGCCAATAACTCCCTGTTGTGCGTAGGCCTTGACCCTGATGTCAGTCGCTTTCCTGCTGAGCTGGCCGGCAAGCCAGATGCCATTTATGCATTCTGCAAAACCGTGATTGATGCGACCGCTGACCTGGCATGTTCCTTCAAGCCACAAATTGCTTACTTTGCTGCCCTGCGTGCTGAAGACCAGCTCGAAGAAATCTGCCGTTATATCAAGTCTGCTTATCCGCATATCCCTGTGATACTCGATGCAAAACGTGGCGACATTGGCGCAACGGCAGAGCAATATGCACGTGAAGCTTTCGAGCGTTATGACGCCGATGCGGTGACCGTCAATCCCTACATGGGTTTTGATTCAGTCGCACCTTACCTGGAATGGAAAGACCGTGGTGCGATCGTGCTGTGCCGTACGTCCAATGAGGGTGGCTCTGATCTGCAATTTCTTGATGTTGGTGGCAAGCCCCTGTATCAGCATGTGGCGCAACTGGTGGCGGATAAATGGAATACCAATGGCCAATGTTCGCTGGTGGTTGGTGCTACCTTCCCAAAAGAGCTGGCGCAGGTGCGCGCAGTCATCGGTGACATGCCTTTGCTGGTGCCGGGCATAGGTGCCCAGGGCGGCGATATTGCCGCGACTGTACAGGCTGGTAAAACAGCAGTTGGCACAGGCATGATGATTAATTCTTCACGCGCCATTTTGTATGCCAAGCCAACTGCTGGTGAAAGTGCTGCTGGTGCCGTTCGCCGTGTGGCGCTGGAAACACGTGACGCCATCAACGCACACCGCTACTAAATGATGTTCACCGGGGTATCACGATATCCCGGTATTTCTTCAGAATCTGATCGTAGTAGCCATTTTGCTTGAGCAATCTCAAGACCTGATCCAGTTCATCCCTGAGTGCTTCAAGATGTGCTTTCCTGGCAAAACCAAAAAAGGTTTCCTGTTCCTGGACGACGGGGTAGAGCACCTTGAAATCATTCAGCAAGCCCATTTTTTTCATTTCATGAATCGCGCCAAAATGGTTGCTGATCAGTATGTCAAAGCGGTTTGCCAGCGCCATATTGATGGCATTGGTCTGATCGCTGGCCAGTTCGACATTTAACAAACCGCTCTTGCCGAGCTCATCAAACTTGCTGCCATAGCTGATACCCCTCACTGCACCAAACCTGTATTGCGAGAGACGGCTGAGGTCGCCATCAAAGCTGATATTGCTGTCATTTTTTGCCCACAGACTGATGGTTAGCAGTAAAACCGGTTCATTGGTGTAGGTGATGAATTTTTCCCGTTCAGGTGTTTTGAAAGCCGTAAAGATGCCATCGACCTCGCCGGTTTTTACCATTTCCAGACTGCGCCGCATGGGGTAGATGTTGATGACGACCTGATGCCCCATCAGACGGAAAGCTTCTTTAACGATATCGACTGCGATGCCTTTGACTTCACCTTGTTCTACATACTCGTAGGGTGGGTAACTCAGGCTCGCCAGTTTGAACGTGGCTGCAGAACCAATAGGGCAGGAAAGGGCCAGCAGGATTGCCAGCAGAGTTTGGGAAATGGTGCGCATCTTGTTTATACCTCGTTCAGATGCCACACTCATCAGAACATGCTTTGAAAGCTCAGATGGCAATGAGTCTGCTGAGAAGAAGTAAACTCATTGCCTGCAGCAAAGTCAATTCATTGTGTCACTTGATGATGTGCGATCTGCATTAAAAACTGTGACGTATGCCCACATGCAGGGCACTGTCACCGGAACCGGCTTCAATGGCGCTGCCTACTGTGTAGCCAGCACCATTCTTGTTGTCTATCTTTGCGTAGGCCGCATACAAATCCGTTCGCTTGGACAATGAATAGATATAGGCCACAGCCAGCTGGCTGGCGTCCTGATTTTTTACGGTCTTGTCGTCTTTGCGGATGTAGGAAGCCAATACTTTGCTGCTGCCAAACGGTACCGTCACGCCCAGCAGCAAATCGTTGGAATCCGTGGATGCCGTCGGTGCAATCAGGCTGCCAAAAGGATTGGCTGTATTGCGCAGAGGTGAGCTATTCAAACCCTTGTTGACGCCATAAGCCAGATGCGCTTTGGCTACACCAAAGTCATAGGTGGCAGCCAGTAAAGTGGTTTTGCCATCATCGGTATTTTTCAATGTGGCCGTGTCATTGTTACGATTGTGGTAGCCCAGACGTATCGCAAATGGGCCAGAAGTGTAGGCAATCGCAGCGCCGATTTGTCGGCCGGCAGAATTATCACCTGCAGTTTCACCAAAACCATAAGCCACTTCACCAGTCAGGCCATCAAAAGAAGGCGTGACGTATTTCAGTGTATTGTCCATGCGGCTGGAACCAGCACCAGAGTTAGGCATGATATTGGCTGCATCGCCAGCAAAGCCGGTAACGAAAGGGTCGGCAAACGCCAGTGTCAAATATTCTGGTGTGTACTGACGGCCAGCAGTCAGCGTACCAAAGTCACCCTTGACGCCGACATAAGCCTGGCGTCCAAACATCAGGCCACCCTGGCCCAGCGAACCTGCATCCACATTGATGCCGCTTTCCAGCAAAAAGAATGCAGACAGTCCGCCGCCCAGATCTTCTGTGCCTTTGAAACCCAGACGCGAGCCTGAACCTATGCCACTGGTCAGCTTGCTGACTGAACCAGCGCTACCGCCTCTTTCTAATGCGATGCCCGTATCCACGATACCGTAAATGGTGACAGAAGATTGGGCAGAAGCAGAACCGGCAAAAGTGCCAATAGCGCCAAATACAGCTAAAGCAAGGAAAGTCTTTTTCATTTGATTCTCTCAAAAAATAGATAAGGAAACGATGTCGCTGTTAAAAGAATCGCCTTTGCTGCGTACTTCACCGCATAGCTTCACTGCGTGCATGAATGCTGCGTGCACTCATGCTGTCTGGTGAGCGATAAGGGCGATTACCAACTGGATTTCCTGTGATTGCAGCCGGTAATTTATTATCGATGAAAAGTTAGATGTTTACATATAACTTATTTATAAAACGTTGATAAAAAATCGATGATGCGTTGTTAAAAAGTTGAAATTGCGTATGGGGAAATATTTGTGATGTGGATTTTTACCTAAAAATTTTCAGGCATATGTTTAAAAAAATAGCCAGTGACATGCCGTCACTGGCCAATTTCCTTAGCTCATGTTTTTGCCGTAAATGCAGGAATGAGAAAGCATATAAATCATATGAAAATCATGTCTTGCCAAAGCCACCACCACCAGGTGTTTCAATGACGAAGATGTCACCAGCCTGCATGTCGGTGCTGGCAACAAAACCCAGCTCTTCGGTCCTTCCATCATTCCTGATGACATAGTTTTTACCGCAGGCACCATCGGCACCACCTGCTGTACCAAACGGTGCGTACACGCGATTATTCGAGAGTATCGAAGCCGTCATGTTTTCCAGGAAGCGTATCTTGCGCACGCCA
The DNA here is from genome assembly GCF_058788535.1 of Undibacterium sp. FW305-107. Taxonomy (NCBI): domain Bacteria; kingdom Pseudomonadati; phylum Pseudomonadota; class Betaproteobacteria; order Burkholderiales; family Oxalobacteraceae; genus Undibacterium; species Undibacterium sp. FW305-107. The sequence continues at coordinate 229,794 of NZ_JBYTAV010000010.1, forward strand.
CCATTACCACCATGCCAGCGGCCTGCACCTCCTGAATCTGGCTTGATCTCATAGCTCTCCAGCCTGACGGGGTAGCGCCATTCCAGTATCTCCGGATCAGTCAGGCGTGAATTCGTCATATGTGTTTGTACTACGTCAGTACCATTGAAACCTTCACCCGCACCAGAGCCACCAGAGATGGTTTCGTAATATTGATAATCATCATTACCAAAGGTGAAGTTATTCATGGTGCCAGGTGAAGACGCCACCACACCCAGCGCACCGTACAGCGCATTGGTGATGCAACTCGAGGTTTCCACATTGCCGGATACCACGGCAGCCGGATAACGCGGGTTCAGCATGGAGCCTTCAGGGATGATGACTTTCAGCGGTTTGAGGCAACCTGCATTGAGTGGGATGTCGTCGTCGATCAGGGTCCTGAATACATACAGCACGGCTGCCATGCAAATCGCACTCGGTGCATTGAAATTATTATTCAATTGCGGTGAGGTGCCGGTGAAATCCACTTCGGCAGAACGTGATGCATGGTCAACGCGAATGGCAACCTTGATGATGGCACCGTTGTCGAGCTTGTATTCATAGTGGCTGTCCTGCAGGGCAGTGATGACACGTCTTACCGCTTCTTCCGCATTGTCCTGTACATGGCCCATATAGGCCTGTACAACATCCAGGCCATAGTGCTGCACCATCTTCAGCAATTCATCGACGCCTTTTTGATTGGCGGCAATTTGCGCCTGAAAGTCAGCCAGGTTTTGATGGATGTTGCGGCAAGGGTATTTGCCGGAAGAGAGCAGAGCTATGGTTTCTTTTTCCAGGAACTTGCCCGCGCTGACCAGTTTGAAGTTATTGATCAGCACACCTTCTTCTTCGACCACTGTGCTGTCTGCCGGCATGGAGCCAGGTGTGATACCACCTATGTCGGCATGGTGGCCGCGTGAACCTACATAGAATAACACTTCGGTGCCTTCTGCATTGAAGGCAGGTGTGATCACAGTAACGTCAGGCAAATGTGTACCGCCATTGTAGGGGTCATTGAGCATATACACATCACCTGGCTGCATGCTACCTGCATTGGCGCGGATGATGGTCTTGATACTGTCGCCCATGGAACCCAGATGCACTGGGATATGCGGCGCATTCGCAATCAGATTGCCTTCTGCATCAAACAGGGCGCATGAGAAATCCAGGCGCTCCTTGATATTGACCGAGAAGGCAGTATTTTGCAGGCGCAAGCCCATTTGTTCGGCGATGCTCATGAACAGATTGTTGAATACTTCCAGCATCACTGGGTCAGCCTTGGTGCCTATGGCCTGGCGTTTAGGGCGAGCTTCCAGGCGGGTAAATACCAGGTGATCCAGTGCAGTGACTTCTGCGCCCCAGCCTGGTTCTATGATGTTGGTGGCATTTTTTTCTGCAATGATGGCCGGGCCCTTGATCTGGTCACCGGGGCGCATGTCATCACGGCCATACAAGCCCGTGTCATGCCATTGTCCACCTGAGAACAACTGGACGATTTCCACTGGTTGCAAAGACTGGCCATTTTCTCTTGGCTGCAGGTAGTCCACGCTTTCATTGCCTTCGCCAGAATTACCTATGGCTTCGACAGAAATCGCTTCTATGACGAGTTGCTTGGCAGTCATCAGGAAGGAGTAACGTTTTTTGTAGGCAGATTCAAACTGATAAATCATGCTGGCAATATCCTGCATCGCCACGACGATGACAGAGTCCGTGCCTTCATAGCGCAAGTGCACACGCTGTTTGACACTCAGGTTTTCCGGCGCCACACCCTGGCTCAGCAAATCATTGCTGGCTGCATCGGACAGGCGTGCCAGTTCTTTTTCCAGCGCGGGTATGGACGTGGGGGCGAGTGGCAATTCCATCGCCAGTTCGCGCATGGCAGTCTGGTCTGCCAGGCCCATGCCGTAAGCAGACAAGACACCTGAGAATGGGTGGGCAAATACCCTGGTCATGCCCAATGCATCTGCGACCAGGCAGGCGTGCTGGCCACCTGCGCCACCGAAGGTGGTCAGGGTATAGTCAGTCACATCATGGCCGCGTTGTACCGAGATGAATTTGATGGCATTGGCCATATTGCCGACGGCAATTTCAATAAAGCCTTCAGCCACCTCTTCTGGTGATTTGCGTATGCCTGTGGCTTTTTCTATTTCTGCTGCCATGGCCGTAAATTTCTCGACGACAGCGTCTCTGTCCAGCGACATGTCAGCTTTGGGGCCAAACACTTTAGGGAAATAAGTTGGCTGTATTTTACCCAGCATGACATTGCAATCAGTCACTGCCAACTGCCCGCCGCGCCGGTAACTGGTGGGGCCGGGGTTGGCACCTGCACTGTCCGGGCCTACGCGATAACGGGTACCGTCAAAATGCAGGATGGAACCGCCACCGGCAGCAACGGTATGTATGCTCATCATCGGCGCGCGCATCCTGACACCGGCAACCTGAGTTTCAAACTCACGCTCAAACTCGCCAGCGTAATGTGACACGTCAGTCGATGTACCACCCATATCAAAGCCGATGATCTTATCAAAGCCTGCAGTCTGTGCAGTACGTACCATGCCGACGATGCCGCCCGCCGGGCCCGACAGTATGGAGTCCTTGCCCTGGAAGCGGTGCGCATCTGTCAAGCCGCCATTGCTTTGCATGAAGAACAGACGCACACCATCCATCTTGCTGGCAACCTGGTCAACATAACGACGCAGGATAGGAGACAGATAGGCATCCACTACGGTCGTGTCACCACGCGAGATCAGCTTCATCATGGGGCTGACCTGATTGGAAATCGAAATCTGGGTGAAGCCAGCTTCAGCAGCGAGTTTGCCTATGATGTCTTCATGCTGGGTATGTCTGTAGCCATGCATGAGCACGATGGCCAGTGCGCGGTAACCGTCTTTATATAAAGCAGCGAGTTCTTTTTTGACTGCGCCTTCATCCAGGGCTTGCAAGACATTGCCATGCGCGTCAATGCGTTCATCAACTTCCACGACTTTTTCATACAAGAGTTCTGGCAAGATGATATGGCGGTCAAACAGGCGAGGGCGGTTTTGATAAGCGATGCGTAATGCATCACGAAAACCTTTGGTAATAATGAGCGCAGTCGGATCACCCTTGCGTTCCAGCAGGGCATTGGTGGCGACAGTCGTGCCCATCTTGACGGCAGACACCAGTTCAGGCGAGATATTCTGGTCTGCTGTCAAACCCAGCAAACCTTGTATGCCAGCAACGGCAGCATCTTTATATTGTTCAGGGTTTTCTGACAGCAGTTTATGGGTGAGTAATTTCCCATCCGGGCGGCGTGCCACGATATCGGTAAACGTACCACCTCTATCTATCCAGAATTGCCAGCGTTGATCTTCAACGAAGTCATTGTGTGCCTGTTTCTGTTCGTTCATTTTGCAACCACCTTTCATAAAGAGATGTCGCCGTTTTGCCGGCAAAGTCTTATCTCGGTCTGGAGCCATTCCTGCCGGGCCTGCAAACTTTGTGTCAAAAATCAGACAAAAATATTTGTTTGCATTTTATGCCCGGAAATATCAGAAGTAATGGATACCCAATATTAAAAAAGCAAAAAAGTTCACTGTTCTTGTGCATCGCCGCCACAGCGTGGTGCAGTTCTTTTCATCTTGGTTTTCATCTTAATAACGACAAGGAAAAAAACTTTATAAACATCTTGTAGATTTTTCCTTTGATGATATTGTAGTAGTTATTGAGATTAAATGTAAGATATTTTATTGACGTTTTATCGATAAAACGTTTACGATATAAAACATAGAGGAGACAAATGATGTTGGATTCAATTCGCAATAAGCTGAGTTTTTCCTGCATATCTGCTCCTTCTCGCAAGAGATTTGCCGGTATTTATATGTTGGCGGTAGCAGTCATCACTACAAATGCACAGGCTGAGGCAGTGGATATACGTATCGCCACCGCCTATGCTGCAGATAACTTCCAGACGATGAATTTGCAACAGTTCGCCAAAGAAGTAGCAGGTGCCAGTAATGGTCAGGTGAAGATGACGGTGTTTGCTGCAGGCAGTTTATTAAAACCGGCAGAAATATTTCCTGGTGTAGTGAGTGAAAAGGCTGAAGCTGGCGAAGTCATCATGTCCAGCCTGGCAAAAGAGATACCGGTGTTTGGTCTTGATTCTTTACCATTCACCGTCAGGGGTTATGAAGATGCTCATAATTTGTGGATGGCTTCCAAAGCGGAAGTGGAAAAAGCACTGGCCAAGCGTGGCTTGAAGTTACTGTATTCAGTACCGTGGCCACCACAGAATCTGTATTCGAAAAAGCCGCTGAGTTCATTGGCAGATTTCAAGGGTATGCGCATGCGCAGTTATAACCCGGCCAGTGAACGTATTGCCGAGCTGGCAATGGCGACTGCAGTACCAGTACAAGTGATAGACCTGGAAAAGGCGATAGCCAGCGATAAACTGGACTTGATGATTACCTCAAGCTGGACCGGGGTAGAAACCAAGGCCTGGAGCAAGATGGCGTATTACTACCAGGCCAATGCATGGATACCAAAAAATATCGTCTTCATCAGCCAGAAAGTGTTTTCCAGACTGGCTGCTGATACGCAACAGAAAATGATGGAGGCAGCCCAGGCCGCAGAAAAGCGTGGCTGGAACATGAGCCGAGATAGTGATGCCGGCTTCGAAAACCAGTTACGCAACAACAAGATCAAGGTTGACCGGGTAGATGCACTATTAAGAAATAACCTCGACAGGCTAGGTGAACAGTTTGTCAGGGAGTGGTTGAAAACAGCAAGCAGTGAAGAAGTATCGATTTTATTGAAATACACGACCGAAAGGTCAATGAAGTAAATCTTTGGCTGACAAGTACCAAGGAATCTTTGATTAAGCGCCGCGCAGTAACTTAATCAGAAATTCCCTGGCGAGTGCAGGCAAAGGCAGATGTGGCAGCATAGGAAAGGGCTCTCATCAAAGTAATAGCAGAGGGCTTACATTTAATTAAATTGGAGCGTTTAATAATGTTTACAAATACCATCAAAAAAATTGCCCGCGCCGGTCTTCTGGTTAGCCTGGGTCTCAGTTTTTGCTACTCTGCCTATGCGCAGCAAGAAATCAAGATAGGTGTTATCTATCCATTGTCCGGTGCGGCTGCATCCTCAGGCAGTGAAATGAAAAACGCACTGGAACTGGCTGCCGACATCGTCAACAACGGTGCCAAAAGTGTACCCAATCTGCCATTCTCTGCTGGCGGTGGCTTGCCTAACCTGAAGGGTGCAAAAATCAAGCTGGTGTTTGCTGACCACCAGGGCAATCCGCAAATCGGTGCGACAGAAACCGAGAGACTGATCACCCAGGAAAAAGTGGTTGCCGTGGTCGGTGCCTATTTCAGTAATGTGACTGCTACCTCCAGCCAGGTGGCCGAGAAATACAAGATCCCTTATGTGAATCCGGAATCTTCTTCTTCCACTTTGACGCAGCGCGGCTTCAAATGGTTCTTCCGCACAACGGCGCATGATGATTTATTTGTCCATAATTTCTTTGAATTCTTCAAAGAGCTGGAAGCCAAAAAAGGCATCAAGGTCAAGCAGTTGGCCACCTTCAATGAAAACACTTTGTGGGGTAATGAAACCACCAAGCTGGAAACCAAGCTGGCAGCAGAAAAAGGCTACAACCTGGTGAAAACTATCGTCTATCCAGCGAAAAGTACACAGCTGACTTCTGAAGTGCAGCAGTTGAAATCATCCAGCCCGCAAGTCGTCATGCAGTCCTCTTATCTGGGCGACGCCATCATGGCAATGAAAACCTATAAGGAACTGGGTTTTTCACCTGACATGATTTTGGCGAACAATGCTGGTTTTACCGACACAGAGTTCCGCCGCACACTGGGCAAGGATGCTGATTACGTCATCACCCGCGAAGTCTGGTCGCCTGATCTGGCAAAAAATAACCCGCTGATCAAGCAAGTCAATGATTTGTATAACAGCAAATACAAGGCTGACTTTACCGGTAATTCCTCCCGCACCTTTACTGGCTTGATGACACTGGTTGATGCGATCAACCGCGCCGGTTCCACCGAACCAGAAGCAATCCGCAAAGCCCTGACTGAAACCAATATTCCCGCCAACAAACTGATCATGCCGTGGAAGGGCGTAAAGTTTGATGAACATGGCCAGAACGTTTTGGGTTCCGGCATCCTGGTGCAGATCATTGATGGCAAATACAACACGGTATGGCCATTCGACCTGGCAACAAAAGATGTGGTCTGGCCTATGCCGAAGTGGGATCAACGCAAGTAACAAGCTCAGTAAAAAATGAAGCACGCTCACCCGGCCTTTTGGCTGGGTGAGACATAAAGATACTCAGTAAATTGTCTGACGAATACCTGACGTCGGTTTTACATGGTTTTACATAATAGGAAGTGCGAGGAGAACTTATGTCCCTTGAAATTATCATTCAAACCCTGGCGTCAGGGATCTTGATCGGATTGATCTATGCGCTGGTGGCGATAGGTTTGACGCTGATCTTTGGCGTCATGGATATCGTCAACTTTTCTCATGGTGAGTTTTTGATGTTCGGCATGTATTCCAGCTTCTGGATGTACTCGCTGTTCGCATTGGACCCCATGTTTACCCTGCCATTAACGGCCTTGTTTTTATTTGCTCTGGGGGTGATGCTCTACAAACTGATCATCAAAAAGATCACCAATGCGCCGATGCTGTCGCAGATTTTTACTACCTTCGGCCTGATGATGTTGTTCCGTGGCCTGGCACAGTTTTTCTGGAAGCCAGATTTCAGGACGGTTGATCATTCCATCGTCACAGGTGCTGTACAGGTATTTGGCATACAGGTGGGTATGCCGCAGGTCACTGCAGGTGTGGGTGCCATTCTGGTGACCATGGGGATTTACCTGTTTCTGACCAAGACCCGTGCCGGTGCTGCGCTGGAAGCGACCGCAGCAGACAAGGAAGCAGCACAACTGATGGGCATAGATTCGCAAAAAATGTTTGCCATGGCCTGGGGCATAGGTGCAGCTTGCGCTGGTGTGGCGGGTGCCTTGCTGTCTACTTTTTTCCCTATCTTTCCTGAAGTGGGTGCGAACTTCATCCTGATTGCTTTTGTGGTGGTGAACCTGGGTGGTTTTGGTAGCGTGATTGGTGCCTTGTTTGCCGGGATTATTGTCGGCGTCATTGAGGTCATGGGCGGCTTCCTGATCGGGCCGCAATATAAATTGGCCTTGGTGCTTGGCTTGTTCCTGGCGGTGTTGATGTTCCGTCCGCAAGGGCTGATGGGTAAGCAATAGCGTAGAAAATAAGGTACAGATATGAACATACAAGACAAAACCGTGATCTCGGCGCATGAGTTGCTGGCGCCAGATTCACATGGCAATTCCTCGGTGAAATACATACTGCTGGCCCTGTGCGTGGTTGCCGCATTACTGGTGCCCGTGGTGGTCAAAGATCCGTCACATCAAAATCTGGCGATATTGATTTTGATGGCAGCACAACTGGGTGTGGCCTGGAACATCGTAGGTGGTTATGCGGGCCAGGTATCGCTAGGGCATGTTGCCTTTTACGGGCTGGGTGCCTACACCTCAACACTGTTGCTAACGCAATGGGGCTTCAACGCCTGGGTGGCCATGTTGTGTGGTGGCATATTGTCGGCAGCGATCAGCCTCATCATTGGCTGGTCATGCTTTCGCCTCAACGGGCATTACTTTGGCATGGCGACCATTGCGGTTGCTGAAATCATCCAGATCATTTTTACCAACTGGGAATATGCCGGTGCTGCTGTTGGCCTGACCATACCCATGGACCAGCAAGGCTGGGGCAGCATGATATTTACCGACAAGGCACCGTATTACTACATTGCCCTCGGTCTTTTACTTGTGACGCTGGCGGTGAATTACTGGATAGAACACAGCTATCTCGGTTACTACTTCCGCGCCATCAAGGATGAACCCGATGCAGCACGCAGCCTGGGTATCAACCTCAGCCGCTACAAGCAAATTGCTTTTGCCGTCAGCAGTTTTTTTACCGCCATCGGTGGCAGTCTGTATGCGCAGAAGGAATTGTACATAGACCCGGGCTCAGTCTTGCATACTGGTTTGTCGATCAAGATGGCGCTGGTATCCATCCTCGGTGGGGTAGGCACTTTGCTGGGGCCAGTCATCGGTGCCGGTGTGCTGACTTTCATTGAAGAAGGTACACGTGCCTTGTTTGGTGGCTCTGGCCGTGGTACTGACCTGGTGATTTATGCAGCATTGATCGTGGTGATTGCGGTCTACTATCCGACAGGTGTGATGGGCTGGATCAAACAATTTTTTGCACGCAGAAAAGCAGTCAAGGCACAAAAAGCACAGGACGTACAAGACACCAAGGATGCACAAGGCAGCAAGGAGGCAGCATGAGCTTATTACGAGTAGAAAGCGTCAGCAAACGCTTCGGCGGTATTACCGCCAACCAGGATGTCTCATTTGAAGTGGGGGCAGGCAAGATCGTTGGCCTGATAGGCCCGAATGGTGCAGGCAAAACGACGATGTTCAATTGTATCGCCGGTTATGCGCCACCAACTACCGGTGAGATCTGGATGAATGACATCAAGGTATCCGGCATGAGCCCTGAGCAATGCGCGCGTGCTGGCATAGGCCGCACCTTCCAGGTGGCACGCACCTTCACCAGTATGACAGCGCTGGAAAACGTCATGGTTGGCGCCTTCCTGATCAACAAGAATGTATCTGATGCCAGGCAAAGTGCCGCGAAATTGCTGAGCTTTGTCAATCTGGGCCAATTCAAGGATAAGCCCGCAGGCAGCATGACTATCAGTGAACAGCGCCGCCTGGCCGTGGCACGTGCACTGGCAGTCAGACCACGCCTTTTGCTCATGGATGAAGTCATGGCCGGCCTGAATCCGACTGAAGTAAGAGAGACTGTAGATGTGGTCTTGAAAATCCGTGAAGAAGGTATTTCCTGCCTGATCGTTGAGCATGTGCTGGAAGGCATCATGCCAATTGCTGATGCGATAGTCGTACTCGACTACGGCAAGAAGATAGCCGAAGGTAGTCCTGAACAAGTATCTAACGATCCCAAAGTGATCGCTGCTTACCTGGGAGATGAATGATGCTGCAAGTAAGAAATCTGAGAGTCAGTTATGACGGCGTGCTGGCCTTGTCCAAAGTCGATATTGATGTCGAAAAGGGCAAGATCGTTGCCCTGGTCGGTGGTAATGGCAATGGCAAGTCCACTACCTTGCGGGCAATCGCCGGCTTGAATGCGGCTGATGCAGGCCAGATCGTATTCGATGGCAAACCATTGGATAAAATCCCGGCCAGCAAACGGGTGGGGCTGGGCCTGTCGCTGGTGCCTGAAGGCCGGCGTATATTCGCCCGCCTGACAGTGGAAAGGAATCTGCAACTGGGCGCCTATACCCGCCGCGATAACGACGAAGTGGCCGAATCCATAGACACCATGTACACGCTATTCCCCATCCTCAAGGAAAGGCGCTATCAGCTCGCCGGTACCATGAGTGGTGGTGAACAGCAAATGCTGGCGATAGGGCGTGGCCTGATGGCAAAACCTAAAATGTTGTTGCTGGACGAACCGTCCTGGGGTATCGCACCCAAGTTCGTCACCAAGGTGCTCGATACCATACAACTAATCAACCAACAGGGCATGTCAATACTGTTGGTAGAACAAAACCTGCACAAGGCGCTGGCAATTGCGCACAACGGTTATGTGATACAGACAGGCCGTATCGTCATGCAGGGTACGGGGCAGGAATTGCTCAACAACGAAGATGTCAAGAAAGCGTATTTAGGCGTCTGATTGGGCATCTGATCGACATCAAGCGGTGTTAGATGGACAGCCAGCAAGTGCAGCACTTGCTGCTGGCCTGTTGCGTCCTTGATTTTGCCAGGAACAAGGTTTTACTCTTTAGGGGCTAGCCATGCTGAACAAGTACATCAGGAACTGGAAGATAGGGCACAAACTGGGTCTGGGTTTTGCGTTTGTTATCTTGCTCATGCTGGCACTGACGGTCACGGGTTACACGCAACTGGGGCGGGTGAATCAGGGGGTGAATCTGGTGGTCAAGGAAGTCTATCCAAAGACGGCAACAGTCAACCGTATTAAATCTGATCTCGATCATATTGCCCGCAGCATGCGCAATCTCTTGTTGCTGTCTACGCTGGATGAGCGAAAACTGGAGCGGGCTGCGATAGACAAATCAGCCAGACAGATAGAGCTGGATCTTGCACAGTTTGGCAAATTGGCCAGCTCTGCTGAAGAGAAAAAACTTTTGCAGGCTGTGCTGGCAGCAAAGCAGCGTTACCAGCCTGTACTCGACAAGTTTCTCAAGCTGGTGGCAGACAATGAGGTTGAGCAGGCCAAGGATCTGGTCTTGCCCGAGATCGCTCCTTTGCAGGATCAGTACTTTGCGGCACTCGATCAACTGGTGGGATTGCAAGCCAGCCAGATGGAACGCAGTGGTAGTGACGCGGCTTATGTCTCTGGTGCAGCGCAAGTGTTGATGATAATCTTGCTGGCTTTTGCCGGTGTGGTGGCGATCCTGATCGCCATCTTTACGACCAGGGCGATTACCTCTTCGCTGAAGGCCGCCATCCTGCTTGCCGAATCGGTTGCCAGCGGTGATTTGCGTGCTGATATAGAAGTCAGGAGTAATGATGAAACAGGTAAATTGCTGGCATCACTGAATCAGATGAGTCAGAGCCTGATCAGTACCGTAGGCCAGGTCAGGCAAAGCTCGGAAAAAATTGGCATAGCCTCGCGCGAAATCGCCGATGGCAATATGGATTTGTCTAACCGTACTGAGCAGCAGGCATCAGGCCTGGAAGAAACAGCCGCATCAATGGAGCAACTGACCGCCACGGTAGGCCAAAATGCAGAGAACGCTGCCCAGGCGCATGAGTTGGCGGGCAAGGCTTACCAGCATGCGGGCAAGGGCGGGAAGGTGATCGATCAGGTAGAGCTCACCATGGGCGCGATCAAAGCCAGTTCCAACAAGATAGTCGATATCATCGGTGTCATTGATGGCATCGCTTTTCAAACCAATATCCTGGCCTTGAATGCAGCAGTGGAGGCCGCACGTGCCGGTGAAAACGGGCGTGGCTTTGCAGTGGTGGCGGCAGAAGTACGCAATCTGTCGCAAAGATCAGCCAGTGCAGCGAAAGAGATCAAGACTTTGATTGCTGATTCGGTGGGACAGGTGGATGCCGGTGGCAAGCTCGTCAATGAAGCCAGCCTGACCATGCGCGATATTGTCAGCTCAGTCCAGCATGTGGCAGAAATCATCAGCGAAATCAGTGCGGCCAGCCGTGAACAAAATACCGGCATAGTGCAAGTCAACCAGGCCATCAGCATGATGGATCAGATGACGCAACAGAATGCTGCACTGGTAGAGCAGGCGGCTGCCGCGGCCAGGAGCATGCAGGATGAAGCAGAATTACTGGTGGATACGGTGGCAGTCTTCAAGCTGGAAAAAACCATACAAGCTGCGCCAGCGCAGGCCAGGGCGGTGCCGGTATTGGCGATTTCCAGGAGTAACAAGGCCGTAAATGGCTGAAGCGAGCTGGATGCCAGGCTGCGTACGCTGTGGATAAAAACATAAAATATCGATTTTTTATTGATAAATCAATGCGAAAAGACTGACTTTTTTTTCAAAGAAGATAAAATCAGGCTATGAGTTATGCCAGTCTTTTATTCAATTTATCTTTAAAGAGTCACTATGTCCACAACCAAGCCTGTCAAGAATGTCACGAAAGCCGGTCTTAGCCCGGCCGCTTCCACCGCTACACCCAGGGTGCCTATCGTCTCCTCTTCCCATTTGGCTGAGGGCAGGAGTGCAGAATTGAGTGAATTTGAGTTTGGAATGATTATTGCCAGCAATGCCTTCAACCGCTGGGCGGTCAGGTGCATGGCTGCGGTGGGCATGAAAGACATGACCATTACCGATGTTCTGGTGCTGCACCATATCAACCACCGGGCGCGTGAGAAAAAGCTGGCCGATATCGCCTTTATCCTGAATATTGAAGACACCCATATCGTCAATTATTCTCTCAAGAAACTACAAGCCCTGAAGCTGGTACAGACAGAAAAACGCGGCAAGGAAATCCTGTATTCAACCAATGAGGCAGGCCGTGATATCTGCCGCCGCTATTCTGAAGTCCGTGAGCAGGTACTGGTATCTGCCCTGACTGGTGACGGTACCGAGAGTTTTGAGTTAAGCGAGTTGGCGCGCTTCCTGCGGGTATTGTCTGGCTTGTATGAACAGGCGGCCAGGGCGGCGACGTCCTTGTAGCAACTCTCCTATCCCCACGGCAGTGTTTGTCTGCGTGGGGGATAGGCCGTTATTTTACTGGTCCTGGTGCAATTGCCTGACTTGCTTCTGGTTCTTTTTGAGATTGATGGCCAGCAAGACAACAATGAGCTTGAAGATCATGAAGGCAATGAAGATACTCAAAGCCAGCGGCAAGATCATCAGGACAACAGCGATTGCCACGCAGATTACCAGCAAATGTGGCAGTGGCAAGGCCATCATGGCCAGGAACGCCTTACGGCAAAAATAATAAAATTCATGGGCTGCCTGGCGCATCAGCACGAATAATTGTTCGGTTTGAGCAGATTTCATTTGATTTCCCTTGTTTTCTGGTTTTGTGAAGTTGCTGCGATGGTTCAGAATACGCCCAGGCTAACTGGCATGCAGCAGCTTTGCGACGAAATGCCTGAATACGGGATCAAGAGGTGGCTAAAGCTTGTCAAAGGGTTTGCCAGTACCCTCTTTGGCACAGGCTAATTGATACAATTGATAATTCATGTAAGTAGTCATTGCCAAACCTGCGTAAATTAGTTTGCCAAGGTACAATAAAAAATCGTCAGCATTCTTATTGCTATCATGACAGACCAAAAAAATACCGAATTCGCTTTCCTTGAAGCTTTCACTGCGGAACTGTCTGCCAAAAAGCTGGTATTCCCCACTTCTTTGGGGGCAACCATGAAAATCAGGAAGGCTCTGAGCCAGGCCGATATTTCTATCGACATGGTGACGCGCATCATAGGTACCGAGCCGGTTTTGTCCGCCAAAGTGCTGCACCTGAGTAATTCTGCCAGCTTTAATCCCCAGGGTAAAAAAATTACAGACTTGCGGGCCGCGACCAATTTGCTGGGGTTTTCTGCAGTACGCAATCTGGCCATTTCCATAGGCATGAAGCAACTGGCGGAGAATAAATACAATGGCAGTCTGTCTGCCCAGATGGATGGCTTGTGGCGGCGCAGCCTGCGTGTGGCAGCACTGGCCATGGTGATTGCCAGAAGCTATACCCGCCTGAGTGCCGACAAGGCCATGCTGGCTGGTTTGTTGCACGATATAGGCAAATTCTATATTTTGAACCGCGCCAATCATTATCAGGAATTGTTCAGTTCAGAACAGGTGCTATGGGATTTGATCGATCACTGGCATGCCAGCATAGGCAGCGCGATACTGGAAGACTGGGAAATTTCTGAGGATATCCGCGTCGCTGTGCTTGATCACCGTGATCACCAACCTGGCCCCACTCACAAAGCCGGGCTGATAGACGTAGTGACTGTAGCAGACTTTCTGGATGCGCATTTCGTCAATGAAAGCATAGCCGAAATGGACTGGAATACCGTACCAGCCAGTTTCAAAGTGCTGAATATCGATAAAGACAATATTGATGCCCTGATGCAGGAAACCAGGACTGAATTGGCTTTGGTGTTGAAGGCGATCAATTAAGCTACTGATTCAGTAAGGTACTAATTCAGCAAGGCTCGTATACGTTCGTTGCCAGCCCGGCTGACTGGTACTTGCGCACCACTCTTCAGGACCGCAACCTGGCTGTCCTTGCTGGTTTTCTCCATCGCTTGCAATGCACTGATCTGTAACAGAAAAGAGCGGTGCACACGCACGAACTTACTAGCGTCCAATTGCGCTTCCAGATCAGACAGGCTCTGGGTTTTCATATACGACTTGCCTGCAGCATGGATAAGGATGTAGTCATCCTGCGCTTCAACATAGTCTATGTTTTCCAGTGGCACCACATGCACCTGGCCACGGTCACGTATCAGCAGGCGTTGCAGTTTTTCACTTTGCTGTGTCACCAGCGTTTGTATGGCTTGTGCTGACGACGGGGTTTGCTCTGTGAGCAGCTTGCGTGCCTTGCTCAGTGCTTCATCAAAGCGCTGTTGCGAAAAAGGTTTCAATAAATAATCGACCGCATGCAGATCAAACGCTTTTAATGCGTATTGATCATAGGCTGTAGTGAAGATCACGCCACTGCGCCTGCCGGTTAATTCCAGCACCTCCAGCCCGGACAATTGCGGCATCTGTATATCCAGCAAGACCAGGTCAGGATTGAGTTTGCTGATGGCATCCACAGCTTCCAAGCCTGTTTCGCATTCACCTATGACTTCGATATCAGGGTGAGAACGCAGATATTCCAGCGATAATTTTCGGGCCAGTTCTTCGTCATCGACGATCAAGACTTGTAGGCGCTTATTCATATTTATTTATACCTGCTCATGATTATTCTGCTCAAAAGGCAAAGCCATTTCCAGTGTAAATTTTTCGTCTGACCGCTGCCAGCTGACGCGTGCCTGTTCGCCATACAAGGCAAAAAAACGCTGGCGCAGATTGACGAGGCCCAGGCCATTGCCCGTGCTGTTGCCTGGGTCGGTGCTGGCAGGGTTTTCTACTGCGATATGCAGCCAGCGGTCACGTTCAAATATCGTGACTTTGATGATGCCGCCCTTGGGTAAATTGCGTATGCCATGCTTGATGGCATTTTCCAGCAAGGGTTGCAATATCATGGGCGGGATCAATGCATTTTCTGCTTCTGCTGTGACTTCAAATTCCATGCCCAGTTTTTTGCCAAAGCGGATTTTTTCCACTGCCAAAAAATTTTCGCATAAAAGTAACTCTTCCTTCAGGCTGATTTTTTCTTTCTCGGCTATCGCCAGGGTTTGCCGGAAAAAATCAGCAAGCGCTATCGTCATGGTGCGTGCGGCGACTGCATCAATGGCAGTCAGGGCACTGATAGAGTTGAGACTATTGAATAAGAAGTGAGGGTCAATTTGTGAGCGCAAGACTTGCAGTTCTGCATCCCTGGCCAGCAGGCGCGATGCAGCTTCGCGCCTTTCAGCCTCACGTATATTGTCGAAGGCGATATACACATCAAAAGCCAGTAATGCCAGCAGGTAAACAGCAAAACCGGTGATGAAGAACAGTACCGATAAATGGCTGCTCAGATGCAGCACTTCTACTTCATCTGATGCCAGTACCAAGACCTTGTTCCAGCCATAGCAAAGTCCCAGCCAGCTTATCCCGGAAATCATGGATGCACTGGCAAAGACCAGGGCGGCTATGCTGAAACTGCGGCGATTAAAGGGTAGTGAACGACAAACAAAATAAGCCGAAGAAGTCAGGAAACTGCCAAACAGAGCCAGCGGCAGCGAGAAGACCAAGGCAAACGACCAGTTGACCAGATCAGCCGCCACCAGCAATCTGGCGATCAGCACGCCTGTCATCATCCAGGCAGTGATATAGACCAGAAAGCGGCGACGATCCGACAAAATAGGGTGCATTGATTGCTATCGTCAGTTGATGATTTCAACACCGCCCATGACGGCATAGCCCTTGATGTAAAGCTTTTTCGTATTCAGCATGGGCGGGACAGTTTTATCATCGAAACCACCAAGTATGGGCGAGCCGTGTGAAACCACAGTCCAGTCATTTGGCACTTTCAAGACGATACCACCCCACATGGCAAATACATTCAAAGTCGCTTCTGATTGCATGGACGCAGTACGTAAATCCAGTTCCACGCCACCCATGATGCAATTGATTTCGCCACCGCGAAATTCCTGGGAACTGTTTTGCAGCTTGTTACCACTCATGACGGCGACAATATTGCAGACAGAATCCTGGTTCGTACCATTGTTGATCAGTTTTTCCTCGTCGCCGATCTTGCCCTTGAATATCACCATCAGACCAGCAAAGATCAGGAAAACCGGCCACCAGTCACGCATGCGGAAATAGATGATGCCCATGTGATGCAGGATCAGCAAAGAGCCAAGGCCGACAAAGCCGCAGCCTATGATATAGCCAGCAGTAGTATCGCTTTTTGATATCTTCAATGCACCAACGAAAATGAAGACCATGGGCCAGAAGTGAAAGATTTCACGGGCGTTAAACAGATTCAAGTTGTCTAGCAGTGCCAGTGCACCAAAAATCAGGAGCATGGCTCCGATCAGGATACGGCCCTGGGGATTATCGTTTTTCATGATAGTGATCCAAAAATTGTGAGCGTTAATTTTTATTTCTGTGCTTCTCTGGCTGCCAGCAAACCACCTACCAGATGCTGAACGCCAAAGGCAATCAGCAGCAAAGGCCAACTGGTGCGGAAGTTCCAGCCCCACAGCTGTTCTATGGATACATACAGCCATAGTGCAAATACCAGGCTGAAGCAGCCTTTAGCGATATGCTCAGGCTTGCCGGGGCTGACAATATCAACCACGCCGCCGATGGCGATCATGGCTGGCAGTAGAAACCAATAGTCAAACGCATGAATCATGTCCATGCGATCCATCAAAAAGACGCTACCCGCGACGATCAGGGTCAGACCAAAAAACAAATTACCCTTGCTGTGACGCTGAGCTTCAGAATTGCCAGACATATCTTATCCTTTCATTCGCCAAAAACTTCTGTGTTTTTGTTCCGTGATTAAAGATACTGAAAACGCAGATGCTTGTCGTGCCAATTTCGGCGAATGACGGTGCTTCGTCGGTGACTGACGAAAGCCGGTGAGGACAGGGCAAAAACAGGTGGAATGGCAGCTTGAGCAAAGAGCTGTGTCAATATGGTTCTAGCTCAATAACTGTATGAAATGCTCGGCAGTACGCACTATGCGCTTGGATTCAGTGCCAAAGACATCGTGCGTCTCTTGCACGATATATTCATTGGAGCCCTTGGTGCAGTACAGCAAACCACGGAAATTCGTACCCAGGTAGGTGAACGGTGCCAGCTTGGTCTTGACGGGTACATCACTGCCTATCAGGGCACGCAGTTTGCGCTCGACATCGTAAAGGCTTTTTTCATCCAGGGTAACTGTCGTTCCCTTGGGTGTAGGGAAAGTCGATTGAAACATCGGGTTTTGCCCCATGGGGTTCCTGAACGTGATTTTAATGCCCAGTTTCAGGAACTTGGATACTGCAGTGAAGTCGTTTTCATCGTACATGGCAATGTCCCGGATTTTATGCCGCCACGCGCGATGGCAGCGCTATATGATGTGGAAAGATTGCCAGAAATCAGCCATTTATACAACTTTTCTTATAGGGGGCAGGTGTTAAAACAAAGCGGCCTTATATCAACCTTATATCAACCTTATATGGTATGTCCCTTGGCCATGAGCACCGCACCGGCCAAAATGAAAACGACACCGGCCAATTCCAGCTTCAAAAGCGTTTGTATGGTTTTGGCTTGCCTTTGGGGAAGTTCAGGCAACTGGTTTTGTTTGACTGCCTTGCCCCAGCGCAGGAATACCATGGTCGGGTAGACAGATAGCAAGCCCACGATGATGAAAGCCGTCATCTTAAGCATGAAGGCATGGTTGTGCAGGTAATAATCCTGACCTTTTTCAAAATACAGGACGCGCAGAACACCCAGCACAATGATGAGCATGGCGCTCATGCCATAAATACTGTCGATGAAGCGCAGGCTCCGGGCTGATGACACAGTAAGTGGCTGGCGTATCAGCACGAGCTCTGCCAGCAAAGTGCCAACCAGGGTAAAGGCTGCGATATGGTGCAGCAAGGCGACGAGTATATTCACGGTGACAGCTCCTGTAATCGTTTTAAGCAGGGAAGTGCAGAAAGTCTAAGCCATTTGCACTCTGCTTGCTTAAAAAATAAGACCAGGGCCGTGAATTTTGTCGTCAACCAGCCAAAATCCGGCGTGAACAGCAGCTTATTGCTGTAATGCCTCGCAGAAGGGCAGGCTCAGGGCTTGCAGGATATTGCCCTGCTTATCCTGGGCAAACGCCAGTACTGACAGGTTTTTACGTTTGGCATTGGCTGGTAAATTCAGTTGGGCGGCAAAGTTGGCTGCCTTACCAGCCGTGAGTTGATAAGCATCACCCCATTCCCTGGCGACAAAATCATGCTGCAAAGTGGCACCGCGGTTTTCACCTGCCTGCACTTTGCTGACCAGGCCTCGCTCGACCAGGGCAAAATGCAGTTTGGCGTCTTGCATGCTATTACCTTGCAGATTGAAATACAGTTTGTTATCCGCCAGTTTTTCTATACCCAAACGCAAGGATGCAGCGGCAGGTTTTTGATTGATGCGGCGAATGTCATCTGTCATACCATTGCGCCAGCTGCGCAACTCTTTGCCAGCGATGAAGATTTCTGGCGTATAGACAGTGCGGTTATTCGCCAAATCAGCCAAAGTCCTTTGCCTGTCGGTGTAAGTCTTTTTGGCAAATACATCTTTCCAGCCCAGATAATCCCAGTAATCGACATGCAAAGAAACGAGAATGACCTGCTCACTGTTCAGTCCGGTGCTTTGATAGAGGCGGCTGATGGTTTTATCGGCAGGCGGGCAACTGTCGCAACCCTCGGAGGTGTACAGCTCCAGCAGGGCGACGGTATGTGCGGGGCTGGATTTGCTACAGATTTCGGCGGCTTGTGCGTTGCTGGTGGGGTAAGCAAACAAGCTAAGCAAGATCAGGGCTTTCATGGCTATCCTCATCGTATGGATGTCCATTAGTCGTACTTAAACTGTTTTGCTTACATCTTGATGCTTGTTTATTCACCTATCTGCTTTTTCCAGTCCGCATAGTTTTGCGGGACATTGGCATCAGGCACCATGATAGTCGCCAGACTTTGTTTGAGTGCAGCCAGTTCTTCTTCTGGATCAGTGTAATTGACAGAGATGGGCAGGCTTAACAATCGGCCTTGTAGTTCATGGAATTGCAATGCTGGATGCTGGTCTGACAAAATCTTTATCGCATGCTCATCGGCCTGACTCAATAGCCCCTTGATGGCATACACGATGAGGTTATAGCTATCAGGCGAACGCGTCCAGCTGAGCTGGCGCGCAAACCGTAGGCGCAGGCGGCTCAACATGCCAGCCAGGGCACTGGGTTTGCCCCAGACATTGGCGACCATGACGCCGTTTTTCACCAGATTGGCATGGCATATCGCATAAAACTCGGCTGTATTCAAGTCAGCTACCAGGCCATTTTCATCATAGGCATCCAGCAGCAAGACATCGGCATCATAAGTGTTTGTCTGCAAATGTGTGACTGCATCGCAATGGATGACTTTCAAACGTTCATCATCTGGTGGCAACATGAACAGCTCACGCATCGCGATCACGTCGGCATTGATCTCCAGCACGGTGATGCGGCAGTCTGGCAAATGGCGATAGCAATATTTGACCAGTGAGCCACCCCCCAGACCTATCAGCAAGATATGGCGAGGCTGCGGGCGGAACATGAGCAAGCCCATGACTGTGCGTGAGTAGGCGCACACCAGTTCATCCGGCGCATCCAGCTTCATTGCACTTTGCATGCATTTGGGGTTCAGGTACATGATGCGCAGATTGCCGTCATCGAAATGAAAAGGGCGGCCCTCGTGCGTTTTTTGTATTTCTTCCAGATGGCGGATATGTTCGCGCTCAGCTGCTGGCACCTGCTTCAGGAACAGGCTGGACAGGCTTTGCCGGGGTTTCTTCATATTCGCCACCTTTAAGTTTCTGTTTAACCTGCCAGTTGGGCCTTCAGCGCCGCAATCTGGCTCAGCAATTCACTGTTCTCAGTCTGCAGATGCAAGACTTGCTGGCGCAGACTGCTGAGTTCATCGACACCGCTGCTGCTGGCGCTGTCTTGTCTACCTTCCATCAATGCAGGCGCAGCGGTTTCGGCTGCAACCGCCTTGGCCGGGGCTTTTTGTTCACGTACTTTTCCCCTGACCTGGCGGGCGGCTTGTTGCAATTCCTTGCGGCCACCGGCTACAGCGGCGACTTGATCTTCATTGGGCAGGGAGGCAATTGCTGCTGCTGCACTGATGGAGATAGTGCCATCGCGCACCGCCTGTACCAGTTCAGGTGCTGCTGCTTTCTGGATTTTTTCTATCTGTACCACGGCGTTGCTGCTGATGCCTGCCAGACGGGCGATCTCCTGGCGGCTTTGCGTGGGTTTGACGACAGGGACGGCGACTTCGCTTTCCGCATTGTCTGATGGTGCCTGTTCTTCCTGTGCCTTCATGCGGGCGAGGACGATTTCCTTTTTGCGCAAGGCCAGCATGCCGCGCTGGAAGTCGGTCACGCTGCGGCGACCCAGATGATTGTCTATCATCCACAGTTGCACGTCTTCGATATTGCTGAAGTTGTCGTTTTGAACAATATTGTAGGGCAGATTATGGCGCTGACAAATCGCATAGCGGTTATGCCCGTCTATCAGGATTTCACCCCAGCAAACCAGGGCATCACGGCAGCCTTCGGTCAGGATGCTACGCTCCAGAGCAGTAAATTCGTGCTCGGTCAGGGGGTCTATATAGGCGCGCAAGGCCTCATGGATGATGATACTCATACAATAATATCCAGGCTGGAATTTTTCGGGGAAGGCGGCATTGTAGCCGAGAACAGGCGCAACACCGTTGTCAGCGGGTAGCACGTGTACAATACTGGTCTTTCGGCGTAATCTTTCAGGCGCAACCTGCCCTGTAGAGTACGCCCACTAAGTACGCTTATTTTATAGACCATATTCGTTACAAAGATTGCCATGGATGCAATGCATCCACAGCCGCAGTTTTCAAACGCACTTCATGACAGACAGGAAAAACCAGCATGATGACCTATGAAGAATATCTGGATGAAGTCACGACTTTAATGACAGAGAGATTTGACCTCAGCGATGATGAAGCCATCAAGCACGTGATGCGCGCCCAGGCCGCTGATTTCTTCACCCTGCACGATGATATTCCCGAAATGCGCACGCAAGAGCGGGCAGAGCAGGATGCCAAGACGATTTACGACATGCGTAACAAGTCGCGTGGCCATGCGCCAGTCAAGCTGGTAAAAACTGGCGGCAAGCCACGTAAAGCCTGAGCACGCTGACCGGATGAAAACACCAAAACGACTGCAGCCCCTGCAGGAAGAAGGTTTGATCGACGAAGTCATGCGCCAGCTCATGAGTGGCAAGGAAGCCACCGTGTATGTCGTGCGCTGCGGCGAAGAAATTCGTTGTGCCAAAGTCTATAAAGAAGCCAGTCAGCGCAGTTTTAAAAATGCGGCGTCTTACCAGGAAGGTCGTAAAGTCAAGAACAGCCGCCAGGCCCGCGCCATGGAAAAAGGCACACGCTATGGCCGCAAGATGCAGGAAGAAGTCTGGCAAAATGCCGAGGTCGATGCCTTGTATCGCCTGGCAGCGGCTGGTGTCAAAGTCCCCAGGCCTTATATCTGCCATGAAGGTGTATTGCTGATGGATCTGGTGACAGATGCTGATGGCAATGCCGCACCCCGTCTCAACGATGTGGAATTGACGCCTGAGCTGGCGCGGAAATATCACGCCCAGTTATTGCATCAGGTTGTCCTGATGTTGTGCGCCGGGGTCATCCATGGCGATCTGTCTGAATTCAATATCCTCGTCGATGAAGAGGGACCAGTCATCATCGATTTGCCGCAGGCGATAGATGCCGCCAGCAATACCGAAGCGGGTGTCTTGCTGGAAAGAGACGTGAACAATCTGGCGACCTACTTCGGCCAGTTTGCACCAGAGCTCAACGGTACAAAGTTTGGTAAGGAAATCTGGAAGTTGTTCACAGCAGGCTTGCTGTCGCCGGAAACCGTATTGACTGGCATCGTTGCACAAGATACCCGCCCGGTTGATCTGGAGGCTGTCATGGAAGAAATCGAGTCTGCCATCTTTGAAGAAAAAGAAAGGCAAAGGCGTTTGCTGGAAACCTAGGCGTTCTTGTACATTTCTTGTGACTCCGGGGAACTCTTGCCAACAGTCTTTGTCCATCCTGAACACTGGTGTATCAGTCACACAATTGTTTAGTACAGGAGAATCTGCATGATCAAAGGAAGTTGTTTTCACCTGCGCCACGTCAGAAAAGAAGATGTACTGCCCATGCTGGAGTTAATGAATCACCCTGATGCCAAGGGTGATTTTTTATCCCAGGAATTAATGTTGCCAGGTGTGGCAGAGAAAAAATTCGAAGATGAATCACGCTCCAAAGAGCAGTTCGAGACTTTTTTGATCATCGACGAAAATGAAAAAATGATAGGGCGTGTGTTTCATTTCAAGACCGTGCCGTATTTCAATTCCCGCGAAATCGGCTATGGCATGTTTGTCAAAAACCTGCACGGCAAAGGCATCATGACCGAAGCTGTGAAATTGCTCAGGAATTACCTGTTCAATACCATGCTGATCAATCGCCTGGAAATTCACATGAACACAGATAATATCGCTTCAGAAAAAGTGGCGATCAATTGTGGCTTCCAGAAAGAAGGGGTTGCACGAGGTGCCACATTCTCGCGCGGCAAACACCGCGATATCGCCATGTACGCCCTGCTCAGGGATGAGTGGGAAAAGCTGACCTAGCCAGCCTGGTTTATTAGCACTCATTTCTTCACCGGATAAATCTTGAGCAAAGCCGTATTGATCTTGCGCATTTGCTCGGTACTGACATCCTTGCTGCAAACGATATAACGGTTCAAGCCTGCAGGCATGCCTTGCAAATCCATTTGCGTGGTCTGGCTCAGGCTTTCTTCCTTGTCCTTCAGATATTCCCAGTCTTCTCTGTCTATCAGCATATAGGACGCACGGTTGGCGGCAACCATGCGGGCCATGATCATGGGCAGGGTAGTGCTGCGCTCGACCTTGTTTTTAGTGGTCGTGAACATGGCATCCAGTTCCGGGCCATATGAAACTGCATCGACCACACCCAGCGTCAGGTTGGGATCAGACATCAAGGACTTCAGAGTGCGATGTGCGGCGACCTGTTTTGTGGCAGCCGGGCTGACCAATAAGGTATGTGGCGGGTCAGTATGAAATATCTCGGAAAACTGTACCAGCGCTTCTCGCTCGGCGATTCTGTACCAGCCAAATGAACAATAATTTCTGGCACCGCCAGAAAAATTACTCCAGATACGTTTTGCCGGCTCTTCTACGAAGCGGTGAGGGATTTGGGCATTGCTAAAAACCTGCTTGGCACGTTCCAGCAATACGCCTTTCTCCACACCATTCTCGAGGTATTGATGAGGTGGCTTGATACGCCAGGCTACAGTGATGGCTTCTTGTGCATATGCACTTTGACTCAGCGCACCTTGACTTACTATTAATATGCCCGCTGCGCACACAGTGCCTGCTAACTGGTAAAGATTCATTTTATTATCGCTGAATGTTTAATTCATTCTAAGCGATCAAATGGCCTTACAAGGGAATTTCAGGCCTAAAAGACGGGGAATAAGTGTAATTTTTGCTTCAGAGATACATTTTTCATGGGGCCTGCGATACTTGCAGACCCCAGCGCTCGTCATTGACGTCAGTGAGTGACTTGCTCAATGATGCGGCGACCTGTATTTCAACTCTTCTTTCTGCTCACAACAAAGATCAAAATCGACGGAATACAAGGCTGGCGTTGACGCCGCCAAAACCGAAGCCATTGGAGATGGCATAGTCCGTTGCTATTGTGCGGGCCGTTCCGGTGACTATGTCTATACCCTCCGCTGCCGGGTCGGGTTGGGCCAGGTTCAGTGTCGGAGGTGCCATCTGATCGCGCAGGGCAAGCACGGTGAAAATCGCTTCCACACCGCCAGCAGCTCCTAGTAAATGGCCTGTCGAGGATTTGGTGGCAGATACGGCAGGGCCGCGACCTGTTCCGAATATCGCCTTGATGGCAGCCAGCTCGCTGATATCGCCGACCGGTGTCGATGTCGCATGGGCGTTCAAATGCCCGATCTGTTCCGGCGCTAGCCCTGCTTGCCGTATCGCCAATTCCATGGCGCGTCGCCCGCCGTCGCCGTCGGCGGGTGGGGACGTCATGTGGTACGCGTCGGCGCTGGTGCCATAGCCTAGTAGTTCAGCGATTGGCGTGGCACCGCGGCGCAAGGCATGTTCCAGCTCTTCGATGACCAGCATGCCTGCTCCTTCTCCCATGACAAAGCCGTCACGCTCAATATCGAAGGGGCGCGATGCCTGCGTGGGATGCTCATTGAAGCTGGTGGACATGGTTCTTGCGGCAGCGAATGCGCCAAAGCTGACACGATCAATGCAGGCCTCGGCCCCACCACACAAGGCAATATCCGCTTCGCCAGCGCGTATCAGGCGTGCTGCGTCGCCAATGGCCTGTGCACTGGCGGCGCATGCGGTGACAGGTGCACCTAGCGGGCCACGAAAGCCATGGCGAATGGAAATGTGTCCAGCTGCCATATTGGCCAAAAAACTGGGGACGGTAAATGGGGAAAGTCGTTTGGGGCCGCGGCCATCAGTGGTTCTCACAGCATCGACAATAGCGCCGAACCCGCCCACGCCTGAGCCCACGATGGTTGCCGTTCTTTCGCGTTCGCCGTTGGTGCCGGGCTGCCAGCGGGCCTGGTTCAAGGCCTCCTGCGCTGCGGCCAGGGCAAACAGGCTGAACCTGTCCATTTTCTTGTGGTCCTTGGGTTCCACAGTGAGGGCAGGGTCGAATCCCCATGGGCGATCTGGCGACAAGTCGGGCACAACGCCAGCAACTTTGGCTGCTATCCCTTCAGTGACTTCTTCAGGCAGTAAAGCCAAGCCTGAATGGCCATTCAAGAGACGCTGCCATACAGCCTCGACCCCACAACCCAGGGGGGACACTATACCCATGCCAGTCACGACAATTCGTCTTGTATTCAAATCATGCTCCTCTTTTGATCAATGAAAGTGTGCAGGTAGCGATAAGCAAAATACGCCATGCAGCGGCCAAACGTACGTCACAGTCGTCGTAGAAATTATGAATAAGTATAGGGCGGCGATGAAGGAAAAATCGGCACATCACGCCAATGGATATGCAAAATGCGCCATAATGAAAGAACTATGACCTTATCCTGGCAAAGCACTCTTACTGTTTCGGCCCACTTCCTGCACGGCATGTTGCACTTCGTGCGCACCCATCATGGAGAAAAATTGGCCGCGCAGGTACTGGCGAGTGCAGCTATCCCCCAGTCCCTGCTCCACCAGCCTGATGCACGGTTGACGCGTCAGCAATACGTCGCGCTGTACAGGACAGTTGCGGCGACACTGGATGACGAGATGCTGGGCTTGTGGTCCCGGCCTATTCGCACTGGTACCCTGAAGTACCTCATGCTCAGCCTGCTGGATGCACCAACCGTGCTGGTCGCTTTGAATCGTTTTGTCCGTTTCTGGAATCTGCTGCTGGATGATTACCGGCTGCAGATTTCAACCAAAAATAATCTGGTAAGGCTGGCTCTGGTGGAAAGAGCGCCCGGTACACAGGTCACTCCACTCGGACATGAGTTGATGATGAAGCTGATACACGGCATTGCATCCTGGTTGCTTGGCAGGGAGATCAACCTGCACCGGGTCGAGTTCAGCTTTGCCAGGCCCAGGCATGTGGAGGATTATGCCTTCCTGTATCCCGGCGAGCTGTGCTTCGATTCTGGCATGACGAGTATTTATTTTTCATATCAGGATTGTGCTGAGCTGTTCAAGCGCGAGAAGCACGAGCTATGGGCATTCCTGAAACGTGCGCCAGAAGACTGGACCTTCAGTGCATTTCATCGCGCTTCGGTTGTGGCCAAAACGCGTGAGTATCTTGAGCTACACATTGCACAACCAGTGACGATACAGGATCTCGCAAGGGCATTGCACACTTCTGTACGTACATTGAATCGTCGATTTGCAGAAGAGGGAACGCATTTCCAGGCCGTGAAAGACGGGCTGCGACGGGATATTGCCGTTCACAGGCTGACAAACTCGAACACGGCAGTAGCATCGCTGGCCTTCGATCTTGGCTTTTTCGATGCCACGGGTTTTTGCCGTGCCTTTAAACATTGGACTGGCAGCAGCCCTTCTGACTATCGAAGGGGCAGTCGTCTGGATGAGTGAAGATGGGAGAAAGGCTGCTGATGTTACAAAGCCGCAGTGCAGATCAAAGCTGATCTGCACTGCGGCTTAGGTTTTACTACCTATTGTAATTACTGACGAACAGGCTTCTTGGCACCTGTGGCGGCGCTAGATTTGGCCTTGTAGGCTGGTTTGCCGTTATTTGCAGGAAACCCAGGTGCTTTCTTCAAATTTGGTGTGGCTGGAAATGGGAATTTCACTGCAGATTTTTTCTCTGTGCTGGCAGCAGGTTTGCTGTCTGCTGCAGTTACTTCTGCACTGTCTGGAGTGACAGTTTTTGCAGCTGGCTTTTTAGCCGGAGTGGTTTTCTTTTCCAAAGTTTTTTCTATTGTAGTTATTGTTGCTGCTGGCAATGGCGCAACTGGTGTAATCACCGGCACAGGTGTAGCGGGTGCAGCAGGTGCAACTTCAACTGCTGGTGCACTGGTTTTCAAAGGTTTTTTTGCTGTTTCCGTTTTTGCGGGGGCTGGTTTGATTTCAGTCTTTGCAAGCGGGGCTTTGGTCGCAGGCTTGGCTGCGACTTTGGCTACTGGTTTTTCTGCAACTTTAGCGACTGCCTTGGCTTTTGCTGGTGCTTTTGCCGCTTTGGCTTCTGGCTCAGCCAGCAGGGTCAATTGTTTGGTCGCTGCGATTGGTTTGGCTGCGAGTTTTTTTGCAGCAGGTTTTGCGGCAGAAGCGGGAATAGTTTTAGGTGCTGGTGTTGCGACAGTAGTTGCAGCCGCTGTTACTGTTGTGGCGACGGTACCTTGTTTGCTGACGATTTGCCACAATTCTGCCCTGGTATCGCTGCTGATGTTGGCCAGTTCGCGACCATAGGACAGGATTTTTTCCAACTGTGGCTGAGCTTGCGAGCGGCTTAAGTCGAGCAATTCTTGCGCTTGTTTGACGGCAAACAATTCATGGGTCACGCTATTCGCATTTTCCAGTGATTGTTTGGCAGTATTGAAATTCAGGGCGATCAGTTTTTCCAGGCCGCCAAAGGCAAGTTGTGACCAGGCTTGAAAAACGGCAATTTGTTTTGCCAATTGATTCTGGGCAGCAGATGATAATTGTTCAGTAAGCAAAGACATGAAACTCTCCAGAGTAGGGGGAATTGAAGCATCACGAAGATAGACGCCAATTGAAACAGCATATTGCTTAAAAAATGGCGCAATGCAGCATTATTTGTTAATAACGCATTCTATCGCTAGCCTGCTTAATTTGTAAGCATTATTTTTGCATCGCAATATTTGTTTGGAAAATATTGCTTTATTGCCGAAAAATTAAGGAGGGATTGTGTATTCTAGTCTGCTTTACACACCTGTCAAATTGAAAGGCGATCAGAATAAATAGCTGGCGCTGAATACCAGGCTGTTGCGGGAGTTGTTCTGGTACTTTCCTGTGTTGTAACTGTACTGTGGTCTGGTGATGCCGTAAGCCAGTTGCAGCTTCCAGGAAGAAAAATTGCCACCCACACCTACGCGCACATCCACCCGATTACGGTTGACTTGCCCGACTTTACCGTCGGGGTAAACCAGCCAGCCTATATGTGAAAACACATCTAAGCGCTCTTGCAACTGGTAGTCCGCATTGGCTTCCAGATACAGGGTTTTATTATTGAGCCCTATGTAATTGGGGGAGTAATAAATTCTGGCGCTGAGATTGTCGAACATCAGGCCGGTAAACACTTCGCCGTAATTAAGGTCGGTAGATTTTGGGAAAATAGCAGCGGTAGCACCGGCCTCCCAGATCATGCCTGAGCGCAGCCGTTGAGAAAACCCCGAATACAGCAAGATTTGTTCACCCTCACCACTATTGCTATTGAGTTTTACTTTTGAACCGAAGGCGCCGGCATACCAGCCGTCCGGGGTGTCATATACCAGGTTTAATTGCACCACGGGCTGCTCATTGCTCAGCGAGATACCGCGATAGCTATAGTCTGATGCAAGCGTGATACTGCCACTGACTTGTGCATATGCCTTGCCAGTAATAGCAAAGATAGAAAAGATCAGGATCACGCAAAATTTAAGCAATACCATTCCTTAATGAGTTCGTATCACGATATGCATTTTATGCTGTTATGGCTGATTTGCCGTTGCCGCCGCTTTTGCTGACGGCGCGCTCAACTGGCAAGAGCAGGCGCATTTATTGGTCAGTCTGTTGAGGGTGGCGCACAGGTTGACTTGCCCGCTGGTATTGGCATCACTAAGGTTCACTGGATTAACCACCAGATCAGCCCGGATTTGCGCGAGACTGGCTGACGGCTTCAGTTCACTGAGCAAGGCCATCATGCCCGAGATATGCGCGGCTGAGTAAGACGAGCCAGAGACAAAGCTCCAGCGTGCGCCCGGCGCTGTCGTTGGTATGTCACGACCCGGTGCTACCAGTATCTCATTCGCCAGCAGCTTCGTTTTGCTGTCCGCCACTGCGAACACGCCAGGATGTGAAGCCGGGAAGCCGCCATCTGCACGGTTGGGGTCCATGGCACCAACTATCTTGATGTTGCGGGATATGGCAGCGTCCAGCAATTGCTTCAGCAAGCGGTCTGGCGGGCCAGACAAACTCATATTAATCACCTGCACACCCTGTGTCAGGGCGAAATTAAGCGCTTTGCCCAAAGTGAAGCTATTACACCGGGTTTTGTTTTCAGGCTCTTGCCAGCAGGCTCTCAGGGCCATGACATGGGTATTGGGGGCGATGCCCTCTATACCCACGCCATTGCCAGCGCGCGCAGCGATCACGCCCGCCACGCCTGTTCCATGGTTCTCACCCACATAGGGATTGCCATCGATGAAATTTTGATTAAGCGAGATTTGCCCCGCCAGATCAGGGTGCTTGATTTCTACACCACTGTCGATGACGGCGACTACCACATTGCGGCCAGTTGCAATCTTGCGTATCTCATCAAGTTGCCAGTATTTGTTCGCAGGCTGGACCGGGAATAAGGTATCACTTTTTGCCTGTGCATCAAAGGTATTGATGGTCTGCACCCACGCCACGCGGGCATCCTTGCTCAGGCTGGCGATGGTCTGCTCTTCAGAAATGGTGTCGCTTTCTTCCATGACAAAGCAATCCACATTCAGCACTGGCATGGGCCAGTCTTCCAGCAGTTTCAGTCCATGGGCGCGTGCCAGCTCTTCGGCGATGCGGCGACGGGCAGTGCGGCTGACATCATTGCTGTAACCGCCGCTATAGCTGACATCCGGGCGAAAATGCGGTGCTGGCAAATGGAGCATGACCAGTATCCGGCGTTTGGCTTCAGGTTCTTTTGCTGTGTTCTGTTCCTGATCAACGACAGTGTCAGTGTTGGCCAACGTAGAGCCTGACACTACCGTCAATGCGAGGAAAAGACAAAGGCCGAATTTATTGAGGCTATTGGTCCAACTTATATTCCAGCGTGGTTTCATTTTGCATCTCCCGAACCCAGAGATTCAACCAGCTCTATCCCTGCCTCAGCGCGCAACTCTTTGATGCTTTGTGTCAGCCTGGTATCGGCAACATTGAGCAGGTAGGCATTGGTGACCGTGGGGCCATCAATGATGCGGGCGTCGTTCATAGACATGATGCGTTGTATATCTCTGACTGTGGTTTCTGGTTTGAACACGACCACAATATTACCGGAAGAACGCTCACCGTTGCCGAGTACGCGATAACTGCTGTCGTCCTGTCCGGGTAGGGCCATATGCGCAAGCAGCCCAACGATGATGGCGGTTTGTGCTGCCATTACTGCCATTCCCCAGCGCATGGGAGTCTTGCCATCTGACTTGAACATGGACTGCAAGCGTGTCAGCAAATTATTATCTTTAGTCCTGATAGCTTGTATCTGCGTATCCAGCCTGGGTAACAGGCGGGCGAGGGCGCGATCCACATCTGGGACTGTGCTTGCTGCCGGTTCACTGCTCTTCAGCTTCAGCTGCCATTGCAGATCATCCTGACATGCAGTGCAGGTTTGCAAATGCGCTTGCACCAGTTGCTTTTCATCTGGCTGCAGGGTATTGACGACATACCAGGGCAGCAAGTCCTGCACCTGGCTATGGGTAGATTCATCTGATGGATGAACCTGCGTGGTTTTCGTGTTCATAATATTTCCTCCATGCTGTCGGAAAGCATGAATCTCAAACGCTGTCTGGCGTGGAACATCCTGGTCTTGACGGTATTGACCGGGCATTCCATGGTTTCAGCGATTTCCTTGTATCCCATCTCATGATAATAAGTCAGACTGACGACAACGCGTTGTTCCATGGGCAGGGCACGCAAGGCCCGGTTCAGATCAGCGTCAAGTTGCTGGGCTGACATCTGCTGCTCTGGTTCATACTGGGTTTCCGCTGCATGATGTTCAAAATTGGATTCGACTGCTTCGTCAAAATGATGTATGGCCTTTAAAGCCTGGCGATAGGCTATCGCAAATATCCAGGTGGATACGCGGGAAGTATGGTTAAAGCTGGATGCCTTTTGCCAGACTACCAACATCGTATCGTTAACTATTTCTTCTATCAAATGCGTATCACGTGTCATCTTGTCCAGAAATCTGGCCAGCCTGCCAAAGTACACGCGATACAAAGCCTCAAACGCCTGGCGATCGGCGTTTGCAATCAACGTGATCAATTCAACTTCCTGCGCTTCCGGGGTATTTGGACGTTTCTTGTCTGTTTTACCTCGCCATCCCCAATTCTCAAACATGCCTGCACTCTCCTCGATTAGCTGTTAATACCTGTTCAGGTGGAAAAGGTTCATGTGGGCGTAAAAAATATTTGGCATCAGCTTGATGAGAATTTGTTGTGTAGATTGCATTATTTATAGGTTGGCGTGACGTCTGCCAGATTTTGCCAAGTACAAGTGTTCGTAAATGATTGTAGCGCATCGCCATGACGAAATTTTTTATCTTCTCTCATCATATTTCCTCTTCAAATTTTCCTCTTCAAATTTCCGTTGCAAAAATCCCCTGCAAGTTCACAAGCTGCCGATGCTTTTTCTCACGTCAAAAAAAATATTTAATTTTTCTTTGAACCAATTTGGATGATTGGCGCATTAACCGCTTGAAACAAACGGAGAGGTCTATTTTTTCATGCGAAGAAAAACCTCTTTTAATTCACCAGCATTGCTTATCGATGAACCTTATCTCTCCTCTTTTTGTTCAGCAAGCGATGTGTGGAAATCAGTTGTGGACAGTAGATGCGATGACTCTGCTACGGCTCTTGTTGTTGGCACCGGTTCTTGAAGAATTGGTCGTGCGTGCCGGTTTGCAGCAATACGTGATAGGCCGGTTTTATCACACTGGTATCAGTGCGAAGTTAATGCCGGTGCTGATATCTGCAACGGCGTTCAGCGTTTTGCATATGGCATCAGGACGGAGTGTAGTACTGGCGGTTTTTTTGCCTGGGCTGCTGTTGGCGATGATGTACCAAGCTACGCGCGACTGGCGACTATGTGCGTTGACCCATGCTGTATTCAATGGAATGGCTCTTGGTGTTTGCATGCAGTAAAAAATTTTAATCATTGAAGGGAAACTATGATGAACTTGCATTTTCGTTTTACGCGCTTGCTGCAGCAGGCTGGTGTGCTGGGCGGTACATTGGTACTACTGGCTACCGGCATGTCGACAGCTCATGCCGCTGACGCCCTGAATGGCAAAAGCCTGTACCTGAATGGCCCGACTGCTGGCGGCACCAGCTGTACTGCGTGCCATGGTGCCAGCCCGGCCAATAACGTCAACGGCATTTTGCGCGGAGCGAATAATCCCACGGAAATCAGCAATGCTTTTGCACAAAACAAAGGCGGTATGGGAAACCTGTACCGGAATAAATTCACTGCAGATGAAATCGCTGACCTTGCAGCATTTATCGGCAACCCCGGTGTCGTGGCCGGGCCTATCGCCACAGTGTCGCCAGCCAGCTTGGTATTCACCGGAACGACCATAGGCCAGACCAGCACTGCCCTGAGTACAACACTCAGCAATACTGGATCGGCAGCCTTGAATATCACCTCAATTGCGTTGACAGGTGGCTCAGCCAACGACTTTAATTTGGCTGGCGGCAGCTGTGCGGGCGGCAGCTCACTGGCACCAAGTGCCAGTTGTACCGTGCTGTCCACGTTCAAACCTACAGCACAGGGTAACCGTACTGCCAACATCAGCATCAACCACAATGCGACAGGCGGCATTAGCCTGGTTACGCTGAGTGGCACTGGTAATGCTGCTGCCCAGGCTGGCCTGACAGTGTCAGCCAGCAGTCTGAACTTTGGCACGCTGCTGGTGAACGCTGCGTCTGCTGCACAGACCGTTACGATCAGCAATAGCGGACAGGCAGCATTGAATTTTAGTTCCATCGCTTTGAGTGGTGCAAATGCAGGCATCTTTGTCGTAGGTGGCACTTGCAGTACTCAGGCTGCGGTTGCCGCAGGTGGCCAGTGCACCATCACCTTGCAGGCAACACCGGCCACTGCTGGTGCTTTTGCGGCAGCATTGAATATTGCCAGCAATGCCTCGAACGGCAATGCCGTCATCAGCCTGGCAGGTAATGCAGCAGCAGCAACGCCAGCCATTACCGCAACACCCAGCGTGCTTGCCTTTGGTGCTCAGACAGTAGCTGGTTCACCATTGACACAACAGATCAGTTTGTCCAATACCGGCAACGTTGCCTTGACATTCACAGCGATCAAGATCAGCGGCGCATCAGCAATTACGCTGGGTGCAGGTAACACTTGCGGCAGCAACCTCGCAGTTGGCGCGAGCTGCAATGTGCCTGTGGTATTCACACCAACGGTCGAGGGTGATGTCAGTGCCAGCCTGGCCGTGACATCAAATGCCGCGCCATTGCAAGTAGCTATTACTGGCACTGCGACTAAACAGGCGGTTGCCAAACCAGTCTTGTCAGATACCAGCACTGTACAGTTCAGCGATACACAGGTTGGCACCTCTTCTGCCAAGCATACGACCACGCTGAGTAATACCGGTACTGCGGCACTGAAGATCATCAGCCTGGTCTTGAATGGCAGCCAGCTCAATGACTTTATATTGGCCGGTACATGCAGCGTGAACGGCACACTGAGCCCGGCAGCCAGTTGCACCATTGATACCAGCTTCAAGCCTGGCAGCGCTGGTAGCAAGGCAGCAAATGTTCTGCTGGTGACCGATGGTGGCGCGCAACTCAGTCTGGGTCTGGCAGGCACTGGTGTAGCGATCCCTGTCAAGACTGTTACGTTGAATATCAATCCGCAATCCTTTGATTTTGGTTCGACCACGATAGGTAGTGCGAATCTGGTGAAACGCTTCACGCTGACCAACCCAGGCAATACCGCGATTGCGCTGACAAATGCTGCTTTTAGTGGTGCGTATGCAGCGGTGGTGGATAGCTCATCCTGCCCACGCTTCCCGTTCAGCCTGCAGGCAAATACCTCTTGTGAACTGGTGGTCAGTTACGCACCAACAACTGCAGGTACCAATAATGGCAGCGTCGTCATCAGTTCTTCTGACACCAGCACGACCTGGAGCATAGCCTTCTCAGGCACTGCCGTGAATGCCGTCGCCCCGTCTGTGACAGTCAATGCACCAAGAAATGAAGGTGGCGGTGGTTGTTCGGTTGCCCGTGATGGCAATGATCCCATGCTGCCTGTTCTCGTGATACTGGCTGCTGCAGTCATCATCTGGCGCAGAAAACAGGCCCGTCAGGTCAGAACGCAGGATTAATCAGTAAAGCCGGACTGCGGTCCGGTTTTCAGGTTTCAGGATATTAAGTTACAGGATATGGGATGTGAATATGAAATTCTCTATGAATATATACAAAAAACACTTTGCGTTGGGTATTGCTGCACTAGTCATGGCATCGTCGGCAATGGCGCTGGATAAAGGCAGTAACGCCCCGGCATTTGATCTCAAGGGTGTGGAAGGTAATATCAATCTGGCCAAGTATCAGGGCAAGTTGGTGTATCTCGATTTTTGGGCTTCATGGTGTGGTCCTTGTCGCCAGTCTTTCCCGTGGATGAATGAGCTGCAATCCAGATATGGTGCCCAGGGTTTGCAAATCATTGGTGTCAACCTGGATCAGAAAAATGAAGATGCCCGCCAGTTTCTGGCGACCACGCCAGCCCGTTTTTTGGTGGCGTTTGATCCGGCTGGTGCCACTCCCCGCAGCTATGGTGTGAAAGGCATGCCCAGCAGCGTGCTGATAGGCCCGGATGGAAAAATCATCTTTGAGCATGCAGGCTTCAAGGAGGCCGACAGGGCTGCGCTGGAAGAAAAAATAAAATCTTCATTGGGAGCAATCAAATGAAGATCATAGTAAAGAAAACCACGTCCCTGTTACTGATAGCCGGTGCCGCATTTACGCTGTCTGGTTGCAGCACGATCAAATCTGTACAGCCCTGGGAAAAAGGCAATCTGGCGAAATCTGCCATGACCTTTGAAAACGACAGGCTCGAATCCCGTTACGGCGAACACATTTACACCAGCCGCGAATCAGCGTCTGGTGGTGCTGGCGTGGGTGGTGGCGGTTGTGGTTGCAATTAATCAGAGAATTTCGACATGACTAAAATTATTGAAAAAACTTCGGTCCCCCTTATTGCCTCGACCGTATCTGAAACCTTGCCTGCTTCACCTGACATGCAAACCATAGGCGCAGCACTGCTGACTGCCGCCTTGCTACTACCCGGTGTCGTCAAGGCCGAAACGCCGCCCGAGCATGCCAGTCTCAGTCTCAAGTATCTGAACTATGAAGAAAAACAGGCGGGTCTGAAACGCATTACAGCAAACTCGCCTTCGCTGTCGCTGATTACTCCCCTGGGGGCAGACTGGTCACTCGATGCTACCCTGACTTCGGATGATGTATCGGGTGCTTCGCCACGCTACCATACAGCGATCTCTGGTGCCTCGCGCATGAATGACCAGCGTACTGCCGGTGACGTGGCGTTCACTCGCTATTTCCCACGCGCCAGTCTGACAGTCGGTACTGCATATTCAACTGAGCATGATTACGAGTCACGTGCCCTGTCTTTAACCGGGAATTTTTCTTCAGAAGATAAAAATACTACCTGGACTGTCGGTCTGGGTGGCAGCCATGACCGCATCAATCCCACCAATCTGATCGTCAAGAACGAAACCAAGAAGACCACGAGCATCATGGCAGGCGTCACGCAGATTCTCACTGCGGAAGACATCGTCCAATTGACGCTTAGTCATAGCAGAGGTGAGGGATATTTCTCTGACCCTTACAAGGCGCTGGATCGTAGACCACGGGAGCGTAATCAGACCACGCTGTTAGCCCGCTGGAATCACCACTTTCTTGGCACGGGTGGCACGGGCCGTTTCAGCTATCGCTATTACAACGACACTTACGATGTCAAGGCGCATACCCTGACGGCGGAATATGTACAACCGCTGGCACAAGGCTGGACAGTGACGCCATCGTTGCGCGTGTATACCCAAAGTGCAGCCAGTTTTTATTTTGACCCCGTCTATGATGCGCAACTCGGCGCGCCATTCCCGCCAGGCTATCAGTTTGCTTCTACCCAGCCTAGTTCTGCCGATCAGCGTTTGTCCGGCTTTGGCGCACTGAGCTTTGGCTTCAAGGTCAGCAAACAACTGACGAGTGACTGGACAGTAGACATCAAGCTGGAAAACTATGAGCAGCGCGGTAGCTGGCGACTATTCCACAAAGGTAGTCCAGGCCTGGCAGCATTGACAGCGCAGAGTATACAACTGGGTATCAGCAAACAGTGGTAGCAGCTTTGCTGCTAAAAACAGGAGTTCATATGAAGCAGTATTTTTATAAATGGTTTTCTGCATTGCGGCTGTTGTCGCTATTGCCGATATTGTTGATAGCGAGCTTATTGCATCCGCTTGCCCATGCCGATGATTTTCTGGAGCCAGAGCGCGCATTCCAGCTGCAGGCACAGTTGAATGATGTCAATGGAGCAAAAACTCTGGTGCTCTCGTGGGCTATCGCCAAGGACTACCATCTCTACAAAGAGCGCCTGAGTTTCAATGCAGTAGAGCAAGGTATCGCTCTTGCTGAACCTCGCTTGCCGGACGGTATACGCAAATTCGACACCACCTTCAATAAGGAAGTTGAAACCTACCAGGATAAACTGGTGGTGGAATTGCCCGTCACCAAAGCGGACAAGGTCTTCACTTTGAAGGTAGGCTACCAGGGCTGTGCTGATGCAGGCTTGTGTTATCCGCCTGCAGAACAACACTACAAGGTGGATACTTCTGTACCGGGTAAGTTGAGTGTGGTGCCCGCAGAGCAGCTTACGCAAGTTGCAGCAGCCAGCATATCTGCTTCGCCTGTGCCTGCCAAGGATACCGCACATACTGAAGATGACAGTTCTCTGGCGCAGCGCACCTTGCAAAGCGGCAGCCTGTGGCGCATAGGCCTGGCCTTCCTGGTATTTGGTTTGCTGCTGTCTTTTACTCCCTGCGTATTACCTATGGTGCCTATCCTGTCATCCATCATCGTGGGTGAGGGCAATGTATCGCGTGGCCGCGGTTTCATGCTGGCGTTGTCATACTGCCTGGGCATGGCCATGGTTTATACCCTGCTGGGCGTGGCTGCAGGCCTGGCCGGTGAAGGCTTGGCCGGAGCCTTGCAAAAACCCTGGGTCTTACTGACATTTGGTGCTTTGTTGGTTGGCCTGGCTTTGTCGATGTTCGATGTCTATCAATTGCAATTGCCTGGTGGCTTGCAAAGCCGTCTGAGTCAAACCAGTGGCAGTTTCAGTGGTGGCAAATTCCTGGGTGTGTTTGTCATGGGGGCTTTGTCTGCATTGATCGTCGGCCCCTGTGTGGCCGGGCCACTGGCGGGTGCCTTGCTGTATATCAGTCAGACCCGTAATGTCATGATCGGTGCCTGGGCGCTGTTTTCCATGGCAGCAGGCATGAGTGTACCTTTGCTGTTGACGGGCATTTCTGCCGGTAGCCTGCTGCCACGAGCCGGGGCCTGGATGAACCATGTCAAGAAACTGTTTGGTTTGCTGCTGATTGCAGTCGCTATCTGGATGGTGTCGCCAGTATTCCCTGTGACGGTGATGATGGCTGCCTGGGGTGCTTTCGCCATCCTGTGCGCGGTCTTCCTGCATGTGTTTGACCCTATACCAGCAGGTGCCAAATTGCGTCTTTATGTTGCGCGGGCTCTGGGTGTCACTTTCATGCTGGTGGGGATGTTTGAGTTGATCGGTGCTGCCAGCAATGGCAAGGATGCCTTGCAGCCTTTGGCACATTTGCGCGTTACAGAAAATAGTGGGACACAACTGGCTACTGGCGATGCAAAGAACCATGCAGAGAATAAATTCACACGCATACAAAGTGTAGCTGAACTTGAGGCCACTCTTGCCAAGGCAGACGCTCCAGTATTGCTGGATTTTTATGCCGACTGGTGCGTGTCCTGCAAGGAGATGGAGAGGTTTACCTTCTCTGAACCCAAAGTCAGCGCCCAGCTCAAGCAATTGCGCTTGTTGCAAGTTGATGTGACCGCCAATAGCGATATGCAAAAAGCACTGATGAAGCGCTTCTCCCTGTTTGGGCCACCGGGCATCATCCTGTTTGATCGCAACGGCAAGGAAGTGCCAAACAGCCGCATTATCGGCTACCTGGAGCCTGAGCGCTTTGTCCAGCATCTGTCGCGTCATTTTGCGCTCTAATACAGTATCGCCACAATATCTATTCACTACTATGTCCACACCCAAACATGCCCGCGTATTAATTCTTGGCTCTGGCCCCGCAGGTTATTCCGCAGCGGTGTACGCTGCCCGCGCCAATCTGAAACCTGTACTGATCACCGGTGTAGAACAAGGCGGCCAGTTGATGACCACAACAGATGTAGAAAACTGGCCAGCTGACCCTATGGGCGTACAAGGCCCGGAACTGATGCAACGCTTTTTGCAGCATGCAGAACGCTTTAATACAGAAATCATTTTTGATTACATTCACACTGCCAAGCTGGACGAAAAACCGATACGCCTGATCGGCGACCAGGCGCAATACACTTGTGATTCCCTGATTATCGCTACTGGTGCATCTGCACAATACCTGGGCCTGCCGTCTGAGCAAGCCTTCATGGGCAAAGGGGTCTCTGCCTGCGCCACTTGCGATGGATTCTTTTACCGTGGCAAGGAAGTGGCTGTGGTTGGTGGTGGCAACACCGCTGTGGAAGAAGCCCTGTACCTGTCAAATATCGCCAGCAAGGTCACTGTCATCCACCGTCGTGACAAGTTCCGTGCAGAGGCAATCTTGATAGATCGCCTGATGGCCAAGGTTGCTGAAGGCAAGATCGAAGTCAAATGGAACCATACGCTCGACGAAGTTATCGGTGATGAATCTGGTGTAACCGGCATCAATGTCAAAGCGGCTGATGGAACAATTACCCCTATTACGCTGCATGGCGTATTCATTGCGATTGGTCACAAACCGAATACCAGCATTTTTGATGGTCAACTGGACATGAAAAACGGTTATATCAAAACCCGTACCGGTACTGAAGGCATGGCAACAGCCACCAATGTACCGGGCGTGTTTGCTGCTGGCGACGTACAGGATCATATCTATCGCCAGGCCATCACCAGCGCAGGTACAGGTTGTATGGCGGCACTGGATGCACAACGCTTCCTGGAAAACTGATCAGGAATAAACAGGAAGTGATAAAGTGAAAACAATCATCAACTTGCGAACCTGGAGGCAGGGAAATTTGCGAGACTAGACTATTTTATAAATAGTCCGACTCTTGGCTCAGTGAAAAATCACATCTCCCGCCGCTGTGTTCTGCAAACTATCGCAACAGCTTTTGCTACCAGCGCGCTGAGCCCGATTTCGCAAGCCGCAGATGCCAGAAGCAATGCTGGTGCTACGCATCATTTTGCAATTGGCGAGACAGATTTTTTACTGGATGGAAAACGCCTTCAGATACGCTGTGGCGAGATTCATTTTGCGCGCGTGCCAAGGGAATATTGGCTGCACAGGCTCAAAGCCATCAAGGCTATGGGCTTGAATGTGGTGTGTGCCTATCTGTTCTGGAATTATCACGAATGGCATGAAGGGCAATATGACTGGCAAGGCCAGCGTGATGCTGCAGAATTTTGTCGCCTGGCACAGCAAGAAGGTTTATGGGTTATTTTACGACCAGGGCCTTATGCCTGTGCGGAATGGGAAATGGGTGGCTTGCCCTGGTGGTTGCTCAAGCATGAGGGTAACTTTTTGCGTAGTAGTGATGCGCGTTTTATTGAGCCAGCCGCCCGTTGGCTGCGTGAAGTAGGGCGCATCCTGGGCCCTCTGCAGATTACCCGGGGCGGCCCCATCCTGATGGTGCAGGTGGAAAACGAATATGGCTTCTTTGGCAGTGATTTAGCCTATATGCGTTTGATGCGCAAAATCATGCTGAATGCCGGTTTTGATGTGCCGATGTTTACCTGCAATCCTACTAATGCCGTCGTCCGCTCACACATACCCGAGCTGTTTTCCGTTGCCAATTTTGGGGCTAATCCTGAGCAGGGCTTTAAGGTGCTGGCTGAAGTGCAAAAAGGCCCATTGATGTGTGGTGAATTTTACCCCGGCTGGTTCGATACCTGGGGTACGCCACATAAGCGTGGTGACATGGGCAAGGTCATTCGCGATCTGGACTATATGCTTAAAGCCAATGGCTCGTTCAGTTTGTATATGGCACATGGCGGAACTTCCTTTGGTCTGTGGGCTGGATGTGACCGTCCCATGCGGCCCGATACCAGCAGCTATGACTATGATGCACCGATCAGCGAAGCGGGATGGATGGGCGATAAATTCGCGCAATTCCGTGCGACGATTGCGCCGTATTTGTTACCCGGTGAAAGCATGACAGTAGCACCTGCAGCAAACCCTGTGATTGCCATCCCCACATTCAAGCTGACAGAAACTGCCGCAGTCATGGCAAATCTTCCAGGTGCAGTCATCCACGCTGTATCGCCACAGGCGATTGAACACTACGATATCAGTCGCGGCCTGATTGCTTATGCCACCACTTTACCTGCTGGCCCTGAAGGCGTGCTTGATGCTGCTCTGGTACGCGACCTGGCCTGGGTATTTATTGATGGCAAAGCTGCAGGCGTGATGGATGCGCGCAGCCGCCGCTTCCGCGTCAATTTGCCAGCGCGCACCAGGCAAGTTAAGCTGGAGATTTTGCTGTACACCATTGCGCGGGTGAATTTTGGTATAGAGATGCATGACCGCAAGGGCCTGCACGGCCCCGTCTATTTCATTCCCAGGACTGGCAGCAGTTCCAGCCCTGAAAAACAACTCATCAATAATTGGGAAATACGTGCGTTGGACTTTGGTGCCGATGCACAACTGCCTGTGTTGGATTGGCAGCCTCTTGTGTCTGACAAGTTTGCTTCTACAGATGTGATGAAACCTGCATTCTGGCGTGGCAGTTTTTCCCTCACTACTGTTGGCGATACATTCCTGGATGTCTCCAACTGGGGCATGGGTGCAGTCTGGATGAATGGTATTTGCCTCGGGCGTTTCTGGAATATAGGGCCTACCCAGACCATGTATTTGCCCGGCCCATGGTTGAAGTCTGGCCGCAATGAAATTATTGTGCTGGACTTGTCTGGACCAGACAGAAACGAGATCACGGGGCTCAAATTGCCTGTACTTGATCAACTACGGCCAGAGAAGGACTTCTTCCCACGTAATAATCGGGGGCAGCTTATGCTGGCAGGTTTGCTGCCGGTTCATGGAGGCAGTTTTTCAGCTGGACCTGCACAGCAGGAAATCCGTT
Source organism: Undibacterium sp. FW305-107 (assembly GCF_058788535.1). NCBI lineage: Bacteria > Pseudomonadati > Pseudomonadota > Betaproteobacteria > Burkholderiales > Oxalobacteraceae > Undibacterium > Undibacterium sp. FW305-107. The sequence goes on from NZ_JBYTAV010000010.1 coordinate 270,640, forward strand.
TCGCCAAAACAGTCTTTGGCACACAGTTCTGTCTCGAATCCCTGGATGATTTTGATGGCAAAGGCTTTGCCGCAATCGCGGAAATTGAATTATTAGACCTCGATGGAAAAATCATGAGCCAGGCGACCTGGACCATTGCCTATGCCGATAGTGAAGAAAGCGTGCGCGAAGATGGTTCTGCCCTGAATGCGATTAACGGCCAGGCATCTGATCATTGGCACACGGCCTTGAATGGCAAAATTGCATTGCCACATCCGCACAGGCTGGTCGTTGATCTGGGTAGCAAGCCTGGAATTAGCGGTTTCCGCTATACCCCACGCCAGGGCAGTGATGAGGTTACCGGGCGTATCAAAAATTATCGCATTTTTATCGGTGAAAAGCTGGTGTCTGCGGGTAATTGAAATAACGACAGTACTTGATGCAGGTGGGGCTTGAGTGAAACTGAGGGGCTGTCTGGTCTGGCCATGTACAATACCGTCCGCGCTGATGACAGACTCAGTCATCTTTTTCTGCAGCTTACTTCATTCAACCATGTCACAGACAACTATAGCACCTGAAGTTCAATACACAGATATCCGCGATCGTTTGCGCCAGTTTGTTGCTGAGCGCGATTGGGCGCAGTTTCATACACCCAAAAACCTGGCCAGTGCGCTGACTGTTGAGGCGGCAGAGTTACTGGAGATTTTTCAATGGCTGCCAACCGGCAGGGCAGAAGAGCTCGATGAACAGGCCAAGAAAGCCATCCGTCATGAGATGGCCGATGTGCTGAATTACCTGGTCATGCTGGCTGATGCACTGGAAGTGGATTTGTTCGCTGCCAGTATGGAAAAAATCGTCCTGAACGCGATCAAATATCCGGTAGGGCAAGTGAAAGGCGATGCCAGGAAATACACCGCCTACGACACCGACAAGAAAACAGACATGTCCTAATGCTGCGCACTACGCAAGGCGGCAAAATAAAATGTCAGTGACGTCAGAGCAAACAGTAACAAGCAAGCCAGGATAGGATAGGGCGATGTCGTGTGATGAATCAGGCTGGCGATTAGCAGCGGCCCAGCCGCTTTTGAAAACAAGGCAGGGCCAGACATGGCACCAGATATAGCACCATAGTTTTCTGTGCCAAACAGGGTTTGCGGTATCGTACCGCGTACGATGGTCAGTATGCCATTGCTGAGGCCATACAGTATGCAAAACAGCGCAACTGCCCAGGCTTGTGTACCGATGAAGATGAGTACCAGCAAGGCTGCGGGCAAGGCTGCAAAAGTGAATTTACCCACGGTTTGTGGCAAGGCATTTCTGGCTATCGTCATTTCTCCTATGCGACCCACCACCTGCATGGGGCCGATCAGGGCCGCCATCAACACCGCCAGTGTGGCGGGATGATTCATTTCCTTTAGCAAGGGGATCAGATGTACTGACAAGGCAGAAAAAACAAAACTGTTGGCAGCGAAAGCGAGGGCCAGTTTCCAGAAGGTAGGGTGGCGTACCGCTTCTTGCAGGCTGAAGTGTTTTTTTTGTTTTATGACAGGTGTGACGCTGTCTTGCGCTTTGCTTTTTTTCTGTAGTAGCAAATGCAAGGGCAGGCACAGCAGGATTTGCGCCAGGCCATAGGCCAGATAAGTATGCCGCCAGCCCAGTAAAGTATTCAATTGCTGGGTCAGTGGCCAGAATACCGTGCTGGCAAAACCGCCAAACAGGGTCAGGGTAGAAATCGCTTGACGGCTGTGTTCTTTGAATTGCTGGGTCAGGGTGGCAAATGCGGCTTCATATAAAGTCATTGCCATGGCCATGCCCAGTATGCTCCAGGCAAAATAATACATGGCCAGGTTTTGTGCCTGACTGAGTATGATCAAGCCTGTGCCACAAGTCAGTGAACCCATGCCCATGACGAACTTGCCGCCGTGACGGTCGAGCAAAATACCGATGTAGGTGGCAATCATGCCAGCCACCAGCAGGCTCCATGAAAATGCCGCGAACACCAGTTCCGCACGCCAGGCCATCTCGCGCTGGATTTCTGGTGCCAGGATGGCGATGGCGTAATACAAGGAACCCCAGGACAGGATTTGCGTGACAGCGAGTATGGCGATGGTCTGGTAGGCGTGCGGCGTATGCTTCATTGTCTGGGCAGCTTTTGATTAATTTGTTATTTTGATTTTCAACAGCATGGCTATTGCTGATGCAGGGCAGGCACCTTGTAGCTGTCGCGAAGCTTGTAAAGATGTCGGCAATTTGCCAGCGTCGATTTTTTCAAACCCCAGTTTGTGAAAGTAAGCATCTGCATCTGTCGTCAATAAATACAAATGTTTCACACCAGCTGCGCCTGCTGTGTTGATCATGTGTTGTAACAGTCGTGTACCGCATTGCTGGCCTTGCGCCTCAGGTTTGATGGCGAGTGAGCGCAAGAGGGCGGATTTGCCATATATCTCCAGACCGGCGCAGCCCAGGAAATTGTCACCAGCGTATATCAACTGAAAGTTGTTGATATGTTCCTGTGCGCCATCCAGCGGCAAGTCCAGATCTTGCAGCAGGCTGGCAATAGCGGCCCATTCTGTTTGGCTGGCTGGAGCAATCTGCAACTCACTGGCAGGTAAATGCAATCTCTTGCGGTTGTTGGCAGGTCTGGTTTTGACAGGTGTACAAGTGCTTGCTGTGCGGTTTTGTACTGCAGGCAGCAATAGCTGCATGGCGGCCCGCACCAGGGCTATTTGTTCTGCACTCGCGGCAGACAGTAACTGGTCGGCGTGCCTGTTCAATTGTGCATCCAGCTGGCTGGCGCGCTGCTGGCCAGCCGGGGTCAGGCTCAGGTTGACGCTCCTGCGATTATCAGGATTGGTGGTTTTTTTGATGGTGCCATCGGCAACCAGGGCATCTGTGGCACGGCTGATCCAGCTTTTATCCAGGCCCAGGCGTTTCACCAGGGCCTGCTGAGTCAGCCCGTCCTCGCGCAATAATTCAGTCATCAAATGACATTGCACTGTTGATGCGGCATCCCCGCAAGCATGGTTGCGCTGGTCTCGTACATAGAGTCGGGCAAATTCCCTGATCAGGGTGCCAGTGCTGGAATTGTCGTTCATTTTAAATATTGGTTGCTTTACGCAACAATCATAGGCGTAAAAAGCCATTGTTGTCAAACGCAACTAAATTTAAAAACAAAGGATTAAACTTGATGGGATGGCAGACGCAGTTGATGAATGCTGGCGTAGTTCAAAATTCTAAGTTGCCTTGGCTGAACCTTCATCCGGCCCCTTGCCACTGCCTTCCAGCTTGTAAAACAACAGGCACATGGCTGGTGCAAAGATCAGCCACAAGAATACCGTCCACATTTGCGACTGCTGTTCACCAGAAGTCGGCAGGGCAAGGTAGGCTTTGGTCGGGTCAGTTAAGGATACATAGACCTTGAGCTGGGCACCGGGAACCAGCTCAGCTGGTTTTAATCCTGTCATCCTCAAGACATGCTTGGCTTCGCAACGGGTGCAGATAGGGGATATGGTGTCGGTGGTTCTTTCCACACCGTTCAGGTTATAGCTGTAGGTCAGTTGCAGTAATTGCTTGTTGAAACTGCCATTCACAACATAGCCGGGGTTATTGTCTACGTCATGCACCAGGAGGACAAGACTGCCGTCAACCTGCTCAAACTCGCTCACCGGAATACGCATGGCATTGAGTTTTTGCAGATTGTCTATGCCAAAATAAATCGAGATGATGGCACAAATGACGACTAAGGTTCTGACTATCATGTGTGGCGATCTTGGGTTACCGTTTTGTGTAAGTGGGGATGGAGTGTTTTTGCCATGCTTGGCGAAATTTTACTCGTTGCATACTGCGGCAGGACTGCTGAAGTGATAACAAGTGTCAAATGTCTTGCAGATTTTAAGTCTAGTGAGCTTCAGACTTATTTGGTGGGCAGGGCTTGCGGCCTTTTATCTGTAGCGATGACTTTGACCGGCATCCATCCCGGATTGGACGCTTCCAGTTTTTTCCAGATTGCGGCATTTTTGCCCAGTTCACCAAAAGACTGAGCCTTGCTCAATTTCTTGCGAGTGATGGCTGCCCAGGTGGCCATATCATCGCACTTGTTTGTGGTATCCATAAGGTTCAAGGCAAAGTTCTGGCTTTTTTCCTTGCCAGGCATGATCAGGCGACAGTAGGTGTTGTCCTTGCCAATTTCCAGGATATAAGCTTGTTGCTGCTCATCGTAATAGGCTACATTCTTTTGTGTGCTCAGGTCATCCCATTCGTTCGCGACCATGCTAACGGTTTGCAGTAACTTGCCGTGAAAATCCGTGCGCTTGACTGTCAATTTGTTGAGCTTGCTGATTTCCACGCAATCGATAAAATCGCTATTGGCAGGCGCATTGATCAAATCTGGCGATGGGCAAAGCACGTCTTCACGTTCACCGTAGTTGCTCATCAGCCTGACTTGCGTGTCTGCTGCCTTGCCATCTTTGGCCGCCTGGGTTTTGGCGTACTTGCTGCTTCTGGCAACCAGGATGTTTTTGTCATCGATCACATTCACCAGATCGTAGCTCAGGTCTGGCCAATCATCATAGGCAATGAACCAGAATCTTTGCGGTTTGCGTAGGGCATATTGCAGAGATTGATCACCGGAGCCGGGTTGTTGTGCATCTGTCGCGATCTTGCTTACCCTTAGCCAGTCTGTCAGTTGCAAGACTTTGCCTTCTCCCTGCTTGTCACAGCCCAGCATGCATCCAGCCGCGAGCAAGAGCAGCATTGACGCTGCCAACTTGCACACTGCTTGATGATGGATCGGGGGTTGTATGTGTCCTGGCAAGCTTGCTCTCTATGTCTGCGGAAATATCAGGCGACATTGTAACGCCTGACTTGTTCCAGGTCATAGACAGTATCAGCTTAAGCACAGGTTGAGTTGTAAATTTGCTTCTGCATATAATTCTGTACAGTCTTGGTCAGTATCAAACAAGTCTCTTGCAACGCCCATGGCAGTAGCAATTACCCGCATATCATGTTCGCTGATGGCAAACAGGCCGAAGCGGAACTGATAGCCCCAGTTCTTTATGCCAGCAGAAAACTCCAGCGTTTGCAGCAGGGGCAGGATGCTGGCCTGCCGCGATGCTGTCCACACCACATCACGCCGGTAAGGATGAAAACCACCACCCATGTCGGCCTGATAGGCGTCCCGCGGCTTGACCCGGCCTATGGCAGTGAATGCCTGCAATCTGATCTTGCTGCCAAAGACCTGGCTGGGCGAGTAATACACCACCCTGTCGCCAGCTTGCATGCGGCGCAAAGGCGCTGCCTTGCCATGGCAGACTTGCATGAAGCCATCTGCCTGACCACGCTGCACGTGGTCGGCAGAGGCAACAGCGATCCAGTTACGGTACTGTTGCGTAGTCATGATCAGGCTGGTGCGAAAACGCGCAGACGGTGGCCATCAGGGTCTTGTGCTACGAAGGTATAGCCAAAATCCATGCTGCAAGGTGTTTGGACTATCGTCATGCCACGTGTAGCCCAGCTGTCATAGGTGCTGTCTACCGTCGCATTGTCGCTTACTGCAAAAGCCAGCTCACTACCGCCAGAGGAGGTGGCCGCCGGTTCTACCGTGTGTTTTGACCACAAACCCAGTTTGTGGCCAGAGTCCAGTATGAACAAATAAAAAGTAGGCGATGCTTCTACGGGTGTCAGACCCAGGATGTTGCTGTAAAACGCTGCGCTTGCTTCCGGGCTGTCAACATACAAAAGTACATAGCTTGGGGTCATCATGGTGTTTGCTCCTAAAAGAGATGGTGTTGTTTGCGTTGATGTATTGTTCAAGGCAAAGACATCTTAGGATGCAGTAGTGTCAGTTTCTGTCAGCAGTGATGGGGGAGCGAGGCAAGTACTGGCATTTTTAAAATACCTGCACTTGCCTGGCTGGCTTGCAGCAAAGTACCGACTTAGCTGGTGCCAGGGATTCTTTGACCAGCATTGTAATAAAGTGCCGGGATTTTTTTCTTGCTGAGCATCATCATGCCCAGGCTGGCAACTGCCAGCATGAACCAGTTTAATCCTGGCATCTTCATATCCTGTGCCAGGTCAAACAAGACACCACCAGCCAGGCTGCCCACCATGGTGCCCATGCTCTGATAAAACATTTGCTGCGACATCAATCTGCCGGTATCAGCAGCTGATTTGTTGGCAAAACGGGCTATCAGCACGTCCAGCGAAGGGCCATAAAATACCTGCCCAAAAGACAGCAGGATGGCAGAAATGATGACGGCTGCTGCACTATGGGTAAACACCACCATGATGGCGAAACTGACGAACAGGCAGGCATAACCTATTTTCAGGAAGCGGAAATGATCCAGCGTGCGCACCGCGCGCTTGGAAATTGGTATCTGGAAAAAGATAATCACCAGAGCCGCCAACCAGAAAGGTGTGGACACCGGTATCTCAGGGGTGAATTTGGGGATATGCAGGCTGAAACCTATCATCGGTTGCACGGCAAAACACCAGAATACTGAATTCGACAAATAAAACATCAGTGGTAATTCGACAGGCTTGTCTGATTCCGCAGCCACTACTGCAGTTGTACTGGATGTGTCATCTGCCAGTGCCTTTTGTTCCAGTGCCAGGCCTTCTTGCTCATGCTCGCTGATGGCACGCATGGCAATCAGCATGAATAGCCCGTACACGATGAAGGTGATCAGCACGATCAGAAATACCAGCTTTAGCTGGTTATGCGGCACAAAACTGGCTGTGAGGTAACCACCAACCAGACCCATGCGTATTGCGAAAGCCAGCTTGCTGAAGATGGAAGTCTGGTCCAGCCCCTTGAGCTTCAATAAATAATTTTTTAAACCGGGGAATGACAGACCGCTACCCAAGCCTGCCAGCAAGGCAAACAAGGCTAGTGCCCAGGCCTGATTCAGGTAAGCCATGAAATACAGGGCTATGCCTTCCAGCAGGATGTTGCCAGAAATTGCCAGCGGGTGGTTTGCCATCTGTGAAAACCTGCTGCCCATATAAGAGCCCAGCACCCGGCCCAGATTCAAGCCAAATAAAATCGATGCTGCCCAGAATCCCGAGAAAGCCTTACCGGTTTCAGAAACAATGATGGGCGTGTATAAGGCGACGCCACCAGACGCAATTGCGACACCAATATAAATCAGATAGGAATTGAATACAGGATTGAATTTCTTGGTTTGCATAGGTCAGGGCGTAAGCGCCTGGGCGGCGCTATGGATACTTAAAGCAGGAATGGCATGAAATGCTGATCGGCACGTGACATGCATGAACTTATGTTGTGATGCTGCTCAACATAAAAAGTTCATTGATATGCGCAAATCAAATATGCTTTAAATTGTACGCCTAATTTTGAAACTCTGTTGCCGGGTCGCAATATGCTGCAAACCCGGTTTGTACATCATTGCCAAGTGTTTAGATTTTTCCCAGATACAACCAGGTCCAGCCTGCCATCAGGCAGACGCTGAGCAAGAGCAAGCCAGTTGCCCCATTTGGCCGCAAGATGCCCAGGTAACCAATCGCCACCGTAGTCACACCTTTCTTGACCCGCTTCATGCTGCGCCAGCGTTGTATGAATTTCAGCATGGAGAGGACAAAGGTAAACGTCGCGCAAGACAGTAAAGTCACCCTGAACACATTCAAGAGATTTAATTCGCCCAGGGATATTTTTTTATAGGCCAGACCGACGAGCGCCATCAGCACTGCCGCACCGATAGAAATGGCGACGTTGGCGTACATGGTCTTGCGGCTGTTAACGGCGGCGTCTTCCAGCTCACACTTGAGCAAGTCGACTTTTTCATTAATCAGTGTGGAGGTTTCATGCTTGATGGCGAGTATGCGCTGGTCTATTGCTGCACCTATCTGCGCCGTGGAATAATCTATCAGTTCCCTGATGTCATCCTTGGTCATGCTGCGCTGGCTATGGATTTCGTCGGATAGCAGGGCGATATTCCTGTCCACCTGCTCGCCAGCCTGGCGTATCACTTCCGATAATTCATTGCTGACCTGGTGGATGGATCTGTCCACCAATGGTGCTACCCGTTCATCAATGACACGGTTCAGACTCTGTTCAAAAGCAGACGATGCCTGTTTCAGATTCAGTGGGTCAAACGCCATCTTTTCTCCGGTGACTAAGCTTGGTAAGAACTCATTTCATCAATAGGGATGAGATGCGTTTGCCTCATAACCTGGGGTGGCCAATGGTCAAACTATGGACGAGGCAGTCAATAGCTTTGCCTATTGACAACGAGTCGAGTTGTCGACACCTGCAGTCCAGTACGCGTTATGAGGCAAACCCTTAGTGAACTGACAATTTGGGCGCATTGCAGCGCGTAGTGTGCCACCTCGCGCTTGCAAAGGCACCAGCCTTAGCTGCACAGGGTACACACCTTAGGCCTTGCACTACATCCCAAATCGTCTTGTTCGCACTCACCCCTATTTATGAAATGAGTTCTATGTATTTGATGTCATCGGGGGAAATTTCAAGGCCAGTAGCCCTATTGAGCCTTATTGGGGCAAAAACATCTTGTTCAATATTCATTATCAGAGTCTAGTCAGATGATACCAATAAGACACTGAAACAGTACTTGGGCATTTTTGATTTAATTTTTGCAAGCTTTTGTGTACCCTTAGATTGCTTCCTGGGAAACGAAACAGCTGAATGCCTGTTTGGCGATGTGTTTTGATGCTTCAGGCCAGGTATTTGGGCTTACTCAGATACGTAAACAAGTGAACAAAGGATACTTATGCTGATCAAAAAACTTACCATCATCGCGTGCGCGGCGGTAGGTATGCTCGCCAGCTCTTTCGCTACTGCACAGACCTATCTTGGTGCTTCTGTGGGTCAGAGCGATAACAGCAACTACTGCAACTACGCCACAACTTGCGATTCCAAGGCCACCAGCTACAAGCTGTTTGGTGGCTATAACTTCAACAAGAATTTTGCAGTGGAAAGCAGTTATTTTTCCGGCGGCAAAACCTCAATCAATTCAGGCGTGGCGCTTGGTCATAGCGAACAAAAGAAAACCGGCTTCAGTCTGGCCGGAGTGTATAACTATGAATTCAACGAGGCTTTTGCCGGTTTTGCCAAACTCGGGATTGCGCGCGTGAAAGCAGAAACGACTTACGACACTTCAGGCCTGCCTTCTTATTCCGCTTCGAATACGGGCAACCAGGCCCTGCTTGGCGTGGGTGTATCGTACAAAATCAATCCTAACCTTGCTGTCCGCGCAGAATTCGAGAAATACAATGCCCGCACTTTCTCCAATAGCGGCACTTCCGGAAGCAATCTGTCGGCTGGTTTGCAATACAATTTTTAATTGATTGTCGCCGGTGGCGTTGATGGATGGATTCCATCAACGCTCACGACTCTGACGATGAGATGATGAGCCTTGCCTGGGGTTTGGTTTGGTCTCAGGCAAGGCTTTTCTTACCGACTTTGCTCATTTTTTTGACTGGCACAGGCAAAGCATCCGCTGTGGCACGCGCCAGTGTAGTCAAACCATCCCGATCTTCCAGTAAGTCGCTGTCGATGAGGTACCAGGGTTTGGCTTGAGGGTAGGGCTGTGCTTGGGTGATCGTGGCTGATAATTGCGTTAACAGTTGCTGACCCACCGCGGTCGGCTTGATGAAGAGTTGATCATCACAGATCAGCGCAAACATCTTGCCCGACATATAAAGTGCATATTCACCAAACATTTTTTTCGCGACCACGTCTTCACATCTACTTAACTGATCGAGAATAAATTCTACAAAACTTGCTTGTGATCCCATGATTTTATTCTGAAAAATTTAATTTCAGTCAGGACGGCGAAAATCATCAGCTATCCAGGCCCTGGCATTTTGCTGATTCAATTTATAGTTAGGCGCAACCCTGACCCTGGCTAACTCAGTATTACCTGCATCCTGGGCGCTGAGCCAGGCATAGGGATCATCTTCATCAGGCACGATGTCGAGCATGATCTTGAAGTCAGCTTCATCAGTCGCAACCATCAGACTCTTGTGCAGCGTTGCATGCAATTGCTGTTCATGACGGCGTATCACTTCAGATGCGGTTTTCACCAGCGTGCCAAACGCATTGGCGTCCAGTGGCTTAGGATTCTTTTTATCGCGCCCCATGGTCCATGGGCCAACCAGAGCTGGTTCAGGCTCACCATCCTTGATCATGGCAACTGCCCAACCCTCATCATCGTCGTTCTTGATGACCTGGGCTGTCCAGCCCTTGTCGCGCCACAGGCGTGGCTCATGGATTTTGTTGTCCTCTTCCTGAGGAATGTTATCTTCTGATGTGTATTCGTTATCGTTCGTCAAAGCTGTTCCCGGTTTATTTCTTCAGGCTGCACATCCTACACTCAAGCGGCCAGTTTGTCTGAATCCTTCTTGCTTAGAACCGACCTTAGAACAGGCAGAGCAGCCAAACCGTGTTTGGCGCGGGCATTCAGGCATTTGTCATCGCCAGGCTGCACCTCACGGCAGGGGGATGGCCTCTGCTCGTACATGCTGCATTTGACGACTTTGCCAACTTCACCCACCAAAGCCTGACAGTGCGGCCTGGATTGATTGGTGCCGCTCAAACAAGAATACACTGGTGTCAATGCTTCGACCATGGAATCAGCAATGCCATTTGCATCTGCCTCGGCCCAGTAAAACGAAACCCGGTAGCTGGCACAGCAGGCTCCGCAATCAAGGCAGGGTTCATTTTTGTTAGCAATCTGTTGGTCAGTAATTTGTCTTTCCATAAAATGTGTATGAGTACCGGTTAGTGGTGCTATGCCACGCTGGAATTTTAAATTCAGTTTTTTCACTTGCCAACAGGCTTGAGTGACAAAAACAATCCTCCTGATATTAACACTGCGCCCAGCAGCAGGGATAAAGTCAAGGTTTCATCCAGTATGATGATGGCCAGTGATACACCGACGATAGGCATCAAGGCTGTGAACATTGATGCCTTGGCACCCAACTGCTTTACGGCCAGATTAAACAACAAGACCGATACCACACTCACCAGCAAGCCCTGATAAACCGCCTGCACAGCGATAGCACCGGCATCTAGCTGGAACAAGGCTGTACCAGCAAAGAAGAAATACACCGGCACATATAGCAGACCACCTACCTGTATCACGCTGACCACCGATAGCGGATTGGTATTCCAGCGCCGCATCAGCACCGTATAAAACGACCACATCAGGGCAGCGAGCATGAACAGCAAATCACCACGCCAGGCCTGGGCATGAGCGGCCGATTGTGGCTGCAAAATACTGCCCGCCTTGACGATGACGACACCAACCAGCAGCAGGCCTAGTCCCAGCATAGGGATACCGTCGCGCTTGTCCAGCATCATCTTTGCCAGCAAGGATGTGAACAAGGGCGTAAAAGCAGGATAGATAAGTGAACTATGCGAAGCAGGTGCCCAATGCAGACCGCCTACCAGTACCATGTTGTACAAGGGGCCAGCCAGTAACAACAGGATCAAGGCTTTTGGCCAGCCTATGCCAGCGGCGTTCTTGACGCCAGCCTTGAGAAAGAAGGGTAGCATCACCACGCCGCTGACGGCAAAACGTAATACGGTCAGGTCAAAAATATCCAGCGATGCGCGGTAACCAAAACTGGCAACCACCGGCTGTGCACCCCAGATCAATGCTACCAGCAAGCCATAAACTAAACCCATTAACCCCATTGCGCACATCCTCTACAGAGTGTAATTTTTTCAAAGCACCGAATAATCGCTATTGCGCAAATCCGTCAATAGCATGTGACCAGGCGCGTGGGTAATGCATAGTTCAGGTTTTGCATGAATCAGTGCTGCCTGGGGTGTGACACCACAAGCCCAGAATACGGGTAGTTCACCCTCATTGATCGTTACCGCGTCACCATAATCAGGCTGGGCAAGGTCGGTAATGCCTATCAGCGCCGGGTCACCTATATGCACCGGTGCGCCATGAACGCCAGGGAAACGCGAAGTGATCTGTATCGCCCGTATCGCATCTGCCGCCTTCATGGGGCGCATTGTGACTACCAGAGGCCCCTGGAATGCGCCTGCAGGCGAGGTTGGTATGGCAGTGCGATACATGGGCACATTGCGCCCTTGTTCTATATGGCGTATGCCTATACCATTTTCCATCAATGAATGCTCGAACGTGAAAGAGCAACCCAGGGCAAAGGTCACCAGGTCATCACGCCAGATGTCACTGATGTCAAAAGGCTCAGTCACAAGCTCACCATTGCGGAAGACACGATAGCTAGGTACATCGCTACGGATATCAAGATCAACCCCGAGGAAAGGCAGGAAAGGGTCACCAATCTCTGACACAGCAATCAAGGGACAGGGCTTGGGGTTTTTTTGACAAAAGCGGTGAAAATCGCTGGCATCTTTGGCAGGCAAGATCACCAGATTCACTTGCACATAACCAGGCGCCAGCCCCGAGGTTTCTTTGCGCCATAAACCTTGGCGTATGGCAAGGCGCAGTTCTGCAGGTGACTGGGATATAACAGAAGATGAGGACATGGGCTTCTCCATAGCATGTGGATAGTGAGAGGTTTATCAATGAGTCATGACGACCGGATAAGTATTGCAATCAGTATAAAATGTGATCTTGATAGAAGATAATTGAAGTTATTGCCAATAGTTGATAAGATTTATCTATCATGCGACCCTCACTACAGCAACTTGAAACCTTTTACTGGATAGCCAGGCTGGGTGGCTTCCATGCCGCGGCCAAACACTTGCACCTGACCCAGCCGACGATCAGCGCCAGAATCCAGGAGCTCGAAGACATCCTGGGCCTGAAGCTGTTTGAACGTGGCGGTCACCGCGCCGTCATCACGCCAGTCGGACGCGACGTGCTGGCACAGGCAGAAAAAATGCTGCGCCTGTCTGACGATCTCGAACAAATCAGCAAACGGCGCAACCCCATGCGTGGCCTGCTGCGTCTGGGCGCAAACGAATCCACTGCCATGTCTGGCCTGATAGAATTGTTGGGGCGCTTAAAAGCCCAATACCTTGATGTGCGCATAGAGCTGACCATAGATGTAGGTGCCAACCTGAGCCGCAAACTGAATGCGCGCGAACTTGATATCGCCATCCTCAGCGACCCCGTCTCTGCACCCCATGTCGTTGACGTTGCGATAGGCCATGTTGATCTGGCCTGGGTGGCATCCACCCAAACCGTACTGAACGAGCAAGCGTTGCACCCCGCAGGCATGGCGGCACTGCCTGTCGTCGCCATGCCGTCACCAACGACGATATGCAATGTCGTCATGGAATGGTTCAGGCTGGCAGGGCATGAACCAGAAAATCTCAGTATCTGCAATTCCATGGCGATGATGATCAAACTGGTCGCCGCAGGCCACGCCATTGCCGTGCTACCGCGTGCAGTGGTTGATGCAGAAATCAAAAGTGGCATCATCCGTACATTGACAGTAAAGCCGCCACTGAATCCGTTGATGTACTACGTTTCTTACTTGCGCCAGGAACAAGGGCTGGCGGATGGCAAGCTCGTTACCATGGCCCGTGAAGTATTGCAGCAAAGCGGTTTGCTGCTGCCACTCACATCTTCACTACCGCGATAAAGCCGCAAGTTCCTTGCAGCATCAATGAAGTTTTTATAGAGGGACGCACATGTCTTGTGCGTAAGCCCTGCTGCATTTGGTTCCTCAAAATTTCACTTTCAATCCCAAATATTGCGCTTCCGTCTCAATCTGCCAACTTGAAAAGCAGGTATTGCCTATATTGCGCCATGTGCATGCAATCAAGCAGCACCGGCGAAGGAACAAACTTGCCTTTGCATAGTCTTACCAGTTTGCAGATCTCTCCATGAGTGGGTCTGGATTTCTTAATCCTGAATCAGAAAGCACAACGAACATGAAAAAAACTTACCGCCTTCTCCCTGCAAAATTACTGATGGCAATGCTGGCACTGGGTGCAATTCAAGCGCATGCAGCAACATCCATGTCAGACGCAGACATCTTGAACATCCTCAAACAACGCGTCGATACTGACAAGAAAGGCGTCGGCCTGGTAGTCGGCATTGTTGATGAAAAAGGTAGCCGGGTCATCAGCTACGGCTATGCCAATCTCGCAGAACGCCGCCCTGTCGATGCCGATACCCTGTTTGAAATTGGTTCTATCACCAGCGCATTTACTGGCGTGGCCATGATGGATATGGCAGAAAAAAACGAAATCAGATTAAAAGATCCGCTCGCTACTTACCTGCCTGGTAACGTCAAGGTACCTTACTATGACGAGAGGAAAATCACACTCGCTGACCTGTCCTCACACCGCTCTGGCTTGCCTGCCTTGCCTGCTAACTCTGGTGGCGATAACCCATATTCAGGCTTCAACGCCAATAAGGCTTATGAATTTCTGTCCAGCTACGACATGAAATACGACGTCGGCACCCGTTTTGTCTATTCAAGTTTTGGCAATGGCCTGCTGGGCTTGGCACTCAGCCAGCGCGCCGGTACCGACTATGACACCCTGATCAAAAACCGCGTCACGACTCCTCTGGGCATGACAGCCACTGGCGTCAACCTTACCGCAGACATGCAAAAACGCATGGCAACAGGCTACAGCAGCAAGGCACAATTTGCCGCGGCACCAGCCTGGAACTTCACTTCATTTGAAGGCGCAGGTGGCTTGCGCTCATCCGCCAATGACATGCTCAAATTTGTTGCCGCAAACATGGACCAGGCCAAGACACCCTTGAACAGTACGATGCATAAGCTGCAGGTACCATTTGAGGCAGGCAACCGTCTCTTGTTTGTTTGGGGTGGCTATAACAATAAATTTGACAGTTCCATCCTCGGCCTGGAAGGCAAGACCGGTGGCTACAGCAGCTATATTGCCTTCGATAAAAAAGCAGGCAAAGGAGTTGTGATCTTGTCGAATGCCGATGTCAGCGTGGCAGATATCGGCAACAAGATTATCAATACCGAGTTCCCGCTGGCGCAATAAGTTGATGGCTGCAGGCAGATGCGCCTGCAGCCATCAGCAAAAAAGTGGTAATGAAAAATTGAATGACATCATTACAGCAAACATTGCAATTCAGTAGCCATATCCGGATACGACCTTTGATCGTCATCCTGATAATGCACGTCCTGCTCCTCCTGGCTTTATCACGCAGTTACTTTCCACAGACAGACAAAGTCGAGTCTGGAGCAGCAGTGACTTTCCTGACGTCTGTTACTCCGCAAACAGCTCCATTGCTACAAAAAAATGAGCATCAAAAAGTAGAGCGTCAAAAACTGCTACCAGCAACCAAAAAAGAATCAGTGCAAGCACTCAGGGCGACCGTGGTCCTTGCACCAATCGAGAAATTACCTGCACCTCCGGCAGCAGCAAAATCATTTGCCGACATAACGGCAGACACCGAAGCAGATGTGCCTGGCAAAAATGGAATCAACCTTGCACAGCTTCGTTCTCAGGCAACAACGCTAGCCAAAGAGTCGGCACAAGCTGAGGGCAGTGAAGCTGGTTATACGGGTATTCTCGGTGATTACTACGGCAGCTATAACGGTGCCGATACAGGTACGTTTTATATCCACGTCGATCACACTGGCAATATCTTTGGCTCTGCCGATTCACGCACAACCCATAGCAGTTTGACGATCACCGGTAAAGTATCGACAGATGGTGTCGTACAAATGAAAGGAAAAGGTCTGGCAGGCTCTGCCAGCTTCGATGGAAAAATTAATCTCAAGTCAGGTGCTGTGTCCGGTCACTGGAATTTGACGGGTTTTGGAAGAGGGCAATTTTCTGGTCAGCGTGCCAAGGCTGTTGGTGGCAGGGCTTATTGATGAAATAAAGTAACTCGCTGATGGGCTGGCAAAAACTATGTGCACATGCCAGTAGTTTTATTTGGGCGATGTTGGTAATGGCAAAAAACCCAGTCGCTGTGCCTTGTCTACAGCCTCTTTAACCGCCTGCTGAACAACCTTGTTTAAAGCTTCTCTATCAAGCAATTTTTCTGCAATTGGGTCATGCCCCTTTGTCAGGTCGCTAGTATTTTGTTCCATGATTTTTCCTCAAGAATAGCAATAGATTTTTGGCTGCCGCCTTCAGCAATTAATTTTGGATCAGCCAATTCTGAATTGTCGAAGACACTCCATTTATCAGCCAAGGGCAAATATAAATGACGAAAGTTTTGTATGCTACGCGCATAACGTCGTGCGATGACATCTGGCGGAATATTATGTCCGCCCATTTTTACACGCAAGGCTACCCGTTCTTGCGCTAGTGCTGCGCTGTCAAGCCAGACGTAGCAAAGATCGATACGGTACCCTTGTGCTTTCAGCTTGGCTAGAAAAACAGAAAAAGTACGACTTGATAAGGTTGATTCAAATGCGAAATTTTTCCCGGATGTCGCTAATTCATCCAGTCGGCGCAACATGATACGACCAGCCTCAAAGGCTGCGCCGTCAGGATTAAATGCCGACAAGCCCGCTGCAATCTGGTCTGCATTGACAAAGTCGGGTATCGCCAGATAGTCGCGCAAGATCAAAGGTGCAATGGTAGATTTACCTGCACCGTTTGGACCTCCGATAACAATGACGTGGGCTTGTGACATGCGTTAATAGTTGATTTGTAGGTCGGATTAACTTACTTCCCCCACGAATCCTTCAAAGTCGTCACCCGATTAAACACCGGTTTCCCAACAACTGAATCCAGACGGTCAGCCACAAAATAACCATGGCGTTCAAATTGCAAACGCGTATCCGGCGTAATCGTTACCAGACCAGGTTCTACGTAGGCGCGTACTACTTCCAGCGCATTCGGGTTCAGCAAGGCCATGAAGTCTTTGCCACCGGCATCGGGATTTGCATCCGTGAATAAACGGTCGTACAGGCGGACTTCGGCTTCCAGTGCATCGGCGGCGTTGACCCAGTGCAGATTGCCTTTGACTTTGTAGTTGGCGCTGCCTTCTGTACCGGATTTGCTGTCGGCAAAGTAGTTGCAATGGACGGCGATGACATTGCCGTTTTCGTCCTTGTCGCAGCCTGTGCATTCGACCACATAGCCATAACGCAGACGTACCTTGTTGCCTGGGAAGAGGCGGAAGTAGCCTTTGACGGGTTCTTCCATGAAGTCTTCCTGTTCTATCCACAGTTCTTTGCCTATGGTGAATTCGCGGTTACCCAGTTCTGGGTGATGCGGATGAATAGGTGCGGTGCAGGCGATGTTTTCGCCTTCCGGGAAGTTGTCGATGATGAGTTTCAGCGGGCGCAGTACGGCGGTGGCGCGTGGTGCTTTGGGGTCAAGGTCTTCGCGCAGGCAGCCTTCCAATGTGCTGTAATCGATCCAGCCGTCAGAACGGGTCACGCCTATGCGTTCGCAGAACAGTTGCAGAGATTCTGGCGTGTAGCCACGGCGGCGGATGCCGACGATGGTAGGCATGCGCGGGTCGTCCCAGCCGTTGACGATATTTTGTTCTACCAGTTGGCGCAGTTTGCGTTTGCTGGTGACGACATAGGTCAGGTTCAGGCGGGCAAATTCATATTGTTGCGGTACTGGCTTTTTGAAGAAACCACCTTCGGCGGCGCGTTCTATGATCCAGTCATAGAAAGGGCGGTGGTCCTGGAATTCCAGCGTGCAAATCGAATGGGTGATGTTTTCTATCGCATCTGACAGTGGATGCGTGTAGTCATACATAGGGTAGATGCACCAGTTGTCACCCGTGCGGTGATGGTGGGCATGGCGTATGCGGTAGATGGCAGGATCGCGCAAATTCATGTTCGGTGAAGCCATGTCTATTTTTGCGCGCAGGATGTGTTCACCATCCTTGAATTCGCCCGCCTTCATGCGGCGTAGCAAGTCCAGCGACTCGGCTGGTGCGCGGTCACGGAAAGGAGAATTCACGCCCGGTTTGGAAAAATCTCCACGGTTGGCAGCCATGTCGGCAGCGCTTTGGCTATCGACATAGGCATGGCCTGCGCCGATCAGGTATTCAGCGATTTCATACAGACGGTCAAAATAATCACTGGCGTAGTGCAGGTGTTCTTCGCCATTATTGTTCCAGTCAAAGCCCAGCCATTTGACGCTGTCCATGATGGTATCGACATATTCCTGGTCTTCTTTCTCAGGATTGGTGTCATCAAAGCGCAGGTGGCAACGGCCAGCGTAATCGCGTGCCAGACCAAAGTTCAGGCAAATGGATTTGGCATGACCAATATGCAAATAGCCATTCGGTTCGGGCGGGAAGCGGGTGATAACCGTGGGCAAGCCGTCACGGGTGTATTTGCCAGCAGCCTGGTCATTATCGATGATGGCGCGCAGGAAGTTGGAAATTGGCGCAGGTGTTGCTGGCGTTGCAGATGCTGCATTGCTGTTATTTTTAATATCTTTGCTCATAGCGAATAACTTTGTGGGCCTTGTAAGGCACTCTAAATAGGGAGATGACAAGCATTTTACCGTAGCGCAGCATAGATGGCGCGACTGTTTGGCAAGACTAGCTTCTGGAATGCTAGTTCAGAAGAGAGTACCAGAGTGAGACTACTCTGGGAAGTGGCAAATACGACAATGTCAAAGCTTACATTTCACTGGATTCTACGCGGTTCCGCCCACATTTCTTGGCATGATACAAGGCATTGTCAGCCCTTTTCATCATGTCATTGATATTGTCGGGATGGTAATAGCTGGTGACGCCAAAGCTGGCAGTTTTTTTGCCTGCGACTTCAAATTCATGGTTGGCAATCGCGCAACGCAGCTTTTCTGCTGTGGCGATCGCTGCGTGAATAGTGGTCTCGCGGAAGATGACCAGGAATTCTTCGCCACCCCAGCGGCCGACGGCATCCATGCTGCGTACATGGTCCTGCAGGATGCGCGCAATATTGATGAGGACCTGATCGCCAGTTTGATGCCCATGCGTGTCATTGACTTGCTTGAACAAATCAATATCGACAATGGCGAGGGAAAAGCTGGTGCCATAGCGCTGGCTGCGTTGATGCTCTTCATCCAGTATCTGTTCCAGCTTCAGGCGGTTATACAGACCAGTGAGCCTGTCTGTGCTGGATAATAATTCCAGGTCATGGTTACGCAATTCCAGTTCGCGGGTGCGGGCGATGACCAGGTTTTCCAGGTTGGCATTGACTTCCATCATGGATTTATGGCTGCCCTCTAGCTTTTCAGCCATCTGGTTGAAACCAGCTTCCAGCTCTTGCAATTCACCGCCAGAATTTGCCGTGATGCGGGTATCGAGCGCGCCTTTTTCCATGCGGTGTACGCCATCCAGCAAGCGCGACAGCGGGCGGGTAAGATCGCGGCTCATGCGCAGCGCCAGTATCGATGCGCAGACCGTACCCACCAGACCTATCAGTATGCTGAGGGCGACGAAGACATTCTTGGACTGGTGGCTGGCATGGGTGCTCAGCTCCAGGTAGACGCGGCCCAGCAGCTTTTGTTTGCCAGTCTTGTCGCTGGGGACGCGGTCAAACAGGTCGAATGCATCTGCTTCAGATTTGCCCTGATAAATGGGGGCAGCAAAGATCAGGGACTCATGATCACCGCGCAATATCTTGCCGTTGTCGGCAGCACGTGCATGCTCGGGCCCCAGTTTGCTGGGTTTGCCACTGACTGCCAGTACTTTGTTGTCTGCATCGGTGATGACTACGGCTTTGGCGTCGTCTTCTTTCATGACTGATTGTGTCAAAGCCTGCAAGACTTCGCGGTTGCCAGAAAATGCACCATATTCACTGGCTGGTGCCAATTGACGGGTGATGACAGTACCGCGCGCTTTGATGGCGCCGTCAATTTCAGTAATGCCGACAATGACGACCAACAATACCAGCAGGGCAGAAATAATCCAGACTGGTGCCAGTGCCAGGAATAATATGCGATGGGCGAGTGGCCAGTTCTTCATTGGGCACGCTCCGGCAATGATTTTAATTTACGCGTCAGGCTTACTTCATCATCGATTTCCATACTCAGTGAACGGCTGACCTGGGTATTTACATTGACACTGAAGTAGCGCGGATATTGAGGCTGGGGCAGGTATGCACTATTGGGCTGCGTCTGTATGATCTCTGCCACTTGCTGGGCGATCTGGGCGGCGGAACTATACACGCCAGCCAAAGCACCTGCCTTGACATAGGCGGCAGAAAAACCGAACAAAGGCACTTTCTGCCGGTAACTGGTCAGCAAGATACTGGGGATATTATTGCGGTTATAAATGGCGGCATCAGGCAAGGCCAGCAGACTGTCACTATTACTCAGCAAGCGGCGCAGGGCAGGCAATAATTCAGAATCATCATTGACGGTTTCGACATTGATTTGCATGTCCATTTCTTTGGCGGCGGCAGGCAAGCCCACCAGCATGTCGTTTGAGTCTTTGCTGAGCAATAATCCTATGCGATTCCGCCCTGACATGCTGATGCGTATCAGCCCTAAGTGCCTGTGCCAGGGCTGGTCAAAATAAATTGCCGAGAAATGATGTGGGTCTTGATGACGGCCATATTGCTTTGCTATTTTTTGAAAAGTATTGCGTGGGACCAGTACATTCAAGACAGCCATGGCGGGCGGTTTTTGTGCCATGGCCGTCATGGCGGGTGTGCCAACGGCAATCAGTAACTGATTGTTGGCACTGCGCGACAAATCTTCACTTTTGTAGTTGTTGAGACTCAAGACCTTGATGGTATTTTTTGCCGTGCTGCCTTGTGTTGGCTGGCTACTGAGCAGGGTGTTTAACTGGTTGGAGAACTCAGTATAGGCAGAGCCTTCTTCACTAAGCAAGATGGTAATATTGTCTACTGCCAGAACAGTTTGTGCGTACAGCAAACTCAGGATCAAACCTATGCAATTCGCTATATATTTCAGATGCCGCAGATGCCTGGTTGACTGCCAATACATGTTTAAAGGTCCAGTCTGAAATTCAGCCTCAGCGCGCGTCCTGGCAATTCATTATCGTGCCGGTATTCAAAATATCGTGCATCAGCAATGTTTTGGGCAATCAGAGAACACTCCGCTGATTTACCACCGACTTTAAACTGGTAATTGAGCCTGCCATCAAAACGCCGGTTACCATCTATGAAGTAGCCACGGTTTTCGCGCGGATTAAAATCGGTGGAATTAAACTTGGTTTTTGCGACTTGATAGGCGGCCAGGCTGGCGCTCCATTGCTCATTGATTTTATGGCTGAGCAGCAGGTTGTGGTTGTATTTGGGGAGAGAGTCGCTATACACGACGCCATTCACATTATCACTTTTCACGCCACCACCAGACAGGCCATAGATAAGCCTGGTCTTGTCCGTCAGTTGCGCCTTCAATTGCAATTCATAACCACGCATGATGGCGGTGCCTGCATTCAGGTTGCCGCCAGCAGGCGAGCGCTTGTTCCTGACATCGATCAGCTGGCTGTAGTCATCAAAGAACAGGCGAAAATCCACATCAAGGTTGCCGTATTTGCCTATGTAGCCTATCTCTGTCGATTTCACTCTCTCGGTTTGCATCTCTGGCAAGCCAGGGTAAAACTCTGCACTGCGCCAATAGCTGTCATAGGTTTTTTCGTAGACAGAAGGCGAACGTGTGGCACGTGAATGACTCAGGCGCAGGGTATGGCCGGGTTGCATATGCCAGTTGACAGCAGCCCTGGGCGTGGTGTCAGTGCCGGTATAGGTATTGTTTTCTATCATGCCGCCGACATTGAAGACCAGGTCAGGGCGGGCGCGCCATTCAAGGTTGCCAAAAAAACGGCGCAGGTGATAAGGGAAATCACCATACAGATACTGGTTGTCGCCTACGCCCAGATAATAAGGGGCATAAGTCTGGTCGTAGCGTATGCTGCCACCCCAGACCAGGCGGGCATTCTTGAATGGTGAAAAAGTATGCTGCACTTCCAGATCATAGCGCCGCAAGATGGCATCGCCATCACTGACACCATCTGAATCTTTCAGGCGGGCATACACTCTTTCCACGGTATGAAATGCTTGGACGGATAATTCGCCACCACCTTCAAGCGCGCGGCGCCAGTGCAGCATTTCAAAATGATTTTCTGCCCGCCTGGTGATGGCTGAGACATTATTGTATTCACCCACTTCACGCGGCCCGCCGTTATAGCCGAACTGGAATTCCAGCGTGTCGGCAGAATTGACCTGGTAATCGGCGCGCAGATTCAGATTGTGGATAGTCTTGTTGTCGAACTTGTTCAGGTTCCAGAAAGTGAAAACAGATGTTGGCTTTTTGATGCGGTCATCCTCACCCTGATCTTCCCTGATACTGGCTGTCAGGCGATAGCTCAGAGCGCCATTCTTGCCGCCATAACGGAAGATGCCTTCCTTGCGGCCATTGCCAAATGCCATGGAAACGGTCTTGCCCTGCGTCTCAGCCGGGTGGCGGGTAATGATATTGATGACGCCAGAATAAGAGTTGGCACCATAGCTGGCAGAATCCGGGCCACGTATGACTTCTATGCGCTCTATGTCATCGAGGACGATGGGCAGGTCGCTCCAGTTCACGCCGCCAAACAGGCTGGCATAGACAGACCTGCCATCTATCAGGACCTGCATGCGGTCTGACGTGGTGGTGGTGACCATGCCATGATAGGCCACCGTGCTGTCTGCTGAATAATAGGGGTCGGCATGGTAAGCCACATACATGCCAGGCACCAGGCGGAAAATCTCGGACAGGTCCCAGGCACCAGAATCCTTGATCATTTGCCTGTCTATGATGGTGACGGCAACAGGGGCTTCATTAATGGGTTGTGAAAGACGAGATGCAGACAGGACGACCGGCATGTCATCCAGGAATATCGATTCTTCACCGCCACCCGCCATAGCTGCTTGATGCAGCAGGGAAAACAGCAGGGCAGCACAAGCTGCGCGCCTGGACCTCAGCATGGGTAAGCGCTTGCGATGGCGTATGCCGGGCAAGTTAATGCGGGTAGTGCGGTTTTTTTCTGCTATCAAGATATGCCCCAGAGCCAGAAAATGCATTGATTTAGAGTAACACAGCACAGGAGGGCGAATGTAGCCTAAATGCAAAGACTGTAGCCAGAACTATCCTTTGTATCTCTTGAATTGTTGTTTTTATGGCGCAGGTTTGAGAGCATGATGCTTTATTTGAAATTTGTACAATAGACAAATTAAAACGCAAATTATTGACGGCATGATGAATTAACCGGCACTGGCCGTTAGAAAATTAAAGTTAAATTAATATAAATTGCATATTTGAAAACTTCAGTAAGGCAAAGCTTCTGAACAGCTTGGGCAACGGGTAGAATAGCGGTATGACTACAGAATTAATTACCTCCCCTGAAACGACCAATGAAGTTGTCGTGAGCAAGCCCTACGAGCCTGCCTTTGTCCACCTGCGCATCCACTCTGAATATTCGATTGTCGATGGCTTGGTGCGTATTGATGATGTCATTAAGGCAGCAGTAAAAGACAAACAGCCAGCAATGGCCATTACTGACCTGGCGAATTTGTTCGCCATGGTGAAATTTTATAAAGCCGCACGTGGCAAGGGTATGAAGCCTATTGCCGGCTGCGATGTCTGGATCAGCAATGATGCAGATCGCGACAAGCCATCCAGATTGCTCCTGCTGGTCAAGAACAAGCTTGGCTATTTGCAGTTATGCGAATTGCTGGCGCAAGCCTGGCTGACTAACCAGCATAAAGGCCGTGCCGAAATCCGTTATGAATGGTTGCAGAATATTTTTGAAGAAGGCAAGGGCGGTGGACTCATCGCTATTTCTGGCGCACATTTTGGTGATGTCGGTGTCGCTATTGATAATGGCAATCTTGAATTGGCAGAACAAAACGCCAGACGCTGGTCCAGCATTTTCCCCGACCATTTTTATATAGAAATACAAAGGGCAGGCCAGGCGAATATGGATAACCATGTGCGCGCTGCCGTGGCCCTGGCTGGCAGGCTCAAATTGCCGGTGGTGGCAACCCACCCTGTGCAATTCATCAGCAAGGATGACTACACTGCCCACGAAGCGCGGGTCTGTATTGCCGAAGGCGATATGCTGGCCAATGGCCGTCGTGTGCGCAGGTTCAATGAGCAACAATGCTTCAAGACCCAGGCCGAGATGGCAGAACTGTTTGCCGACCTGCCAGCAGCCTTGCGTAATTCAGTCGAAATAGCCAAGCGCTGTAACCTGATGCTGGAGCTGGGCAAGCCCAAGCTGCCTGATTTCCCTACGCCTGAAGGCATGACCATCAATGACTTTTTGGAGCATGAATCCCGGCGTGGTCTTGAGTTCCGCCTTAATCATCTATTCCCAAATGAAGAAAAGCGCGAGAAAGAACGCGCCCGTTATGAGGCCCGCCTGAAGTTTGAAACCGACACCATTATCAAGATGGGTTTCCCGGGTTACTTTCTTATCGTTGCTGACTTTATCCAGTGGGCAAAAAATAATGGTGTGCCGGTAGGACCTGGCCGTGGTTCTGGTGCAGGTTCTCTGGTCGCATATTCACTGCTGATTACTGATCTTGATCCTTTGCAGTACAACCTACTGTTTGAGCGCTTCCTCAATCCTGAGCGGGTATCCATGCCCGACTTTGATATTGATTTTTGCCAGGAAGGTCGTGACAAGGTTATTCAGTACGTGAAAGACCGTTACGGTAAAGAAGCGGTGTCACAGATTGCTACCTTCGGTACCATGGCTGCCAAGGGCGCAATACGCGACGTGGGTCGCGTGCTGGACTTTGGCTATATGTTCTGCGATGGTGTCTCCAAACTGATCCCATTCAAGCCGGGCAAGCAGGTGACGATAGCCGAGGCGATTGTTGAAGAACCCTTGCTGGCTGAGCGTCAGGAAAACGAAGAAGAAGTCAAAACCCTGCTCGACCTGGCACAACAG
Organism: Undibacterium sp. FW305-107; assembly: GCF_058788535.1. Taxonomy (NCBI): domain Bacteria; kingdom Pseudomonadati; phylum Pseudomonadota; class Betaproteobacteria; order Burkholderiales; family Oxalobacteraceae; genus Undibacterium; species Undibacterium sp. FW305-107. The sequence continues at coordinate 295,413 of NZ_JBYTAV010000010.1, forward strand.
GTAGAAGGCATCACCCGCAATATCGGCATGCATGCCGGTGGTGTGTTGATTGCACCAGGCAAGCTGACAGATTTTTGCCCGCTGTATACCCAGGGTGGTGATTCTGGTGTGGTATCTCAATACGATAAAGACGACGTCGAGGCCGTTGGCCTGGTCAAGTTCGACTTCTTGGGTTTGACCACACTGACCATCCTTGACAGGGCAGTGCGCTATATCAAGATGATGGACCCGGCCATGGCAGATTTTGATCTGGCCAAATTGCCGCTCGATGACAGGCCATCTTATGAATTGCTGACCAAGGCCAAGACCGTGGCCGTGTTCCAGCTGGAAAGCCGCGGCATGCAAGGCATGCTGAAAGATGCGCGTCCGGATCGTTTTGAAGACATTATCGCGCTGGTGGCTTTGTATCGCCCTGGTCCTATGGACTTGATCCCGGATTTCTGTAAACGTAAGCACGGTGAACGCTTCGATTATCCTGATCCACGTACCGAAGGCATTTTGTCTGAAACCTACGGCATCATGGTGTATCAGGAACAGGTTATGCAGATGGCCCAGGTGGTCGGTGGCTATTCACTCGGCGGCGCCGATTTGCTGCGTCGTGCCATGGGTAAGAAAAAAGCAGAAGAGATGGCCGAGCATCGCCAGATTTTCCGTGACGGTGCTGCGAAGGATGGTTTGCCGCAAGAAAAAGCCGACGAGATTTTCGATTTGATGGAAAAATTCGCAGGCTATGGTTTTAATAAATCCCACGCTGCCGCATATGCCTTGCTGTCTTATCACACCGCTTATCTGAAGGCTCATCATGCCGCTGCGTTCATGGCAGCCAATATGTCGCTGGCCATGGATGATACTGACAAGGTCAAGATACTGGTGGAAGATGCGATTGATATCTGCAAGCTCAAAATGCTGCCGCCAGATATCAACCAATCTGAATACCGCTTCATGCCGGTTGCAGAGCCAGGTAAAAAATCCAGCCAGATACGCTATGGCATGGGTGCCGTCAAAGGTTCTGGCCAGAATGCGATAGAAAGTATCATCACCGCCAGAAAAGAGGGTGGTCCGTTTACAGATTTGTTTGACTTCTGCAAACGTGTTGATAAACGCCAGGTCAACCGCCGCACGGTGGAGTCGCTGATACGTGCCGGTGCCATGGATTGTCTGGGCAAAGACCGTGGCGTCTTGCTGGCTACCGTCGATTTTGCGCTGGAGGCAGCGATGCAGGCAGAAGCTGCAGCAAACCAGGTCAGCCTGTTTGGTGATGACGATGATTTGATCGCACCACCAGATTACCTGGATGTGCCGCCGTGGACAGACAAGAAGCGCCTGACCGAAGAAAAACTGGCACTGGGTTTTTACCTGTCCGGTCATCTGTTTGATTCCTATGCGCCAGAAGTGCGCCAATTCATCAAGACTACCCTGGCCAAGCTGGAACCATCACGCGACTTGCGTCTGATTTGCGGCATCATTACCGGTGTGCGCACGCAGATGACACAGCGCGGCAAGCTGCTCATCGTCAGCCTTGATGACGGCACTGCCGTGGTCGAAGTGACGGTGTATAGCGAAATCATGGAAGAATTCAAATCCTTGTTCAAGGAAGATGAATTCCTGGCGGTGCTGGGCAAGGTGTCTGAAGACAGGTTCTCTGGCGGATTGCGTATTTCGGCAGAAAAAGTCATGGATATAGGCCGCGCCCGCGTGCAGTTCTCACAGGGTTTGCGCCTGACTTTGACATCCAGCGCAGATACCAAAAAGCTGCAGGATTTGCTGAAACCACATCTGAACGCCGATGGTTGTCCGGTATTGATACGCTACCAAAATGCCAATGCGAGCGCCGAGCTGTATTTGTCAGACCAGTGGCGCGTGAATCCGGATGATGTCTTGCGGCAGAACCTGGGTGAGTGGCTATCCATGAAAAACGTCAAAATTGAATACGCCTGACGCCATGAGTGCAGCCAGTGTATTACCAGCGGGTGGCGGTTCCATGCAGATGGAGCCGCAGACTGGCTGGCGTCAGTCTTTGCCACATCAGATATTGACCTGTTTGCCATTGACGTTATTTTTCCCCGTCGGTGTCATGTATGGCGGTGTGTTGCTGTTTTATATCAGTTTGCTGGTATCTGGCAGTTACCTGAAAAAGATACACAGGATCAGGCAAAGTCCTATGCTGTTACCCATATTGGGTCTGAGCCTGGTCAGCATAGTCCTGGCTGCGGTACAGGATGTGCCACCAGAAATCAGCAAGGAATTCTGGCCAGGTATTTTGCATTATCAGACTTATTTGTTTCTCTTGCCTTTCCTGACTGTGACTGCGGGTTTGTGGCAAAGACGGGCCGCGTATGTATTTTTTGCTGGTGCGATATTGGCAGCTACGCTGTTTGTGGCAAATTTCTTCCACCTCTTGCCCGTCAATACCTTGTTTCGCAGCTATGTGATTTATGAAGGTAATAAATCCATTTTACTGGGGATACTGATGGCGGTTGCTGCCGCCTGGATGTTGCATGACTTGCGCATGCATCGTGATCATTTTCTCTGGCGTGTGCTGGCGATTGTATATGTAGCCGCAGCGCTGGTCTTGCTGGCAAAAACCAGGACTGCCAGCCTGCTGTTTTTCCTGTTATGTGGCGTGCTGATCTTGCGTCAGATGGGATGGTCATGGCGCACTGTAGCCTTGCCTTTGATCTTGCTGGCAGCAATGGGTGGTGCCTGGAAATACGCCTTGAGCCTGCCACCACCAACGACTTGTGAAGTTCGCCTGGTGCAAGCCGGCCCATGGGAAATTTTCAAATTGCGCAGCCTGTGCACCGTGCATCAGTTGCATGATTTTTCTCAGGGGCGCAAGGTCAATGACGATGGCATGCGGCTGGAACTTTACAAGATTACCAGCGAGATCATTGCAGACAAGCCTTTGGCTGGACACGGCATTGCTACCTGGATGTATCTCTACCAGCAAAAAGCCAAAGGCTTGATCAGCGCCACCATGACCACGCCGCACAATGATTATCTTTTGTACCTGACCGAGGTGGGAGCACTTGGTTTATCAGCTTTGCTGTTGATCTGGGTGACGCAGTACTGGGTGGCTTACCGAATGACCTTGCATGAAAATCCCGCAACCAAGGAAATGGCCATGCCCTTGCTGATGCTGACCATCGCCATGATGCTGGGAGGTATGTTCAATGCGATATTACGTGACGGTGTGTTTGGCATGGCTTTCATGATTTTGCTGGCGATACCGCTGGCTGGCATGCGGAATAAAAACTGATTATCAGACAGTAAATGATTTATGTGCGGGCCAGTGTGACTGGCTGGCATCAAGACAGGATATGAATTTCACGCTATGAGTTTGATCAATAAAGAAACCATCGATGTTTTCCGGCGCTTGTGGCTAGCCATCACGCCTTACCGTTCAAGGGTATGGTGGGCATTGCTGACCATGCTGGGTACGGCTTCGACTGAAGTCATGTTCCCCAAAGTGTTGGGTTACATCCTTGACCATGGCTTTAATGCCGATGCCAAAAAACTGGCTTTATGGATGGTGCCAACGGCTATCATTGCCATTTTTTTGTTCCGTGGCATTTGTACCTTCACCACCAGTTACCTCATGACCTGGGTGTCTACCAGGTTGCTGAACCAATTGCGTGCCAAGGTATTTGATCGCATCCTGAATGTGCCCATCAGCTTTTACCAGAGTGAGTCCAGTGGCCGCATCATCAATACCATTATGTTTGAGGCCCAGCAAATCGTGGAGATGCTCAAGGTCTCGATGACCACGCTGTTCCGCGATTCATTGACGGTAATGGTGTTGCTGGCCGCCTTGTTGTGGCGTAACTGGCAGTTGACCATCATTGCCCTGGTCATGATGCCGGTCATGGCGTTTCTGGTGCGCGGTGTCAGCAAGCGCCTGCGCAAACTCAATCAAAGCCAGCTGGATGTCAGCAATGAACTGACCCAGGTAATAGAAGAAGCTACCCGCGCCAGCCAGGTCATACGTATCTTTGGTGGTCAAAAATATGAGCAAGAACGGTTCGAAGCCAAGAATGAAAAACTGCGTGGCTACGCCATGCGTACGACTATTGCTGTCGCATCCACTACGCCGTTGACACAATTGGCGGCTGCGATTGCGGTGGCGGTGGTCATCATGTTTGCGGTGTCGCAGGCAGCGCAAGACTCAACCACGGCAGGCCGCTTCATCGAATTTGTCAGTCTCATGATGCTATTGCTGACGCCCCTGAAACGTCTGGCAGACCTGAATGGTCCCATGCAACGTGGTATGGCGGCGGCAGAATCGGTATTTGCCCTCATTGATACTTTGCCAGAAACCGATAGCGGCAAAGCCTTGCCAGCCCGCGCGCAAGGCAAATTGGAATTTGTACACACCAGTTTCTCTTATCCTGGTCAGGAGCAGGAAGCTCTGAAAGATATCAACCTCAGCATAGCACCGGGTGAAACCATCGCCCTGGTCGGCATGTCTGGCGGTGGCAAAACTTCGCTGGTGAACCTGGTGCCGCGTTTTTACACACCAGATTCTGGCGACATCCTGCTCGATGGCATTTCATTGCATGACATTTCCTTGACCAGCCTGCGTGAACAAATCGCTATGGTCAGCCAGAATGTGGTGTTGTTTGATGACACCCTGGTGTCAAATATTGCCTATGGCGACGCCAACCCTGATCCTGAACGGGTAGCAGCGGCAGTGCAGGCAGCACATCTGACAGATGTCGTGCGTGATTTGCCCGATGGTTTGAATACGGTAATAGGCGACAATGGCATGCGCCTCTCTGGCGGTCAAAGACAGCGTCTGGCGATTGCCCGCGCCATCTATAAAAATGCGCCTATTCTCATTTTGGATGAAGCTACGTCGGCACTCGACAGTGAATCTGAACGCGCTGTACAGGCCGCACTGGATGAGCTGATGCTGGGCCGTACTACGCTGGTGATTGCGCATCGCCTGTCAACAATTGAACGTGCCAGCCGTATTGCCGTATTGGTCGATGGCAAGATAATCGAAATGGGCACGCATGCAGAATTGCTGGATAATGGCGGTACTTATGCGAACCTGCACCGTCTGCAATTTGCTGCGTGATGCTATTCGCTTCATTGTGATTGAAAAGGAAAATTCATGACAGCTGCGATTTCCCGTTTCCCCGTTCCAGAAATAAAAGACTTGCCTGACGATATACGCGAGAAGGTATTGGCCGTGCAGGAAAAAGCCGGTTTTGTACCGAATGTCTTCCTGACGCTGGCGCACAGACCTGACGAATTCCGTGCCTTCTTTGCCTATCATGATGCATTGATGCTCAAGACCACAGGCAATCTGAGCAAGGCTGAACGCGAAATGATAGTCACCACCACCAGCGCCAAAAACAATTGCCTGTATTGCGTGGTGGCCCACGGTGCGATTTTGCGCATCTATGCCAAGAATACTCTGGTGGCTGACCAGGTCGCTGTCAATCATTTGAAGGCAGATATCACACCACGCCAAAGCGCCATGCTGGATTTTGCCATCAAGGTTTGCCTGGATTCGCAAAGTGTTAATGATGCAGACTATGCCGTGTTGCACAGCCACGGTTTTGATGACGAAGATATCTGGGATATCGCTGCCATTACCGCATTCTTTGGCTTGTCCAACCGCATGGCAAATGTGATTTCCATGCGCCCGAATGATGAGTTCTTCCTCATGGGGCGCACGCCAAGATGAGCGTCGTTGTGCAAAGTCCTGCGAGCCGTATTCTCGTCATTGCGCCCAACTGGATAGGTGATGCCGTCATGGCGCAGCCTTTGCTGCAATTGCTGAAGCGCGATCATTCAGATGCTGCGATAGATGTGCTGGCACCCGCCTGGGTAGCACCGGTTTTGCGCGCCATGGTGGAAGTGGATACAGTCCTGGAAACGCCATTCAAGCATGGTTCTCTGCAGTTACGTGAACGCTGGCGCTATGCACAGATATTGCGACAGCGTGGCTATGCAGCAGCCTACGTTTTACCCAATACCTTGAAATTTGCACTGCTGCCGTGGATGGCTGGCATCAAAAAGCGGGTAGGTTACAAGGGCGAAAGCCGTTATGGCCTCATCAATGTCATGCACCATGACAGCAAGCCCGTGCCGCGTGCCATGGTGGCATTTTATGCAGCGCTGGCCAGCAAACCAGTAACTGATCTTGCACAGAGCTTCCCCAAGCCACGCTTGCAAATCACTTCTGCACAGACAAATACAGTCTTGCAGGAGATGGGCTTGTCGGCTCAGCAGCCTTTGATCTGCTTTGCCCCCGGCGCAGAATTCGGTAATGCCAAACGCTGGCCCGTCAGCCATTTCGCAGAACTGGCAAAGACTATCCTGCAAGCACATCCTGAGGCACAAATTGTTTTACTGGGTTCCCCCAAGGATGTTGAAGTTTGTCAGCAGATTGAGGCAGCTTGTCCTGCAGTACATCAATTCGCCGGCAAGACCAGGCTGGATCAGGCGCTGGCGTTGATCGCCGCGAGTAACGCCATGGTGTCGAATGATTCTGGCTTGCTGCACATTGCCTCGGCATTCAACAGACCTGTCATTGCCATTTATGGCCCGACTGATCCTGATCACGCCCCGCCATTTTCTGACATCGCGCATTCGCTATCGCTGCGCCTGGCCTGCGCACCCTGCAAGCAAAGGGAATGTCCTCTCGGGCATCATGACTGCATGAACAAGCTTGATAGTCAGATGGTGTGGCAGCCCTTGCAGCCGATACTTAGCGCTTCAGCAACCTGATTTATTTCCTGGGCACATTGACAGCAGGCAGTGAGCCATCTTGTTGCCCCTTCCTGATCGCCTTGTTGATTTGCTCAATGATGCCTTTGTCTTCGGACGCGAGGATCGCAAAGTGGATGTGATCCACGAACAGGTAATGGTCAAGTACCTTGAAGCTTACGCCAGGTGGCATGGGGGTATCTGGCGCAATCTCAGGCATGGTCTTATTGAGCATGGCCTCGACCTTGCGCGGATCGGGATCATAATGGCTGAACAGCATGACATCCGTGCGCTTGCTGAGTAGTTTTTTCAGGCGTGAAGACATGGAATAGACGTCATCTTCTATGAGCAATAAGCTGGTCTTGGCCTTGTCAAATTCATCGCCATAGGTAGAGCCACGTATCATGCTGACAGTTTTTCCTTGCAAGTCAGCAATGCGGGAAAATGGAAAGGTTTGGTCACTCCTGACCACCAGCCAGATAAAAGTACCAAAAGCCGGGATGGAAAAGTGCAGGGTTTGCGCACGTTCTTTTGTCTTGGACAAACCAAAAGCCAGGCCTTCACCTTCATTCAGTTTTTGCAGCAGGCGTGTCCACGGATAACGCCGGTAATCAAATTGCACTTGCAATTCTTTTTCCACATAGGTTACGCACTGCTGAAAGACCGGGTTAAAGGGGATTTGTGGAGTATTGGTGATATTTGATTCTACGATCAAAAACACTTGCTTGCGTAATTCTGCTGCCGACACTGAGACGGGACTGGAAAACAGAAACGGCACAACACTCAGTAAGTATCTTCTATGCCGGTTTGGCTTTTTTAATATCATTGCTGCAATCTTCCCAGCAGACTGGCTGCCTGTTTCACTATGTCAGAAAATATTCTACTCCTTAAGATTCGTTGGTATATTTCAAAGGACGTTAATTAAGTTTATTTTGCAAATACATAGCTGCCAGGAGCAACACCCAGGCCCTTGTCGGTGACAACTCTGGCCTTGATGCGGGTAGTGCTTGAATGACTTGCCAGCCAGACTTGCCAATGTGTCCACCATGAACCTGTTTCGGTTGTTGCAGCAGCCAACCAGTCATCCGCTTGCTGAAATGAAGTTGCGCGTTGGTCTGCAGGCAAGTGTTGATATGTGCGATGGGCGTGACCAGGTTCTGACACGATACCTGCATTATGGCCACCAGATGCCAATACAAAATCAATCGGCGCATCTGTCAGTACGTGAATTTTATAGACCGAGCGCCAGGGTGATACATGGTCGCGTGTAGTGCCAACCACATACATGGGAGTGTGGATATTATTCAGTGCCACGGCATGTCCATGCACTTCATAGCGGCCTTCTGCAAGGTCATTATGCAGGAAAAGATGCTTCAGATATTCGCTATGCATGCGATAAGGCATGCGCGTAGTATCGGCATTCCATGACATCAAATCGTTTGGAGAATTGCGTGTACCCAACTGGTATTCACGCATGATCTTTGACCAGATCATGCGTGAATTCAACAATTGAAATGAACCCGTCATTTGCTCACCAGTGAGATAGCCTTGTTCCCACATTTGCGCATCTAGCATGGCTATCTGGCTTTCATCGATGAACAGGCCAAGTTCGCCAGGTTCAGTAAAATCAGTTTGTGATGCCAGCAAAGTTACCGTTTGCACCTTTGGCAAATGATGGGTATGTTCTTTGGCATGCCCACTCGCCAGCGCGGCTGCAGCAATCGCCAACAAAGTACCACCCAGGCAGTAACCAACTGTATGCACAACTTTGTGCTGGCTGAATTTACCAACTTCTTCAAGGGCTGCAAACAGGCCACTGTCGAGATAATCCTGCATGCCAAGATGCCGGTCTTCCTTACCTGGATTTTTCCAGGAAATCATGAAAACGGTGTGACCCTGGCTGACCAGAAAATGCACCAGCGAATTATGTGGCGACAGGTCGAGGATATAGTATTTCATGATCCACGAAGGCACGATCATGACCGGCTCTGCATACACTTTGGCAGTTTGCGGTGCATACTGTATGAGTTCTATCAGGTGGTTGCGAAACACGACCTTACCCTCAGTCACGGCGACATCCCGGCCTGGCTGGTAAGATAGTTGTTCCGACTTGTGCTCACCTGCATCCACACCAGGGATATTAAATTCCAGGCCGCGATCCTGAATCCAGTGCGCTGCACCTGTGATGAGGTTCTTGCCGCCAGTTTCCTGAGTGCTGGCAATGACTTCGGGATTGAGCATGGGGAAGTTGGATGGAGAAACTACATCCAGCAATTGCCTGCACATGAAGTTGACGACATTCTCATGATGGGCACTGACGCCACGGACGCCTGTGGTCGCCACTTGCAGCAATTCCTGCCCCTGCAAGAAAGACTGGCTCATGGCATTGAAAGGCCAGTTAGCCCAGCCAGCATAAGAAAAGCGACTATCTGCTGGCGTACTTGATACATTTTTTTCTTCTGCAGGGTTTTTCGTCAAAGCAGGTGCCATTAACTGCGGCCAGCTACCAATCTGTTTTTGCAGCAAGTTAGCCAGCTCTATCTGTTTACCAGGTGATATTGCGATATGCATGCCCCAATCCATCCAGGCCAGTACCATACTTGCGGGTGAAAGACCGCCAGTCAGTTTGGCGATATTATTTTGCAAGAGCATATCCAGAGGATGCACTTCTGCTTTGCCGTCACTGAGATAGCACAACTCTTCATATTTTTCTTTTTCCACAAGCTTTGTTTCAGGTTGTTGATGGGGCAAGACAGGGCTGTAATCAGTTTTCATCGGTACATCCTTATAGTAGATCCGTAGGTCCGCAGGTCTGCGCATTCTGGCAAGCATGTCACTCAATTGAATTGATGCGTATCAATTGCATTGTGCAAATGCAGCAATGCATTCAGAGTACACTTCTTCGTGATTAACAATCATCTTGTCTGGCCATGTCTTCCCTTGTGTTGGTAGGGGATGCGAGCGAAGTTTGATCTGCATCAATGTTTTGACCTTGCGCCGACCAGTTTCTGGCATGCGCAAGCAAGATGGTGCTCGCAGCTTATTTATGCAGATTATTTATGTAGCTTTTCTAAGCAGGTTTCTTACATCACCCGGATCGGTAAAACAAATGACTGAAGCAAGTTCTTCTTTTTCATTGCAAGGCAAACGCGGCATCATCATCGGCCTGGCCAATGAGCATAGCATCGCCTACGGCTGTGCTGCCATACTGCGGCAACTGGGTGCAACAATGCTGCTGTCCTGCGTGAATGACAAAGTCCGGCAATTTGTGGAGCCACTGGCAGGCGCGCTTGAATCAAGCTTGGTGGTGTGCGATGTCGAGCAGGATGGATCGCTGGAAGCGCTGGTTGATGCCGCAGCCAGAGAATTGGGTGAATTTGACTTCGTCATCCATTCCATCGCCTGGGCACCGCTGGATGATTTGCATGGCCGCGTCATCGACAGTTCCAGTGCTGGCTTCTTGCGTGCCATGAATGTGTCTTGTCATTCATTTGTGCGCCTGGCCAAATTGTGCGAACCGCATTTGAGCAAGAATGCCAGTATCATGACCATGACTTATCTGGGGGCTGATGAAGCGGTTGCTCACTATGGCATCATGCGCCCGGTCAAGGCCGCGCTGGAGTCAAGCGTGCGTTACCTGGCGACCGAGCTTGGCGTTAAGGGGACGCGGGTACATGCAATTTCCCCCGGCCCTATACCTACCCGCGCTGCCTCAGGTTTGCAGGACTTCGATGTCCTGATGCAAAAAAACATAAGTCGCTCACCTTTGGGCAGATTGGTGACGCTGGATGAAATCGGCAGGCTGGCCGCCTTTCTGGTCAGCGACGCATCATCAGGCATGACAGGGCAAACCCTGTATGTTGATGGCGGTTACCACATCGTGAATTAATGAAAGTCCAGATTTCAATGAATACCATAAACACCGATTTGAACGAGGCAGACAACATTTCCAACGTGGTGTTCGAAGATCTGCAAATAGGGCAGAGCGCCAGTCAGGTACGTACATTGAGCAATGCCGATATCCAGGCTTTTGCCACGGTCTCCGGTGATGTCAATCCTGCCCATCTGGATGCCGAGTATGCAGCGCATACCTTGTTCCATGGTGTTATCGCTCATGGCATGTGGGGCGGGGCACTGATTTCCACTATCCTGGGCACGCGCCTGCCCGGGCCAGGTACGATTTACCTGGAACAAAACCTGCACTTTGCCAAGCCTGTACGCATAGGTGACACCCTGACTGTGTCAGCTACCGTTGTGGCAAAAGACGACGAAAAAAAACGCGTGACCCTTGACTGTGAAATCATTAACCAGAAGGGAGAGAGAGTCGTCTATGGCAATGCCCTGGTCATCGCCCCGACAGAAAAAGTCAGCCGCCCACGTACCCATCTGCCCACCATGACCATGTTTGACCTGGGTGAACGCCAGCGCCATTTGCTGGATAGTGTCAGGGATTTACCAGCGATACGTTGCGCGGTTGTTCATCCCTGTGACGCAGACTCCTTGCAAGGGGCAGTGGATGCTGCACGGCAGGGTTTGATTATTCCGGTACTCGTCGCCCCGCTGGCAAAACTGCTTGCTCTTGCTGCGGCAGCAAATATCGATATCACAGCTTTTGAAAAAGTCGATGCCCCACATAGCCATGCCGCTGCCAACATAGCTGTAGAAATGGCTGCCAAAGGCCAGGTAGAAGCCCTTATGAAAGGCAGCCTGCATACTGATGAGCTTATGCATGCCGTGGTTGAATGCGCTGTCTTGCGCACTGGTAGACGGCTGTCACACGTTTATCATCTGGATGTGCCCATGTATCACAAGCTCTTGTTGTTGACTGACGCTGCCCTGAATATCTATCCTACTCTGCCAGAAAAAGCTGACATACTGCAAAACGCCATCAACCTGGCCCATGCACTGAACATCCCCCTACCCAAGGTCGCGCTGTTGTCGGCGGTGGAAACGGTTAACCCTAAAATCATGTCCACCATCGATGCTGCTGCTTTGTGCAAAATGGCGGAGCGCAAACAAATCACTGGCGCAATTGTTGATGGCCCGCTGGCATTTGACAATGCCATATCTGCCCGTGCAGCGCAGATCAAGGGCATAGTCTCTGCCGTATCTGGCGATGTTGATATTCTCATGGTGCCGGATCTGGAATCGGGCAATATGTTGGGCAAGCAATTTGAATATCTGGCAGGTGCTGCGACTTGTGGTGTTGTCCTCGGTGCCAAAGTGCCTATTGCATTGACCAGCCGTGCCGATGGCTCTTCGTCCCGGGTTGCTTCTGCTGCTCTCGTCAAATTGCTGGCGCACGAATACCGGAAGAATGCACCATGAAAACCCCGGTCATCCTCTCTGTGAATTCAGGTTCATCCAGCATTAAGTTTGCCCTGTACCCGTATACTGATACAGGAGTCACACGCTGCAATCTGAGTGGCGTGATTGAGGGACTGCAACCCGGTGGCAAGCCCATCATACAATTCCGTACTGGCACTGAAGTGCAGCAATTGATGTTGGACGAAGCTGCAATCAATGCGGCAAATGGTGACCAGTTTGCTGCTGCATTAATAGCCCTGCATGGTTTGTTGATGAGTCATAGTGCTGACCTGCAAATAGCCGTCGTTGCCCACCGCATCGTCCACGGCGGCGAGCGCTTTTCATCTTCGATTATTATTGATGATGACGCCCTTGCTTACCTGCATACCCTGGATACGCTGGCACCCCTGCATCAGCCGCATAACCTGGAAGGAGTAGTCGCTTTCCGTCGTGCCTATCCCGGCATACCGCAAATAGCCTGTTTTGATACTGGCTTCCATGCCGATATGCCTGCATGCGAAACCACACTGGCCTTGCCGCAATCTCTGCGTGTAACTGGCATACGCCGTTATGGTTTTCATGGTCTGTCTTATCGCTATGTCGCTAGTCACCTGGCCCAGCAATCGGCACGCGCATTTGATCCTGCTGCCGGGCGAGTCATCATGCTGCACCTCGGTAATGGTGCCAGCGCCTGCGCCATGAAAAACGGCAAAAGTATCGCCACTTCCATGGGCTTTTCTGCACTAGACGGCCTGATGATGGGCACCCGCTGCGGCGCACTCGACCCCGGTATCTTGCTGCATTTGATGCAGCAGGGCTGGGATGCAAAACACATAGAAACAACTCTGTATAAAGAATCCGGCCTGCTCGGCGTATCAGGCATCTCCGCCGACATGCGCACCCTTCGCGCTAGCAGCGACCCGCGAGCTGGTTTTGCCATCGATTTATTCACCTATCGCGTGATACGCGAATGTGGTGCATTAAGCGCATGTTTGAATGGCCTGGATGTGCTGGTGTTTACAGGTGGTATAGGCGAGCACGATGCTGTATTAAGGCAGCAAGTGGCCGAGGGGCTGGTCTATCTTGGCGTGCAAGTTGATGCCGGGAAAAATAAGGCAGCGCGTGGAGACCACATCATGGCAATCCATACCCCGAACAGCAGCATAGAAGTCTGGGTGGTGCCTACCGATGAGGGACGTATCGCTGCAATGGATGCGCAACTGCTACTCCACCCCGAGCAATGAGGTGAATTTTCCAAGTGATACCAAGTGATTAAACAGCAGCCCTGGAACCGAAGCAAAGCCTGCGGTGATATTAAAAATCTTAGCTCACTCTAGTTTTGCTGGTTGCGCCGATCTCTTCTTGATCACTTCAATTTTGGTCTTCAAGGTTTGTAATTCCTTTAGCGATTCAAGCGCTTTGGGAGACAGGTTTTCTGTCTCTTTCACGATTTCCAATAACACATCGGTGACCTGACCAAGCTGAGTACCATACGAGGCTAGTTGAAATACCTGCGCCTCTATTCCCGCATCCCCAGAAACAGGAGGAATCATATTGTAGAACCAGGTCGTATTCGGCTCTATGCTTTGCGCAACGCTGCCACTCCAGGGAAAGTGAACCTGTGGTGACCAAACCCATAACCATGGATACATGATAGCTCCTTGTTTTGATGAAACACGCAGATAGCAAAAAGTGAGGACGAACAAGATTATCCTGAAATAATGCCTGAAGAAAACTAAGTCAGATGCTACGAAAGCTAATGAATGGTATTATTTGAAGTTGTATAAAAATTATCATTTATTAAGATAACATGCAATCATCAGATCAAAATAAAAAGAGGGCACGATGAGAAAATTCCTTGCGTCAATCTTGCTCACGATGATCCTTATGGCTCAGGCACAAGCTCAAACTCAGGGCCAGGTCTTTCAGGTACCGACTCGTACAGGTGTCAGTACCACTCTGTTTTGGCAGGCAGTGGATGGTGCAAAGGCGACGGTCTTTATTTTTCCGGGTGGGGGCGGCGGGTTTGGCAAGCTTGTAGATAGTAAGCCTGGCAGTAATAATTTTTTGGTGCGGAGCATGCCATACTTTCTGGCAAACGGTTTTAATGTGGCTATTTTCGGAAGACCCAGTGATTCAGAAGACCTGGATTTTGCCGACCGCATCAGTGACACGCATTTGTCAGATATTCGTGCCGTGCTGGATGAGGTGAAAAAGCAAAGTGCTGCACCAGTCTGGATTGTCGGCACTAGCCGCGGCACGATTTCTACAACTGCAATGGCGATCAAAATTCAGGACCCCGCGATTGCCGGTTTGGTCCTGACTTCCAGCATTGTGAACTACAAAAAGCCAGGGGCTGTGCCCAAGCAGGACTTAGCTGCAATTACGATACCTACCTTGATATTCCATCATAACAAGGACGCCTGCATGCATTGTCAGCCGCATGAGATACCAGCAATCTTGCGCGGATTGAAAAATGCACCGGTAAAAAAAATGATACTGGCAGATGGTGGATCCAATCCCACTGGCGATGCATGCGCAGCGCTGCACTGGCATGGTTTTATCGGTATGGAGAAGGAGGCTGTTGACATGATTTCAGAATGGATAAGAAATCCGTCGCCCTGATCCTAAGCTATCAGCCAAATTTTGCTAAGCTTCGTGCTGCACGCAGTCACACATTCACAGAAGAATAGTGTCTGAGCAATCGTCGCAAGTCTGCGTACGGGTTAAGTCGAACATACCCCACTCTATCGATTTAGTGACCGGTTGCGAGTGAATCGCTCAGTGACTTAATAATACAGGCTCAACACTTAAAATTGTATAAGATCATTTGACCACTTATTATCCGATTGAACTATCTTTTTGTATTTAGTCCTTTAATCACCAGAGTGAGCATGATAAGAGTGGCTTCTTTTTGAAAGCCACTTTCAGTCAGGCGCAATTTAAAGCTTCTGGCGAATTGTGCTTTTTTATAGATATTCATGTCTTGCTTACGATTGAATTGATAAATTTTCATTGTAATTAACTGCAAAGCTTCTTGTTTTTGCAATAAAAATCTATCGTTACTCATTACTATTTCTTGCGGCATGCCTTTGGCGATAAATTCCGCTAATTCTGTTCCAAAATCTATCGCAGCTTTTGCATTAAACCAGTTAATCATCAGACACTTTCAAGGAAATTTACATAAAAAAGGCCGTATGAGCAGCACTTTGCAAATAACAATTATTGTTTGATGACCATGCCCTGGCCTGTGGGGAGCTCTAGAACCTGATAACCCCGCTTTTCGAACCATGGGTCTTCGGCCAGTTTCTGTTCTCTATAATATGCCCAGCCATAGTCGTCCAAAATCAGTACGGCACCAGGAACCATTCTCTCGAACAGTACATCAAGTGCGCCTATTTCTGCTTGTGCATTATTAATATCCAGGTGCATGAACGCAATTTTCTCTGGCGCGGCAATTGTCAGGCTGTCTGGAATATTTCCCTGGGTGATACAGACATTGGGAAAGTCGGAAAATTTTTCCTGGACTTGCTGATATAAACTCTTGCTATGATCAGGCATAGCGTGATGTGGCATTTTATCGTCATGCTCAAACAAGTCATATAGAAAATATTTTCTGTCTGAGTTTTTCATGTCCATGTAGTCACAGATGATTCTTGCTGTCGTTCCTTTATAGCAGGCAATTTCGACAAAATCTCCGTCCAGTTTTGCGCCATTCTTTGCTGCCCAACATACGGTTGCGTAACGCCATATTAGCGATTGCTCTGCCAGATCACTTGTATGTGCATAGAATGCTGCCATGAACTTTTCGTCTTCAAGAAAGCTGAGGTTGCGGTTGAATGTAAATATTTGATCACCGGCAAATATACCGACTTTGTGCTCAATTTGATCCACCGCTTCTTGGAGGTGTTTCATAAATAAGCTATGATCCTTTAGACCATAAAATTGGCTTGTCGTAAAATTTTGCATAAGACTATTTCCTGGTCAGTAAATTGATATTATTTATTTTTTCGAAATTAGAGTTAAGTGAAAACATCAATTTCCTTTGCTTGATTGAGTAAACTGCAAAGAGTGAGTCACTTTATACGGCTTGGTATTTGCATGCGCAAAGCGACCTGATTATTGATTATATATGCAAATAGGGCAACTCAAAATCACATAAAAATCGGTCGGATATAACATAGCTTAAATGTTTGATCAAAAAACAATTCTCAGAAGCTTCTTGGCTTAACATGCCCAAGTTTGTCTGCGGGCTAGCTATAATTTATCAGATGAAGATATAAAACAGTGTTTTTGAGTGTTTCACAGCAGATCGTCAGTTTTCCTGAAGGGACTCATGATGTGAGCAGGCAGTGCAACATGTTGTCCCGTACGAAACCTCTGCATTACCCTTGTCAGCGCGCATGACGAGGCGAACGCATCTTATCCGCATTGTTGAAATGAGTTCTTGCAACTGTTGGCACCCAGGATGAAAGTTTAGTCACCACTTCATACGAGTTATGCATGCTCGCAGAGCAGGGTAAATCTTTTGATTGTGCCTGCCCCGATTTTTGACCTACATTCTTTTACATCAAAATAATATCGTACTGCTCCTGATGAAACACACTCTCCACTTGCAGTGAAATCGGTTTGCCAATGAAGTCGCCGAGCATGGCAAGATGTTGCGATTCTTCTTCGAGGAACATGTCGACCACGACTTGCGAGGCCATGATGCGGAATTCTCTGGGGTTGAATTGTTTGGCTTCGCGCAGAAGTTCGCGCAGGATTTCGTAGCAGATGGTGCGGGCGGTTTTGACCTGGCCTTTGCCGCTGCAGGCAGGGCAGGGTTCGCACAGGACATGGGCGAGTGATTCGCGGGTGCGTTTGCGGGTGACTTCTACCAGGCCGAGGGCCGAGAAGCCGGAGACAGATAGTTTGGTGCGGTCACGTGACAAAGCCTTGTTGAGTTCAGCCAGCACTGCGGTTTTGTGTTCTTCATTCTCCATGTCGATGATGTCGAGAATGATGATGCCGCCGAGGTTACGTAATCTTAGCTGACGGGCGATGGCGTGGGCGGCTTCGAGGTTGGTTTTGAAGATGGTGTCATCGAAATTGCGGCCAGCGACAAAGCTGCCGGTATTGACGTCGATGGTGGTCATGGCCTCGGTCTGGTCGACGATGAGGTAACCGCCAGATTTCAGGTCGACGCGGCGGCCCAGGGCGCGTTCTATTTCTTCTTCCACGCCATGCAGGTCAAACAGGGGGCGTTCACCTATATAGTGTTGCAGCTTGCCGAGCACTGACGGCATGTAATGCGTCGCGAACTCTTGCAGCATGATGTAATTTTCACGCGAGTCGACTTGTATGCTGTCAGTTTCTTCATTGACGAAGTCACGCAAGACGCGTTGTGCCAGATTAAGATCCTGATACAGCAGGGTAGTCGGTGGCTGGGTCTTGGCCAGTTGCAGTATGGTGGACCAGGTGCGGCGCAGGTAATCAACGTCGGCCTTCAAGTCTTCATCGGAGGCATCTTCTGCCATGGTGCGGACGATGAAACCCCCTTTTTCTTCTGGCTGCTGCAGGTTTTGTACCTTGGTGCGCAGGGCTTCGCGTTCGGCTTCGTTTTCTATTTTTTGCGAGATACCAATATGCGAATCTTGCGGCAGGTAGACCAGCATGCGGCCTGCGATGGAAATCTGTGTAGAGAGGCGTGCGCCCTTGGTGCCTATCGGGTCTTTGACGACTTGCACGGTGACGGACTGGCCATCGAACAGCAATTTTTCTATCGGTGTCAGTGGCGCATTGGTATTGCCATTCGCATCTTGCGAGCGGGCGTCCCAGATATCAGCCACATGCAAAAAAGCGGCGCGTTCCAGGCCTATGTCGATAAAGGCAGACTGCATGCCTGGCAAGACGCGCACGACTTTGCCCAGGTAGATATTGCCGACCAGGCCGCGTGACAATGTACGTTCTATATGGAGTTCTTGTACCGCGCCCTGGAACATCAGGGCAACGCGGGTTTCTTGAGGGGTGATATTGATGAGGAGGTTTTCGCTCATAAGCTTCTCTGATACTTCAATTTAGGGAATAAAGATACCTGCCTGACGCAGCAACTGGCAGGTTTCAAATAAGGGTAATCCCATGATGCCAGAATAACTCCCTTTGATGTGTGAAATAAAACGGGCTGCCGCGCCCTGTATGCCATAGCCACCGGCTTTGTCATAGGGTTCATTGCTATTGCAGTAGGCCAGTATCTGTTGTTCATCGAGGTTCGCAAAACTGACTTCTGAACATTGCGTGACAGCGGCACTGCCCAGTGCCGAATGTACGGCGATGCTGGTCAGTACCTGATGCGTCTGGCCTGCCAGCATGCTCAGCATTTGTATAGCTTCTTGCCGGTCGGCGGGTTTGCCCAGAATTTGCTTGCCGAGTACCACGGTAGTGTCGGCGGCGAGCACGGGGCGTGGCAGCATTTTGCGCAGATGCATGATTTCCCAAGCCTTGTCTGCTTTTTCCTGGGTGACGCGGCTGACATAGGCTTCTGGTGCTTCGCCGGGCAAGACGATCTCGGTCACATCCGGCCCGCGTGGTGCAGCATCGCGTAGCAGCAAGAGATCAAACTCTATGCCTGCCTGGTGCAGCAGTTCGCGGCGTCTTGGACTTTTTGATGCCAGGTAGATTTTATTTTCTTTTAGCATGGCGGTCTCCTTGGTATAACTTATACCCGGTGATAAGGGTGGTTCTGGGTAATTGACCAGGCACGGTATAGCTGTTCGGCCAGCAGTACTCTCACCATGCCATGTGGCAGGGTCAGGCTGGAAATACGTATCAGGGTATCGGCTTTGGACTTGAATTCTGCGTCCAGGCCATCAGCACCGCCGATGATGAAGACTACATCACGGCCATCCTGCTGCCACTGCGTGAGGTTTTGCGACAGGGCGACACTGGTCCAGTCCTTGCCGCGTTCATCCAGGGCGACGATACGGGCATTTTTGGGTATCACCGCTTCGATCTTGGTACGCTCCAGTGCCATGACGGTTTCAGCCGTTTTACTGCCTGAGCGTTCTACCGGTTTGATTTCCTTGAGGATTATGCGGCATTCTGGCGGCATGCGTTTGGCATACTCCTGAAAGCCTGTTTCTATCCAGGAGGGCATTTTGTGGCCGACGGCGGCGATGATCAATTGCATGTTTGTGTCTGTTTGCTGCGTATTAGGTCTTGAAACCGAGTACTTCGGGACTTAAGCAAAATTGTCACAGCAAGGCTGTCGCTTCAGGAAACCTCCCTTGTAAGGGAGGTTCGTTGCGTCGGCAGACAATATATTGTCTGAAACCCCGACTTTACCGTAGCGACGAAGACAGTACTTTAGTACCGAATCTTGCTAAATACGGGAGCTACAACGCAGCTGTGGCGGTTTTGCTTAAGTCCTTTTCTTAAGCAAATGGCTGCACGAGGCAGCCATTTGAGATAAAGCTTTTTACAGAATTATTCCTCTGTTGCTTTTTTACGTGCCGGAGCGCGTTTTGCTGGTGCTGCAGCGGCATTGGCAGTGCGTTTTTCTGCGGCTTGCTTGGCAGAGGCAACAGCAGTTTTAGTTGCTGCTACTTTAACGCGGCCACCAGTTGGTATCTTGGCTGGTTTGGCCGCAGTAGTGCCATCAGCAGCTTTGCGGGTTGCCGGTTTGCGTGCTGGTTTGCCTTCAGCATCACCAGTAGTCTTGGTGACGCGTGGTTTGCGCGTTGGTTTCTTTTCATCGTCCAACGTGGTCTGGATAGCCATCATGTCATGCGTGACTTCCAGCGGGGCAGCTTTGCCAGCCACTTTGCGGACGCGCTTAGGCTTGTTGCTGTCTTCTTCTGCTTCAACTTTTTTAGCAGAAGTACGCTTGGCCGCGCCGAATTTGACAGGCTTGTCGCCCCACAGTTCTTCCAGACGGTAGTAAGCACGGATGGCTGGCTGCATGATGTGGACGACGATGTCACCCAGATCAACCAGTACCCATTCACCCGTTGCTTCACCTTCCATGCTGACGATAGTGCCACCGTTTTCCTTGACTTTGTCGCGTACGGACGCGGCCAGAGCCTTGGTTTGACGGTTGGATGTACCAGAGGCGATACAAACGCGGTCAAACAGGCTGGTCAGGTGTGTGGTTTCAAACAATTGTATGTCTTGCGCCTTGACGTCTTCCAGAGCGTCAATGACCAGGGTTTGCAGTTTTTTAATATCCATATTTTTATTGGTAGATAGTTTGTTGTTGTAGGTAGTCTAGCACCTTGTGCGGGACTAGCAATCTTGTTGTCGGGTTATGCTGTTTTAATTCAGTACGTAGTTGGGTCGCAGATACATCTTGCGCCAGATTTCTCTCCAGATAAGTACCACCGGCTGGCCGTGAGCGCATTTCCAGGGCGCTGATGGCATTTTTCTTCCAGATGTCAGCAATGTCGGGGCTGCTGATATCGAGGCTGAAACCCGGGCGTGATGCAGCACACAAATGCGCTACTTCAAGCAAGTCCTGCCAATTGCGCCAGGTGTGCAAATTTTGCAACTGATCTGCACCCATGGCAAATACCAGTGATGCCTCATCGCCAACTTCTCTGCGTAGCTGGTGCAAGGTATCGATGGTGTAATTACTTTTACCCTGTTCTGCGCGGATGATTTCTTGCTCATCTATCCTGACAGGGCAGAGTTGCCAGTCTTCAAAGGCCAGCTTCAGCATGGCCAGTCTTTGTGTCGAGGTGGCTTGCAACTCATTCTTTTGCCATTGCTGGCCTACAGGAATGATGCGCAATTCACCCGGTTGCAATATCGTCGCCAGACTATGGGCAAGGGCAATATGGCCCAGATGCACAGGATCAAAGCTGCCACCCAGTACCAGGATACAAGGTGGTGTTACAGTTTCTATGCCCATTCCCGGTGTACCAGAAAGTCTGTTGCCAGTGCTGCTTCCGGGCTGCCAGCCTCTGGTTTCCAATCATAACGCCATTTGACGATGGGGGGCATGGACATAAGTATGGACTCTGTCCTGCCGCCAGATTGCAGGCCAAAATGCGTGCCACGGTCAAATACCAGATTGAATTCTACATAACGGCCACGGCGATAAGCCTGGAAATCGCGCTCACGTTCGCCATATTCCTGGCCTTTGCGACGTTCCAGGATAGGACGGTAAGCCGGAATAAAGGCGTCACCGACGCTGCGCATCATGGCAAAACTGCTGGCAAAATCCTGCTCATTGAAATCATCAAAGAAGATGCCGCCTACGCCACGCGCTTCTTTACGGTGTTTCAGGTAAAAATACTCGTCACACCATTTCTTGAAGCGGACATGCAAGTCTGCACCAAAAGGCTGGACCGCCATTTTACAGGTTTGGTGAAAATGCACAGCATCTTCCGTAAAACCGTAATACGGCGTCAAATCCATGCCGCCACCAAACCACCAGACATCTTCCTGGCCTTCGGCGCGAGTGGTGAAAAAGCGTACATTCATGTGCACGGTAGGTGCATACGGGTTACGTGGATGCAGAACCAGCGAGACACCCATGGCTTCCCACTGACGGCCAGCCAGCTCAGGACGGGCGGCAGCGGCAGATGGTGGCAGGCTTTTACCCATGACATGGGAGAAATTGACGCCGCCACGTTCAAATACCTTGCCTTCTTCTATCACACGGGAGATACCGCCACCGCCTTCAGGGCGTTCCCAGCTATCTGTAATAAAAGTATGGCCATCAACTTCTTCGAGAGCCGCGACTATACCAGCCTGCAAGCCCAGGAAGTAGTTTTTAACCGCGAGTGTATCTGTCATTCTGCTATCTACTCTAAAAAACGCAAGGGGCTGGACTAGTCTTTGGACTATTCTCAACCCGCTTTAAAAGATCTATGGCGCACATCGAAATGTACGCCTGATCAAGACTTAGTGTTTGCGGTTCAGCGCGCGCCAGCCTATGTCACGGCGGTATTGCATGCCGTCGAAATGGATTTTTTCCACCACGTCATACGCATGTTTTTGCGCCAGTTTGACGGTGTCGCCCAGTCCAACCACACACAACACACGACCACCGGTCACATTCAAGGTCTTTTCATTGAGCGATGTACCCGCATGGAAGGTCACGGTGTCCGCAGTTTCTGCCGGGATACCGGTGATTTTGTCACCTTTGCGTGGCGCATCAGGGTAACCAGCAGCGGCCATGACGACACCCATGGCTGTACGCCTGTCCCATTCCAGTTCTACCGTATCGAGCGTGCCATTGACTGCGTGTTCAACCACATGCAGCAAATCTGTTTTCAGGCGCGCCATGATAGGCTGGGTTTCTGGGTCGCCCATGCGGCAGTTGAATTCCAGGGTTTTTGGATTGCCCTGGTCATCGATCATCAGACCGGCATACAAAAAGCCGGTAAATATGATGCCATCCTTGGCCATGCCTTGTACCGTAGGCACGATAATTTCACGCATGACGCGGGCGTGCAGTTGTGGCGTTACGATAGGGGCTGGGGAGTAGGCACCCATGCCGCCTGTATTCGGGCCTTCGTCATTGTCGAGCAGACGTTTATGATCCTGGCTGGTTGCCAGTGGCAGAATATTCTTGCCATCAACCATGACGATGAAACTGGCCTCTTCACCCGCCAAAAACTCTTCAATCACGACGCGTGCACCAGCATCACCGAGCTTATTGTCAGACAACATCATATCGATTGCTGCATGCGCTTCTTCAGCCGTCATGGCAACGACTACACCTTTGCCCGCCGCCAAGCCATCAGCCTTGATGACGATAGGCGCGCCTTTTGCATTGATGTACTCATGCGCAGGTGCCAGCTCAGAGAAGGTCTGGTATTCAGCCGTAGGAATGGCATGCCTGTGCATGAAAGCCTTGGCGAAATCCTTGGAGCTTTCCAGTTGTGCAGCTTCTTTGCTCGGGCCAAAGATTTTCAGGCCACGGTCACGGAAAATATTGACGATACCGGCAGCCAGCGGCACTTCAGGGCCGACTACGGTAATGCCTATGTTTTCTTGCTCGGCAAAGTCTGCCAGTGCTGCCGGGTCTGTGATGTTGATGTTTTTCAGACGGCTGTCAGCAGCGGTACCACCATTGCCGGGGGCGACAAAAATGGTTTGTACGCGTTCAGATTGCGCCAGTTTCCAGGCGAGGGCATGTTCACGGCCACCAGAGCCGACTACGAGTAATTTCATCTTAATCTTCTATGATGGCGTTGGTGAATACTTCTTGTACATCGTCGAGGTTTTCCAGTGCATCCAGCAGTTTTTGCATCTTGATACCTTCATCACCGGAAAATACAGTTTCAGTATTTGGTTTCATGACGACTTCAGCGACTTCTGCCTTAAAACCGGCTTTTTCCAGGCTGGCACGCAGGTCAGACAGGCTGAATGGCGCGCACAGCACTTCGATGCCGCCTTCTTCATCGGTGACCACATCGTCAGCGCCGGCTTCCAGGGCAGCTTCCATCAGGGCATCTTCATTCGTGCCTGGTGCAAAGAACATCTGGCCGCAATGCTGGAACAAAAAGGCGACCGAGCCTTCAGTACCCATATTGCCACCGTATTTGTTGAAGGCATGGCGTACTTCAGCCACGGTGCGTACGCGGTTGTCGGTCATGCAGTCAACCACGATGGCGGCACCACCTATGCCATAACCCTCATAACGTACTTCTTCGTAATTTGCGCCTTCCAGTGTGCCCGCGCCGCGTTGTATCGCACGCGTGACGTTTTCTTTTGGCATATTGGCGTCAGCCGCCTTGTCTACTGCCAGACGCAGGCGCGGGTTGGAATCGACATCCTCACCACCCATGCGTGCTGCAACCGTGATCTCCTTGATCAGACGCGTCCATATCTTGCCGCGTTTGGCATCGGTTGCTGCTTTTTTATGCTTGATATTGGCCCATTTACTATGTCCTGCCATGATCGCTCTTTCCTGAATTGACAATAGCTCACCCTGAGGGCGGCAATTTTGCCTGGCTTGGTTTTATAATGAAGACCAGTATTTTACCATAGTGGCACCGACCGACTTCTCCAAATCACCCTCCAAAACTATGTCAAAACCTTTGTTGATCGCTAAAAACACCGAATTCGACTTGAATTTATTGTCAGACTGGGCCAATCGCCATGGTTGTATCACCGGTGCTACAGGTACCGGCAAGACTGTTACCCTGCAAACCCTGGCGCAGGCATTTTCTGCCATTGGTGTGCCGGTGTTCATGGCAGACGTCAAAGGCGACCTGTCTGGCATGGCCAAAGAAGGTAGTGCAACGGGCAAAATCCAGCAGAGGCTGCAAGCCCTGCAATTGGATGAACCCAAGTGGCAGGCTTGCCCGGTCACGTTCTGGGACGTGTTTGGCAAACAGGGCCACCCGGTACGTGCCACAGTATCAGACCTTGGCCCCTTGCTGCTGGGGCGTATGTTGAATTTGAATGATACTCAGGAAGGTGTCCTGCAACTGGCCTTCAAGATCGCCGACGACCATGGTCTGCTGCTGTTGGATACCAAGGATTTGCGCGCCATGCTGCAATACCTGGCCGAGAATGCCTCTGAATTCCAGACCGAATACGGCAATATCTCGGCAGCCAGTGTCGGCGCTATCCAGCGTTCATTGCTGACCATCTCGGAGCAGGGCGGTGAGCAATTCTTTGGCGAACCCATGCTGAACCTGGACGACATGATGCAAACTGACGGCGATGGCCGTGGTTTTGTGAATATCCTGGCGGCAGATCAATTGCTGCAATCACCACGCCTGTATTCCACCTTTTTGCTATGGATGCTGTCTGAATTGTATGAACACCTGCCAGAAGTTGGCGATGTCGATCAGCCCAAGATGGTTTTCTTCTTTGATGAGGCCCATCTGTTGTTTGACGAGGCACCCAAGGTCTTGCTGCAAAAGATAGAGCAGGTGGTGCGTTTGATACGTTCCAAGGGTGTGGGCGTGTATTTCGTTACGCAAAACCCGCTGGACATCCCTGATACTGTACTGGGGCAACTCGGCAACCGTGTCCAGCATGCCTTGCGTGCCTATACGCCCAGGGATCAAAAAGCAGTGCAGGCCGCAGCAGAAACTTTCCGTCCCAATCCCAAGCTGGATACCGCAGCGGTGATTGCCGAACTCGGTGTCGGTGAGGCGCTGATTTCCTTCCTTGACGATAAAGGCAGGCCCAACATCGTGCAACGCGCCCTGATCGTACCTCCATCGTCACAGATAGGAGCGATAACGGCAGATGAACGCAAGCAAGTCATGCAAACTTCCATCGTCGCCGGTGTGTATGAGAAGCACATAGACCGTGAATCTGCCTATGAAAAACTGACAGGCAGGGTGGCAGCCCGTGCTGCTACCACAGATAAAGAAGATAATCTGCAACCCGGTAGCAGGGAAGAGCCTGCGGCGGCAGACGCCAATGGCTGGGGTAATGCGCCCTCGGCAGCGTCTGCACCATCCGTACCCGGCCGGCCTGTACTCAATTCAGGACGCACAGCTCAGCCAGCGCCTGCGCCTGCGCAGGAAAGTAGCGGTGGTGTCGGTGATACGTTGAAAAGCGTGTTCGGCAACCTGCTCGGTGGTGGTGGTTTACGACGCAAGGATAATGTGGTCGAGACCATGATCAAGTCTACAGTCAGGACCATGGGTTCTCAGGTAGGGCGCGAGATAATACGCGGGGTACTGGGCTCTATTCTGAAGAAATAAGCTTGTTTGCACCAGAATGCATGCACGGCGCAACAGGAGGCCAGTAGAAGATCAGTAGAGCCTGGATGCTCTGCTGATCGAAAGAACTATTCCTGACCCTGGCTGCTGCTATTAGCCAGACGCCTGAAGATACTGTTCAGGGAACTATCATTTTGCTTTGGAGATACTTTTTTCGTCTGTCTTTCAGGCATATCCGGTAATGCACGTTTTGGACGGAGTACCGGTTGATCAGCATATTGTAAGCGTGGCGTGTACATCTGGTTTTCTCCTGCGATGTGGTTCATAGCAAGAAGTGTAATGAAATATGCATTAGTTAATAGTTAGACAAAGTCAAATTTGGCAAGTAAATGTAAAATTCCATGTGAAAGATTGTTAGTTCTTTTCCATGTGGGAATTATTTTCTTTCTACCTGGCAATTTATATGTGAAGTTATTGTTTTAGGCCGTGTAACAGTCCGGTCTGCCCTTAGAAATTTATGCTTACTGAACAATCAAAATTAATTGCCCGCCGCCATTACCTCACAGGTCTCGCCATTGCCTTGATTGGTGCCATCCTCTTTTCTACCAAGGCTATTGTTGCCAAACTGATTTATCGTTACAACGTCGATGCAGTGACACTGATCTGTTTTCGCATGGCATTTTCCCTCCCCATTTTCGCTGCGATTGCAGTCTGGCAAATGCACAAGGCCGGCAGCCTGAGCAGTGCCGACCGCTGGCGTCTGGTGGGCCTGGGTCTGGTAGGTTATTACCTGTCATCTTTCCTGGATTTTCTCGGTCTGCAATATATCAGTGCTGGTCTTGAGCGCCTGATTTTGTTCCTGACGCCTTCCTTTGTCTTGCTGATATCCGCTTTCTTCTTGAAACGTGCCGTCAGCGTGCTTGAATGGGCAGCTTTGCTGGTGTCTTACCTGGGTATAGTCCTGGTGTTCTTTCATGATCTGAAACTGGGCGGTGACTATGTCATGCTGGGCTCTGCCCTGGTGCTGGGGGCGGCGATTTCTTATGCCATCTATCTGATACAGTCGGGTCAACTGGTGCAAAGGCTGGGCTCTTTGAGGCTGGTGTCCTATGCAATGTGTGTTTCCAGTGCTGCCTGCATAGGCCAATTTTTTATTTTACGTCCTGCCAGCATGCTGGTGCAGCCGCTTGCTGTATATTCATTGTCTATAGTGAATGCCATCATGTGCACTGTATTGCCAGTGTTTCTGACCATGATTGCGGTCAAGCGCATCGGCGCGGCGACAGCTTCGCAAGCAGGCATGATAGGCCCGGTATCGACTTTGTTCCTTGGTGCTTATTTCCTCGGTGAGCCCATTACGGGCTGGCAAATGGCCGGGACAGTATTGGTCATGGGCGGCATGTATTTGCTGTCTGTGAAAAAGACTTAAAGTTAGAGAATTCATTCAGGAGATATAAATGGTCAAGGCAATTCGCATACAGCAGACGGGTGGTCCGGAAGTCATGGAATATGTTGACGTCGAACTGGGCGCACCTGGCCCGGGTGAAGTGTTGGTACGCCAAAAAGCCTGCGGTCTGAATTTTATCGATGTGTATTTTCGTACCGGCCTGTATCCGCAAGCATTGCCCGGTGGTTTGGGCATGGAAGGTGCTGGCATTGTTGAAGCAATCGGTGCTGACGTCAAATACGTGCAGGTGGGTGACAGGGTTGCCTACGCTGGAAGACCAACGGGTGCTTATGCAGAGGCCCGCATCATGCCTGCCGATAATCTGGTGCGCCTGCCCGACAGTATCAGTTTTGAGACCGCAGCCGCCATGATGCTGCAGGGTTTGACTGTGCAATATCTGTTTCACCGCACCTTCCCTTTGCAAGGTGGGGAAACAATATTGTTTCATGCTGCCGCAGGTGGTGTTGGCCTGATTGCCTGTCAATGGGCACGTGCCATAGGTGTCACCATGATAGGCACGGTAGGCTCGGACGAGAAAGGCGAATTGGCCAAAGCCCATGGCTGCGCCCATGTCATCAACTACAACACGGAAAATTTTGTTCAGCGTGTCCGTGAAATTACGGATGGAAAGGGGGTGCCGGTCGTTTATGATTCCATCGGCAAGGATACTTTCATTCCTTCACTGGATTGTCTGGCTCCCTTGGGCATGATGGTCAGTTTTGGTAATGCGTCTGGTCCTGTGCCTGCATTTAGCCTGAGTGAGCTTGCTTCACGTGGTTCCCTGTTCATTACCAGGCCCAGTTTGATGAGCTATACGGCCAAACGTGATGACCTGGAACAAATGGCTGCCCACTTATTTTCCATGGTGGAAGGCGGCAAAGTTAAAATAGACATACGCCAACGCTATCCTTTAAGTGCTGTGGCACAAGCACACCGTGAGCTGGAAACCAGGAAAACCACGGGCTCCAGTATATTAATTCCCTGAAGCAAGAAAATATGACGCAAAAAATATGACGCAAATAACACCACCATCGAAAACACCTTCAGACAAAGATAACGGTAGCCCTAAATTTGGGCGACTGCTGCTGGTTCTTATTTTTGCAGTCATGCTGATTGTTGTTATTACCTTAGGCTCTGAGGCTTACTATACTAATTAAGGGCGTTTGAACATTTGACAGAGCTGTTTTGCAGCTTTGTTGTTTTACTGCACTGTTCCGTAAGATTCTGGCATTGCGCAAGCCTGTCTGGCTTGGCAGAATGCAAGTTTTTGGGCGCGAACGCTGGCGTCTGAGTTTTATTGATAACCTGACCATAATAAAAAAGAGCGATGGATACCATTCCACTTAATACTGCCAAGACGAGCGAATTTTCCAGCTCTAGCCGTTTGCTGATATTGCAAAGTCTGGTGCCTATCGCCACCAATCTGGTTTCTTCGCAAATTGAGGCATTTACCGGGCGCCTGACCGAAGCTTTGTTCAAGCTGTCTGACCAGACCATCAGGCCAGAGGAGGTTGCCACCAGCTTTGCTGCTTACCAGCAATTGAAACGCAATGGCACAACCTTTTATCGTCTGGTTGCCGGGCAGGTCAATGCCGCTCTCGCCAAAGAAGTCAGCGTTGTCAATACCCGCAAACGCGCCAGGACGGATGAAGGCAAGCAGGATTTTTCTCTTGTCAGTTTTGAAGAGATGGAAAGCAAGGTACTTAGCCGCAATCTGAGCCAATCGCTGGAAGTGACTAATGCAGAGCAACTGGTCTCTTTGAATGTGCGCATAGGCCATGTATTGCGCCGTACCCCTATCAGTGTTTCGCAAAACCCATTTCGTCCAGAGTTATTTGTCAAAGCTGTCCATCAGGCATGGATGGAACTGGAGCCCAACCCTGAAACCCATCACCTGATATTGCGATTGTTGCGACCAGAATTGTTCCTGCAATTGGGCACAATTTACCGTGAGCTGAATCTGGCTTTGGTTGAGCGAGGTATCTTGCCCGACCTGAATGATGGTTACCGTAATAAACAAAAAAAGAACATGATGTCAGGATCTGACGATATCAGTAACCGCGACCCTTATCTGGAAAATAAGCTGCGAAATATTTTTTCTGGTAATGCGCCGACAGGTACGTTTGGCAATACAGTTACTGGTGGCAGTGGTGGGGGCGGTGGTGGTAGCACTACCATGGATGGCGGAGGCATGCCATTCACGGGTGGGCAAGATGCTGGCGGCGGCTTTGGTGGTGGCCACTCAGGTGGCAGCGGTGGTGGAGGAGGTAGTGGTGGTGGCGGCAGTAATGCGCCAGACATGGTCACCATAGACAGGCAATTTTTTGACTACCTGACCAGTGTGCAGAGAGATTTCTCTGCCAATCCCATGCCGACAGATACGGCACATCTGCGGCAATTATCGCAGCAGCCAAATGCCGGTGGCCTGACCCATATAGATCAAAGCACGATCGAGTTGCTGGCACGTATTTTTGACTATGTCTTTAACGACAACAGCATACCTGCAGACATCAAAAATCTCATCAGCCAGTTGCAGATACCAACCTTAAAGGTGGCTTTGCTCGACAAGGATTTCTTTTTCAAGGAAAACCATCCAGCGCGGGTATTGATAGACACACTGGCTAAATCCAGCGTCCTGCTTAATAGCGACGCCTCGGCAGAAGACCCGCTCTATCAAATGATAGAAGGCATCGTCGAAAGGGTGCAGCAGGATTTTGATCAGCAAATAGAGTTATTCTCTGACGTTGTTGCTGACCTGGAAGCCTTCCTCAAGGATGAAGAACAGCAAACCGAAGTCGCCATCAGCGAGCCAGTCGCCGTCGCGCTGAAGCAAGAAAAAATGCGCCTCGCGCGCGAGTTTGCCGAAAACGATGTTGCTATCCGGGTAGAAACGGGCGAGGTTGCCGGTTTCCTGGAAACCTTCCTCAAGGAGCAATGGATCAGGATTTTGACGATCTCGCATAATGTCAAGGAAGAAAAGCCCAACGCCCTGGAAAATGCCCTGCGGACGATGGATGACCTGATCTGGAGCCTGAAACCCAAGAATAGTGCTGAAGAGCGCAAAGAGCTGGTCAGCAAGCTGCCAGCCATGCTGTCTTTGCTGAATGCCTGGCTGAATGCGATCAAATGGGATGAGCCTGAACGCGTTATCTTCTTTTCCAAACTGGCTGAACGCCATGCTGGTATCGCCCGTGCACCTCTTGAATTTTCACCGCGTCGCCAACTGGAAATTGCCGTCAATATCGCCCAGCGAGCCAGTGAGAAACGTCTGAACCGCCATGTACAGGACCAGATAGAACAGCCAGTCGATGAGTGGGCGCGCGTCATAGAAACCATGGAGCGCGGCATCTGGGTTGATTTCACCCGGCCAAATGGTGTCACTACCCGTTTCAAATTGGCCTGGGTCAGCCCCAAGCGTACACGCTACATCTTCACCAATCGCCAGGGGCATGATGCTTTTTCAGTGTCTAGCGAAGAATTGATTACCCAGTTCCGTGAGGGCAGGGCGATACAGATAGTTGCTGAATCTGTGGTTGACCGTGCGCTGGTCGAGGCTTTGCGTGATCCACCGGCAACGTAAATGAATAGGACTTACGCAAAACCGCCCAGCTGCGTTGCAGCTCTTCTCCTGGGAGCCGCGTACTAAAGTACAGCCTTTGTCGCTACTGTGTAGTCGGGGGTTCCAGGCAACATGTTGTCTGCCGACGAAACGAACATCCCTTGCAAGGGATGGTTCCTGAAAGCGTTAGCCTTGCTGGGGTAATTTTGCGTAAGCCCTAATGATACGAATGACACGAATGCTAAAGTGGCAGGCGGTTTGCCTGCCACTTTTTTATGGTCACCTGCCTGTTGCACACGTCAGGCAACTAATTTTCCACTTTAAACTGTACTTTGCTGGTGCTGCCGTTTTTGCCCGGGAAGTCCTTCAGCGCACTATCCATCAGGTAGGGCATGTAGAGTGAAATTTCCTCGTTGTCTTGCTCGGAGCTGGTTTTGATGTCAGCCAATACTTTATTTTTCCCCATTTCAGAAATACGTATTTGTAACTGATGTAGATAGGTGCTGCGTATATACATATCAATCGGGCCTCTGGGGTAGTATGGCCAGGTCGAAAAAGTTGGGTAGTACAGGTAATTGCGACGATAAATACCACGGCTGAAATGCAGACCCCAGTACGGATCATAAATGCCTGGTTGCCAGAACAAGCTGGGCTTGACTTCCCTGATGGTGGTGGCATAACGCAACTCCACCTTCAGGGCGGGCGTAGCACCTGCGTTGATTTCCTTAAAGCCCAAGGTTTGCAGGCGGGTTCTTAGCAAGTCTTCATATAGCTTATGTTCAGGGTTGTTTTCCTGCCCTGGCGCACGTTCAAAGATATAAGATTTGTCTTGCGTGGTGCCTGGCCATTCGTGAAAGACACTGACCTGGCTGGTAAACGTCGTTGCGCATCCGCCCAGCAGCAAACTGCAGGCCAGCGCTAATAATAAGGTGAACTTTTTCATTTTACTGCTCCTTCAAACATATTTTTACTATAGTTCCATGATATGCCTGATTACAAAAACTTGTTGCTCTTACTGTAACGTGTTGTATCGACCTTGTTACGATTAGGACTTACGCAAAACTGCCCCAGCTGCGTTGCAGCTCCTCTCCTAGGAGCCGCGTACTAAAGTACTGTCTTCGTCGCTGACGGTGTAGTCGGGGTTTCAGACAACATGTTGTCTGCCAACGTAACGAACCTCCCTTGCAAGGGAGGTTTCCTAAAGCGATAGCCTTGCTGGGGCAATTTTGCGTAAGTCCTAACTATGTGAGTTTAGTTGAGAAAAGCGAATGATCGCTGATTTGACTGAAACTGGGCACGCCACATGTTTTGTGCAGGTGGCTAGGATGAATCTGTAAGAATTTCACGGTTTTAACAAACTTTCTGCCTAAATTTGACTCTATTCAATAGACTTTTATCCCCGTACTGACACAGCTTGGTAAAATGGCGGTCTTTGCAGGGTTCATAAGACTTTGTTATTCAACTTATTTTCGCGAGATACTCCATCCATGCGTAACGATACTGCCAGCAAACCAGAGACAATTTTTCGTAAAGACTATATAGCCCCGGGGTTTTGGGTAGACACAGTAGAAATGGGTTTCGACCTTGATCTGCAAGCCACCCATGTCGCCACCCGCATGACCTTGCGCCGCAATCATGACAGCAGCGAAAAAGACCTGGTCTTGTTTGGCGAATCCCTGAAATTGCTGCAACTGCGCATGAATGGCGTGAACTTGAAGAAGTCTGCCTACAAGATAGAAGGCGAGACCCTGCGCATTGCCAATGCCCCGGACGAAGTCACGCTGGAAATTGAAACTCTGATCAATCCGCTCAAGAACACCTCTTTGTCAGGTCTGTATGCGTCCAACGGTAACTTCATTACTCAGTGCGAGGCAGAAGGTTTCCGCAAGATCACCTGGTTCCCTGACCGTCCTGATGTCATGGCGAAATACACCGTCATGCTGCGTGCCGACAAGAAAAAATTCCCTGTATTGCTCAGCAATGGCAACCTGATAGCAGAAGGTGATCTGGGTGACGGCCGCCATTTCGCAAAATGGGAAGACCCGTTCAAAAAGCCGTCTTACCTGTTCGCTCTGGTGGCTGGCAAGCTTGTTTGCCAGGAAGAAAACTATAAGCTCAAATCTGGCCGCAAAGCCTTGCTACAAGTCTGGGTAGAGGACGGCAATCTGGATAAAACCCAGCATGCCATGGATTCTCTCAAGAACAGCATACGCTGGGATGAAGAGCGCTTTGGCCTGGAGTTGGATCTGGACCGCTTCATGATCGTTGCCACAGGCGACTTCAATATGGGCGCCATGGAAAACAAGGGCTTGAATATTTTTAATACCAAGTTCGTGCTGGCAAATCCAAGTATCGCCACTGACGTTGATTATGCAGGCATAGAATCTGTGGTTGGTCATGAATACTTCCATAACTGGACAGGTAACCGCGTCACTTGCCGCGACTGGTTCCAGTTGTCCTTGAAAGAAGGCCTGACAGTTTTCCGTGACCAGGAATTTTCTGCCGACCTGGTAGGCACAGCCACTGGCCGTGCCGTCAAGCGCATAGAAGATGTACGTTTGCTGCGCCAGGTACAATTCTCTGAAGATGCAGGCCCTATGGCCCATCCTGTACGTCCTGATTCTTTTGTAGAAATCAATAACTTCTACACAGTCACGATTTATGAAAAAGGTTCAGAAGTCGTGCGCATGTATTACACCTTGCTGGGCCATGACGGCTTCCGCAAGGGCATGGATCTGTACTTCGAGCGCCATGATGGCCAGGCGGTTGAATGTGATGACTTCCGCGCTGCGATGGCAGATTCCAGTGGCCGTGACCTGACCCAGTTTGAACGCTGGTATAGCCAGGCTGGTACGCCACGCGTGAAGGTGGACGCGACTTACGATGAGCAGGCGCAGACTTATTCCATCACCCTGAGCCAGTCTTGCCCGGCTACACCAGGCCAGGCAGAAAAACTGCCTTTCCACATCCCGGTTGCCATGGGCTTGCTGGGTGCAGATGGTAAAGATATACCTTTGCATAGCGCCGCGTACGAAGCACAGGCTGGTGCGACCAGTCTGGTGCTGGAACTGACAGAAGCCAGTCAGACTTTTGTATTTACGGGTGTTAGCAGCAAACCAGTACCGTCATTGTTGCGCAATTTCTCTGCACCAGTCGTGCTGGAAATCGACTACAGCGATGAAGAACTGGGCCTCTTGCTGGCCAATGACAGTGACCCGTTCAACCGCTGGGAAGCTGGTCAGCGTCTGGCCACACGCCGCCTTGTCAAACTGACGACTGCAGTGCAGCAAGGTGAAGAGCTGAGCCTGGACAGCATGTTCATCGAAGCCCTGCGCGCTACCCTGAACGATGCCAGCCTCGATCCAGCCTTCCGTGAACTGGTGCTGACACTGCCATCTGAAGCCATGATTGCTGAAGAATTCAAGGTCGTTGATCCACAAGCCATCCATACCGCTCGTCAGTTTGCCCGTGCCACCATCACAGAACATTTGCGCGCTGATTTGCTGAGTGCTTACGAAGGCCATCTGACCCCAGGCAAATACAGCCCGGATGCACAATCCATGGCTAAACGTGGCTTGAAAAACCTGGCCCTGTCTTATCTGCTTGAATGGTCAGATGAATCTACTTTTGATCTGGCGAAAACCCAGTTCGATGAAGCAGAAAACATGACTGACCGCCTGGCAGCTCTGACTGCACTGACTAATTTCAGTGGCAATGACAAGCAAGCCAAATCGGCAGCCAAGTCCTTGAAAGCTTTCTATAAAGACTTCAAGAAAGAAGCCCTGGTCATCGACAAATGGTTCATGTTGCAGGCAACTGCACGAACCACCGATGTCGCCAAGGTGCGTGAATTGATGACGCATCCAGCATTTACACTGAATAACCCCAACCGTGCGCGCAGTTTGACGTTTGCTTTCTGCAATGCCAATCCATCCCGCTTCCACGCCGCTGATGGCAGTGGCTATGCCT
This sequence comes from Undibacterium sp. FW305-107, assembly GCF_058788535.1. Taxonomy (NCBI): domain Bacteria; kingdom Pseudomonadati; phylum Pseudomonadota; class Betaproteobacteria; order Burkholderiales; family Oxalobacteraceae; genus Undibacterium; species Undibacterium sp. FW305-107. The sequence goes on from NZ_JBYTAV010000010.1 coordinate 330,031, forward strand.
TATGGGCAGAACTGGTGATTGCGCTCAACAAGCTCAATCCACAAGTCGCAGCACGTTTGGCACGCAGCATGGATCGCTGGAAGAAATATCCAGAAAGCCTGCAGGCGCATATGAAGGCTGCACTGCAAAAAGTGGCTGATACCAAGAAGCTGTCGAAAGACGTGCTGGAAGTAGTCAGCAAAGCCTTGGCTTCCTAAACAAGCTATTGACAAGAATTACTGAAAGAATCGAGAGATCAACATGAAACGTGTAAGTCTGACCCAGTACCTGGTCGAAGAGCAGCGCCTGAATAATTCGATACCGGCAGAATTGCGCCTGCTGATCGAAGTCGTCGCACGTGCCTGCAAAACTATCAGCCATGCAGTAGGTAAGGGCGCATTAGGTGAGGTGCTGGGCACAGCTGGTAGCGAAAACATCCAGGGCGAAGTGCAAAAGAAACTCGACATCCTGTCGAATGAAATCCTGCTTGAAGCCAATGAATGGGGCGGCCATCTGGCAGCCATGGCATCGGAAGAAATGGAAAGCATACACCCGATACCGAACCGCTATCCGCAGGGCGAATACATGCTCTTGTTTGATCCACTCGATGGTTCCAGCAATATCGACGTCAATGTCTCCATCGGTACCATCTTCTCGGTATTGAAAGCACCAGACGGCATGGGCAAACCAACTGAGCAAGACTTTTTGCAACCCGGCAGCAAGCAAGTTGCCGCTGGTTATGCAGTGTATGGCCCACAGACAGTGCTGGTACTGACGACAGGCAATGGCGTCAATTGCTTCACCCTTGACCGCGAAATGGGTTCCTGGGTACTGACGCAGCGTAATATGCAAATCCCGGCAGACACCAAGGAATTTGCCATCAACGCCTCGAACACCCGCCACTGGTATCCGCCAGTCACGCGTTATGTTGATGAAATGCTGGCAGGCAGCACTGGCCCACGCGGCAAAGAATTCAATATGCGCTGGATCGCCTCCATGGTCGCCGACGTACACCGCATCCTGAATCGCGGCGGCATCTTCATGTACCCGGCCGACAAGCGCGAACCAGACAAGGCAGGTAAGTTGCGCCTGATGTACGAAGCTAATCCCATGTCCTTCATCGTCGAACAGGCTGGCGGCGCATCGACCGACGGCAAGCGCCGTATGCTGGATATCCAGCCAGAAAAACTGCACCAGCGTGTTGCGGTGTTCCTGGGCTCCAAAAATGAAGTGGAAAGAGTGACGCAATACCATCAGGAATGATGGGGTCATGATCCTTAAAAACGCGAAGTGTGAGCTTCGCGTTTTTTTATGTTCGTTCGTGATTTTAGTAAAGACCTCTCAACACAGAGGCACCGAGACACAGAGAAATGCAAGAGAAAATCTAAATACTTTTTAAAAAGAGTTTTGGTTTTCTCTGTGCACCTCTGCGTCTCGATGCCTCTGTCGTGAGTTTTTGGTTTAATACTTAATTCGACCTAATTCCCAATAAATTCCATATTTGACATATGATTATACGAAGCGCATGCTGATATAACATTTTCATTTTATCGCCAGCCTGGAGTCAGACATGCCCGCATACCGTTCCCGTACCACTACTCATGGCCGTAATATGGCCGGTGCCCGCGCTCTGTGGCGTGCGACTGGCATGAAAGATGGCGATTTCGATAAGCCTATCGTTGCCGTCGTCAATTCCTTTACCCAGTTCGTGCCTGGTCATGTGCATTTGAAAGACCTGGGCCAGATGGTGGCGCGTGAGATAGAAGCGGCTGGTGGTGTGGCCAAAGAATTCAATACTATAGCCGTGGATGACGGTATCGCCATGGGCCATGGCGGCATGTTGTACTCACTGCCTTCACGCGAACTGATCGCTGACTCGGTTGAGTACATGGTCAATGCACACTGCGCTGATGCCATGGTCTGTATCTCCAACTGCGACAAGATTACGCCCGGCATGTTGATGGCAGCCATGCGTTTGAATATCCCTGTCGTGTTCGTTTCTGGCGGCCCTATGGAAGCGGGCAAGGTGCTGGAGACTTTGCATCCCAAACAGACTGGTGAGCAAAGGATCATGAAGATCGACCTGGTCGATGCCATGATCAAGGCGGGTGACAGCAATGTGTCGGATGAAGAGATAGGCCGTATAGAGCGTTCCGCCTGTCCTACCTGTGGTTCATGTTCTGGCATGTTCACAGCTAACTCAATGAATTGCCTGACAGAAGCACTGGGCCTGTCCTTACCAGGTAATGGCACGATCCTGGCGACCCATGCAGACCGCAAGGAATTGTTCCTGCGCGCAGGCCGTCTGGTGGTTGAGCTGGCCAAGCGCCATTATGAGCAAGATGATTATTCCATCCTGCCACGCTCCATCGCCAACAAGGCAACCTTTGAAAACGCCATGGCGCTGGATGTATCCATGGGTGGTTCTACCAATACCGTTTTGCATTTGCTGGCAGCGGCGCATGAAGCGGGCGTGGATTTCAAGATGGCAGATATTGACCGCATCTCACGCAAAGTACCTTGCCTGTGCAAGGTCGCGCCGATGACTGACAAATATCATATTGAAGACGTGCATCGTGCTGGCGGCATTATCTCTATCCTGGGTGAGCTGGCACGTGCGGGTTTGCTGGATACCACGCGTCCTACCGTGCATAGCCCGACCATGGCTGATGCAATTGCACAAAACGATATCGCCGTGACTGACAATGCTGAGGTACGCAAACTGTTCAGCGCTGCACCGGGTGGCGTGCCTACCCAGACGGCCTTCTCGCAAGACAAACGTTTTGACAGCCTTGATACCGACCGCGAAGCTGGCTGCATACGCGATAAGGCGCATGCCTATTCGCAAGATGGTGGCCTGGCGGTCTTGTACGGCAATCTGGCAGAAAAAGGCTGCATCGTCAAAACCGCAGGCGTCGATGAAAGCATCTTGAAATTCACCGGCAAGGCCCGTGTGTTTGAAAGCCAGGATTCTGCGGTAGAAGCCATCCTCGGCGATACCGTACATGAAGGCGATGTCGTCATCATCCGTTATGAAGGCCCCAAAGGCGGCCCCGGTATGCAGGAAATGCTGTATCCAACTTCTTATATCAAGTCCAAAGGCCTGGGCAAAGCCTGCGCCTTGTTCACGGATGGCCGTTTCTCTGGTGGTTCTTCCGGCCTGGTGATAGGCCATGCCTCGCCAGAAGCTGCCGAAGGTGGAACTATTGGTTTGGTGGAAGAAGGCGATATCATAGAAATTGATATCCCGGCCCGCACTATTAATCTCAAAGTCAGCGACGGCGACCTGGCACAGCGCAGGGCAGCAATGGAAGCACGCGGCCCGCAAGCCTGGCAGCCAGTAGACCGTGAGCGCTATGTTTCACAAGCCTTGCAGGCTTATGCTGCTTTGGCAACTTCGGCCGACCGTGGCGCGGTCAGGGATATTACGCAGTTGCAGCGTAGATAAGAATCTGGCGTAGGTAGCTGGTCTGCTTGCGAAGCCATGAGGAAGAGAGCACCTTGCAAAAGCAGGTGCTCTTTTTTTTCGGGGAAACCCTCTACTCCGGCAACTACTTGCTTTTCGGGATGCAGACCCTATATAGCTTTAATTAGATCTGGTTAGCTTTGATTAAGAATAAAACGCCCGTTCGCAGCGGCAGGTAGAAAATGCCTGTCTCGTTTATACTCTAGCCTTGGCCGATGTTATCAACGCCACTGATGGCGCTATGCCAGGCAATAATCCATAAAAAGAATCCGCGAGAATTGTATGTTAAGCAATGACCAGCCTGTCAAATTAGATGAACAGGCCCTGGAATATGTTGATTCCTGTAACCTGCCCACGACCTGGGCAACTTTCCGCATGCATGCTTTTGTCGAAACGGCAACTGGCAAGGAGCACATTGCCCTGACTCTCGGTGATGTGGCTGATGGCCAGCCCGTGCTTGCGCGCATACATTCAGAGTGCCTGACCGGTGACGCCTTGTTCAGCAAACGCTGTGACTGTGGACCGCAACTGGAACTGGCCCTGCAAAAAATCGCCCAGGAAGGGCGTGGTGCCTTGCTGTATTTGCGCCAGGAAGGGCGTGGCATAGGTCTGCTCAACAAGGTGCGTGCCTATCATTTGCAAGACGAGGGTGCCGATACAGTTGAAGCCAACCAAAAGCTCGGCTTTGCAGCAGACCTGCGCGACTATAGCCTGTGCGACCCCATGCTCAAACATCTGGGCATAGAGTCTGTACGCCTGATGACCAATAACCCGCGCAAGATTTCTGCGATGGAAGGCATGAACGTCAGGGTGCAGGAGCATGTGCCCCTGATCGTCAAGCGCAATCCCTATAATGAGCGCTATCTGAGTACCAAGGCCACCAAGCTGGGGCATTTAATACAGCCAGATTTGTAACACCGAGTGTTTGAGTTTATATGAATGGGCTTTGGTTCAGACTTCGACCATATCCTGCAGCTTTTCAAATTCCTTTGCGGCTTCAGCCAATACTTCATCCAGTAACGCCTGGTCCAGGCCCAGGCTTTCCCAGGATTGTCCGGTAATTTCTGGCGGCACCAGGTCGGGTGTCATCGTCGCCCCCAAGGCGTGTGCTATGCCGTCAGCAACATGGATGATGGTTGCCAGAAATCCCAGGCCAGGTTTTTCTGGCTGGTGGTGACCGGCAATCGCCTTGATCATCATGTCTGAAAAATTCCACTGCCTTGCCAGCGCTTCACCTATGGCTGCATGATCAATATGGATCAGTTGTCTTTCGGCTTCAAACTGAGTCGCTTCCTGCTCCTGCCTGTACAGCAATACTTGCTCATAAGATTGGGTATAACAAGTCGCCAACACCAATGCTCCTATGTCATGCAGCAAGCCAGCAGTAAAAGCAACATCGGTATTGAGGTTCAGACGTCGTGCCAATATCCTGGCGGCGATAGCGACAGCGTTCGAATGCCGCCAGAAATCCTTGTGACTAAAGCCCTTGCAGTTATTGTCCGGGAAGCAGCCTGACAGGGCAGCCGTCATGACGATTTGCCTGACTGTACTCAAACCCAGTAGCGAAATTGCTTGTTGTACGGTAGTGACCTTGATCATGGTCGAGTAATACGCAGAATTGGCGTAGCGCAGAGTCTTAGCCGTGAGTGCCAGGTCCAGGCTGACTTTTTGTGCCAGTTCCTGCACATTGAGTTCTTCCTTGTCTATGTTGTTGAGTAACTCCATGACAATAGCTGGCAAGGTCGGTAAATCTTGAACGCTGTCTATGATCTGGGCAAGAGAGATGGGATTCATTCAAAAGCTCCACGATAAGATGACGGGTATATTGCACAGCTTGCCAGAAATAACTCGGGCTGACTTGAATTTTTATCATCAGCGTGCACTTGCTGCAACGATGGGCCAATATTTCTATGTGCTTAAAGTCAGGCTAGCTTTAGAATCGCCTCCTTTGTTTTCATTTGGTTCAATAAATGTTTGATCACGACACATCCCGGATCGCCAGATTCAGTTGTATCGCCCTGATTTGCGCAGCACTTTGGGCATGCGGCAAACAGCAGGCGGAAAGCAAACCGGAATCACCTGCATCAGCAGTCCTTGCTAATCCCATTGTCACCAGTGCAGCAATAAGCAGCCAGCCTGCAAAGCCTGGCCTTGCAGATACTGCAGACAGTTTTATGGCAAACCTGCAGGCGAAAATGAAATCTTATGACGAGGCTGTTCTGCGCAAGTGGATAGATGAGTTTAATACCCGACAGCTGACATTGCGTGGCGTAGTAAAAGCCGGTGAGGATTTGCCGCCATTGCCTGCAGGCGTAGTGCAAATCGAATTCGAAGACCTGGGTGAGCATGTCTTGTTGCAATTGCGCGAAGTGCTGACTGCACATAGCGACGATATTGATGGAGGTACGGATCAGTTTCGTTCTGTCTTTTTCAATAAGAGCGACATGAAATTGCTGGCAGATATTGCCACGAAAAGTCAGGCCATGCCTGATACCAGCATGCGCATTGCCATCGGTAGCCAGCAAAGCTGCATAGGCGACGCGGCTGGTGAAGGCTATGCAATTTTTGACTTGGAACAAAATGGCAAAACCTATTTCAGCGAAAAATTCCAGGATCAGGTACAAAGCTTTGAAGTAAGGCCTGTGAAGCCCGGCACAATTCAGTTATTGACGCATAGCGAAACAGATTTCAAAGGCAAGGAAAAGGACATGCAGCAATGTGAAATAGGTAGCTGGGTAGATGTGCTGGAAACGACCTATACCATTAGCTGTGATGCCAGGCTTGGTAAGTGCGCATCGCAGAAAAAGCAAAAGACTTATCCGGCTTGTAGCGCAGTGGGCGCCTGTGATTGATATCTTTGTCACAAGAGATGTTCAGGCGCGGATAAGTGCAGCACGAGACGCGCAAGTTCTCCTGGAGGCGTGGAGTGTGTCTTGAATTTATTTAAATGGTTAAATATAAATGAGAATGATTTGCAATTGCATTTGTATCTAAGTAAAATAAGCTGAAGTTTTTACTTCTAACGCTATCAGAGGCAATTCTCTGTATAGGCAGTCAATTTCCAGGCTTATTATGACTTTTCGCTCATTCCGCTCGTCCAGTTACTCCGTTTTGCCCTGCAACAATCCCGCCTCGCTGCAGAAAAATTTACGTCCTGCCAGTTCGCTGAGCCCCCTAAACCCTCTGAGTCCAATTGCATTGGCGCTTTCCATGCTGCTGGCAGCATCTGCTTTTGCAGAAGAAGCTGCTCCAGCCAAGGCAAGCCAATCAGAATTGCCTGAGGTCTTGGTAACTGGTGTTTCAGGCAATGAACCGAGTACAGAAAAGACGGGTGCATATACAAAAAGGAGAAGCAGTTCGGCAACCAAACTCGATTTGTCTTTGCGCGAAACACCGCAATCAGTATCAGTTGTTACGCGCGCCAAGATGGATGACTTCAAACAAGTCAATGTGAATGATGTGCTGGCTAATACCACCGGTGTGTCGGTAGAAAAAGTAGAGACCGACCGCACTTATTACATGGCACGCGGTTTTGATATTACCAATTTCCAGTACGATGGCGTCGGTTTGCCATTCACCTCTGGTAATGTGGCAGGAGATATTGATACCGCGATTTACGACAGGGTGGATATCGTGCGCGGCGCGAATGGCCTGATGTCAGCGACTGGCAATCCGTCTGCGACAGTCAACTTTATCCGCAAGCGTCCGGCTTACCAGTTCCAGGCTTCTGCCGGGCTGACGCTGGGTTCCTGGAACACGCGCAGGCTGGATGCAGATGTATCTGGTACCCTGAATGCTGCAGGCACAGTAGCTGGTCGTATAGTGGTCGCGAAACAGGCTGGTGATTCTTATCTCGACCGTTATTCGCCTGAAAAAACCGTGGTATATGGCGTGGTTGAAGCCAATCTCGGCGAAGCTACAGTGCTGACACTGGGGCATTCACATCAAAAGAGTGATGCCAAAGGTGGCATGTGGGGCGCCTTGCCCCTGTATTACACCGACGGCAGCCCGACCAATTACAGGACTTCCACCAGTACCGCTGCAGACTGGTCACACTGGCTCACGCAAGACGACCGCAGCTTTGTCGAACTGAGTCATCAACTGAACAATGACTGGCAAATCAAGACGGCATTGAGCCGCAACAGATCAACTGCAGACTCCAAACTGTTTTATGCCTATGGTACGCCAGACCGCAAGACCGGTCTGGGCTTGTATAGCTATCCTTCGCTGTACAACGATGTCAACACCCAGACACTGTTTGATTTGTCTGCCAGTGGCAAATTCACATTGGCAGGACGCAAGCACGACCTGAGTTTTGGTATCAACTGGTCGAAGTCGAAGATGGATGACATCTCCCACTATGGCGTAGGCATAGGTACCGCTTTGCCAGATATCAGTAACTGGACAGGTAATTATCCGCAACCTGCGTTCAATGCGTATACCGATGGCAGTGCGTATGAAGACACGCGCAAGACAATATTTGTTGCATCACGTTTCAACCTGGCAGATCAATTCAAATTCATCGCCGGAGCAAACCATACCAAGGCCGAAAGCACCGGCTATGCCTATGGTGTCAGCAGTCGCAAGAATGCCAGCAATACCTCACCTTATCTGGGCCTGGTCTATGATCTGACACCATATGCTTCTGTGTACGCCAGCCACACAGAAATCTTCAATCCGCAAAGCGAAGTGGATGCGAGTGGTAAAACCCTGGACCCCGTCAAAGGCAAGGGTGATGAACTGGGTATCAAGCTCGAACTGTTTGACCGCAAGCTCAACCTGTCTGCAGCCGTTTTCAAGATACAGCAAAACAATGCAGCAGAACAGGCTGGTTATATCGGCACCAAGAGTTTTTACCGTGGCATAGATGCGCAATCACAGGGCTTTGAACTTGACGCCAGTGGTGAACTGGCAAAAGGCTGGAACCTCAGCGCAGGCTATACACAGTTGAGTCTCAAGGGGAGCAATGATCAGGATGTCAAAACTTATGTGCCTCGCAAATTGTTCCGTCTGTCGACCACTTATCAACTGCCTTTCATGTCACAGGCTAAAGTTGGTGGCAGCCTGAACTGGCAATCAGATACTTTCCGTGATGAGGGCTCAGGCAACATCATACGCCAGGGCAGTTATGCAACGATGAACCTGATGGTGCGCTATGACGTGAATCAGAACCTCAGCATATCGGCCAACCTGAACAACGTCAGTGATCAAAAATATCTGACCAGTCTTTACTGGAGCCAGGGCTATTACGCTGCGCCAAGAAACGGCAGCGTTGCGGTCAACTGGAAATATTGATAAGCCGGGAAGTTTATGCTGATGCGTCCTGTCTTTGTTTTGCTGCACCGCTGGTTTGGGCTGGCGGTGGCGGTATTTCTGTTCATCTCTGGCCTGACGGGTGCTTTCATCTCCTGGGACCATGAGCTTGATGCCTTGCTCAATCCGCATTTGTTCCAGGCGCACAGCCAGTCGCAAGGCAGGGCTGGCAAAGCCATGTCAGGACTGGAACTGGCCAACAGGGTGGAAGCACGCGACCCCCGTATCTGGGTGACCTATGTACTTAACGAGGCAGAGCCAGGGCATACCAGCCAGATGTCGGTAGAGGGCAGGATTGATCCGGCAACCGGCAAGGCTTATCCGCTGGGCTTTAACCAGATTGCAGTCGACCCTGTTACTGGTGATGTACAGGGAAAGCGACAATGGGGTGAGATATCCCTGAGCCGTGAAAACCTGTTGCCGTTTTTATACAAGCTGCATTACACCATGCATATACCCGAGGTGTCTGGTATAGAGCTGGGGATTCTGTTCATGGGCATCATAGGCATAGTGTGGGCGCTTGATTGCTTTATCGCGCTATGGCTGTCTTTCCCTAACTGGCGTAGCTGGCGAAAGTCCTTCGCTTTTCGCTGGCGTCAGGGTGGGCATAAACTTAATTTTGACTTGCACCGTTCCAGTGGTGTCTGGTTATGGCTGTTCATGCTGCTGCTGGCGATTACTTCGGTATCAATGAACTTGAATGCCCAGGTGGTACGCCCCGTGGTTTCATTATTTTCACCGCTGAGTGCTGACGTATTTGCCAGCCGCGTGCCGCAAGCCCCGGACAAGCCTCTGATACCTGTCATCAGCCGTGAGCAGGTTACTGAATTGGCGAAACAGGAAGCGCAAAAACGCGGCTGGACTTTGCCTGCTGGCGGCATATTTTATTCACCCGCATTTGGTGTGTATGGTGTGGGATTTTTTGAACCTGGCAATGATCATGGAGATGTCGGCCTTGGTAATGCCTGGTTGTATTTTGATGGCAAGGATGGCAGTGCGCTGGGAGGAAAAATTCCCGGTACCGGATCTGCTGGCGATATTTTCCTGCAGGCGCAATTCCCTTTGCATTCAGGCCGCATACTCGGCTTGACCGGGCGTATCATGATTTCATTGCTGGGCCTGGTGGTGGCCATGCTGAGCGTCACCGGCGTGATTATCTGGATGAGAAAGCGACGTGCAAGAGTAGTCGTCGCAATCCAGCCGATTTGATTTTCTTTGCTTCAGCTTATCTTCAGCTAATCTTGGGCACCAGCCGTTTTTCACTGATACTGGCTTTGGCTCTTTCCAGCATGTCGATGGCCGCAGGGCCACGCAGCAGGGTGACAGCCACTGCCAGTGCATCGATATAAGTCAGATGCGCAAGGCGTGAAGTCATGGGCGTATAGATGTCCGGGTCTTCTTCCACGTCCACGCCGATATGCACATCGGCCAGTTCTGCCAGCGGGCCGCCGCTGGCACACAACACCAGTATCTTGGCACCAGCCTGCTTCGCCAGTTGTACGCTGTCGATCAGGTCGCGGGTACGGCCTGTGCGTGAAAATGCGACGACGACACAATCGCTGTTCAATAAAGTGGCCGATTGTGCCTGCAAGTGGGCATCGCAAAATACCGTGGTTGGTATGCCAAAACGGAAAAATTTCAACTGCGCATCAATAGCCAGTGCACCGGAATAACCCAGGCCATAACATTCTATGCGGCGTGCCCGCGCCAGCAGGCTGACTGCCGCTTCAAAGGTCGCCGTATTGGCATTATTCCGTGCCTCCATCAGGGCGGCGATAGTACGGTCAAATACCTTGGGCAAGACATCGCGTACATGGTCAGCCTGGTTCACATCCAGATGCAGGAAAGGGATGCCGGTGGCGAGGCTCTTGGCAAACGCCAGCTTGAAGGTCTTGAAACCATCAAAGCCCATGCTCTGGGCAAAGCGGGCCACCGTGGGTTCGCTGACATCACAAGCCTGGGCCAAAACCCGTATCGACATCTCCAGCGCATCATGCGGCTTTTGCAGCAAAAATTCTGCTACCTGGCGCTCGGCACGGCTCAAGGCTGTGCTGGCAGTACGTATGCGTGCCAGCAAGCCTTTTTCAGGAGGCGTGTTGGGTTTATTGTCAGAAAACGGATTGGCCATATACATGAGTTTTACGGACACCAGAAAACATCTATGGTACAGCCTGCTTCACGCAGCAGGGACGCAACCGGCAGATTATTTTCTATCGCCTGTTCCAATACCTGACGTTTTTCTGCACCAGTGATCACCAGCCAGATGCGCTTGGTATTGAGCAGCCGCGGCAAGGACAGTGACATGCGGCTCTGGCGGGTTTGCGGATGTACAGCCGCCAGGCAGGCCAGGTCATCATGCTGGGTAGGCGCGCCAGGGAAGAGGGAGGCAATATGCCCATCCGCACCCATACCTAGCAAGACGGCACTGAAGGCTTGCGGCAATTGCTCATTCAGACGCACGTTGATGGCTTCTGTCGCTACTTCTGGCGTGCTCGATGCATTTTTCAGGGACACCAGCTGCCAGCGCTTGTCTGCAGCAGAGCCAGACAGGCAGCGGCGGAACAGGCCTTCATTGCTCTGCGCGTCCTGGTCCGGCACCCAGCGTTCATCAGTGGCGACGAGCTTGATGGGATTATGCGCATCTATATTCGACAGCAACTGATCCAGGCGCTGGTACACAGGCGCAGGCGTAGAACCGCCGGCCAGGGCAAAGCTGCTGCCGTCTGGTGTGGTCTGGATAACATCCAGCCATTGCTGGCTCAGGGCTTCGGTCAGTGCCGTGAAGTTTTCAAATGTATGGTATTTCATGGTCATTTTATCGCTTAGCTTTCAACGAATTCTTCACCCCAGGCTGCCCCATGCTGTGCCAGCAAGTAACTGGCGGCAGAGGGACCCCAACTGCCAGCGATATATGACTTGAGACCTTCACTGTCGTTTTGCCAGGCGCTCATGATAGGGTCTATCCAGGCCCATGCTGCGCTCAGTTCGTCATCGCGCACGAACAGGGTCAGGTCACCGTGCATGGCATCAAGCAAGAGGCGCTCGTAGGATTCGACGCGGCGTGAATTGGATACTTCAGCAAAATCCAGGTTCAGGGCAACGTCAGACAGACGTATGCCTTCGCCCGGTTCCTTGGCCTTCATATACAGCTGCACGCTTTCTTCTGGCTGCAGGGAAATTACCAGTCGGTTAGAACGCAAAGGTCCTTGCGATTTACCGAAAATAGAATACGGGATAGGTTTGAAATTGATCGTGATCTCTGCACTGCGGCTCGCCATGCGCTTGCCTGTACGCAGGTAGAAAGGCACACCAGCCCAGCGCCAGTTATCTATCTCTGCGCGGATGGCAACAAAGGTTTCTGTGCGTGAAGACGGCGGCACACCAGGTTCATTCTGGTAAGCGATAACCGGTTTGCCATCAACGGCACCGGCACGGTATTGGCCGCGTACGGTTTTCTTGCTGACTTCATCCGGCGTGAACTTGTGCAGGGCGCGCAAGACTTTGACTTTCTCGTCACGTATCGCATCCGGGTTGGCATTCACCGGTGGTTCCATGGCGACGATGGAGACCAGTTGTAGTAAATGGTTTTGCACCATATCACGCAGGGCGCCAGTGTGGTCATAGAAATCACCACGTGACTCTACGCCAACTTGTTCAGAGATGGAAATTTGCACATCCTGTATCCATTTGCGGTTCCACAAAGGCTCAAGGAAGGAATTAGCAAAGCGCAGTGCCAGCAGATTTTGCACCATCTCTTTACCGAGGTAATGATCAATACGGTAAATCTGGTTTTCGTTCAGGTAAGAACGCAGGGACTGATTGATTTCTTTGGCAGACTGTGCATCACGGCCCAGCGGTTTTTCTACCACCACACGGGCATTGCCTTCAACCAGGCCGTGCTTCGATAATTGCTCGACCACGGGGATAAAGATATCCGGGCCAGTCGCCAGGTAAAACAGGGTGGCATTGGTTTCGCTGGTTTGCAGGCTGTCTTTGAGCGCAGCAAAATCTTCAGGAATGCGTGCGTCGATTTTTGAATAATGCGTGGTCGCCAAAAAGGCTGCGCGTTTTTCCTCTGTCGCCCCATCTACATCAGACGCATAAGATGCTATGGCGGTAGCGACACGCACACGGAATTCTTCATCCGTCAGTTTTTCGCGTGCTGCACCGATGAATTTGAAATCCTTATCCAGCCTGCCATTCACAAATGCGCTATACAAAGCAGGGATGATCTTGCGCTTGGCAAGATCGCCAGTGCCGCCAAATAAGACAAATGTGGTCATGCTGACTCCGTGTTGTGTCGATTGTTATGTTGGGCGCAACACAGACGGCAGGTGTATGTTCCCGTATGTTCTGTGTTGCGGGGTGCTACGTGAGCTTGCTATTTTTTTTGCATTGCTTTCTCGTGCATTGCAAAAGATGTACTACATTGATGATAGTGATTTATCTTGATTATGCCAGAAAATATTCAGAAATGTAGTTTCATTACGATAAATTTGAAGTTTTTGCCAAAAAAAACAGCTAAATACCAAAATACTGAAAGTTTGTTACAGAAAAGAGGGGATTTATGCTATCTTTACTGGCATTGATTCAGTATTGCTACAGCTTTCTTATTTTCGCCCCAAAGGGTTACAGGTGTTTATATGACGACATCCCCATCCACTGCGTTGCACCCTGTTATCGACAAGGTCACACAGCGCATTACCGAGCGCAGCAAAACCTTGCGCAGTACTTATCTTTCCCATCTGGAGCAAATGCGTGGTCGCGGCCCGCGTCGTGCCAGTCTGTCCTGTGCTAATCAGGCGCATGCCAATGCGGCCATGGACAGCGGCACCAAGATCTGGCTCAACCAGGCGCAAAAACCAAATATCGGCATCGTTACTGCCTACAACGATATGTTGTCGGCACATCAGCCCTATGAACATTATCCGGCGCAAATACGTCAGACTGCTCTGCGCTTTGGCGGTACTGCCCAGGTAGCTGGTGCCGTGCCTGCCATGTGTGATGGCGTGACACAGGGCCGCCCCGGTATGGAGCTCTCGCTGTTCTCACGTGATGTGATTGCCCAGGCGACCGCCGTGGCGCTGACTCATGATGCTTTTGATGCGACGCTCTGCCTCGGTATTTGCGACAAGATCGTGCCTGGCCTGCTGATAGGTGCGCTGGCCTTTGGCCACCTGCCTACTATCTTCATACCAGCAGGCCCCATGGGTTCTGGCTTGTCAAATAAAGAAAAAGCTGCAGTGCGTGAACGCTATGCACAGGGCAAGGCGACCAAGGAAGAATTGCTCGCAGCAGAAAGCGCTGCCTACCATAGCGCAGGTACCTGTACATTCTATGGCACAGCCAACAGCAATCAGATGCTGCTGGAAGCCATGGGCCTGCATTTGCCTGGTGCTGCCTTTGTCCATCCTGGCGACCCTTTGCGCAGTGTGCTGACAGATGCGGCAGTAGAGCGCGTCCTGCAATTGACCGAGCAAAGTGGCAATTACAAACCCATAGGTCAGTTGGTCAATGAAAAAACCATCGTCAATGCCGTCATCGCCTTGCTGGCGACGGGTGGTTCCACCAACCACACTATCCACTGGATTGCCGTAGCCCGAGCGGCTGGCATCATCATCGACTGGCAAGACTTTGACGAGCTGTCATCCGTCATCCCTTTGCTGACACGTGTTTATCCTAACGGTACTGCTGACGTCAATGCCTTTGAAGATGCAGGTGGCCCGGTATTCGTGATACGTGAGCTCTTGTCTGCCGGGCTCATGCATGCAGATGTCATGACAGTGTATGGCAATGATGGTTTGAACTCACACACCAGCCGCCCGGTATTGGCTGAAGATGGCAAGGTCAAATGGGAAGCATTGCCAGCAGAGTCGACCGACACTACGGTAGTACGTAATGTGGCTGATCCTTTCGCACCTACCGGCGGCCTGCGCTTATTGCATGGCAACCTGGGTCGTGCCATCGTCAAGGCCTCTGCCGTGCCTGAAGATGCATGGATCATCAAGGCACCGGCCAAAGTATTTGAATCGCAGGATGCCCTCGTCAAGGCGTATAAAGCAGGCGAATTGAATATGGACTTCGTCGCCGTCGTCATCTTCCAGGGCCCGCAAGCGAATGGCATGCCTGAGCTACATCAGTTCACCCCTGTGCTGGGCAGCCTGATGTCGGCTGGTTATAAAGTTGCGTTGGTGACGGATGGCCGCATGTCGGGTGCATCCGGAAAAGTACCTGCGGCTCTGCATGTCAGCCCGGAAGTGGCACAAGGCGGCCCACTGGGTAAAGTGCGTGATGGTGATGTGGTTGAGCTCAATGTCCATACTGGCGAATTGCGTGCCCTGGTGGATGCTGATACATGGTCACAACGCGCCGTGCGTGAGCTCAGCAAGGAAATCACTTTTGGCTATGGTCGTGACTTGTTTGCCGCACAGCGTCGAGTAGTGACTGCGCCTGAGCATGGCGCGTCCACTCTTTTCATTGATTAATTTTCTAAAAGCGAAACCCATCATGAGCATGAATATCAGTATGAGCAAGCGAAACATCGTCGCCCAACTGGAACAAATACGCGTATTGCCTATCCTCGTTACTGATGATGTCGATCAGGCTATACGCTGCGTCACTACGCTGGCAGAAAATGGCTTGCCAGCGGTGGAAATCACCTTGCGTACACCAAATGCCATGACAGTCTTGCGTGAAGTCGTCAAGGCTTGCCCGACAGTGACTGTGGGTGCCGGTACGATCCTGACGCAGGCGCAGCTGGATGCAGTCAAAGAGACAGGCGCAGCGTTTGGTATCAGCCCTGGCATCACACCCGTGCTTGCCAAAGCCGCCGCTGATTCTGGCCTGCCTTATTTTCCTGGCGTTGGCGGTGCCAGTGACCTGATGCTGGCACTGGAACATGGTTTCAATGTAGTCAAACTTTTCCCTTCCGATATCGTCGGTGCCACCAAGATGGCAAAGGCGCTGGGCGGCCCTTTCCCAGACGTGAAATTCTGCCTGACTGGTGGTGTCACGGTGGAGGCGACTCCAGCACTATTGCAACAATCAAACATCCTGTGCGTGGGTGGTTCGTGGATGTGTCCAGCCTCGCTCATCAATGTAGGCGACTGGGAGGCGATTGGTGCACTGGCGGCAGCTGCGGCCGCAGCAGGCAAGAAGTAAATACAGGTTGGAATAATATTTTTAGCACTCTCACTAATCACTTTTCGTCTATAAGCAAGATTATGGTCACTTCCGTATCGCGTACTCCTATCTGGGGTTTGTTGCAGCAACGTGCCACCAACATGCCCAACCTGAAAGATTTGTTTCGTGCTGATCCACAGCGCTTTGCGCATTTTTCAGCGTCTGCCTGCGGCATCATGCTTGATTACTCCAAGCAGCGCATAGACACGACAGCAAAGCTGAATTTGTTGGCGCTGGCCAGGCAGCAGGATGTAGAGTCACGCCGCGACGCGATGTTACGCGGTGAAGCGATCAACCAGACGGAAAACCGCGCTGTCTTGCACACCGTACTGCGCTTGCCGAAAGGCGAGTCCTTTGATCTGAATGGTGAGAACATTGCTGCCGATGTGCATCAGGTGCTGGCGCAAATGCGGACGTTCAGCGATGCAGTCAGGGAAGGGCGGTGGCAGGGATATACCGGCAAAGCCATACGCACTATCGTCAATATCGGCATAGGTGGTTCTGACCTTGGCCCGCAAATGGCTTGCATCGCTTTGGCTCCTTGGTCGCAAAAAAACCTGTCCCTGCATTTCGTCTCCAATGTCGATGGCCGCCATGTGGCTGATGCACTGGCCAATGCTGATCCTGAAACCACCTTGTTCGTGGTGGCATCCAAGACTTTCTCGACCATGGAGACTTTGACCAATGCCCGCACTGCGCGCGAATGGATGTTGTCGCACGGCTGCCCGGTCGATCAGATACGCCAGCATTTCGTGGCACTCAGTACGAATGTAAAAGCTGCTGCTGATTTTGGTATTGCGCCTGAAAATGTATTCCCATTCTGGAACTGGGCTGGTGGCCGTTATTCGATGTGGAGTGCCATCGGCTTGTCGATTGCCCTGTATGTAGGCGCTGACCGCTTTGAAGAAATGCTGGCTGGTGCGCATGAAATGGATCTGCATTTTGCCCAGGCACCGCTGGAACAAAATCTGCCCGTGTTGATGGCCTTGATAGGTGTGTGGAATATCAATTTCCTTGGTTTGCAAGCCCTGTCGATTGCACCTTATCACCAGCGCATGACGCGCTTGCCTGCCTATTTGCAGCAACTGGAAATGGAAAGCAATGGCAAGTCCGTCACGCGTGAAGGCCAGCGGGTTGATTACACCACTTCGCCTATTTTGTTTGGTGAAGCAGGTACCAATGGTCAGCATGCTTACTTCCAGTTATTGCATCAGGGTGCAACAATTATCCCTACCGACTTTATCGTAGTGGCTGATGATGATGCAGGTTTGCCCGGTCACAATCAGGCATTGCTGGCAAATTGCTTTGCGCAATCCAAGGCCATGGCCTGGGGTAAGAGCATGGCAGAAGTACGCGCTGAACTTGGTGATTTGCCAGAGAAGGTACTGGCACCCCGTGTGTTTGAAGGCAATCGCCCGACCTCAACCGTCTTGCTGGATTCTCTGACGCCACGTTCTTTGGGCGCATTGATTGCACTATATGAGCACAAGGTCTTTGTGCAATCCGTGATCTGGGATATCAATGCCTTTGATCAATGGGGTGTAGAGCTGGGTAAATCACTGGCGCAGCAATTGATCAGCCTTGATCCGAGTGCAGTCAAAGAAGATTACGACAGCTCAACCAAGGGTTTGTTAATGGCAGTTGGTCGCAGTCATAAATTGAAAAAAGCTGCTTAGCTCACTTATTCAAACCAAGTTGTTGTAACTTAGCCTCAGCCAGTTTGATATATCAAGTCGCAAATTGTGGTGTAAGCATGCTGTCAAGGCAGCTGCTTACTCTACGAAGTTGCGTCTTTGACGCTGTAAATATATTGCTGCAGCCAGACGCACAAGAATTTTCATCGATCTGTTTTTATCCTTACCGTAGAATTTGTCAGCATGAACGCCCACCTACACCCGCAATTAAAAATGAACGATATCAGCGACGACAAAGACCAGAGCCTGCGTGAAGACATACGCAGGCTGGGCCGCATATTAGGCGATACGGTAAGAAACCAGCATGGTGATGAAGTATTCGACCTCATCGAACAGGTACGTCAGAATTCCATACGCTTTCGCCGTGATGCCGATGAAGCGGCACGTGCCGAGCTGGAAACCACGCTGGATACGCTGACCAATGACCAGACCACGCAAGTCATACGCGCTTTCAGTTATTTTTCACATCTGGTGAACCTGGCAGAAGACCAGCATCATATACGCCGCACCCGTGCACATTTGATCGCAGGTTCTGCACCGCGCCAAGGTAGCCTTGCACACACCATAGAAGCCCTGTACAACACCGGTCACAACAGCCAGCAGTTGCTGGACTTTTTTGAGACTGCTCAAGTGTTCCCGGTATTGACTGCACACCCTACGGAAGTGCAGCGCAAGAGTATTCTGAATTGTCAGATGGTGATTACCCGCCTGCTGGATGAGCGTGACCGCATGCAACTGACGCCGGAAGAATCGGCCGCCAATGATGAAGCCCTGGGTCGTGCCGTGCTAACCCTATGGCAGACACGCATGCTGCGCACTTCCAAATTATCAGTGCTCGATGAAGTAGAAAACGGCCTGAGTTTTTACGACTACACCTTCCTGCGTGAATTACCACATCTGTATGCGGGCCTGGAAGATTTGCTGGCAAGCAAAGACGCTGCATTGACGCAGACAGAACTGCCCAGCTTCATGAAGATGGGTAGCTGGATAGGCGGTGACCGTGACGGTAATCCTTTCGTCACAGCCACTGTGCTGGAAAAAACCCTGGCCATGCAGGCTACCCGCGCCTTTAAATTCTATCTTGAAGAATTGCATACCCTGGGTTCGCAACTGTCAATGGCGAACCTGCTGGTGAAAGTCTCTGACGACTTGCTGGCCTTGGCTGAACGCTCACCAGATCATTCTCCGCACCGCTCTGACGAACCTTATCGTCTGGCCATCAGCGGTGTGTATGCGCGCCTGTCAGCAACCTACAAACAATTGCTGGGCCTGGAACCTGTCATCCACCCTAGCGGTATCGCCGAGCCATATGCGACAGCAGAAGAACTGGCTGCTGATCTGGATATAGTCCACCACTCCTTGTATGACCATGGCTCTGCTGCGATCACGCGTGGCCGTTTGCGTCATTTACGCCGTGCAGTCAAGGTTTTTGGTTTTTATCTGGCACCTGTGGATTTGCGCCAGAATTCAGATGTGCACGAGCGTGTAGTGCATGAGTTATTGCAAGCGGCTAATCCTGAATTGAAGTACCTGGACTTGAATGAAGATCAGCGCATAGAAGTCTTGATCAAAGAGATCAGTTCGGCCCGTCCACTGGCTTCGCCTTACCTGAGCTATTCAGAAGAAACCCAGTCTGAGCTGGCAATCTACCGTGCTGCCTGCACCGCGCAAAAGCGCTATGGTAAAGGTGCCGTGCCTAACTGCATCATTTCCAAGACCGATGGTGTGTCTGACATGCTGGAACTGGCCTTGCTCTTGAAAGAATCTGGCCTGCTGCATCCTGCTGAAGGGCGTGTGGATGTGAATATCATTCCATTGTTTGAAACCATAGGCGATTTGCAAAACAGCGCACCTGTCATGGACAGACTGTTTGGCATACCTGCTTATGCACGTCTGCTCGCCAGCCGCAGCAATGCGCAAGAAGTGATGCTTGGGTACTCAGACAGTAACAAGGATGGCGGCTTCCTGACCTCTGGCTGGGAGCTGTACAAGGCCGAGCTTGATCTGATAGAAGTATTCGCTAAACATCAGGTGCGTTTGCGCCTGTTCCATGGTCGTGGTGGTTCAGTAGGTCGCGGTGGCGGCCCCAGCTATCAGGCTATTCTGGCGCAACCTGCTGGTGCTGTGCAGGGGCAAATCCGTTTGACTGAACAAGGTGAAGTGATTACCGCAAAATATGGTAATCCTGAAGTAGGACGGCGTAATCTGGAAGTATTGGCTGCGGCCACCATGGAAGCCAGTTTGCTGGCACATACTGAACCGGCACCACGTCCTGAATTTTTATCAGTCATGGAAGAATTGTCTGACCATGCCTTTAAAGCTTACCGTAATCTGGTTTATGAAACAGAAGGTTTCGAGCAGTATTTCTGGGAATCGACAGTCATTTCCGAGATCGCTGGCCTGAACATAGGCAGTCGCCCCGCATCGCGTAAAAAATCGACAGCGATAGAGGATTTGCGTGCCATCCCCTGGGTATTCAGCTGGTCGCAGTGCCGCTTGATGTTGCCGGGCTGGTTTGGTTTTGGCTCTGCGGTACAAACTTATCTGAAGGCACATCCTGATACCGGTTTGCAAACTTTGCAGGAGATGTTCAAGGACTGGTCTTTTTTCAGTACTGTGTTGTCGAATATGGAGATGGTGCTGGCCAAGAGCGATATCGGCATTGCCAGTCGTTATGCGCAACTGGTCAAGGATGAATCCTTGCGTAACCGCATCTTCCCGCGCATACAGGCTGAGCATGAAGCAACGATAGCAATACTCAAGGCTATCTCCGGTCAGGATGAATTGCTGGCAGCAAATCCTTTGCTCGCACGTTCGATACGCAACCGCTTCCCTTATCTGTCGCCATTGAATCACGTGCAGGTAGAATTGCTGGAACGCTACCGTAAGGGCGATGAAGACGAGCGCGTGCGCCGTGGCATACATTTGTCCATCAACGGTATTGCTGCGGGTTTGCGTAATAGCGGCTGATTCTTTTATTTCTTGTCACTTATAAAACCTTCCCTTGATTATCAGGGAGGGTTTTTTATTTTTAATAATGCAAGTTATGCTTTTGCTTGCGCTGATTCAAAGAGAGGAATAGGTGACCCGGTTATAATATTGCTATCCGGCTACAAGTATATGTGTTTTTATTATTCATGCCCTTGCAGTCTGCAATCAGGTTCGCCAGCGAAAAGTATCTACTTTCAAAGAATATGCACACCTCAGCATCGCCAGATCAATCGATCTCTCAACTTGATATTTCCTTGCTAGGTAGTTTCCAGTTGAAACTGGACGGTCAGGACATCGCTGGCAAGCTTAAATATCGAAAAGCCATTTATCTGTTGGCCTATCTGGCAACAGCGAGTGGTCGCTGGATAGCCAGGGAGCATTTGGCAGAGCTGCTGTGGCCTGACTTGCCCGGTGCCTCCGCGTTGACGAACCTGCGCCAGGTACTCAACAACCTCAGCAAAGTCATCAATACGTCCATCGGTGCGGAGGTCATACAAAGCAGGCGCGACAGTATTGCTTATTTTTCAGATACGCGAGTACATGTGGATATTGCTAGCCTGCTTAATGAATGGCAGGCCGATGACCCGGGCAGTCTGTTTTGCTCGTGGCTGACAGAAAGCTTTGAACCACGGCTAAGCCAGCTCAATCATGATTTCCTTGAACGCATGGAACTCAATGTCGGTACTGATCTGCAAGCTTGGATACACCAGTTGCGTAAGCAATTGCGGGAACGCTGGCGTGATTTGGCTGCAAGACTTTGCCGGGAGCAAGAAAAGACTGGACGTATCGCCTCTGCTGTTGCAATAGCCAATCAGCTATGGGAGCAGGACAGCTTGAACGAAAATACTGCCGCAAAGCTGATACGCCTGTTGTTGTCCTGTGGTGATTTCAAGCGTGCCAATTTTGTGTTGAATACGCTGGAGCAGAATTTACTTTCTGCCTTTGGTACGCGCGCGTCTGCCTCGACCAGAAGATTATTGCAACAGGATTCCATGTCAACTGTCGTTGACCAGAAAGTTACAGGGGAAAAGCAGGTTTCGACCATTAGCCGGGCTGTTACCGAAATCCGCTGGCTCACGATTGCCTATGTGGAATTTGATCTTTCGCCGCATCCGGGAGCTGATGAGGCAGACGCGGTTTTGCGTATGGATCAATTACTTTGCGCAGCGCAAGATAAAATCAGCCTGTGGGGCGGGACTTGCAAACAAGTATTTGGTCAGGGTTTTCATGCGAGTTTTGGTATGCACACTGAACCCGAGCAAGCTGCCCTCAGGAGTATTTACGCTGCACAAGAAATCATGCTTGCAGATGAAGTGCGGCAGCATCTGCGCATTGGTATTTGCGCTGGCAATGTCCAGTGTACTGTTGATGAAATGCGCTTTCTTGGAGCATTGCCAAGAAAAGTGCAAGAGATGTGCTGGTCTGCTTCGGTGGGTGAAATTGTGTTTGACCGTATGGTCGCAGAGCAAATCAGTAGTAAGCTGACAAACGATGCCACGGAAGTGCTGGCAAATGACCGCTATGCAAATGACGTAATCAAGTACAGGCTGGCAAGGCAACTCATGAGCACAGGGGGGCAACAGGAATTTCCTCTGGTGGGGCGCGGTGAAGAGTTACAGGCTGTATGGCGCCACTGGCAGTTGGCAAAGCAGGCGCAACCACAATGGCTGATATTGTGCGGCAATGCTGGCATGGGCAAGACCAGGCTGGCTACCGAAGTGAGCCGCCTGCTCGATACTGCAGAAAACCATGTCATCCGTATTTATTGCACGCTTGAATACCAGCATCAATCCTTGGCAGCCTTACGACAAGCACTGGCTGAGTTGTTTGCCTTGTCGCCTTTGAAAGCGGATGAATATCCGCGCAGAATAAGGGCATGTTTGCGGGAACTGGTACCGGCTTATGAGCCAGAAGAAGCGACGCTCCATGCGCTTATTTCTCTGTTTGACCAGAGCATGCAAGTGGAAACGGATAGCAAGAACCAGGTATTTGCAGCGCTGGGCACTTTGTTTGATCAATTGTCCAGGCAAAAGACTTGCCTTGTATTGATTGATGATTTTCACTGGTCAGATTTCGCTACCCGCGAATTTCTGGCCCGTTATGCGGGCAGCCTGGAACAACAACAGCTATTGCTATTGGTAACAACAAGACCAGACGCTCCACTGGAACATGCGGGTGCCTCGCCCGTTGTCATTGAACTGAGCCCGCTTGCCTTTGCTGCTGCGGAGCAAATGGTCGCGGCCTGTGATCACCGCCATATTTTGTCAGCACAAGAACAAACGCGCATAGCGCATGATTGTGGTGGTGTTCCCCTGTTTATTGAAAGGCTTACCCGCAGCCGTACAGAAGACGGACAGCATCATCTGATACCGGTTAAGGAATTGTTGCAGAGCGAGTTGGATAAGCTCGGGCCATACAAGAATATTTTGCAAATGGCAGCCGTCATAGGGAACAACTTTAATGCGCGTATACTCAGTGGTTTGTTGCCCGACGAAGATGTAGCTGGTCCACTGCAACTGGCCATTAGCTATCGCCTGATACAAGCAGGCGCACAGCATGGGCACTATCGCTTTCAACATGCCTTGATTGCCGATGCAGCGTACCAGAGTTTTCCTGAAAAACAGAGGCGGACTGCACATCTGCGTGTCGCAGAGCATTTGCTCAATGAGCCTGGCATAGCGAGTGCAGAAATTGCCCGGCATTTTGAAGAAGCACATGACTTTCAACAGGCAGCCGCCATGTGGACCATCAGCGGCCAGAAAGCATTGGCGAGTGAATTCGCCATGGATGCCTTGCATGATTTTGGCAAGGCACTGGATATCGCCTTGCAGCCACAGTCCGGGTTGGCGCATTTGCAAATTTCCCTGCGTTTATCCATGGGTAATGCCGCCCTGTTGTGTCAGGGGTATGGATCCCAGTTGGGGCATCAGCAGTTCCGGGCTGTCTGTGATAGTTTGAATGACTTACCAGCACCAGATCATGAAGAAACAGAGTCATTGTTCCGTGCTTTAAGTGGTTTGTACATGGGAGGAAGTTCTCAAGGCAAGAGCGATGGCCTGGGTATAGCGCGACGCCTGGAGGAGTTGGCAAATACGCCAGCCAAGCGCCTGATGGCCTGTTTTTCGCTTGGTAATTCATTGTTCTGGCGTGGGCTGTTTGTAGAGGCATTGCGCTATCAACAGGAAGGATTGTCTATCGCCGAGACACTCAGCCTTGAAGAGCGGCAGTGCTATTGGGGTGAAGATCTTGAGATACTGATACGCGCCTTCCTGTGCTGGAACCTATGGTTTTTGGGCGATGCCTATGCCCATGAACTGGCAACGGAAAGTACCTTGCTGGCCAGGGAGCGCAAAAAAAGCCATGCCTTATGCTTTATGCTGACTTTCAATACTGCCATGTGCTGGACTGCTGGTCAAATGGATGAAGCTGCCAAGCTGGCAGGAGAGGGTGTGCAACTGGGGACACAATTTGGATTTCCGTTATGGCAAAGCATGAATAGCCTGTTTTATCTTTCTGCACATACCAATAGCAACAAACTCAAAGACATCATGCCTGCCCTGCAAGCCGCAGAAAATTTGCACAGTGCCTATCGGGCTGGCACCACCACGGCCAGTTGGGTTTTGGCAAGCACGCTAATCAAACTGCAATGCTGGGATGAAGCAAAATCTTTGCTGGCAAAGACGCTAAACGAAATTGACAAATACGAGGATTATTACTGTCATGCGGACTTGCTGCGTTTGAGCAGTTTGTGTCACATGCAAGAGGGTGATATCGGACTCGCCAGTGAAACACTTGAGCAGGCCTTGCAGATGGCAACAGCACAAGGAGCTGTGGGATTGATTGATGCAATCAGGCAGTCAATGGCAGATAGCGAGCTACTGCAGCAAAAGCATGCTTTGCTGCAGTAGGGTATCAGTAAATCAAGCCATAAATCTCGCCAGGTACTCAGGTGAATTAATAAACTGCCCAATCAGGGTGACCATATCCATACCCGATTGACTGAGTAATGCATCAAACGTCACCTGATCCGGTGCATGACCCAATAGACCGATGTAATCCAGCGTCAGTGATACTTTGGAGTGCGAATTCGCCTTGAACTCGGTCGACTCGGTAAAGCCCGCCAGCATATCGCCACGAGACAGACCATTACCCAGTTGCCCCAGCCAGTAAGCCTTGCCTGCTGCATCTGAACTACGGTGCAAGACATTCTGATAGACCCGGTCTACAAAGGCCGTGCTATCCAATGCGCCATAGGTTTTCTGGAACTCTGCACTGGACACAAAGGAAGCACTGATCTTGGAGAGGTTCATGCCATCTTTTTGCGCCTGCATCCAGTAAGCCAGACCTTCACGGTCAGGCAAGCGGTCGAAGGCACCAAAGTACAGACGCGTGATACCACCGATACCGCCCTGGAATTCAGCCGACTCCATGAAGGATGCCGCTACCTGGGCACGGCTCATCTTGCCGCTGTCTATCTGCCCCTGCCAGTACTGTACCCCTGCCGTATCGGCTTCACGGAACAGCACATCACGGTAGAGCTGCATGGCAAACAAGTCAGAGCGGTGCAACACATCATTGTCTTTGACATCCAGCTTGGTACCGACTTTAACTTCGATTGCATCCGGGATACCATCACCGTCTTTGTCACCTGGCAATGAACTGGTTTTAAAGCCCAGCCCGCCACTAAAGCTGATCTTGCCATCGACCTTGCCATCCGCATCAAACACGCCACCATCTGTGATCTTGAAGTCTACCTTCAACTTGCCATCCACATTTGTGATATTGCTGGCGATGTTAGTCCAGTTGCCAGCTTTGTCCTGTACCCAGTAGCCATTTACCGAACCAAGCTTATCGGTATAAATGGACAGACTGACGTCCTTGCCCATACCTACTCCATTGACCTGACTGCTGATCAGACCATATTGCAATTGCAAATCATTTGGCAGATTGAGCGGGCTGGCTGAGGTCGTCGTTTGAGACAGGGCGAGTGACTGATCGATGCTCAAGGTCGCGTAGTGAGTATTAACCAGACTGCCATTATTCCAAGGCAAGGAACCTACTTCTTTCTGTGACTGGTCAGCTTTGCCATCACCATTGCCGTCACCCTTCCCACTACCTAGCCAGTTTGGCACTTCTGCTTCTATGGCTTGCAGTATGCCGTCACCATCCACATCAGGATCGGTGACAGGAATGGTCGTGTCAGAAGGTTTGGTACCTGTATTGTCGTTGTCATAGTTCAGGATGGAATAACCTTGCTGTAGCGTAGTCCCACTATTACCGGCAAGGTCGGCGACTCTGACCTTAAGGGTATTGTTGCCACTGACAGTCTGATTTTGTAATGTCCAATTACTACTACCCAATGCTGCTGTTGCATTGATCCAGTTCGTACCATTGTCGAGCGAGACTTGTACTGTTTCACCTGTGAGCAAACCGGTACTTAATGTGCCGCTGATGGTTTGTTGGGTCGCGGTAGTAATGAAATCAGTGCCGCTGATGCCGTCGTCATTGGAGAACTTCAGATTCGTTATTGTGGTCGTTGGTGCCGTATGATCGACCTGATACAACTGCCCGGTAAAGCCGCCATTCAAGGCCAGGCTGGCGGTATCCACAATCCCGGTTCCCGCATTCTT
>NZ_JBYTAV010000011.1:0-251286 GCF_058788535.1 Undibacterium sp. FW305-107
TTACGAATCAACGTCGTCCGATGGGCTTCTATATTGATGGGCATT
The DNA here is from genome assembly GCF_058788535.1 of Undibacterium sp. FW305-107. Classification (NCBI taxonomy): domain Bacteria; kingdom Pseudomonadati; phylum Pseudomonadota; class Betaproteobacteria; order Burkholderiales; family Oxalobacteraceae; genus Undibacterium; species Undibacterium sp. FW305-107. Next base: position 46 of record NZ_JBYTAV010000011.1, read on the forward strand.
TCGCTCATCGACCGAAACCCAGCCATATCCCGACCTTCTCCTTGAAGGGGAAGGAGTTTGCACAGCTTTGAGAAATGCTGGCATTGCTTCGCGAAGTGACGGGGACTTTATCAAGCTAAACAGCTCTCTGTGTATCAACCAAAAACAAATTCTGCAAAAGCAAACATTCCGAATGCCTAATTGATTATTTGCAGAGAAATCAAGTAAGGTTAGGTTTTTCTCACTTTTAATTATTCTCATGTCTGCGAATTCAGAAGGTTCTACCAAGGCGATTTTTTATGCGCTGGGTGCCAATGGCGGTATTGCCTTGGCTAAATTTGGCGCGGCCATCTTTACGGCGTCGGGGGCCATGCTGGCGGAAGCTATTCATTCCACGGCGGATTGTATTAATCAGATTTTTTTGCTGGTAGGTATCAAGGAAGCCAAGCGTGCACCAGACGCGTCCCACCCTATGGGGTATGGGCGCGTGGTTTACTTCTGGGCCATGATGGTGGCTTTGCTGTTGTTCTTTTTGGGCGGTGCGTTTTCTGTCATGGAGGGTGTAGAACGCCTGAAGCATCCTGAACCTCTGAAGAATCCTATGGTGGCGCTGGTAGTGCTGGGTATTTCTGTCGCCCTGGAAGCATTTTCACTCTACGGGGCGATGCTGGAGATACGCAAGATTTCTGGCGGCAAATCTTTCTTTCACTGGTTCAGAGAAACCCGTCAATCTGAATTGATGGTGGTGGCAGGTGAAGATATCGCTGCCCTGGCTGGCCTGGCTGTGGCTTTTGTTGCAGTGGTGCTGTCGGTGGTGACTGGTAACCCGATCTGGGATGCGATTGGTTCCATCGTCGTGGGCATACTATTGATGGCTGTTGCATTTTTTGTCATCAGGGAAGTCAAGGCCATGATTACTGGCGAGTCTGCTGCGCCGGAAGTGAATGAAGCTATACGCGCGCATATAGCCAGCCACCCGCAAGTCGATCACGTCATCAACCTGATTACCCTGCAATGGGGTGAGCAGTTAATGATCGCGGTACAGGCAAAAATGCGTCCACAGGGTTCTGACCAGGCGCTGATTGCTGCCATCAATGAAGTGGAAGACGGCATACAAAGCAATTGGCCACAGGCGAAGTGGTGTTTCTTTGAGCCGGACCTGGATAGTACTGACGACTAGAAAATCTGAGCTGATGAATCTGGTATGGCCGGTTTTTTTAAACCCGCACATTATCGACTTCATCAGCAGACTTGAGCAGGGTGTGGATGGCACGCTCAAACAGAGGTTCATCTTCCACAAAACGCAATTTGCCTGAATCCAGCAATTCACAAAGCACACGTATGCTGAGTACGGAAGGAAATTCATCCCCTTTCATGCTCAGCACGACATAGATCAGATTCGGATCTACCCAGCGCAGGCAAGCCTTGGCATTGAGCTTCTCGGTTTTTAAATCAATCAGCGCACCGCAGACTATGCGTTCAAGGTAGGCTGGATTGAGCTCTGGTTCAGCGGGGGTATTAACAGTGATGACACCTTCTGCAGGTGGGACTTGCTTCTGAACTTCCTTATCCAGCATCCTGATATGCAAACCCAGTTCACCAAACACGCCTAGTTGATACAGTTCCCGGGCAAATTCATAATGATGAACCTCGGAATGTTCTATCGTATCCGGCTGATTAGTGAATTGTTCAAAACGCTCATGCATGGCCGGCAGGCTCAGGCCCTGCGGTTTTTTGCTGTCGGCTGACGGACGCAATGCTTTGGAATGGGCTTCTGCCAGCCAGTTCAAGAGTTTCTGCTGTCTGGGTTTTTCCAACTCCATCAAATCCATGCCATGCCGCAAGGTTCCCACCATGTTTGGCAACATGGATGACAGCAAGTTCCTGTCGTCGTTATCCAGCTTGGGAAAGACACTCCATAACAAGTCGGGGACCAGCAGGCGATAACGTCTGGCCAACAAGGCATCTGTCCTTTCAGCCACTTCTATTGCCCTGACCCATTCTGTCCTCAGGAAGCTGCGGAAGGACATCTCCACATTCACTTTTGGCATGGCTTTGCTGATCGCCACAGCAATACAGGCAAAGCGCATAAAGCGGATTTCTGCTTCACCCAGGGCTTTTACGGTGCGGTGTATATGCTGATTATTGGTACGCAATTCACGGGCAATGAAGGTTTCAAACCTGTTTTGTATGCGTGAAAACAGTTCTGGCACTTCACTATCGTGCCGCATCAGGGTCTTGATGATGCGGGCGATTTCTTCAGTCACATGGTTATCAACATCACCGATTTGCTGGGCACTATAGGCAATCGAGCAAATCCGGTTCAACAAAAGGCGGGCCGGGTGTTTGCTATCGCTGAGCAGATTTTTTTCTTTCAGTGCCAGTTGCAAGATGAGGAATTGCAAGCGCCCCAGACTGATACGTATATTAAACGGCACCAGTTCATCACACAGCATGACTTCAAACAGCATAGAAACCAGGTCTATGCTCATCTGTTCTTCGGTATCCTTGGCCAGGCTATATAAGGCGTCTTTCTGCTCGCGTATCAGGTTACGGATTTCACCCTGCCCGTCCTTCATGGATGCACTGTCAGGCACCATGACCTTGTGCATTTGTCCCAGCACCTTGGACAAGCCCATGCTCATTTCTGGCGGCAGCGATTGCGCGTCTGCCCTTTGTTTGAGCTGGGCTTCTATATTTTGTAAATGCGAGGCAACCAAGGCGGCAGGTACCTGTATCTGATCAGAACTACCCGCACCTACGGACGCTGGCAAACCAGAGTGGGCGAATTGACCGGAGCGCGCCTGACCAGGTGTATTAGTTGATGTATTAGATCCAGCCTGAGAGTTATCCCTGACCGTGAAAGGAATACTGTCGCCTGCATGCTTATCCCTGCGGAGACTGGCAGGTGCAGCCTCACCAAAAGCCTGGCGCAAGACACCACCCAAAGCACTGTTGCCACTCAGCCAGGCAGGACCCGCATTGGCAGGTGAAGTGCTTGGAGACGGCATTCCGGCATAGGGATTGGATGCTGCTGCCTGCATGCTGCTGGCATTTTGTGCAAGTACCGGAGTGGCCGCAGGCAGAGACAAGGGCTTGCCACGTACCGTTTGAAATAATTGTTCGAGGCGCACACCAGGGCTGGCCATGGCAGTCTGTTGTGCCGCCGGGAAAGCGCCCTGGTTTTGTACCTGGACTTGGCCCTGGCCTGGACCTTGTGCGCCCGGAAAAACACCTGCCTGCATGGTGGAATAAGCACCTCCACTTGCGCCACCAGTGCCACCGGAGCCACCTGCCCCACCGAATCCGCCCTGTTGTCCAGCAGCTGGGTTGCGGGTCTGTTGTGATTCTGGCGCCTTGCTGATCTTGAGTGCCAGATTCGCACTGATGCCCTGTCGTTCCAGAGCTGCATTGGCCGCTTCATAGATGGCAGACATGGTGCCAGCCATGGTTTCACCCAGTTGTTCTATCAGTATGGCTTCTGTATCTGGCAGCAATTTCTGCTCTTCCACCGCAAGAAAAACACAACGCGCCAGCAAATAAGGCCGGAAGGGATTTTCCCTTTCGCGTATATCATCTTGCCCAAATAAGACCGCGATACGGATATTCAAATCCAGCAAGGCTTGCCCGGCTTTATCGCGGAAATTCTGCGTCATTTCATTAAAACGCAGTGTAGTCTCAAAGGTAGAAGAGTCCAGCAGAGCCAGTTCAGTTACCTGGCCTAAAGCAGAGGCTGGCCTGAAGGTGCTGTAGGCGGTGGTAATACTGCGGTCCAGTAATTGCTCAAGGTGGACAGGCATGGCGCGGGAAATGGCATCCCATTTTTCTGGCAGGATGGCGCGCGCACTGACAATGCGGCTTTTATCTGCCGAGGAAGTGCCGTTGTAATTCGCCTTGGTCAGCAATGCTTCCAAAGCTTCGGGCAGAATGCCGGGTACTGCATGATTAAATGCATGAGTAAATTCAGCGCGAGCACTGGATAAAGACTCGTTTGCGACCATGTGCACCCTATATCTAGAAAATCACCTTTTAACAATACGCGAAAATGACTGACTCTGCCAGGAAAGTGCCAGATTTGACACTTTCCACCTAGAGTTTATCCCGATTCACACAGGATAAATGATCAGGCCGCCTTCTTTTTCCTGACTACGGTTTTTTTTGCGGGTGCTGCTTTAGCTGCAGTTGTGGCCTTGGCCCTGGTCACTTTGGTGGCCGCAACTGCAACCGAACCTTCCGCATCAGGCTCTGCCTTGGCCTTGGATTTGCCAGCAGCAGGGGCTTTGGCCTTGCGCTCTTCAAATTCAAAACTGACCTTGCCATCCTTGCCGCGCACCAGAAAAGCCTTGAATGGGCGGCGGGTACGTTGCGAGATAAAGCCAGGCAACAAGTCTGTCTTGCCGTCATTCAACAATTTGCCCATCTGCTCAGGCAGAATTTCTTGCTGCAGGATGATGCGGCCACTGCGGAAATCGCAAGTCTTGGGTTTTGCCATGAATTTTTCACAGACATAGGCCAGGCCCATTTCATACACGCCATTACCGCATTTTGGACAAGGTCCGAGCGAAGTTTGTTCGGAAAAATCGACAGGTTCCCCATCTTCACCTTCGTCCTGGTTCTGGCCAAAATCAAATTCCAGCTTCAGGTTATTGTGCTCAGTGTCCGGCACGATCTTCAAAATGGCTGCAAATGGGCGTCCCATTTTGGAACGGAAGCCTTGCAGCGGGCCGATTTCACGTTTGGCCAGTAACTCTTCCACTTCAGCAACTTCAAACTGACGGCTACCAGGTGTCTTGCTCATGGAGAATTCGCACTTGGTACAGGCAAAGCGACGATAATTCTCTTTGACCACACCACCGCAATGCGGGCAGGGTGTATGCAAGGTTGCATAGTCACCCGGGATAGTGTCGTTATCGTATTCCTTGGCGCGCTTGACGATGATCTGGGTCATCTGGGCAATCTCGCGCATGAATTCTTCACGGCTGATCTTGCCTTTTTCCATTTGCGAAAGCTTGTACTCCCACTCACCGGTCAGTTCTGGTGAGGTCAGTTCATCTACGCCCAAACCGCGCAACAGGGTCATCAACTGGAAGGCTTTGGCGGTAGGCATCATTTCACGGCCTTCGCGCAACAGGTATTTCTCGTTCAGCAAACCCTCGATGATGGCAGCACGGGTAGCTGGTGTACCCAGCCCTTTGCCTGCCATGGCTTCACGCAGGTCACCGTCATCGACCAGTTTGCCGGCGCCTTCCATGGCGGACAACAAGGTTGCCTCGCTGTAACGGGCAGGTGGTTTGGTGACCAGTGCATTCGCAGTAATCTGCTCGGTCTGGACCTTCTCACCTTTGGCAACTGGCACCAGGGTGCCTTTGCTCTCGCCATCTTTTTCTTCCAGACCATCTTTGCCGTATATCGCCAGCCAGCCAGCGCTGGTCATGACCTTGCCTTCAGTCTTGAACTGATGGCCGGATACTTCGGTAATGCGAGTCGTCACCTGAAACTCAGCCGCCGGGAAAAACACGGCCAGGAAACGGCGCGTCACCAGGTCATACAGTTTTTGTTCAGGTTCAGACAAATTCTTTGGTGCCAGACCAGTAGGAATGATCGCAAAGTGATCACTGATCTTGGTGTTGTCGAAAATACGCTTGTTCGGCTTGACCCAGTTGTTTTTCAGGATTTGTGAAGCGAACTGATGGTAGTTGTTCGTATCAGAGATCGTGCCCAGAGTGTCTTTCACCGTAGGCAGGTAATCTTCCGGCAAATGACGGGAATCGGTACGTGGGTAAGTCAATACCTTGTGTTTTTCATACAAGGCCTGAGCCAGACCCAGGGTATTCTTGGCTGAAAAACCGAAACGGGCATTGGCCTCGCGTTGCAAACTGGTCAGGTCAAACAAGGCAGGCGCTATTTGCGTCGCCGGTTTGGATTCTTCAGTGACGCTGCCCTGGCGGTTACGGCACGCGGCCACGATGGATTCGGCAGCTGCCTTGCTCCACAGGCGCTCAGCCTTTTTCTCAGGATCGTGTTCGTCTTTCTTGAACTGGTGGTCTTGCCAGCGGCCTTCATAAATACCGGCGGCGCAAACAAACTCTGCCTTCACTTCCCAATAATCACGGGAGACAAATTTTTTGATCTTTTCTTCACGTTCAACCACGATGGACAAGGTTGGCGTCTGCACGCGGCCCACAGTAGTCAGATAAAAACCGCCTTCCTTGGAATTGAAGGCAGTCATCGCACGGGTGCCATTGATACCGATCAGCCAGTCTGCCTCGGAGCGGCAACGGGCTGCGTCAGCCAGAGGCATCATTTCTGCATCGCTGCGCAATTTCTGGAAGCCATCGCGTATCGCACCTGTCGTCATGGATTGCAGCCACAGACGGCTGACTGGCTGCTTAGCCTTGGCATGCTGGGCAATCAGACGAAAAATCAACTCACCTTCGCGGCCCGCGTCACATGCGTTGATGAGGCCGGTGACATCCTTGCGCTTGATCAGCTTATTCAATACCTTCAGACGCGATTCAGTCTTGGCAATCGGGTTCAGGGCAAAATGCGGCGGTATCATTGGCAAATGGGTGAAACTCCATTTACCACGTTTGACGTCGTATTCTTCCGGAACCGTAATTTCCAGCAAATGGCCTACTGCGGAAGAAAGTACATAGTTGTCTGATTCAAAATAATCATCATGCTTGGTGAAGCCACCCAGCGCTTTCGCTATGTCATTAGCGACTGAGGGTTTTTCGGCAATGATGAGCGTTTTTGTCATTTCGGGATTCTCGAATAGGGTAAAGCGTGGTTGCCAATGTCTAATAGGCAACATTTCGCAAAATAAGCGTAAGACTAACCTAAATTTGCGGGGAATGATAAACGTGATAGACGAAAAACCGCAATCTATGCGCGATTTTTGTCATAAAAATTCCATTTAGGAAATGATTAATGCAAAAGCCTGCCCGTGTTGTCGTCATCTGACAACAATAATTCATCGAACATCAGCATGTCAGGCTCGGCGCCCTGGCTCCACAGCATCATTAAAACAATAATGCGCAGTTTATCCAGCGGCAGAGGTGATTCATTGACAACTAATGCCCTCTCAATCACGATTTCGCGTTGATTGGCATTAAGTAATCCGGCAGACTCAAGAAATTGTATGAAACCCAGGGCTGGCGTGCCCAAAGCGACAATTTCCTGCTCAGCATAAATCCTGAAACCCTTGGAAACAGGTGCTGCCGTAGCTGGTTCAGCTGTATTCACAGCCAGACCCGTCAGCCAGTCCAGCGCCTCGGAAATTTCATCCTCAGGGAAACCAACCGCCGACAATTTTTTAGTCAAAGCCGCCGTGTCAGGACACGCATCCGGACGATAATAGGTTTCGTAGAGGTAAACAAGAATATCAAACATGCTGCTACTGTAGCCTTTGCAGCGATTTCAAACAAGCCCCTGCCAATTTGTCATCAAATATCAATCAGGCAAGTCGGCGGTAATAACCACCCGGCAAAGCTTCCAGCTGTCCGCTTAATTCCAGCGTTAACAACTCTGTCGTCAGACTGGAAATGTCTATACCTGTGCGGCTGGCCAGCATATCCATATGGACAGGATCAAAGCTGATTTCTTTTAAAAGGCCAGCCTCAGATGTATCCATATGCACAGCACCGGGCTTTGCCAATGTATGCGGTGCAGGTAATGGCACCGACTGCAATTGCAATTCTTCCAATATATCCTGCGCGGATTCCACCAACTTGGCACCTTGACGGATTAACTGATGGCAACCCCTGGACAAAGGTGAGTGGATAGACCCCGGGATGGCAAATACTTCCCGCCCTTGTTCCGCTGCCATACGGGCAGTGATCAGTGAACCAGATTGCGCAGCAGCCTCAACCACCAATACTCCCTTGGCCAAGCCTGAGATGATACGGTTGCGACGAGGAAAATTAGGCGCCAATGCCGGTGTGCCAAGTGAGTATTCACTGACGATACAGCCGCCTTCTGCAATCAGGTGTGCCAGATTACGGTTGCGTGCAGGGTAAACAATATCGGCACCTGTACCTATGACTGCAATAGTCGAGCCCGGGCCGCGCAAAGCCCCCTGATGAGCGGCGGCATCAATGCCAGCAGCCAGACCGGAGCTGATACACAGGCCAGCATTACTTAAAGATTCGGAAAATTGCTCAGCATTGCGTATGCCTTGCACGGTGGCATTACGGCTACCAACAACGGCGACCGTGGCAGCCTCCAGCAAGGCAGCACGGCCTTTGACGTACAACATCAGTGGGGGATCAGGGATTTCCAGCAAGGCACGTGGATACCCTGCGTCCGCCAGTGTCAATATCAGATTACCTGGCTGTTCTTGCCAGGCCAGGGTCTTGTCCAGTTGCTGCTGAAAGTCAGGTGAACTGGCCAGCAAGGCCTTGGCCAGTCTTGGTGTGACTACTTCACTGAGGGCGGCATGACTCGCAGCAAAGATGTGCTCAGGCAGACCAAATACAGCGAGCAAACGGCGTGCGGACTCATTGCCAACTCCTGGCGTTTGTTCCAGCCTTAACCAGGCACTCAAATCCTGGTGTACATCCAAACCAAGCGCCATCAGCAAGCGGAATTATCTTGGCGATTTAGCTGCGTCACCCACTTTGACGATATCTTTCACCTGCATGATAAGGCCATAGGAGACATTATTGAATACACGGAAGATAAACAAATCACCAATAGGTTCATCTGGCAGTTTGACTGATTTATTGGCATCGGTTTTATCCTGTATCACTCTGCCATAGTTATACAAAGTGAGGACTGTACCTATATTCAAGCCATCATTCTTGCCGCGATTGATAGAAACGATCTGGTTCTGACCTGCCGAACCGACACCGCCATAGACGGATACGATACGGGCATCAACATCTTCTTTAGGTGGATGCGGCACATAATTCAAAATCGGGGAAGGAGGAATAGGCATCAGACGATCACCCACTGCCATTTCTTGTTTTGACCTGACGACAGAGAAAGTATGCACGTCACTCTCGTCATTGCCTTCGCGTTCTAGCTTGACCGTACCGAGGTACACGGCCTCGTAGGCGATGATGGCCTTGGTGACGGGGTCGCGCAAAGGCACGCCCGGACGGAAAACCTGGAACGAGGTGCTGCCATCCAGTTCACCCCGGACATAAGCCTGTTCATTCAGACCCAGGTTGACGCGACCTTCCTTGGTGGCAATAATGCGCGGCGCGACAGCCAGGTCATCGTCTTCCAATATCAAAGGCTGGGACAGGAACGGCTCTATCACAGACGCCGCAATAGCCGGGATGGCATTTTCACCCAAGCCCTGAACACGCGATTTTGGATTCCACTTAACGGTTGGCACGCCGCCTGGATTACCAAGACGCAAGCGGCCATTGACACGGTCAAAATAGACGATCTGGCCAGGATATATCCAGTGCGGGTTCTTGATATCTTCCTGGTTCATGCCCCAGACCACAGGCCAGCACCAGGGGTTTTTCAGGAACATGCTGGATATGCCCCACAGCGTATCCCCTTTGACGACGACATGCTTGTCTGGTGCCTCTGGCAAGAATTCGCACTTGGTTTTGCTGGCAACGGCTTGCGCCTGTGCCGTGGTTGCCTGTCCACCAGCCGCAAGCGCCCCGGTAGAAATCAGGGGAAGACTGACAGCGAAGATGGAAGCGATTGTGCTAAACTTTTTCATGAATAATATCCGATGCAAAATACTGCAATACCGCAAGTGAAGGCGCGCAGGCAGGCGCAATCTTGCAAAACTTGCCAAATTGAATCAAATTCTGCCCATAAATCCTTGAACTAGCAAGAAAAACTGCGCAATAAGCATCAAAGCTTGTTGTGAAAAGTCTTATGACGATACTAAATATACTGCGCTACCCCGACGCGCGCCTCCATAAAGTGGCAAAACCGGTAACACAATTTGATGAACGCCTGAAAACTCTGGTCGCCGATATGGCCGCAACCATGTACGACGCACCCGGCGTTGGCCTGGCTGCTTCGCAGGTCGATGTGCACGAGCAACTGGTGGTCATTGACGTTTCAGAAACCAATGACCAGCTACAGGTATTCATTAATCCAGAAATACTCTGGACCAGTGAAGAACGCAAGGTTTATGACGAAGGCTGCCTGTCTGTACCCGGCATTTATGATGGTGTGGAACGCCCGGCCGAAGTCAAGGTACGCGCCCTGGATGCTGATGGCAAGCCATTTGAAATCCACGCAACTGACTTACTGGCAGTCTGCATACAGCATGAAATGGATCATCTGAAAGGCAAGGTATTTGTCGAATACCTGTCGCCAATGAAACGTAACCGTATCAAAACCAAGCTGCAGAAGGAAGAACGCGAAGAGCAACGCAGACGGGCTGAACGTTAATGCGTGTTATTTTTGCCGGAACCCCGGAATTTGCCGCTACCGCCCTGCAGGCCATCCATGCGGCGGGTTTTGAAGTGCCTCTGGTACTGACTCAGCCAGACCGCCCGGCAGGGCGTGGCATGCAATTGCATGCCTCTGCCGTCAAGCAATTTGCCTTGCAGCATGGCATAGCTGTGGCGCAGCCACAGTCTCTGCGACTGGATGGCAAATATCCTGACATTGCCAAAGAAGCGCATGATCTGCTCAATAGCACGCCCCATGATGTCATGGTGGTGGCTGCCTATGGCCTGATCCTGCCACTCTCGGTATTAACCATCCCACGTCTGGGTTGCCTGAATATCCATGGTTCGCTCTTGCCTCGCTGGCGTGGTGCCGCCCCTATTCACAGAGCGATAGAAGCAGGCGACACCGAGACTGGCATCACCATCATGCAAATGGAAGAAGGTCTGGATACCGGCCCCATGTTGCTCAGGCAAAGTATTGCCATTACAGATACAGATACTACCGGCATCCTGCATGACAAACTTGCGGCAATGGGTGGTGAAATGATTGTTGCTGCTTTGCAACAGTTGCAAGCTGGCACGCTCCCGGCAACCATACAGCCCGAGGCTGGTGTCAACTATGCGTCCAAGATCAGTAAAGAAGAAGCTGGCCTGGACTTCAACTTGCCTGCAGAGGTACTTGCAAGAAAAATACGTGCCTTCAATCCCTTTCCCGGTACCCATGCTCAGTATGCTGAAACCACCATCAAAGTGTGGGGTGCAAAGCTGCTTGAAACAACTGGTAACCATAAACCTGGGCAAATACTATCGGCGAATGCAGAGCAAGGTGTTATCGTTGCCTGTGGTCAAGGCTCGCTCGGCTTGACTGAATTGCAAAAACCCGGTGGCAAACGACTTTCAGTGACAGATTTCCTACAAGGATTTGCTTTAATTGAGGGACATTTTTTCAGTTAGCTGAAAAAAATGAAGCAAAAAAGCTACAACTTTCCTTAATAAACAGTGGTCTGTGCATGATATCTGCGGGAATAGTTCAATTAATGCCTTGCTGCAAGCAAAATCTTTGTTGCCTGCGGCTACTTGTTGTATTCTCTTACACTGAATTATTGCCATTTTCGTTTTCGATAACAAAAACTCTGACTAAGACCTAAAAAAAGGTGAGCTCATGAAGAAATTTCTTCCCATTGCCCTGGCAGCCGCGCTGTTGGCAGGTTGTGCAACTCCATACAGTGAAACGCCCTTAGCAGGCAATTTTCCGACGACGACGCAAAATAAATTGCAAGCGGCGTCGCACTGGCTCGTCATCGCGAAAGATGTAGCAGAGCAAATCAAACTCGGAACCGACAAGATAGGCGCACCGGTTTATGTCATGCCGCCAGAGAAAGATAGCCAATTTACTCAGGCTTTCTACACTCAGATCATTACTTCCCTCGTCAATCAGGGTGTAGTTGTCAGGAAAATCAATGACGGTACTGCGCAAGTTGTCAATATCGAAACTCAGCTGGTACGTTTTTCACCTGACCGCCACCAAAACAAACGTTTTGTGAGCGTGACTGCGATTGGCGCAGGTATTGCTGCCGTGCATGGCCTGGGTATACCGGTCAAAACAGATGCAGTCCTTGGCGGACTGGCACTGGCAGGCGCTTATGACTGGACCAACTGGGTCAATCAGGAATATGCCAGGGGCGCTACACCCAAGCATGAGCTGATCGTGACAACATCACTGGTGAAAAACTCGCAATATATCGCTCGCCGTACCGATGCTTACTATGTCGCTGATATGGATTGGACACTTTACAATAGAGACACTGATTTCAACTTCCGTGTCGTTGGAGGCCAATAATGATGAAAAGTGCAGCTCTCGTCATCGCTTCAGCTATTGCACTCAGTGCTTGTGCCAATCTGGGTCTGGGTAATACTCCGCCACCAGCTGCCGCATCCCCTGTTCCGACATGGAAAGATGCTGAATCCAATGAATTCATCCCGGCTAATCAGCGTGCAGCAGATGCACTGATCAACAATGCTGGTTTGAAGCTTGATCCTTCGCGTCCATTGATTATCGCTACTCTTGCCAATATCAACTTCCTCGAAGAGTCTTCTACATTTGGCCGCATCATTGCTGAACAGATTTCGGGTCAGTTCACCCGTCGTGACTACAAAATGGTGGAAATGAAATTCCGCGACAAGGTATTCATGAAGCAAAATGTTGGCGAATTGCTGCTAACCCGTGAAATCAAGGATGTGGCTCAAAATCATAGTGCCCAGGCAGTCATCGTCGGCACTTATGCCGAAGGCGACAAACTGGTTTTTGTGAATTTGAAACTGGTCAAACCTAGTGACAATACCGTGATCAGCTCGGTTGATTATGCTATCCCTATGGATAAAAATATCAAGACTCTGTTGGGTCGCCGATAATCCAGACTTGCTGGCCGTAACCGGCCTCAGCCAAAAAAGCTAAAAAGCGACAGCGCATGCTGTCGCTTTTTTTTATGCATTACTCTTAAGGCAGTATCATTCATCACCCATAGCAAACAAATCATCACGGGCAGCCCGGCTGATGGCAAGCACTGCCGGATGGGTCAATTTACGCTGTACCGAAATGGCATAAAACTGCTCCCTGATTTCATCGGTCTGCCCGAGTAACTGCACGTCATACTGGCGCATGACCAGGTCAGCAACGACCGTCGGCGCTGCAAAAAAACCAGCACCGGCCTGGCCGAAGGCACTCATGAGCGCACTGTCATCAAATTCACCGGCAATACGTGGATGCAAACCCTGATGATCAAACCATTGCAATAAACGGGCTCGCAAGGCAGCATCTTCTCCCGGCAATAAAAAAGGTGCAGCTTCCAGGTTTTGCGGAAATGTTTGTGGATATTGTTCCAGCAAACCCCTGGTCGCAAAAAAACTGATGCCACACTCCCCCAGTTGATGGCTATATCCGCGCACATTGGCACTGACTGGCATAGGGCTATCCGACATGACGACGTCGAGCTTATGGGTCGCCAGGTCAGCCAGCAAGACTTCCAGCTTGCCTTCGCGGCAATTGATGCGCAAGGTTTGCGGCAACTTCAGGGCTGGCTCCAGCAAGCGATACGCCAGGGTTTTGGGCAAGGCATCAGATACACCCACTCTTAACTGCACGGTACGTGCCGTGGGTCTATGGTGCAAGACCTCTTCCAACTCTTGTCCGAGAGCAAAAATATCATCGGCATAGCTTAAAACCAGGTGCCCTGCCTCAGTCAATTCCAGGTTACGCCCATTTTTACGAAACAGGGCTTCACCCTGGATTTCTTCAAACAGGCTCAGTTGTCCGCTAATGGTTTGCGGCGTCAGATGTAATTGCTCACTGGCACGGGCAATACTTCCAGCCTTGGCCACCATCCAGAAGTAATGCAAATGCTTGTAATTAAGGCTGGGCATATGATTTTGGTCTATTTGGCAATACATCGGTTTATACGACTATTTATTCAATTATATTCGACTTTTCTTGTTTATCCACCAGGTCTACACTAGCTCTACCTTCTGTTGAGAAGGTGAAGCCATTTTGCGTATATGCGTGGCTCCAACATTTCAGGAGAAAAGCATGAAAATCTTGAGTCGTTCTGCCAGTGATGCACAAACCGTCGCCTATAGAGACAGTAATGTCAGCGCCGGCCATAAAGTCTTGCGCAATACTTATATGTTGTTGTCCATGACATTGCTGTTTTCAGCAGTGACCGCGGCAGCAACTGTTGCCTTCAATATTCCGGGTCCCGGCATCTTGCTGACTTTAGTGGGGTACTTTGGCTTGCTATTTGCGACCACTAAATTGCAAAACAGTGGTTGGGGTATTGCATCTGTGTTCGCCCTGACCGGCTTCATGGGTTATACCCTTGGCCCTATGCTGACACGTTATCTGGGTATGCCAGGCGGTACCGGCATCGTGATGACAGCCATGGCCATGACAGGTTTGATCTTCATGGGCTTGTCTGCTTATGTACTGATCAGCAAACGTGATTTCAGTTTCATGGCGGGCTTTTTGATGGTGGGTATGCTGGTCGCTTTTGTTGCCAGTCTGGGTGCGATTTTCTTCCAGATCCCTGCCCTGTCGTTGACGATTTCTGCCGTCATGGTCTTGTTGATGTCGGGCATGATCCTGTTCGAAACCAGCAACATCATTCACGGTGGCGAGACCAATTACATCATGGCGACTGTCAGCCTGTACGTCACCATCTTTAACCTGTTCACCAGCCTCTTGCACTTGCTGGGCTTTATTGAGAAAGAATAAGAAATGATCCATTCCGTCGCTCAGCCCTGGATGTGGGCAGTATTTATCGCTTTTGTTTTACTCATGTTGGCAATCGACGTGCTGGCCCTTGGTGGTTCGCGCGCTCATAAAGTCAGCGTCAGGGAAGCGGCGGCATGGTCTATCGTCTGGGTCAGCCTGGCCTTGTTATTCGATTTTGGTCTGTGGATTTATTTGTCTGACACCGTTGGTCGTGAAGTGGCTACGGCCAAGGCCATGGAATTTCTGACCGGCTACGTCATAGAAAAATCCCTGTCGGTTGATAATGTATTTGTCTTCCTGCTGATCTTTGGTCACTTTGCAGTGCCGCCCCAATACCAGCGCAAGGTTTTGCTGTACGGCGTACTGGGTGCCATCGTCATGCGAATTATCATGATATTGGCTGGTAGCTGGGTGGTAGCGCAGTTCTCATGGGTGCTGTATCTGTTTGGTATTTTCTTGCTGATCACAGGTATGCGCATGCTGGTGGCAGCTGAACAGGAACCTGATCTGGAAGCAAATCCAGTCTTGCGTCTGGCGAAAAAACTGCTGCCTTTCACCAAAGAGTTTCATGCGGAAAAATTCAGCATCAAGGAAAACGGTAAGCGCTTTTTCACCCCCTTGTTCCTGGTGTTGATCCTGATAGAAATATCCGACGTGATTTTTGCTGTTGATTCGATACCGGCGATTTTTGCTGTGACGACTGACCCGTTCATCGTGTTCACATCAAATATCTTTGCCATCATGGGCTTGCGTGCACTGTATTTCTTGCTGGCAGATATGGCAGACCGCTTCCATCTGCTGAAATTCGGCCTGGCGTTTGTGTTGATGTTTGTCGGTATCAAGATGCTTATCGTGAAATGGATGCATGTACCAACCAGCATCTCACTGATCGTTATCGGCACCTTGCTCGGCAGCTCAATAATTGCCAGCCTCGTGGTCAGCCGCAAAAAAACTGGCTAAGCAAAAGCCAAGCAGCAACTTTATTTCCCTTTTTACGATTCCCCTTGGCACATCACAGCAAGACCGTGATGTGCCTTTTTTCAATCAGGTAGATATTACTTCCAAACTAAGTGCTTGATGTGCTTGCCCAATCAATGCCACCGGTGTCGCTAAGGTCACCACATCTGAAGACGCCACATGACCAGCAGCAAGCTGCACTGGACCACTAAACATCAGCACATCATGCTGCAATGACGCTGAAGTGAAATTGGTCAGTAAAGTAGGATTGACTATACTTTCTACCGCCTTGTCGTTGAGGTCTATCATTGTCACCGAAACCACACCACCATTTTTTATCATGCTTTGCAATTGCGCGTTCGTGGATGCCCCTAAATTGAAATCAACTGTGGTATCCGAGCTAAATATACTGTCATCGTAAGCAACCTCTCTGCCGTTAATTTTCAGGATAGCTCTCTTAAGCAGGTATTCCAATGGATTGATGGTCGCTCTTACCAGCAGATTCGTATTGCTGCTATTAATCGTATTGGCAACAATATTTCCTCCGACGGGGATAATAGAAATATTGCTTGCAGGCGTACCGCTAACATATTTAAATGTGTGGTTAACCTGATAGCTATTGAATCCATAGACCAGATTATTTCCAGCAGCATCAGTAATCACCAGACTAATGTCGCCACCATAATTGGGCGCCGTAAAATAGCTATCATTTAGTTGCGCACCTAAAACTGTATCAAAAGAAAAATTCAATGTGGTGTCTGTTGCATTGATCGTATTGTCAGTTGCCACAGTCAGCCCTTTCAATTGTAAGGCCGCCCTACCACCGGTATTTTCACCTGCTTTGATATTAAATTGAAAACTGTCGAAAACGATTTTTATCTGCTTGTATGCGTCTGACAAAGTCTTGGGATCATAGATCCATCTTTGCACATAAAAGGCAGAAGGAGGCAAGGATGGCGGCGTCGTATCCAATAACAGTCCAAGTTGACCACCGACACTACCTGTATTTCCAAAAATGTCCGAGACTTTAACGCCGACAAATTTATAGCCGTCGTCACCCCAGTTGCTACCGCCAGGGATAGTGATTACCGCTTTATGCGCGTTTGCCTCATCAACGGTGAGCAGATGCGTTACAGACGTAGTGAATGAATTATCGCCATTCATCAATTCCACTTTGTAGCCCGCATAGGTCTGAACCCCTGTCAAATCGACGACAACGTCAATGCCTGCGAGTTTTTCTATTTTATTGATTCCATTGGTCGCATCAGCGATTTTGACCTGCTTGCTTGCCGTCAGCGTCGGTAAGCTACCTGTCGCCGTCACGCCAGAAAGTATGCTGCGCATGACCTCGAATGTGCTGGCAGAGCTATAGCTCGCTGCTTTTGTAGCGGTGTCAAGACTGGCAGTAAAGTTTGCGGCAAAGGTCAGCTTGTTATCTATCGTTGCACCATCCACACTTTGTGGCGTCGCCCCATTCACTATCGCGAGAGCGGCTGTTCCCAAATTAACCATGCCTCCGTCAATCTGGCCAGCCCAGTATTTCAAACCATCTGCATCCGGAGATCGGCCAAACAGGTTTTTATACAAAGCAGTGACGACATCAGAAGTGTTTTTCCCGCCATACATGGTCTTGTATTCCACTTGCTCACTGAAGGACTGGGCCAGACTGACGAGAGAAATTTTCTTGGCATCCAGTTGACCTTCCCAATACTGCAAACCAGCAACGTCCGCTGGACGATTGAAATAGGCGATATAGAGTTTTTGTATGGTGCTGGCGTTTATGCCCATGGAATGCCTTATTTATAAAAGTAAAAAATATGGAAGGTGAATTGAGATTCAATTCAAGAAATGCAGTTCCGACAGTTTTTCAGACAGCACAACATCCCTGCCGGAGTAAACGCGGCATGGGAAGATGGCATCACGGGTATCAGCCAGGCAGATTGAACATCAGCCGGGGAATGGAAATTGACTTTGCAGCATGGCGCAAAGTCGTCTCATCGACATCCCTAAATTTTGTCACTTACATATTGTAACAATTTTCAAGGAATTTGTAAGTAAGCACTTAGTGATCAGGCGTGTATAGCCCAAGACTGCGGGCAGCCAATACTGCCTGGGTGCGGTTGACGACATTGAGTACCCGGAATATCGAGGTCACATGCATTTTCACGGTGATTTCTGCCAGGTCCAGGCGCAGGCCTATCTCTTTATTGGACAGGCCCTGGCAAAGCAGAATCAGGGTTTCTTGCTGTCTGGGCGTCAAAGCCAGCAAGGGTTCTTCCTTGTTGGCTTGTTTGCCACGCAAAGTGATCCAATTGGTTTCAAGTACTTCGTTAGCCAGTATTTTGCGCACCACTTCTATCATCAGGTCGGTGGATACGGCTTTGGATATAAAGGCTTTTGCACCTGCACGCAATGTTGCATCGACCTCACGCCTGTCGTCAGAAGCAGAGACCACGACGATCGCGGCATCTGCATAATGTTTGCGCAGCGAACAGATGGCTTCTACGCCGTTCATGCCTGGCAAGCGCAGATCCAGCAAAATCAGGCGCAGACCGTCAAGCCCGGCCGATTGCGCCAGAGCTTCTTCTGTTGAAGTTACCGCCGCTACATGAGCTGCTCCCAACAAATGCCGCATGAATAGCAGCAAGGCATCGCGGTAGATCGGATGATCTTCAATAATCAATGCAGAAATTGTCATCTGATTTATTGGCAGGAAGGCAAAAAATGATAGTCGTACACAGACATTACCTTAATTTATTAGTGCAAACAGAATATTGATGCTGTCACTGCAATTCGGCAAGTAAAAACTGTTAATTCGAGTCTGCCTGAGTAAGCACCAATGCATCAAGCTGAGGGCAGATTCGGCATTTTTAATCATTCCGATTACCCATCACTAGCATTTTGTCATGATTAAAAACCGACAGGGTGCAGGCCTGCCATACCCAAGCCCTTGATTTGACGTATAATTTACGCTTTCTTGCGCCGATTTGAGATTCAGATTGCGGGCGCGTAATAAGTGCTGCTAAAAGGACGTCGCCCGATCCGCCTGCACACACAAGCTGATCGGGTTTTGTTTTATTGCGAGTAAACATCATGACTACGACCCTGCCTGTATCTGCCCTCGAAACCCGTTTGCGCGAGATTTTGCAAAAGCGCATCCTGATACTCGATGGTGCCATGGGTACCATGATACAACGCTATAAACTGACCGAAGAAGATTATCGCGGTGAGCGTTTTAAGGACTTTACCGGCCCTGAAACCGTGCGCGAACTTTTCGTCAAGGGCAATAATGAATTGCTGTCGCTGACACAACCGCATGTGATTGCCGAGATCCATGAACAATACCTGGCCGCCGGTGCCGACCTCATAGAAACCAATACCTTTGGTGCGACGACTGTTGCACAAGATGATTACCACATGGCGCATCTGGCCTATGAGATGAACGTCGCCTCGGCCAAAATTGCGCGTGCTGCCTGCGATAAATATTCAACACCGGATAAACCACGTTATGTGGCAGGCGCGCTGGGGCCGACGCCAAAGACTGCATCGATTTCACCCGATGTGAATGACCCGGCTGCGCGTAATGTCACTTTCGACCAGTTAGTGGCTGCCTATCTGGAGCAAACCCGCGGCCTCGTTGAAGGTGGTGCCGATGTGCTGCTGGTCGAAACCATATTCGATACGCTGAACTGTAAAGCGGCATTGTTTGCAATCGATCAGTTTTTTGAAGAAACCGGCACCCGCCTGCCCATCATGATTTCTGGCACGGTGACCGATGCTTCTGGCCGTATCCTGTCTGGCCAGACCGTGCCGGCATTCTGGAATTCTGTGCGTCATGCAAAACCACTGACGGTTGGCCTGAACTGCGCTCTCGGTGCTGCCCTGATGCGCCCATATGCAGAAGAGTTGTCGAAGATTGCCGACACCTTTGTCTGCATTTACCCGAATGCCGGTTTGCCCAATCCCATGAGTGATACCGGCTTTGATGAATTACCGGCCGATACATCAGCCCTGCTGAAAGAATTTGCTGAAGCCGGTTTCATCAATATCGCCGGTGGCTGCTGCGGCACCACGCCTGACCATATCAAGGCGATTGCCGACATCCTGCAAAGCAAGACCCCACGCGACATCCCGACTGTACCAGCAGCGATGCGTCTGTCTGGCCTGGAGCCGTTCACGATTGATGAAAGCTCATTGTTCGTCAACGTTGGTGAGCGTACCAATGTCACCGGCTCGAAAGCATTTGCCCGCCTTATCCTGAATGAGCAATACGATGAAGCGCTGGCAGTCGCACGCCAGCAGGTAGAGAACGGCGCGCAAGTCATCGACATCAATATGGATGAAGCGATGCTGGACTCACTGGCAGCGATGACACGTTTCCTGAACCTGATTGCCTCTGAACCTGATATCGCCCGCGTGCCTATCATGATCGATTCGTCGAAATGGACAGTCATCGAAGCGGGTCTGAAGTGCGTGCAGGGCAAGGCCATCGTCAATTCGATTTCCATGAAAGAAGGGGAAGCAGAATTCCTGCGCCAGGCCACGCTGTGCAAGCGCTATGGTGCGGCTGTCATCGTCATGGCCTTTGATGAAAAAGGCCAGGCAGATACCTATGCCCGCAAGGTGGAAATTTGTGAACGTGCCTATCGCCTGCTGGTCGATAGTCTGGATTTTGATCCGCAAGACATTATCTTTGATCCGAATATTTTTGCGGTCGCGACAGGTATAGAAGAGCACAATAATTACGCCGTTGACTTTATCGAAGCGACGGCCTGGATACACAAAAACCTGCCCGGTGCCAAGATCAGCGGCGGTGTGTCGAACGTGAGTTTCTCTTTCCGTGGCAACGACCCGGCACGTGAAGCGATCCACACAGTATTCCTGTACCACGCAATCAAGGCCGGCATGACCATGGGCATCGTCAATGCCGGCATGGTCGGCGTGTATAGCGAACTCGATGCGGAATTGCGCGAGCGTGTCGAAGACGTGGTGCTGAACCGCCGTGAAGACGCTACCGAGCGCATGATAGAAATCGCCGCCACCTTAAAAGCGGGCGGCAAAAAAGAAGAAGCCACGCTGGAATGGCGTAATGAACCGGTAGAAAAACGCCTGGCCCATGCGATGGTGCACGGCATCACCAACTGGATCGTCGAAGACACGGAAGAAGCCCGCGCTGCCATCATGGCGGATGGTGGCCGCCCTATCCAGGTCATCGAAGGCCCGCTGATGGCGGGCATGAATATCGTTGGTGATCTGTTTGGCCAGGGCAAGATGTTCTTGCCACAGGTGGTGAAATCTGCCCGCGTCATGAAGCAGGCAGTGGCCCACCTTATCCCTTACATCGAAGAAGAAAAGAAACGCAGCGGCGACAACAAGCCCAAGGGCAAGATCGTCATCGCTACCGTCAAGGGTGATGTGCATGACATAGGCAAGAACATTGTTACCGTGGTCTTGCAGTGTAATAATTTTGAAGTGGTCAACATGGGCGTGATGGTGCCCTGTTCGGAAATCCTGGCCAAGGCCAAGGCAGAAAATGCCGACATCATAGGCCTGTCTGGCCTGATCACCCCATCTCTTGAAGAGATGGCCTACGTGGCCAAAGAGATGCAGCGTGACCCGCATTTCCGCATGCTCAAGATCCCGCTGCTGATCGGTGGCGCGACCACCAGCCGTGCGCATACTGCGGTGAAGATTGCGCCTAACTATGAAGGCCCGGTGGTGTATGTCGCCGATGCTTCGCGCTCAGTGTCGGTTGCACAGTCGCTGCTGACACCGGAAAGCCGTGACCAGTACATCGCAGACCTGGGCAGTGATTACGAACGCATTCGCACCCAGCATGCGAATAAAAAAGCCACACCCATGGTCACGCTGGCGCAAGCGCGTGCCAACAAGATGAAAGTGGATTTCACTGGCAGCAATGCGCCGGTCAAACCCAAATTCATCGGTCGCCGCCTGTTCAAGAATATTGATCTGGCGACAATTGCCAATTACATAGACTGGGGCCCGTTCTTCCAGACCTGGGACCTGGCTGGCCCCTTCCCGGCGATATTGACGGATGAAGTCGTCGGCGAAGCAGCCACCAAGGTATTTGCCGAGGGCCAGGCCATGCTGAAGAAAATCATCGAAGGCCGCTGGCTGACGGCGAATGGCGTGGTATCCCTGCTGCCTGCCAATACCGTCAATGACGACGATATAGAAATCTACACCGACGACACACGCAGTCAGGTGGCCCTGACCTATTACGGCACCCGCCAGCAAACCGAGAAACCCATCATTGATGGCGTGCAAAGACCCAACCAGTGCCTGTCAGATTTCATTGCGCCGAAAGACAGTGGCATCAAGGACTATATAGGCATGTTTGCCGTGACTGCTGGCCTGGGTATAGAAAAGTATGAAAAGCGCTTTGAAGACGCCCATGATGACTACAGCAGTATCATGCTGAAGTCACTGGCCGACCGTCTGGCTGAAGCCTTTGCCGAATACCTGCATGAACGCGTACGTAAAGACCTGTGGGGCTATGTCGCCGATGAAGCGCTCTCCAATGAAGAGCTTATCAAGGAAAGCTATAAAGGCATACGCCCTGCCCCTGGCTACCCGGCCTGCCCGGAACATACGGTCAAGACCGAGATGTTCAAGCAGATGCAGTGTGAAGAAATCGAGATGTATATCACCGAATCATGGGCCATGATACCGGGCGCGGCAGTATCGGGCTTTTACTTTGCCCATCCTGAATCGAAGTATTTCAGCGTAGGTAAAATTGCCGATGACCAGGTCACTGATATGGCTGAACGACGTGGCGTGCCAAAGGATGAAGTAGAACGCTGGCTTGCGCCAAATTTATAAAAACCCGTTGCCATTTGCGCCGGCATGGAATTGCCGGCCATGTTGGTGGCCAGCCTGCTATTTGCAGGCTTTTTTTGCTCGCCTCGGCAGACGAAAGATTAACCTGGTCTGGCACAATCAGACCTTGCGGACAGGTGTCAGCTGGCGCTTGGCATCTTCCAGAGCATATTTGTAGTGCGGTCCCCTATTTCCCATCTCGCTATTTTTCAATTGTAATTGCGTGTTACCACCAGCGCCACCGGCCTTGTCGGCCAGTGCAATGTGCAGAAGAAGTGCCCGCACATGCACGGCAAATCCAGGCTTTCTGGTATGATTAATTTCTTAAAGTGCCCTGCCACACCGCCTTGAAACACGACGAGCTCACCCGGACCACGCCGATTTACCATAGCCCGCAAGCCGGGCGGCCCATGCTATGCCTGAGTATTATCTGGCACCCGGATCACAGCCGCATCGGCGAGCAATGCATTATGGTGCACGACGGCCTCGACCTGGCACGCTACCAGCCTTTGTTTTGCAAACCAGGCAAGGATGGTCTGGGACTGGGACATGATGGCATTTCCCGCCAAGCCACCCACCTTGTGCGCAATCCGGACGACAGCGTTACCGTGCAGGCTTCGGCGAGCAAAATGGTACTGGAAATCAACGGCGCAGTGGTGCAGGGCACACAGCAACTTTCAAGCGAGCAAATTGAACAGGGTGTCATTGTGGTTTTGGCTCGCGCTGTGGTGCTGTGCCTGCACTTTATGCATTGCCTGCCACGCCATAACCCGGTAGCGGGTTTGATTGGAGTGGGAAGTGCAGCGATCAAGATGCGCGACCAAATTATTCAGGTGGCACCGACCAACGCCACCGTACTGCTGCTGGGTGAGACTGGCACCGGTAAGGAGGTAGCGGCTTGTGCCATCCACGCCCTGTCGCAACGCGCCAGCCAAATTCTGGTGAGCGTGAATATGGCGGCCTTGAATGAAGCTTTGGCTCCGGCTGATTTATTTGGCGCGGCCAAGGGCGCATATACCGGGGCACAAAATTCACGTGGTGGTTTTTTTGCTCAGGCGCAGGATGCCACGCTGTTTCTCGATGAAATCGGCAATGCGCCTGCGGTGGTGCAGCCTATGCTGCTGCGCGTTCTCGAAAAAGGTGATTACCGCCCCTTGGGAGCGCTAGCCGATGTGCGATCGAACGCACGTATTATTGCGGCTACGGATCAGGATTTGTATGACGGCGGTTTTAATCCAGCCCTGCTGCGGCGGCTGGAAGGGTTTACCATCGCCATCCCTCCCCTGCGCGAGCGGCGTGAAGACACGGGTTTGTTGATTTTGCACTTGATGCAAGCGGGCGATTTACCCGGCAAGGGGGCGGTTGAATTGCCTGCACCGCTGGTGGCGCAATTGGCGACTTATGACTGGCCCGGCAATATCCGGCAATTGCGCCATGTGGTGCGACGTTTGATGCTGGTGCTTTCCACAGGAGAAATGCCGGCATTGGCCGAGCTGATAGAAAGCGGCACGGCACGGCCTGTGCGTGCAGTGAGAAACATGGCTGCACCCGTCACACCAGACATAACGGATGTTACGCCCTTGCCTGCGTTGCCGCACGAGCCAATACCATTACCCAGGCGTAATCACAAGCGCCCGGCAGACCTGAGTAATGCCGACGTGTTGGCAGCGCTGGATAATAACGACTGGATGATACAAGGAGCAGCCACCGAACTGGGTATTTCCCGGCCCTCACTGTATAAGCTGCTGGAGCAGCACCCGCACATTCGCCGTGCCGACCAAATCGATGCTGAAGAAATTCAACGGGTATTGGTCGAGGTGGCAGGTAATGTGGATGCCTGCGCCGCGCGCCTGAAAACCCCTGCAGAAGGTTTGCGGCGGCGGCTGGCTTTGGCACGCCAACTTCAGAAACAAAACGGCATCATTTGAGTTTGTTCATTGAAATGAGCAGTTTGATCAAGCCGTAAGGTGCTTCAGGAAAGTCGATTGGTACCGTCCCAAGCAGTCGTGGCCCTGCCTGCTGGCACAGATAGCTATGCAGCCGATAATTGATGCTGTTAGGGCCCGAGCCAATGGCAATGTCAATCGGATCGGTAATTGGTGCTCGGCTGGCGCTGGTGAAGTTGACATACCAGGCAGTGCCATCGGTTTTGTTCACGCTACGTTCCAATTGCGCATGGACCTGGCCCCATTTTGCGGCTAATACATCCGGGCCAAATTTATAAACATTTTGCACAGAATAGTTAAAATTGCTGCTTGGATCATTCACTACTCCGCTGTCGTCATCAGGCCAGTTTTGCGCCATGATGCCGAAAGTGGCTCCTGTGTCCTGACGCATCAGCACCACGCATCCGGCCAGATCGGCCAGCTTGGGCATGTGTGGGCGGTCGTATAATTTGTTATGGCTCACGCCCGCAATCAGGAGCTTTTTCAGCAGCGGATCAAACTCACTCTTTTGATGGGGCCAAGAGACATTTTGTACGCAAATTATCACGGTTTCACTGGCGTAGGTGGCCAGAAAATCCTTGATGACGGGTAATAAATCCTTGGCTAAATAGATGTCCTGGGATTCCGGGCCATGGTAAATCAGCATGTCGTCGCCGGAAACGGAAAGACGTAAATCAAACCAGCGGATGCCCGCTTCCAGTTGCTGCCGCATCGTCAATTTTTGGCATTGACTGGCACGGCTGCCCTTCCAGGTGGCACTGTCATGGGTGCCTGGAATGGTAATATCGGCCAGTGTGGTATCGGGGGTGATATCAAGCATGCTCATCCAGTATTTTGAAGAAAATGCCGGGCCGATATTCAGAGTCATCGCTCTTACTGCCCCACTTTCCTGACCGATATGCTGATAGACATTGGCGTGGCCGTCCAGCGGGTAATCGTACTCCTGGGCGCTATGGCTGTTTTCACCGGTTTTGGCATCGAATTGAAAATTGAACTGGGGTAAGTTACTGCTCGCCACTACGGGCATCAGTGTTTGCTTTGGTAGTTCCACCATACGGGTGTGGCGGGTATGCGGGGCCAAATCAAACGTACTGCCACAGGTTAACACTTTTAAAGTGCCCGCCGTATTGTTGACCAGGGTTAAATTGGCTTTGCCTTGATGTTGGGTCGAGGTCATGATTTCTCTCCAGGGTAGGTATAAGTAATCCTGCAATGCAGGTTTATCGGCTTGTTCCGTGGTTACAGCTATATCGCGAGACTGGAATGCGAATCGCTGTCGGACAAGCTACCTATCGCAAAGCTTGTGCCAGCTAAAAAATGGCTGTAATTGCGTCGTGGCGGGCTGGTGCCGCGTAAAGCGGCGTAAAGACGTGGAAAATATGGTGCTGGATTTTTTGTTTGGACGGCGCTTTACACGGTTTGACAGTGGGCAAAGACGAATCATTACGGAAAGAGAAAACGCATAATTTTTCTCTGACCTCAATCACTCTACGGGTTGCCCGAACCCGTGCCGACTTGCATTTCTGGATCAATTTTGCCGCCATCCCAGCAAAAATCGATACTCCACTTCACCCCATTGCGATAATCTACGGTAAGCGCGCAATCTTTGCGCTGCAACGTGACACGCATAGGGTTACTGGCACTATCAATGATGATATCGTTGGTCGGCTCTACTGGTGCTGAGGCGGGGGTGGTTTCACCAGGCTTGAGTGTGCGTTGGCGGAATTCCAGCCATGGGTGGCCAAGCTCACCATCCCAATTGATGATCAACGTATCGCCATCGTTAATTAGCCAGCGGAAACTCTCCTGAGCATCAACTATCTTGAATTGATGAGGCGGGGCCGGGTTGATTGAAAATGCATTTTGCGCTGGATAAAAAAACAAATGATAGGTTTGCGGCGTCGTTACCGTTCGGTTCGGTTCGGTGCTCCTTGCAGGAAGATTGCTGGTGCCATATGGACGTATTTGTTCAAAAGGTGGAGAAAATACATTCGCGGATTGGTAATTATTTGATGCCATCAGCGATCCCTGGAATACCACCCCTGTTTTGCCAGGCTGTTGTACAAGCCAACTCCCGGCCAAAATGTGTACAGAGTGAATATTGCCAATCCAACCGGGAATGGTGTGAAGATCGGTTGCCTCAAATAAAACCAGGGCTTCACCTGTCAGGTTATTTTCTTTAAATAAAATTACTTTGTGACTTGAATTCATGATTTCCTCTTGGATAAGTCAATGCTGGGTTGAAAATCAAATTAAATGGTTGCCCGTTTCAGCGAGCCATTCACAATTCGATCAAGCAAAAGCTGCGCCAAGTAAATCAGGCACTGGTTATGGTAAATTGGCAAACCTCGAATCCCGGCGCAGTGCAATCAAACCAGGCTCGGCTTGGATGTGTGAGCTCGGATAACCGAGTTTGCGCGCTTGCAGTAGCGCCTTGATCGCCAGCTCACGTTCTCCTATCAACTCGTAAGCCAAGCCAGCACGAAAATACAGGCTGGGGTCATTGGCAGGTTTGGCCAATGCTGTTTGCAATAATCGTGCACTGGTTTGTTTATCGCCGACTCGCGCGCTGTAAAGCGCCATCCTTGATTGATACATGGTATTTTCTGCGTGGCGTTGCAAGATGGGCTGGAGCAAGTTTTGTGCTTTTTGATAAGCGTCGCGTGCTTGCCCCTCGCGGCCCGGCAACCACAGCAAGGTATCGGCGAGATTGGCCCAGCCCAGATAATTACCTGGATTGCCTTTTGTTGGCGAGACCGCCGCTTCAAATGCGGTGGCAGCTTCCACATAATTGCCTCTCAAGAAAAGCAGATTGCCTAAATTGGTATAAAGGGTAAAACTGTGACGCACTTGCAAGCCCTGCTGCAAAACATGCATCGCTTCATCGAATTTATTCTTGCGTGCCAGCACCGCACTCAAATTCGCATAGGCGTAAACGCTATCGGGTTGAATTTGCAAACTGCTTCGAAAGGCCTGCTCAGCCTCATCCAGCTTTCCCTCTTGATACTGTATCGTGCCAATTTGATCGGCAAAAAAGCGTTCACGTGGGAAGCGTTGCAAACCCCGCTGTGCCATTTGTAATGCTTCCCCGGTCTTGTGCAAATCTTGCATTACCTCCATTTTTCCTAACCATGCAAAAAGGTTTTCCGGGTCCAGCCGCAAAGCGTGATCAAAGCTTTGCAGTGCTTCGTCCGGCCTACCCATCGCACGCGCGATGGTGGCTTGCGCAACACGGGAAAGGGCGATTTGATCATTCAGGCTCATCGCCAATTGGGCGCTGGCATTGGCTTTTTGCAGCCAGTTTTCATCCCGACTATCACCAAGATAGCGAAAGTGGTAAACCAGGGCCATGCCTGCGACTGCGGCTGCGTTATCCGGTTGTTTTCCCAAAATACGGGAAAAGTGCTCAGAGGCCTCATTCACACTGCCCGGCCTGTCCCATTGAGCCAGCGCAGCCAACCCCTTTTTCATTTCCAGCGAGGGGGAAAACGGCGCGGCGTTCGCCAACAATTCGCCCAAATACGGCTGAACCTGCCAGATACCCCCCATCAATGCCAGCACCAACGCGCTGCCAGCCAGGGCTTTACCGCCGCGCCGGATGCCCGGCACCCGGTGTCCAAGGATTGCAGGCTGCCCGGCAACATCGCCAACCAAAGGTGCTGCCGATGTTGTCAGTGCGGTAGTCGGGGCGGTTGTCTGGACACGCCCCTCCCTCCGACCCAACAAACCAGCCAGGCCAGCCAGTACTTGCTGCATACTCTTCAGGCGCTGTGCCGGTTCTCTGGCAGTCATGGCGCGGATCAGCTGCACCAGTCCCGGCGACATACTGGCCGGATATACCCATTGATCCGACGACGATTGCACCTGTGCCGCTGCCAGCGCCATCCCGGAGAGATTGGCAAACGGACGCTGCCCGCTGGCCAGTTCATACAAAATCACCCCCAGCGCATAAACATCAACCTGTGGCGACAGAGCTGCGCCCAGCAGTCTTTCCGGTGCCATGTAAGCAATCGTGCCTTGTGGATTAAGCCGCGCCATGCTGGCGGTGGCTTCCGGATCGCTCTTGTTGGCAAGCCCAAAATCGAGAATGCGCACCGTGCCCGAAGGCTCTTGCATCAGGTTCGAGGGTTTTAAGTCGCCATGAACAAGATTTGCCTGGTGCGCTTCACGCATGGCTTCAGCCACTTGCTGCACGATCGCCAGCACCTGTACCTCAGTAAACAAGTGTCCTGGCGCGTGCATGGATTCATGATCACTGAGCAACTGGCGCAAGGTTTTGCCTGGCACCAGCTCCATAACAATTGATTGGCTGTCTTGATCTTCTTCCAGTGCATAAATTTTGACAAATGCTGCGTGGTGCAGCGAAGCGGCCATACGCGCTTCCCGGGTAAGGTCTTCGCCCCCTATCAGACCACTGTCATGTTTCATGCGCTTGATTGCCACCCTGCGCCGCAATTTCTCATCCCAGGCCTCAAACACCTGGCCAAAGCCGCCTTCACCGAGACTATGACGAAGTTGATAATGACCCAATGGCGGGAAAATACCAGGGGCCGGTGTCCGTGCTGAGGCAGCTGAATTCATTGGGATTTGGATAGGGTTAGATAAAACCTGAAGCGATCAGCGCGCCATCTTGCGTTTATTGCAACCAGATTCTCCAGACAGCTAATTTAAAATTATATAATAAGCCATTATTGTCTTGTCAAAAGTCGAATAAATTCAATTGCTTAGCTCGTTAGTGCCAGGCTTTATGTTTTCGCACCGCTTTACTGTCAATCGGCATCCAGACAAATTATTCCGTTACGGTTTTGTCTGGCGTGGAAGATCACAAGGAAGTATCAGGCCGTACCCGGACCTGGAGAACCAGGTTCTGGCTGCAGGTGTATGCCGTATTTTCGTTCAGCCATGGAGGACGAGCTGCGTTTGCGGCGTAAGTCACAGGACAACCGATTTGACATTTGCAAGGCAAGTCCGTCGCAACCGAAATGTTCAAACAGATGTAGTGTGAAGAAATCGAGATGTACATCACCGAATCATGGGCCATGATACCGGGCGTGGCAGTATCGGGCTTTTACTTTGCCCATCCTGAATCGAAGTATTTCAGCGTAGGTAAAATTGCCGGTGACCAGGTCACTGATATGGCTGAACGACGTGGCGTGCCAAAGGATGAAGTAGAACGCTGGCTGGCACCGAATTTATAAGCGGCAGGATCTGATCGCAATCCTCAATAAGCATCCTGTAGTCTGCTGCAGGATGCATTAACAACACTTCAACACTTAACCCATTTCCCTGACTACTATCGTCGTCAGTTCCTTGGCGACATCTGCATCAAAACCTTCTTCCAGCAAACGCCACTTGAAGCTATTTCCCAGCTGTGCCTTTTTATACACATTCAAGCGGTGGTCGCGTTTGAATTCCAACACCTTGCTCGCGACCTGCTGCATGACTTTCTGGCGCTTGATGATGGTTTTATCCTGCTTTTTTTTGACAATCTCTAGCGGGATTTCCTTGATGACAAATTCAGCAAGTTGCAAGCCGAACGCTTTTTCTTCTTTTGAATTAAACCAACTAAACATAGCGTGCTTTCTACTTGTATCAAAAATTCCAGCGTCATCGGGATGACATATCTGTGTGAATAAGCTGGTTTGCCAAAGGGAGCAGTTCTTTTTAACTTGCCATGATTATACTGAATCTTCTCTATAGCTCATAAAAAAATGCACTGGCTACGTAACAAGCCAAGGCGTTCAAGACAAAAAAACAGGGGCCTGAGCCCCTGTTTTTGTACTGACTTACATTACACGCAGATTATTTGAAGACATAACCTACGTTCAGACGGAATGCACGGCCATAAGCATTGTGCAAGCTGTCGTTGTAACCAGTTGTCGTATAGCTGGAGCTTGGATCATATGGTGCCTTGGAATCCAGAGCGTTCAATACACGCACACCGATAGTCAGATCTTTAAAGCCTTTGTATGTATAACCCAGGTCAACTGTCGTCCAGCTGGCAACGGAACATTCAGGTACATACGTCAGGTATTTGGCTACGCCGCCCAGCGATGTCGCTGTGGATGGCTGGCCAGTACCATAATGGCAATAAGACACTGGGTAAGTTTCAGCAGCATTGGTGTAACGCATCAGGGATACGCCGCCAACAAAGTTGATTGCACCGTTGACTGTGTGCGCTTCTTTAGTCCAGGAAGAGGACAGTGTTGCACGCAAACGAGGGATGTCGCCAACGCTGGTAGAGAAGTTGGACAAACCACCGCGTGTGCCAACCAGGTTGGTTTCTGGATCGCCCGGTTTTTCTGCACGACGGTATTCTATCGTGTAGGAAGTACGGAAACGTGTATCCAGTTTGCCATTAGTGCCCAGGTTGTTGCGCATTGCCATTTCAACGTCAACGCCACTGACTACGGTACTACCCTGGTTGATGTAGTTCCTCAACAGAGAAATCAGCGGTCCAGAGTTAGGGACAACATTACCGTTCTTGTCTTTAACAAAATTGACAGGATTGGTGTCACGGATCACAGTACCTGGATAAGCATCTTGATTATTCAGGATCAGTGTGGACGACAGCGCTGCAACTTCGTCTTCTTTACGGATGTTGTAGTAATCAACCAGGATGTCGAAATCACGTGTAGGTGACAAGACCATACCCAGAGAGAAGCTGCGTGATGTTTCTGGCTTCAGGTTAGGATTTTGACGGATCAGTGTCGAAATACTTCTGGAGCAATCAGTATTGTCGGCACCAGTCAAAGGTGTCTTACCATCAGGGCAGCGGATAGGATCAACCAGGCTGTTCAGGAAAGTCTGTGTACCGCCTGCAGTCACCTGTACCAGTGCCGGTGCACGGAAACCTTGTGCATAAGTGGAACGGAATGCCAGAGAATCATTGACGGTCCATTTTGCGCCAACTTTTGGTACAAAATTGGTTTTGAAGCTAGGGTATTTATCGATACGGCCAGCGAAATCCATTTCAAAGTTTTTCAGGATCGGTGTACGCACTTCAACGAAAGCGGAAGTAACGTTACGTTGGCCCTGGATGAACTGGTTAGCCAGACCCAGAATCTGGCCAGAGCTGGTCAGGTTATCTGGTGTCAACGTCATTTTTTCCTGACGGAATTCAACGCCGGATGCAAAACCAATTGCGCCACCAGGCAGGCTACCGAATTCTGTACTTGCCTTGAAGTCAGCCTGGGCGATTTCAGCAACACCAACGCTCTTCAGCGGACGGCTCAGGTTAGGCTGTTTGGCAACATCGGCCAAAGACATGTTCTGGTCTATCAGTTTTTGCACTTCTGGCAGCAACAGGAAGCCATTGGAATTGTCAGTACGCTCGGAACGGTTCCACAAAACGCCAGTTTCCCAGTCCCAGGTCTTGTAACTACCTTTCAAACCAGAAGCAAAACGCAGAGCTTCGTTGGTAGTCGTGGTACCACCTGCGACATTTTCAAAACGGTAGACAACTGCAGCACGGCTGGTAGGGAAGGGATTGTCAGGATGGCCAACTGGCAAGATAGCCTGGAATGGTGTGCCAGCGCCAGACAATGCAAATGCTGTGGATGGAGTACGGCCATCGATGGAACGTGAACCACCTGTGTAATCACGGTCAGTTTTGGTGTAAGCAACTTCAGCAAAAGCGGACAAGGTATCGTTGATTTGATAGATACCGCGTGACATTGCACTGATGTCCTGGCCAGCGCCCTGGACTTCAGCAAAATCGTCGAGATTGTAGTTACAGAACTGACGACCAAACAAGACGCTGGTGCTTGCGATATTGTATTGCGCGCCACCTGTGATCAGACGGGATGGATCGCAATTAGTGCGGTTGATCACGTTGGCATCATTGGCAGAGAAGAAAGTCTTGCTGCCCGGTGTACGTTCACGATAGAAGAAAGGCTGGTTACTGATGCTGCTGGAATAAGGTGACAGACGGGTGTTGAGTACGCTGTACAGATCTTTTTCTACATCGTTGGCATCCTTGATGGCAACGCGGTCACGCTTGGAAATTTCAGCGCTGACAGTAATGTTGTAGCCGTCTTGGCCATAGTTACCAAAACCGGCGAAAGCACTGACGCTTTTTTTCTTGAACTTGTTGTCATCATTGGCGCCCATGCTGGCGTTCATTTGCACGCCCTGGTAATCGCTCTTGGTGATGAAGTTGATTACACCGGCAATAGCATCAGAGCCGTACACCGCAGATGCGCCATCCTTGAAAATCTCTACACGTTCCAGCATGGACAATGGAATGCTGTTGATATCGTACAGCGTTGATTGGCCTTGATTAGGATTTGCATAAGCTGATGGCGTCATGCGACGGCCATTCAACAAAATCAGAGTGGAGCTGGAACCCAGGCCACGCAGGGATGCTGTTGCCACACCACGGGAAAAGCCACCGTCAACTGCATCGAATGCGCCACCGCTGCCCAAAGCCGGAATGGTGCGCAGCAATTCAGCAACAGTTGTCGCACCACTTTGGCTGATGTCTTTTGCCGTCAGTGTCTGGATAGGAGAAGTACCTTCTTTATCAATACGCTTGATATGGGAACCAGTGACTTCAATTTTTTGGATTTTTTCTACTGACTCAGTCTGCGCCTGAGCGTTGACCAACATACTGCCAGACAACATAGCCAGTGCCAGCTTGACAGCATAAGCACATTTCTTCTCTTGATAAAACATCCAGAATCTCCTTGGTGAAACATGAACAGGTACAAACTGCAAAGATGGCAAGAAACCCTACTGAACTGACTTGCCTTTTTGCGGTCGAACCAAACCGGTGCTTGAACAATTTGCGTATCGTTTTATTTGGGTTTATTTGTTCAGCGACTGTGCTTATCCACAGTTTCTGCAACATTCACAATTCGATACACTTTGTTGCATTTCAGAATGATCACATTACAATTTCATTACCGTCCAATGAGAATTTGAGGAAAACGTATATAATTAAAGTTATGATTGATACCTTACCCATAGAAAAGTATTTCGCCCGACAACTCAAGATCAAGCACTTGCGCTTGCTCGTGGAACTGGCTGACAAGCAGACGGTTGCTCAGGTTGCGGCGACTTTGCATGTCAGCCAACCGGCTGTTTCCAAAATGCTGGGCGAGATGGAGGAAGGGATCGGTGTCAAGTTATTCGAACGTGCTGGGCGTGGTATAAAACCAACACCTTCTGGCGAATGTCTGATACGACATGCGCGGGAAGTCTTGTTTAACTTGCAAAAAGCACATCAGGAGATGCGTTCACTGGCCACCGGCACGGTGGGCAAGGTCACTGTTGGCATTTTGAGTGTGGTCTCCACCACCATCATTCCCAAGGCAGTCAAGATACTCAAGGCAAGCTGGCCGAATGTCACCTTATGCATCATGGATGGCACGGTCGATCAACTCTTGCATGAACTGCGCGAAGGCAAGATAGACATGGTCATAGGCCGTGTGTTTTCTGAACGTGCAGCAGAACATTTGCAGGAAGAAGTCCTGTATGACGATCCTCTGGTCATTGTAACTTCCAGCAAGAACCCTTTGGCACGTCGTGATAATCTGACCTGGATGGATTTGAATAACCTGCCCTGGATATTGTCGGTAGAAGAATCCCCAACGCATCAACGCATGATCAATCTGCTGGCCAAGAATGGTTTGAACAAACCTACCGATGTTATTGAATCAGTATCACGCTCAGTGAATGTACCCTTGCTGATGGAACCTCCGCGCCTGGGTTTATTGTCGCTGTCGGCAGCACGCCAGTTGGTGGCAGAAGGGGTCTTGCAAATCCTGCCATTGAATCTGGGTCACTTGCCCAGCCCGGTAGGTATGATATGGAACAAGACCCGGCCTTTGTCACATGCTGCCCTGACCTTCCAGGATTGCATACGCCAGGCTTCGCTGTCATACAAGAACATGCTGATCAGTTAAATTCTGTGTGGAAAGCCAGGCAAGTATCTGCTTGGCTGATTTACAATATGCCCAGTTTCTTCGCCTGGACAGCCAATGCAAACAGATCACTTATCGTATGGTTCAGATCAGTCGGGGCAGATCTGTGGCTATATTTTTGCGCATGAGCAGCCTGGCAAACTGCTCGATACCAAAGAAGCCGTCGAATGGCTGCAATCCAGACACGGTGCCAGAGATGATTCTTTCATTTGGCTGCATTTCAATTTATCCAATGTCGCCGCCGAGAAATGGCTGCGCGAGTACGCTGCCCTGCCAGACGAGTTTTTCGAAACCCTGCATGAAGGCTCACGCTCCACCCGTATCGAGCATGCCGACCATAGCCTGATCGCGGTCGTCAATGATGTCTTGCATGACTTTGCCTTTGAAGCCTCGGACATCGCCACCCTGTGGCTCAATGTCAGCAGCAATGTCATGATCAGCGCCCGGCGCAAACCCCTGAAGTCGGTAGACAGATTGCGCAATGCCGTCAACCAGGGCGAGCATTTCAGTTCACCGACAGAGTTACTGACCCATTTATTGCGTGACCAGGCTGATGTACTGATAGGCATAGTGCGCAATTTCATCAAAAAAATCGACGATATCGAAGACCACTTGCTGGCTGACCGTTTGAATCATAAACGGGCCAACCTCGGTGAGTTACGCCGCGTGCTGGTGCGCCTGCAAAGACTACTGGCGCCTGAACCTGCCGCCTTGTTTCGCCTCCTGCAAAGACCACCAATCTGGGTGGCCGAGCGTGATGTACAGGAGTTGCGCCAGTCCACCGAAGAATTTGCCGTGGTACTGAGTGACATGGCTTCGTTGCAGGAACGTATCAAGCTCTTGCAGGAAGAAATTGCTGCCAGCGTCAATGAACAGAATAACCGTTCACTATTCGTCTTGACGATAGTAACGGTGCTGGCCCTGCCCATCAATATCATCGCCGGTTTGCTGGGCATGAACGTGGGTGGTGTGCCTTTGGCGCAGCATGAAAATGGTTTCTGGATCGTGGTCGCCATCGTAGCGACGTTTACTGCCATTGCCGGTTGGCTGGCATTCAGGAAAAACCGCAACGACTAATACCAAACAAGCGCTTACCAAGCAGCCCTACTAACTACATTGACAGGAACAAGCCATGAGCAAACTTTCATTCAATCAGGGATCACCACAATTCATACCCTTATCAACTTATCAGGCTTACCCAGAAGCAGAAATGCTGGAAAGGGCGCAAAGCTTTTATCAGGACATGAAACGGCGCAAAACCATACGGGAATTTTCTGACCGTACCGTACCACGTGAAATTATAGAAGCCTGTTTATTGACTGCCGGTACTGCGCCATCTGGTGCCAATCACCAGCCCTGGCATTTTGCCGTTGTCACTGACACCGCACTGAAACACAAGATACGTATTGAAGCCGAGATAGAAGAACGTGAATTTTATGACCGCCGTGCCCCCCAGGAATGGAAAGATGCACTGGCGCCACTCGGCACGGATGCTGACAAGCCGTTCCTGGAAACCGCGCCTTACCTGATCGCGATCTTCGGCCAAAAAGCCACGCTCATGGACGATGGCAGTGCTGTTAAAAACTACTACGTGCCTGAGTCTGTATCGATTGCAACTGGCTTCCTGATCTCCGCCCTGCATCATGCCGGCCTGGCAACGCTGACGCATACACCCAGCCCCATGGGATTTTTGAACCAGTTGCTGCAAAGGCCGGACAATGAAAAACCGTATATTTTGCTAGTAGTTGGTTATCCGGCTGAGCATTGCCTGATACCGAATATACAAAAGAAACCACTGGAACAAATTGCCAGTTTCTTTTAAAGCCAGTAAGCTGATTTTGACCTCAAGGGATTTCTTATGACTGCCATTTACTCACGCTTGCTGCTGGCCGCTAGTCTGGTAGCTAGTATGGCATTGAGCCTGCATGCCCAAGCCGCTGAAAATCATGCCGATCTGGTCAAACAGGTTATGCAGACCGAGACTGCCTTTGCCAAGACCATGGAAGTACGCGACCACAAGGCTTTTACAGAATTTCTGGCAGATGAAACCATCTTTTTTTCGACCAAAAAGGTTTTGCACGGCAAGCAGGAAGTGGCCGCAGCCTGGAAACGCTTTTACGAAGGCTCTGCCGCACCTTTTTCCTGGGCACCGGAAACGGTAGAAGTCCTGGAGTCAGGCAAACTGGCGCTCAGCAGCGGGCCGGTACGTGACCCGCAAGGCAAGCTGGTGGCTACTTTTACCTCTATCTGGAGACTGGAGAGCCCTGGTGTCTGGCGTATCATTTTCGACAAGGGAAATGATGTTTGCGATTGCGCCAAACCATGACTCAGCATGATTCAGATGCAGACCAAGTATAAAGACAGCTGTTTTTTGCATCAAGCCAGCATAATTTAAGCATAAAACCCACAGTCAGCCTGAATTGTAGCCAGACAGACAAAGAGCTGATGTAACATGCAGAATAATGCTGCCCGGAATGCCTTCAGCACTGAGGTGGCATACTCTCTTTAAAAAAAACCAGGCTCAAGCGTCAAATTTCCGGAAACAAGTGTCATGACTGATATTCATACACAGTTTATTGAGCTTGGCCAGCTACGCATAGGCATGTTTGTCTATCTGGATGTGGGCTGGATGGATCACCCCTTCCCTGTCTCCAATTTCAAGATCAGCAGTCAGTCGCAAATCGATACCATACGTTCACTAGGTCTGGAGCGCATACGCTATGCGCCCGACAAAAGCAGCCCGGAACTCAATTCAGAGACCAACCCCGCCACCAGCGAACAGCATATCGGGCAAGAAAGCAAAGTAACGGAAAGCCCCGGTGCTTTCGCCGCCAGGCAAAGGCGTGAGCTGTTGGCCAACCAGCAAGCCAGCCTGCAAGTCTGCGAGCGCCAGTTTGCCCATGCGGCACAAACCTTCAAGCAAGTCACGGATTTAGTCCATTCGCAGCCATCGCAAGCCAAAGAACTGGCCGAGCAGTTGATACAAGGTTTCCTGGGTCAGATTTTGGGGGAGGATGAAGCAGCGATACGCCTGCTGTCTGAAAAAGCAGGCGAAAAAACCTCGCTGCATTCCATCAATGTGACGGTCATCGCACTCTTGCTGGGGCGGGCACTGCATTTGAGCAAGGCAGAGATGCTGGACCTGGGTGTCGCCACCATCTTGCATGACATAGGCAAAATGGATTTGCCCGACCGTTTGCGCTGGCAAGATGAACATTTCAATCACGCCGAACGCGAGCTATATCACGAGCACGTCTTGCATAGCCTGGCGATGGCACGCAAGATGGGTTTGTCGGCAAATGTCTTGCTGGCCATCGCCCAGCATCATGAACATGCAGACGGCACGGGATATCCCAGCCATGTACAGGGCGACAAGCTAAGTCCCATCAGCCGCATCGTCGCACTGGTCAATCATTACGATAATCTTTGCAATCCTGCCAATCCTGCATTTGCAGTCACGCCGCATGAAGCCCTGTCGCAGATTTTTACCCAGCACAAACCCCGTTTTCATGCCCCCACCCTGACCGCCTTCATCCGCATGATGGGGATTTATCCGCCGGGCTCGGTCGTGCAACTGACGGATGAACGCTATGCCATGGTGGTATCGGTCAATTCAGCCCGCCCCATCAAACCCAAGGTGGTCATCCACAATTCTGCCGTGCCGCGCGAAGAAGCACTGGTCATCAATCTGGAGCATGAAAACACGGTATGCATACACCGCAGCCTCAAACCCTTGCAATTGCCCAAGGCAGCCTACGACTACTTATCGCCGCGCAAGCGCCTGTGCTATTTCTTTGAACGTGGACTGGAGGCAGAACCGCGTACCGAAGATGGGGCAGCGGCATGAAAGCCCATCCCTGGCAATCACTGATAGAAGGTTTGCTGGAAGCAGTGATACTGGTTGACCCCATACAACTGCGCATAGTCGCTGCCAACAAGTCTATCCATCATCTGCTGCAAGTCCCGCCAGACAGCCTGTTTGGCAAGGGCATAGTAGATTTGGCAGTTGCACCTGAAGATGTGTTCTTTTGGGAGGATGTGGCAGCAGGTTTATCAGAAAATATTCACTCAGAAACCTTGCTGAAACGTAGTGACGGCAGCATAGTCCAGATAGAAAGACGGGTTACCCTGGTCAGGATGGGTCTGGACAGTTCTGTCTATGTGGTCGCCATCAATGACCATTCAAATCAGCGCCAGGTTGAAAATGAGCTGGAAAAGCTCATCGCCGAGCTGCGCGCCACCCTGGAGTCCACCGCTGACGGCATACTGGTCACTGACCTGGATGCTGCCATCCGCAGCTATAACCATTTATTCGCTGAGCTATGGGGCTTGCCGGATGATTTGATGACGCAGCGTGATGACAAGGCCATCTATGCCTGGATGGATAAATGCATGCTTGATGCTGGTCAGTATGAAGAAAGACTGGGCACCATCACCCGCTCACCACTGATGGAAGCCACCGATGTGCTGACGCTTCGCTCTGGCAAGGTACTGGAAAGAGTGACCCTGCCACAGTATGCACGGGGTCGTCCTATAGGGCGGGTATATTCTTACCGCGATATCACTCAGCGGCTGGCCGATGAAGCACGCCTGCGGCTGGCGGCCAAAGTATTTGAATCGAGTACTGATGCGATTTTCATCACCGATGCTGAACAAAAAATAGTCACCACCAACCCTAGTTTCGAGCGCCTCAGCAGTTATACCGAAAAAGAAATGCTGGGTAAAACACCCAGGGAATTTTTCTCCATGGAAGGTAATACTGCCCAGGTAGAAAACCTGCTCAAAGAGCTGGAGAACCTGGGTTTCTGGGAAGGTGAATTGTGGAACCGCCGCAAGAATGGCCATGCCTATCTATGCATGATTTCCCTGGTCAAGGTCCCGGATGCCAAGGGTGGTGCACTGAACTACATAGGCTTTTTCAAGGACAGGACAGAAACCCATACGGCGAAACAGAAAATTGAAGAACTGGCGTTTTCTGACGTGCTCACCGGTTTGCCGAACCGCTTGTTACTGGATGAACGCATACGTCAGGCGATCACCATTTCCAGCCGCAATCATTCGACCTTTGCCCTGCTCTTCCTTGACCTTGATCATTTCAAACAAATCAATGATGCACTGGGACACCCCTTTGGTGACCGTGTACTTTTGCAAGTCACTGAACGCCTGAAAAAATGCATACGCCAGGTCGATACCGCTTCACGTCTGGGCGGAGACGAATTTGTCTTGCTCTTGCATGAAGCCGATGCGGAAGGCGCAGAGATTTGCGCCAGAAGGGTGCTGGAAGAATTGTCCGCTCCATTTTCACTCGATGGCATGAACTTTACTGTCACCGCCAGCATAGGGATTGCGCTTTACCCGGCAGATGGGCAAAGCATGGCAGACCTGATCAAGAATGCAGACAGCGCCATGTACCATGTGAAGGAGCGCGGGCGCTCGGATTTCCGTTTTTATCAGCGCCAGATGAATATAGGCTTGTTGTCACGCATGAAGCTGGATCATGCCATGCGCCAGGCA
The DNA here is from genome assembly GCF_058788535.1 of Undibacterium sp. FW305-107. Taxonomy (NCBI): domain Bacteria; kingdom Pseudomonadati; phylum Pseudomonadota; class Betaproteobacteria; order Burkholderiales; family Oxalobacteraceae; genus Undibacterium; species Undibacterium sp. FW305-107. The sequence continues at coordinate 39,848 of NZ_JBYTAV010000011.1, forward strand.
TTGGAACACCAGCTTTTCAGATTGCATTACCAGCCACAAATAGAACTGGCCACCGGCAAGCTGCTGGGTGTGGAAGCGCTAATTCGCTGGACCGACAAAGACCTCGGTGAAGTCAGCCCGGTACAATTTATCCCGGTGGCAGAAGAGTCAGGCGTCATTGTCCCTATCGGTAACTGGGTCATGCAAACGGCGATACGACAGGCGGCATTATGGAACCGTGATGGCCAGTCCATGCGGGTGGCGATCAACGTCTCAGCGCTGCAATTCCAGCAAGCCAATTTTGTTGACAGTATCGCTGCAGCCCTGCATGAGCATGATTTGCTGCCACAGTGCATAGAACTGGAATTGACCGAATCGATACTCATCAAGGATGCGGAAGATGCATTGAAGAAGCTGGAATCCCTGGCGGCATTGGGCGTCAAGCTGGCGATTGATGACTTTGGCACCGGCTATTCCAGTCTCAGCTACCTGAAACGCTTCCCTATCTACAAGCTCAAGATAGACCGTTCTTTTATAGATGATTTGCCAGGCAACGAAAGCGACATCGCCATTGTGACTGCCATCATCCACCTCGCCCATGCCTTGAAATTGCGCGTAATTGCCGAAGGTGTGGAAACCCGGGAGCAACGCGATTTTCTCCAGCAGCAGCAATGCGATGAAATGCAGGGTTACCTGTTTTCACAAGCCATGTCAGCGGAAGAATTTGAACAGCACTATCTGCGCTGAATTGTTCAAACTTAGCATAATAGTTGCGTCAGTTTCAAGCTTTCAATGAGCGCTTGAAACTGACGTGATATCGGTTTGAGAAACTTATTGAAAAACTTAACGACGTATTAAAGACCGCAATATGTGACCTGCAATTTGGGGATTTTCTTTTATCCGGCGTATGCTATAACCATACCAGTCCTTGCCATAGGGCACATAGATGCGCACACTAAAACCCATGTCCCTTAGCTTGTCGCGCAGAGGCTCGCAAACACCTAACAGCATCTGAAATTCGAATGCATGCTTCACTATGTTGCGGCGCTGCACCAGCTCCAGCACCTGCGCTATCAAGGCGCTGTCGTGAGTAGCAATTGCAACGAAGGTAGCTGTGTCGAAACAGCGGGCAACATGGGCCAGGAAATGGGGGTTGATACTATTCCGGTCATGCCATGCACCTTCGACCAGCTGTGATCGTTCCTCAAGATAAATACCCTTGCAAATGCGCATGCTGCTACGGTTCAGCAGCAGTGCTTGAATATCATGATAAGTGCGCTGCAAATAAGCCTGTAATGCCAGGCTGAGTTTGCTGTATCTCACTCTCAGTTTAGTGAACAGATCAATTTCTTTCTGGGTACAGGCAACATCCTCCATATCCATGCAAACAGAAATTTGATGATGATCGGCAAAAGCGACAATTTGTTCCATGTGTTGCTCGCAACGCTGCATATCAAGCAGCAATCCCAAAGCAGTTGGTTTGACCGATACGCTGGCTTGCAACCCGCGCTCTTGAATCGCCATCAACACGCGCATGTATTCGTGGGCTGTGTCTGCAGTTTGTTGCAGGTTTGAGGCTGACTCACCCAATACATCGATGGTGACATCGAAACCCAGTCTGTTCAGTTGACGGACGCAGGCCACAGTATCATCGAGATTATCACCAGCGATATAGCGTCGTGAGATTTTTTGTATCAGTGCGCGGGGAATCCATGGCATGGCGTGCGCCATGAGAGTATTCAATAATTGCATGTAAATTTCCAATACGAATAAAGAAATGCTACGCCCATCCCGAAGCCGTAGACCGGATAGAAGGGCGTGGGAGATTGATGGCCTGAACATGCTTGAACATGTTAGAACCAGCGCAAGCAATGCAGCATGCTGATACATGCTTTGCACTACAGCGATGTGCGTTCTGTCAGAGAGGAGGCCAGGCAGCGCGATGCATTTGATTTTCTCAGCTTTATTCGTTGATCTTTTGGGCTACCCCAGTCGTCATTTTCCGGGATATACGATCATGCAGCATCGAGAGTACATTGCGCATTGGAATTGTGCAAATCTAATTTATCAGCTGTCCCGATTATCCAGATTACGCACAAATAAAAAAACGCCGCAAAAAAAAATTTGCGGTGTTCAGAGTAAAACTGGTAATCAGTAAGCAGACCAAGGGTAACAACGACCATTATTCACAGGTCAGTGTCGTTGATACATGGCATCAAAGGCGCGCTTTCCAGTAGCGGGAATCATCGCGGATTTCAGCAATTTGCTCGGTAGTCAGGTCATTGCTGACAAGTTCGCGACTATCTATTGCCATACTGCCAGCCTTGACACTGGCTTTCAGCAAATAACGGTAACCAGTCACCATGTCGCGCTCTACCCCATCGCCATGCAAGTAACGCAAACCCATTTGAAACTGTGCACTCGACAAGCCCTGGTCAGCTGCCAGCATTTCCCAGCGGGCAGCCTGATCAGCGTCTTTCTCTACCCCTGCACCGTCCTGATAGGCCAGGGCCAGATGATGCTGGGCACTGGCATTACCCTGCTGTGCAGCTTGTTGATACCAGAATACCGCTTCTTCAGGATTTTCTTCCACACCCTTGCCAGTCGCATACATATAACCCAGTGCCAGTTGGGCAGAAGTCAGCCCCTGCAAGGCGGCGCGACGAAATAACCGGAAAGCCTGGCCTTCATCAGTCTCAACACCTTCACCGGTCAGATACATGACACCCAGATTTGCCTGGGCACCGGCATGACCCTGATCCGCCGCCTGTTCCAGCCAGTAGGCGGCTTCCTGTGCATTTTGTAAATTCTCATTGGGCTCAAGATATAACAAACCCAGCATATTCTGCGCCTGGGTATCCCCTAGCAGAGCCCAGCGCCTGACTTGCATTTCATCATCAAAATCATCATCACCCAAAGCCGAGGCGCAGGTCATCATGATCATCAGCACCATCAGCAGATGTCGCCATTTTTTCATTTTATCCTCACCTGTTTTACTTCATGTACAGAATGCTACGCCTGTCCAGGCTTTTTCGTGTGTCTCGACTGTTGGATTAGGTAACAAAATGTAGCCTTCAGTCAGCCAGTATAGACGGTCTGAGAGTAAACTACAGGGGCAGACAATTTTCTCACCAGCCATGAAAGCACATGCCGTGACCTCAGCAAAAAAGCTACGCATAGGATTAATTGCCAACCGTTCACATCAGGATGCCCCCAATTCTGCCCTGGTGCAACTCTTACACGGCGGCGGGCCAGCATTGCACCACTTGCAAGCTGAAATGGTCATCGTCGGACGTACACTTGACGCCATCATTTCACATGGTTTGCTGGAAAGCTGCCCTGAGGTCGAGCGTTTCCCCTATGGCCGCGAAGGTGGCCTGATGAAACTGGTATCACGGGTCGTCGATAAAGACCCAGCCAGAGCGGTGGATGCAGTAATTTATCTGATTGATCCGGTCGACCCTTCTTCTGTTTTCCCGGAGGCCCAGGCACTCAAGCGCCAGTGTGTGATACACCGCAAACCCTTCCTGGCGACTTTAGCCAGCGCCAGGGAATGGCTGGAACTGGAAGCGACAGCAACCGGTGCAGCGATAGACAACAAACTGAATCAGACTTTTGAATTAGGCAAGGAAGGTATCGCCCTGATCGCCCATGACGCGATGAAGGAGAGCATGCTGGTCATGGCTGAAAAACATTTTGAACTGCTCGACAGCTTTGGCCATCGCTATGCGACTGGCACGACTGGTGGCCTGTTGAACCAGCTGGCACAAAGAATCAAGGGAGCAGAAGCCGGCAAGAACTGGGTCACCCCTTATCTTTCCGGCCCTCTGGGTGGAGATGCGCAACTGGCAGAACTGGTACTTGACCGGCAAATACGCCGCATCCTGTTTCTCGAAGACCCGCACGTAGCACGTCAGCATGAAGCCGACATACAATTACTTGAACGTGCGGCCCGCACCGTCTGTGACTTTTCCCAAGTCATCAGTGAAGTCAGTGGTGCAGACCGCTGGCTCACCCTGCTGACGCAGAGAGTCAGCAGGCAGGCTTAGGCCGCTGTTACGGTCTGACCTGCTGCAGCCTGGCCCGATAAGCGCTTTAGTCTTTCCAGCGTACTTTCGCCTGCAGTATCGGCCTGTGCCACGGATTTGCGGATGGCATCAATTTCAGCCGCCTGGTCCAGCGGTTTTTGCCCTATGTCGGCAACAATGCGCAAACCCGCCGCTTCATTGCTGACATTTTGTGCGCGGCGTGTCAGCGCATTCAGGGCGGTTGAATGCGTACGCATGCCGGACAGGTTGCTGAGTTGCTCTTGCCGCTCTACCCGCAATTGCTGTAAATCTTTTTGCGCTTTGGCAGACGCCAGGTTTTGCAAAGCTTTTTTCGCGGCTGCATCAAAGTCTGCCAATTGTTTGGAGAAGGCATCGACGATTTTTTGCAACTCGTTCATGTATTCCTGGGCATCGGCTTCTTCCTGCAACTCTACCGGCAAGCGTGCCTTGTTGGCTTCCAGTTCGTCGCAGAACATATTGACAGTAGCTTCAGAAATTTTACCACTGGCCAAACGGTCTGCCAGTGTTGCCGAGGCTTTTTCATCATTCGCAATCAGTTCACGTAGACGCACTACGTCATTGTGTTCCTTGTCGAAAGATGAGCGGGCAGCGGCCAGTTTCTGTGCCGTTTCGCGCAGGGTCGCTGCCAGACGGTCACGGTCTGCTTCAGTCGCTGTTTCGGGATCGAAGTTGGCAATTGCTTCGGATATTTTGTCGCCGAGTGCGCCAAAGTGTTTGGAAATCAAACGTGCGGTCAGGCCCCAGCCATTCATATTGCTCATGTTATGTCCTTTCAGTGTGTGACACGATATTGATACTTCACGGTGCTACATTGCTTGCTACATCAAATTGGTGCTATTGCACCAGCAGCCTTTCCGCTTCCAGGGGTAGGGCAATCATAAAATCGACATGGATGTCGCGCTTGTTATCGCCATCCTTGCTACGTAAAATCTCTGTGCTGATCAGCAGTAATTCAGACTGATCACCCGCTTCATTCAAACTCCTGCGGTAAGGCATGAAGACCACATCCTGCTGCAAACCATGCTTGCCTGCTGCATCATCAATGCGGGTTTCTACACCTTTAAAAGGGGGGACAAATTCCTGCGCCGGATCACCGGCATCGCGCTCATATTGCAGGCTGTCGGCATCGGCAAATACACTGTCCAGGCTAGCCTCATCCCAGCCTATGCCCACCAGTTGTTCACGCCACAGACTGTAATTGCGGTCACCCAGACCGGCACCGTTTTCACCCAGAAAAGCTTGCTGGTCTTCGACGGTTTCAGGTATCAAGCGCGTCAGGTGGCTACAATACAAAAGCTCTTGCAAATCATCATTGGCATCGCAATACAACTGCAAAAATTTCTCGCCGCCATTGGCATCGCGGTTCAGGTAATAGCGATACATCTTGCCGCTGATAGGCAGTTGCACGCGGCTAATGGCGACGATGCGGGTTTCAGCTTCATCCGGCATGGCAATCAGTGAGCCCTGGCTGATCGCACGTATCAGCGGTGTCTTTTGCAAATTGACGACACTGCCTATGCGCGCACCCAGTGGCAGGGCTGCATCTTGTCTGCCATTTTCTGCATGCATCTCGTCTGCGACGAGTTGATCCTTGTCGTGTTTGTTAAACAGCTTGCCTACGTACTGATATGCATCTTTCCAGGCCATGGTATTAATTTCCTCCTAAACTGTAATGAACTGCACTGTCTTGCTTGTTGCGTCTGCTGCGCAGAAATTGCCAGCCTGCCCAGGCCACCGTGGCGAATAGCAAGATGAAGAGAGCGGTGCGCAGCAATTTAAAACCACCACTCTCCTGTGTCACTTTTGTAGTCGTCAGTGTTGCGGCTGTGTTTTCTGCTTCTGAGCTACTCAGCGCGCTGGTCTTGTCATCCATCGCTACTGCAGCGCTACTGGTCACTGCCTCCTTGCCGCTGCCCGTTCCCATGCTGGCAATGGGTTCCAACTGCTGGGACTGACGGTTTTCTGCTGCCTGAGGATGGCTCATCACACTACCGAGTATCACGCCACCGACAACTGCAGGAAAAATGCCACTGCCTCTCTGCACTACCTGTGGCTGCATTATTACTGGTGCAGATTGCGTCACGGGCGGTGCTGTATATGCAGGCTGGTTTGCTGCCTGCTGGTTGCCACTGTTGTTACCAGTGCTATTGCCAAACCCGCGCTGACTTTGCTGTGCTGTCTGCTGGCGAGCATCCATACTTTTTTGTGCATTCGCCTGTGCCTGGTTTTTTTCCAGATCACGGTTCAACGCAGAGTCAGACTTCTTGCTCACATTCGCTGGCTTGCTGTTATTGAAACTGCCAAAACCGGTATTCGACGGCTTGGATGGCGCAGGTTTGCTGATACTTCTTTGTGAAGAGAAGCCACCACGAAAGCCGCCCGAAGAACCGGATGAGCGTCCAGCTGCATGGGCAAAGCTGGCCGAGAGTGGCAAAACCAGCGCCAGCATGATTGCTATTAATTTGTTATTAAAACTGTTCATGGTTCTCATCTATAGAAATATGGTTAAGCTATCTGTACAATCCCTCAACTCTCGATGGATGTCATCATAGTGAGCAAAAATACAAAGATCATCGGTAATAAATTGGGGAATTCACCATGACACGCAAATATTCGGACATGAACCAGCACGACGCCTTGTACAAGATTGCACGCGCCTATCCTGGTGGCCTGGAGGCATTGGCCAGCCGTATGGAAGTCTCGGTGAATGTCTTGCGCAACAAGCTGGCACCGGGCATAGAGTCGCACTACCCATCGTTTGAAGAACTCTCGATGATCGTTGAGCTCTGTCATCAAGCAGGTGTCAAGGATGCCCACCTGCCTCTGCATGCGCTGTTGAGCAGACATGGCATGGCGGCGTTTGTAATACCAGAGCCTGATCAGGTCAGTGAAGATGATTTGTCGCAGACGGTATGCCGCGTCATGAGCCGTGTTGGCGATGTGGCAGAGGCAGTCTCAACCGCCTTGATCGATGGTGTGATTACCGATGCCGAAGCAGACTTGATAGAAAGAGAATTTCAGAGTGCACTGACAGTGCTGGGTGAGTGGCGTGCGCGAATACGCGCACACCATAAGCAAAAGGATTAATGCAATTTCTTTTCCAGAAAAGCAACTATCCTTGGCCAGCCCATTTTGCGCGCCAGATCAAGTGCTGATTCGCCTTTGGGATTGACAGCACTGACGTCGGCACCATGCTTGACCAGCAAAGTTACGGGAGCGAGATTGCCGGCCAGCGCATCTTTCTGCAGCAAGGTCCAGCCATTTTCATCAACGCTGCGGGTGAAGGCCGGTTCATCCTGCAAACCCTGATCCATTTTCTCTGCCATGTTTTCACTCATGGGATGTTCCGGCAGGTCTTCTGTGCTGACAATGATCGCCTGTTCTTTTTTGCCAAACAGGCCCGATAAAAAGCCCTGCTTTTCCTGCGCTGGTACAGGTACAATCATGACTTCACCCGGCTTGCCAAAGTCCAGTCCCCAGGCCTGGTCATGTTCTTCGCGCTCGGTTTTTGACATGTCGCTACGCATGACATCGATGCTGTAGCCGCCATATACTTTACCGCCGATGGTGTACATCCAGTCGCCAATTTCTGCCAGCGGCACAGTTACAGCATCACCGGCAGCAATGCTGTCAAACCATTGCGGATTATTCAGCAAAACGCCAGATACAGTGTCGCCATCGAACTGTATTTCATTGATCCACATATGCTCCACTTCCGGCCCCTCACCATCCGAGCCGGTAGGAAATGCCACTTTCACTGCAGCCAGACCCAGACCGGGAATAATGCGGCGATATTCCCATGACAATTCGCGCCAGAAATATTTGAAAGTCTTGCGCGCCCTTTCTGCTGCCGCCTGCATGGCAGGACTGGCACCTTCAAACATGACTATCTTGTCTTCGCTCATGATCTTGACCAGTAAAATAAAAATACTGTAGCGCAAAGCAGGCTGGCAATTAAGCAAGTACAGGACTTCGTTTCAAATGATACAAGTTCTTACTTCTGTATATGATGCGCTCCGGTCGGCAAGGCTGCACCTATGGAAATTGGGATAGGTGAAATATTTGCTCAGCAGCATTTTCTCGTCTGCTTTACAATGTAGACCTGCTCCATGCTAAGCCGCCAGGCTGCCATCATCATGTCCACAGAACCTGCCAGCCAGCGTCCCACGTCCCTTGCGGATTTGTATATCTCATTTACCTTGCTGGCATTACAAGGATTCGGTGGTGTACTGGCCGTCGTGCAACGTGAACTGGTGGAAAAAAAGCGCTGGATGACGATGGAAGAGTTTGTCGAAGACTGGGCCGTCGCGCAGATTTTGCCGGGGCCGAATGTCGTGAATTTATCCCTCATGATAGGTCACCGCCATTTTGGTTTTGCCGGTGCCATGGCCGCACTGGCTGGCATGTTGTCCGTCCCATTATTGATTGTCGTGATGCTGGCCGTAGTGTATGCCCAGTTTTCCCAGTATCCCCAGGTAGTTGGTGCCCTGCGCGGCATGGGGGCGGTCACCGCGGGTCTGATCATCGCGACAGCGCTCAAGCTGGTTCCGGCACTGAAAAATAATCCCCTGGGCAGGGTTACCGCCCTGGTCTTCAGCGCACTTTGCTTTGCCGGCATTGCCTTCTTGCGCCTGCCGCTGGCCTATGTCTTGTTTGCCCTCGGCACTGTCACCTGCATACTGGTTTACCGGAGGCTGAAATAATGCCTGATACCCTGCACAATGCCTTGCATATCAGCCTGAACTGGAATGACTGGCTGCAACTGTTTTTGCACTACATGATGCTGTCCCTGCTGTCGATAGGCGGTGCGATTTCTACCCTGCCTGACATGCACCGCTATCTGGTCGCGCAACAAGGCTGGCTGACTGATGCGCAATTCAATGCTTCTGTCTCCATCGCCCAGGCCGCCCCTGGCCCCAACGTCTTGTTCATCGCCCTGATGGGCTGGAATGTGGGCATGAATGCCGGTGGCATGTGGACTGCCCTGCTGGGTGTCTTCGTCACCATGACGGGCATACTTTTACCGAGTACCACGCTGACCTATGTGGCAGCCAGCTGGGGGCATGCCAACCGCGAATTGCGTGGTGTACGTGCCTTCAAACTGGGCATGGCACCCATCGTCATCGGCCTGTTGCTGGCAACGGGCTGGATCATGGCAGCATCCCATGACCAGGTAAACAGAGACTGGCCATTGTGGCTGATGACGGTCGTGTGTACCGTGGTCGTCTGGCGCACCCGCCTGCATTTACTGTGGCTGCTGGCGGGTGGTGCTGCACTCGGCTGGTTTGGTTTGATTTAAGCTAAATTCAGACGAAACCCAGGTAGCGTTTGCTGGCATCGTAATACTTCAGATTGGGCAGTATCTCCAGCATTTCAGTGTCTGATATGCCCAGCCATTTGCCCAGCGTGGCAGCGTATTGATCAACTGAAGTCGTTGGCAGCAAACGACCCTGACCCACATCATCATCACTGTCGACGGCAACCAGCGGCGCAGTACCATAATAACGCTTGCCATTGACTGCTCCGCCCAGCATGAAATGCATGCTGCCCCAGCCATGATCAGAACCGTCATTATTGACACTCAGGGTACGGCCAAAATCAGAAGCGGTAAAACTGGTGACCTTGTTTTCTATATCCAATTCCTTAGTTGCATCATAAAATGAACTCAGTGCTTCGCCAACACTGGTGAGCAAATCAGGATGCGTCTCTTTCAGGCCATTATGGGTATCAAAGCCCCCCATGGAAACAAAAAAGACCTGGCGTTTTGCGCCCAGAGTACCTGCGCAGTCAATCATGCGCGCCACCATCTTCAATTGCATGGCCAGATTATTTTCTTTATTAAATGGTGTCTTGATGATGCGGCCATTGTCCAGTGCCGCAGTGAGTACATCGTCAGCCTCCAGGGAACGTTTGCTGACGCGTGCATATTCATTTTCAAACAAGTGAATACGCTCTTGCGTAACCAGTTTTTGCAAAGCCGTGGAACAGGGAACGGAACCAAACAAAGGTGCCTTCACACCGGTCATATGAACTGAGCCATTGGTCGATATCTGATATTGCACAGCCGTATTGCCAGACAGGTAGACCGCATTACCTGAAACATTTATGCAAGTGAAAGTAGCGTTGCCATTACCTGCCACGAACTGGTCACCCATGCGCCCACCCCAGCCTGCTGTTGCTCCCTCAGGTGCAGAAGATTGCCAGACCGATTGCTGATCATTGTGCGAAAACAACTTGGGTGGCAGCATCGCCGTCTTATTCACGTATTCCAGCTTGGTGGTCGGACGTATCAGAGTGCCGACATTCAGTAATATCCCCATCTTGCCGGCATCGAATATGGGACTCAGTAGCTTCAGTTCGGGTGCCAGCGCGTATTGATGGCTGATACCATTCCTGTCTACAGGAACATTCAGGCTTTCCAGCTTAGTCAGTTTGTCGCGCCCATAAGCCAGCGAAGGACGCAATTGGGAATAAGCTGCGTAGTTGGGAACGTCATACGGCACCAAGGTATTGGCGTAATCATTACCACCGTATAAAAACACGCAGACGATGGCTTTGTAATCATCTGCATTGGCGGCCGAGGCTTCGGCCATGGCAGCCAGGTTGAGTGCCCAGGGTGTGGCGACACCGGCGATGGACAGAGCAGAGACACGTTGCAAGAATGCGCGGCGTGAGGCATTCATTGTAGTAGAATTTTTCATGATGCTTTCCTGTATTGGTGACAGCAAATTATTTGCTCAGAAGTTCAGGCTTATTTGAGGACGATGAATTCAGGGGCGGCCAGTACCAGAGTCAGCGCCGCATAGATTCTTTGCTTGCGACGGACATCATTACCCTTGGGCATGCTGTCAACTGCGCTGCTCAGATCAGCCAGGGTAGTCGCACTTAACTGCCCTGCTGCCAGCACCAGATTGATTTCATCCAGCAAGGCCGGCGCCGTCTCAGCCAGTGGCATCAGACTGCTGTAATCGGGCTTGATATCACTGACACCTTCACTGACGGCAATCTGCATGTAATTGACGTAACCAACGACTGAAGATTCATTGGTGATCTGGAATTCCGGTGCCACCAGGTTTTTTGCGGCAATCGCCGTATTTGGCGGCACATAACCTGGACGGAAAAAATTGAATACCGATGGTGAACGCAAGGGGCTTTGTCCCAATTTGTCGGCGGGGTTGCTGGTATTACCGATATTCCAGATATCATTGTTTGCCGTGGCATTGTAGGCACGTGCCCAGGCCAGGAAGCGCAACATGGGTTCACGCAGTTTGCCAAACTGAGGATCGCTGAGATTAGCTGGTTTGCGCGCTTCATCATCGAGCAAAATCGCCTTCAATACTGCTTTCAAATTACCTTTCTTACTGGCTGTGCCGCTGCCATCATCTTTGAACACGCTAGCCACCCTCAAGATATAACCCTCACTTGGATTGCTGGTCACCAGTCTTTGTATCAGTTGTCGGCTGATGAAGGGGGCGACATTGTCATGGGCAAAGATGATGTCGAGTGCCGCTTCCAAGGCCTTTTCACCACTCAAGTCTGCTGGTACGGTCTCACCAAGGAAAGTGGATGCACCGGTTTCATGCTTGTCGGGCACCTGTATCATGGGTCTGCGCATGAAGTCCGGCTTGTCGGGGCCGCCACCTGCCAGATCAAAACCCCAACCAGTAAAGATGCGGGCCAGACCAGTGATATCTTCCAGGCCATAGGTCTCTTTGCTCTTGCCATCATACAGACGAGGATTGCCATTCAGTTTCAATTCAATCAAACCTATGCTAAAAAGCTGCATGATTTCGCGAGCATAGTTTTCATCCGGCCTGGCCCCGGTTTTTGAATTGAATCTGGCATTACCCCGGAAAGTAAGGTATTGCCCCATGGCAGGACTGGTCGATACCAGTTGCAAGAGATCGCGGTAATTGCCAAAGCAATTTACTTCCAGCATGTCCAGCCAAGCTGCGGCGGCAAAGGCTTTCCAGCCACCACCTATCAGGCCATCAATCGCGACCACGATGACTTCCGACAAAGCCAGTGTAAAACGCTGGCGCAAAGTATCTGGCGAGCTGATCAGTTTGCGCCAGGCCGTTGCATCAAAACCCGCCTGGCTATTGCGGTAACTGACATCGTCGTAACCTTTTGAGACCAGCCAGTCCCAGCGCGTACCATTGCCAGGCATGCTGAGTTGCTCATCAATCCAGCCTGCATATCCCAATGCTTGCACCCTGGCGATCTGGGCACGGCTGGCTCCCATGCTGGCTTGTGCCAGAAAGCGGGATGCTTCACTGGTGGTAATAGCGGCAGCACCGGCGTCAGGAGCAGGTGCCGGTGGCGCACCCATTGCCGTAGTGCTGTTGCCTGTACTATTTTCTGCCGTCGTGCTACCACCGCATGCGGTCAGCAAGGCGGCAGAGGCAAGCACTGCAGCAGCCTTCAAATCCGCGTGCTGATTGAACAAATCCTTGTCTGTTGTGGTCACAGTATCCATGGCATCCACACTTGCCAATTGCTCTTCCATGTTAAGTCTCCCTGTATTGGTATGAAATATTCTTTGTTGCTGGCCAGGCTTGAACATTAGAACAAGGATGTAAGTTTCCTATTACCGATTTGTAAGTAGTTGTCAGGAATTAAAGCAATTTTCTACATAGTTTGTTACTTGCAAATGTAAATAGCATTAAAGATTCAAAAACAGGGCGCGTCATTTGTTACACTTTCGTTTTTTATCAGCATGTGCCGGATTTGCAGATTCGCCCCCAGACAATCTTTGTTACAGGGAGAGACATAGTTTGAGGTATGCTTGCCACCTTGAAATTCTGCACACCGGTTCATATAGTCCATGAAGTTGAGCATAGAAGCGCCTGATGATGAAGTTGCCCTGCCGGGCGAAATTCATTTGCATATCCGGTTTCGCCCTGCGAATATGTTCGGCATCTTGCTGGCTTTGCTGGTTCACGGACTGTTGCTGTACTTCTTGCTACACATGAATGTGATCAAGAAGAAGCTGGACAAGGGTGGCTCAAGTGAGCCCATCGTCTTGCTGATGGACAAGGTAGCCAAAGCGCCCAAACAGGCAACTGCACCGCAAAAGCAAAAAACCGAATCAAAACCAGTACGTGTACCGCCGTCAAAAAACGCAATTACCCGGCCCAAGACACCTCCACCGCCAGTCACGGATTCACCGATAGCGCAGCCACCACCGCCGCAAGCCAAAGAGACGCCACCAGAAATGGACATGATGGCCATGGCCAATGCTGCGCGTGAACGCCGCCGTGCTGCAGAACAGGCAGCCGCCCAGGAAAATGACGGTGCGCGTCAGGCAGGCCGCGGCATGACGCCGCAGGAAGTGGCCGAAGCCAATGTCAAACGCAGCATGCAGCAAGCTGCCAACCGTGGTGGTGGCAGCGGCGTGTTTGAACTGGGGACGGTAGGCACAAGGGTAGCCAGCTTCACTTTCCGTGGCTGGAACACCCGCATAGTGGCTTCTGGCGGCAAGCAGTCTTTTGAAGTCGATGCCGGTCTGGGTGGCGATGTACGCCTGGCCGTAGTACGCCGCATGATAGAAATCATACGCATGGAATACAAGGGCGACTTCAACTGGGAATCCAGACGCCTGGGCCGCGTCATGGTCAAGTCAGCGCGGATAGAAGATTCAGCAGAGCTGGAAAGCTTTTTGCTGAAGGAATTTTTCCCGTGAATTTCCACGCCCCGGGAGCATTCCCGGGATAAGCACCTGACAGCTTAAACCGACCCACCCTGACCATATGCCCTTGCCGGTCTCCCATGCCAGCGCTGCTGCAAGGCCTGCCACCAGCTGACAGGCTCGGCTTGCTGTACCAATATTTCGCTTGCCTCGATTGCCTGCAATTCTACCCAGCCATCACGTTCAGCCGTGAACAGCGCACCGCTGCTGAGCACAGTATCGACTTGCCAGGCCACGCCTTCCAGAAATTGCGGTGCAGCCAGGATATGTAAGCGGCCTGTATGCAGATGCAGTTTGCTATCGGCCATTAACAGCACCTGCAGACGCTGGCCTGTTTTGATTGTGTGGGTATCCATGAAACGCTCCTCAAGGCGGTGAATGGCTAAGAGGATAAGACTTGTCAGACTTTCCGCACAGACACAGAGAAAGCCTATCTGTATCGTATCAGACAGAAAATTCAGAATCTGTTATTGTATCGCTAGCCCTGAACTGTATCCGTGCAGGCCCATGAGCAGCCTTACATTATCAAGCTATGCAAACCTTACCTCTCTACAGGCAACTGGCCGACCATTATCTGAATGCCATACGCTGCGGCACGCTGAAGCTGGGTGACCGTATGCCTTCTGTACGAAAACTCATGCAGGTGCATGGCGTCAGCTTGTCCACCGCCTTGCAGTTATGTCGCCAACTGGAAACCGAGGGTTGGCTGGAGGCGCGCCCGCGCTCAGGCTATTTTGTGCGGCAACCGCGGCGGGTGCGCCTGATACCGGCACAGGAACCAACCATAGGCAAGATCATCGACCCCGCGCAGTTTGTCGGCATCCATGAACTGGTGTCAGAAATCATCGCCCAGGGCCAGCGCCAGGTGAAATGCAATCTGGCACGCGCAACCGGTGGCCCCGCCCTGTACCCGCACCAGCAATTGCGCAGCCTGACCGTGAGCACTTTGCGCCGTTATCCTGAATTGCTGACCAAGGCGATATCGCCGGGTGGTAATCGCGAACTGAAAGCGGCATTGGCCAAGCGCGCGCTCGATTCGGGCATCAGCACATCCGCCGACCAGGTCATCATCACCAATGGCTGTATCGAGGCCTTGAACCTGGCCTTGCGTGCCGTCGCGCAAGCGGGTGATGTCATCGCAGTAGAATCGCCGACTTTTTACGGCCTCTTGCAAGTGCTGGAAAGCCTGGGCATGAAGGCGCTGGAAATACCCACCAGCCCGAGTACCGGCATTTCCGTCGAAGCGCTGGAACTGGCGATGCGCACCTATGACAATATCAAGGCGGTCGTGGTGGTGCCACATCTGCAGAATCCTTTGGGCAGCATGATGCCTGACCAGCACAAGCAAAAACTGGTAGCGCTGTGTGAAGCGCAAGGCGTACCGCTGATAGAAGATGACTCTTACAGCGCCCTCGCCGATGGTGACAAGATACCGACTGCACTCAAGCAATGGGACCACAGCGGCAACGTGATTTACTGCGCATCAGTACATAAAATTCTTGCGCCCGGCATGCGCGTGGGCTGGATACTGGCAGGTCGCTGGCAAGAGCGGGTCAACATGCTGAAGTACGCACACACACGTTATAACGAAGAATTGTCACAGATAGTCACGGCAACTTTTTTATTGTCGTCGGCTTACGACAGGCACCTGCGGAAACTACGTAGCAGCCTCGCTGTGCAAAGAGAAAAAATGGCAGAAGCGATTGCCACATATTTTCCCGAAGGCACGCGCGTGACCATGCCAGCCGGTGGAGTTTCGCTGTGGGTAGAGATGCCGACCGGCACTTCTTCCCGCGCTGTTTTTGATGCTGCGCTAGAGGAGAGCATCCTGGTTTCGCCGGGCTTGATGTACTCCAATTCAAATCGTTTTGATCATTTTTTGCGTATCAATTGCGGCATGCCATATACCCAGGATCTGGATGATGCGATGCGTTTGCTGGGCCGCATCATTCAACATCAGGCGACGCATTCTTCCGCATCAAGGCAACATATTGCGGCATAAAACCCTGCATAAAAATTAGGCACTGTGGAAAGCCACAATTGTGGCTGCTCCGCGCATTTTCCATAATGGCTGCACTGACGGAGAAAAATATTCCGCAACGTGCTCGCCATGATGATTTCATTCAGGCGAGACTTTCTACCATCCAATGGAGACCCAGGATGAAAGCTCAAGCCTTCTACAAATCCCTGTATTTTCAAGTCATCACGGCCATCGTTCTGGGCGTATGTCTTGGCCATTTTTATCCCGAATCCGGTGCGGCCATGAAGCCTCTCGGCGACGGTTTCATCAAGCTCATCAAGATGATGATTGCGCCGATTATTTTCTGTACCGTCGTAGTTGGTATCGCCGGTATGGAAGACATGAAAAAAGTCGGCAAGACCGGCGGCATGGCACTGCTGTATTTTGAAGTTGTCAGCACCCTAGCACTGATCATCGGCCTCATCATCGTCAACGTCGTGCAACCTGGTGTAGGTATGCATATCGATGTGCATACACTCGATACCAAGGGCATCGCCGCCTTTGCCGGACCTGGCAAAATGCAGACCACGACTGAGTTCCTGATGGCCATCATCCCTACTACTTTCACCGATGCTTTTGCCAAGGGTGAGATACTGCAGGTCTTGCTGATCTCCATCTTCTTTGGTTTTGCCCTGCATCGTTTTGGTGGTCGCGGCACGCTGGTATTTGATCTGGTAGAAAAATTCTCCCACGTGCTGTTTGTCATCGTTGGCTACATCATGAAAGTTGCTCCTATCGGTGCCTTTGGTGCGATGGCTTTCACGATAGGTAAGTACGGTGTCGGTTCGCTGGTGCAGCTCGGTTTCCTGATGGCGACTTTCTATGCAACCTGTCTGATTTTCATCTTCGTCGTTCTCGGTGCAATTGCCAAAGTACATGGTTTCAGTATCTGGAAATTCATCAAGTACATCAAGGAAGAATTACTCATCGTACTTGGTACTTCTTCTTCAGAATCAGTATTGCCACGCATGATGGCCAAGCTGGAAAACCTGGGTGTAAAAAAATCCGTGGTTGGTCTGGTGATCCCTACCGGTTACTCTTTCAATCTCGATGGCACTTCCATCTACCTGACCATGGCTGCGGTATTCATTGCCCAGGCCACGGATACACCGATGACTTTGATGCAGCAAATCACTTTGCTGGCAGTCTTGCTGCTGACATCCAAGGGCGCGGCAGGTATCACAGGTAGCGGCTTCATCGTGCTGGCAGCGACACTGTCAGCAGTTGGTGGTGTACCAGTCGCTGGTCTGGCCTTGATACTTGGTATAGATCGTTTCATGTCAGAAGCACGCGCCTTGACCAACCTGATCGGCAACGGTGTCGCCACTGTGGTGGTTGCCAAATGGGGTAATGACGTGGATACCGTCAAGATGCAAAGACGTTTGAATAATGAAACGGTGGAAGAAGCAGAAGACCCGGAACTCTTGATGGACACTGCATCCATGCATACAGCAGTGCGTTGAAGCTGGCTGCAGGTAAAACAGAAAGCGGACTCAAGGTCCGCTTTTTGCATTCCGGCTTCAGCTATTTTTTCAAATGCCGCAGTGCCAGAGTCAAGGCCATTAACTGTATGGTCGCCGCCAGGAAAAAAGGTGCGCCCAGCAAAACACTGCCCTTGGGAAAATGACTGACTTGCCCGACTATCGACGTCCCTATCAGTGTGGCAAACACACTCATGATACTGGCCAACGCAGTCAAAGAACCCATGGCAAGGCCTTGCGAGCGCGCATCCACAGCACGCGAGAAGAAACCCTGCAAGGCAGGCCCGGCGGCAAAAGCCAGCACATTACACAGGATCAGTACATACATCATCCAACCCTGATTGGCCAGGCCATAACAGCTGAGTGCCACGGTCGATGAAGCCAGGCCGATCAGGACTGCATTCGCATCGCCAACCCGCTTGATATAAGACCCCAGAAAAACACCCTGCATGAGCACGCTGGAAACACCAACCATGAACAGTGAAAAACCATTTTGCATGGGCGTCCAGCCAAAGCGCAATTCTGTCGATAACACCCAGGTAGTCTGCAAGGTAAATTGTGCAAACATGGTCAGTGCATACACCCACACCAGCGCACCGACGCCACGCAAATGAGCGAGACCGCGCAAACCCGCAAAGGGATTGGCGGCGGAAATATGAAATGCCTTGCGGTGATCGGCAGGCAGTGATTCTGGCAAGGTGAAATAACCGTACACCACATTTCCCAGCGCCACAGCCGCCGCCAGATAAAACGGATAGTGGATATGCGCCTCACCCAGCATGCCACCAATAACCGGGCCGCATATAAATCCCAGGCCAAACATGGCACCTATCTTGCCCAGGGCCTTGGCGCGGTTTTCCGGACTCGATACGTCCGCAATATAAGCATTCGCGACTGACAGATTACCTGCGGTGACACCACCGATGGCGCGCACCAGCAACATCCAGTAAATAGTCGTCACCTGGGTCAGTAACAGGAAATTCAAGCCCAGGCCGAATACACATATCAACAAGACCGGACGACGGCCATAGCGGTCACTGAGCGCCCCTATCATCGGGGCAAATATAAATTGCATGACCCCATAGATGGCGACAATCGCGCCGTACCAGTAAGCCTGACTATCGGCCTGCAAAGTATAACTGGCCACCAGCCGTGGCAAGACCGGGATGATGAGACCTATGCCCAGTATGTCGAGGAATACGGTGATCAATACAAAACGTACATTGGTCGGCAGTGCTTTAACGACATCGGCCTGTTCGGAACTTGTCATGAATGACAACCTTTAAGCGAAATATACAAAGCACAATAGTATATGATTACCGTCAAGTACATTTGCACGGGAGCCAATATGGCTTTGTTTGATCACTTTCTCATCATTGCCTTGCTGGTCGCCATCAGCGCATTTTTTTCCATGTCAGAGATTTCGCTGGCGGCTGCGCGCAAGGTCAAATTGCAGATACTGCATGCAGAGGGCGAGCAGCGTGCGGGCAAGGTGCTGGCACTGCAACAAGAGCCGGGGCATTTTTTCACGGTCGTACAAATCGCCCTGAATGCAGTTGCCATACTTGGCGGTATTCTGGGTGAACAGGCTTTGACGCCATATATCCTGAAAGCCCTGGTCGCTGTTTTCGGGATGACCAGTTGGGTGGAAACCGTCAGCTTTGTCACCTCCTTTTTGTTCGTGACCTCGATTTTCATTTTGTTTGCTGACCTGATGCCCAAGAAGATCGCCATGATCTCGCCAGAAACCGTGGCCATGCTGGTGGTCAGCCCCATACTCTTGTGCGTGCGCCTGTTCAAACCTCTGGTCTGGGTCTTCAATGGCCTGGCCAACCTGCTCCTGCGGCTGTTCAATTTACCAACGACACGCAATGAGCAAATCACGTCTGATGAAATCTATGCGATGTTTGATGCCGGGGCTGAAGCCGGGGTAGTGCTGGAAAGCGAACATCACATGATAGGCAATGTGTTCGAGCTGGAAAGCCGCACTGTGCCATCGGCCATGTCGCAGCGCGACAGCATCGTCTACTTCACCCTGCAAGACACCGATGTAGTGATACGCCAGAAGATCGCCGAGCATCCGCATACCAAGTTCCTGGTCTGTGATGGCAATATCGACAACGTGGTTGGTTATGTCGAATCCAAGGATATCTTGAAACGGGTACTGACCAACCAGGCTTTCACCAAGGTGCAGGAATTATCGATACGCACTGCCCTGGCGGTGCCTGATTCTCTGACCCTGTCTGAAATGCTGGAACAATTCAAGGGCACGCGCGAAGACTTTGCCGTCATCTTCAATGAATATGCGCTGGTAGTAGGCGTGATTACACTCAATGATGTGCTGAGTACCCTGATGGGCAACCTGGTTCATCCTTTCCTGGAAGACCAGATCGTCCAGCGTGATGCCAATTCCTGGCTCATTGACGGTGCGACAACAATCGAGGATGTCTGTCGTGCCCTCGACATAGATGGCTTGCCTGAGCAGGGAAGCTATGAGACCATTGCCGGTTTCATGATGACGATGCTGAAACGGATACCCAAACGCACTGATTTTGTGATGCTGGGGTCTTATAAGTTCGAAGTCGTCGATATTGATCACTATCGCATTGATCAGTTGCTGGTAGTTAAGCTCGATAGTGCGGAAACCAACAAATCATCGTAGTTATCACTAAGCTTCTTCCGTATCACGTCTTAACTCATTTATAACGCATTATCGTCAACAGCAGTTCACCCAAAGCTGCTGGCTTACCCGTTTTTATCAGGATTTTCATGTCGCACGCTTGTGGAGTAGATTTTGGCACCTCGAATTCAACTGTTGGCTGGCACAGGCCGGGCCAGCCTGCGCTGTTAGCGCTGGAAGAGGGCAAAGTCACGCTGCCATCGGTGGTATTTTTCGATGTCGAGGATGACCAGGTCACTTATGGCCGGGCTGCTCTGGGCAATTACCTGGCGGGTTATGAAGGCCGCCTGATGCGCTCGATGAAGAGTTTGCTGGGTACCAGCCTGATGGATGGCCAGACCGAAGTACAGGGCAAGTCCGTCCCCTTCCGCCATTTGCTGGCGCAATTTATCCGTGAACTCAAAGTGCGCGCAGAAAAATCTGCAGGCTGCAACTTTACCCAGGCTGTCATGGGCCGCCCTGTGCATTTCATTGATGATGACAGCAAGGCCGACAAGCTGGCGCAAGATACCCTGGAAGAAATCGCCCGCGCTGCCGGCTTCAAGGAAGTGCAGTTCCAGTATGAACCCATTGCCGCCGCCTTTGATTATGAATCACGCATCACCAAGGAAGAACTTGTACTGATCGCCGATATAGGCGGTGGTACTTCAGATTTTTCACTGGTGCGCCTGGCACCGGAACGTGCCCACAGGATAGACAGGAAAGACGATATCCTCGCCAATGGCGGTGTACATATCGGCGGCACCGACTTTGATAAATACCTGAGCCTGAACCACGTCATGCCCCTGCTCGGACTAGGTGGCCGTCTGGGCAGCCAGATCGAAGTGCCATCCAGTTATTATTTCAACCTGGCGACCTGGCACACGATCAACCTGACGTATACCCAAAAAGTCTGGCGTGAATTGCAGGAAGTTTATCGTGATATCAATACTGCCGAATTACGCCTGCGCTTTGAACGTCTGCTGAACCTGGTAGAAGAACGCGATGGCCACTGGCTGGCCATCAAGTCTGAAGAAGCCAAGATCTTATTGTCAGATCAGCACACCATCGACTTGCCACTGGAACGTTTGCGCAGCAAACAGCCTGCACCTGCCTGCCATCTGGCACTGGACCAGGATGGCTTGCAAGCCTCCATCGCCCACCTGACCAGCAATATCGGTGACACCGTCAACACCGTACTGAACATGGCAAACCTGAAACCGGAACAGGTCGATACCGTGTTTTTCACCGGTGGTTCCAGTGGCGTACGTGGCTTGCGCCAGCAAATCGCCAGCATAGTCCCGACCGCAACCAAGGTCGAAGGTGATCTTTTTGGCAGCATAGGATCAGGTCTTGGTCTGGATGCCGCCCGCCGCTTTGCATGAAAATTAGATTTGCAAGGAAGGCGTCAGTTTTGACTAATATATTTCACCTTAAGTCACAAAGTCGGTGAGCCATGCCTGCGTCCGACGCCAAAACTTAAACTATACTTGTTGCATCAATTAGCAGGCTTTTCTACCCGGAGAAGGCATGTCGAACGAACAAGACGATGATGATGAGCTGTTCCTGGTTGAGGATGCGGAAGAAGAAGCCGCCACTCAGCAAACAGGACGCAGCTGGAAAATCGCCATCGTCGATGATGATGAAGATGTACACCGCACCACCTGCTTTGCGCTGCAGTATGTGCAGATACTGAACCGTCCTCTGGAATTTATCCACACTTACTCCAAAAATGAGACCCGCAAAGTATTCGCAAGTGAAAGCGATATCGCCGTAGTCTTGCTGGATGTGGTCATGGAAACCGAGCATGCGGGACTGGAGCTGGTCAGCTTCATCCGCGATGAACTGGGCTGGACCGATACCCGTATCATCCTTCGCACCGGCCAACCCGGTTATGCACCGGAAGAAGAAGCGATACGCGACTATGACATCAACGACTATAAAACCAAGAATGAGCTGACACGCAAGAAATTGCTGACTTCACTGACGGCAGCAGTGCGCTCGTATGAACAGATACGCACCATCGATGCCAGCCGGCGTGGCCTGCACCAGATCATCAGTTCCAGCGCTGCCTTCACTTTCGACCATGGGATACAATCTTTTGCCAGCGGTGTAATTACCCAGATCGCCGCCTTGTGTGGCGTACCGCCAGAAGGTTTGTTGTGCGCCCAGGGCGAGCTCAATGAGCTGGATGAAGAAATCCCCGAGACTTTCAATGTCATCGCCTCTGCCGGGCATTACAGCAACCTGATGAATTGCCCGATTGATGATATCCACAGCAGTCGCGTGCGCGATGCCTTAAGACATGTGCTGACCAGACGTGAATCTCTGTTCACTGATCACAGCATGACCCTGTATTTCTCTGGCCGTGGCAACCGGCCTCTGGCTGCCTTCATCGACTTGCCGTTTTCGCTGTCGGAAATCAACCAGCATTTGCTGGAAGTATTTTGCTCCAACCTCGGCGTCTGTCTTGATAATCTGAGCCTGGTCAATCAACTCAAGAACCATGCTTATCGTGATCAGTTGTTGAAACTGCCTAACCGCCTGAAGTTCATAGAACAGATCAGCACTACCCTGGCAAGTGAACAGACCGGGCAAATGGTGGCATTGATAGACATTGACGATTTTGCTGAAATCAATGATGTGCTCGGCCATCATTACGGCGACCTGATCCTGAAAGCAGTCGCAGACAGGCTGCGTGAAAAACTGGGCGCTCACGTCTTCCTGGCCCGTATTTCCGGTGATGTATTCGGTCTGCTGGGCAGCAAGGAATTACTCGAGCCAGAAACCCTGAGACTGATGTTTGTCGAGTCATACACGATAGAAGAAACTGCCCATGCGGTGTCCATGTCGATAGGCATGGTGGCACTGGAAGGTTACGTAGGTGACGGTGCCGAACCGCTGAAAGACGCCAGTATCGCCCTCAAGCGCACCAAGATACATCAGCGTGGCAGTTGCACCTTATTTACCCGCTCCATGGGCATAGAGATACGCGAGCGCGCTACGCTCATGCAGCATTTGCACAAAGCCTTTGATGCCGAGCGCCTGTTCCTCATGTACCAGCCACAAATCGATCTGGAGAGCGGTCAATTTACTGGACTGGAAGCACTGATACGCTGGCGTAATGATGATGGTGTGCTAATACCACCAAATGACTTTATCCCGCTGGCAGAATATTCCGGTCTCATCATCAGCCTGGGTGCCTGGGTATTACGCACTGCCTGTTTCATGATGGTCAGATTACAAAAAGCGGGCATCGCGCCACAACGCATGGGTGTCAATGTCTCGGTCGTGCAATTCCGCCAGGATGACTTTATCGAAGTCGTCGAATCAGCGCTGAAAGAAACAGGATTACTGCCAGAAAATCTGGAGCTGGAAATTACAGAGTCTGTCACCATGACCAGCGCGGCCCTGTTTGAAAGCAAGCTCGCCAAGTTAAAACAAATGGGCGTAAAAATTGCCATCGATGATTTCGGCACCGGTTTTTCTTCACTCAGCTACCTTGATAAATTACCGGTAGACAGGCTGAAAATAGACCGCGCTTTCGTCAATCAAATCGATACGCCTGAGGGGCCGCGGATAGCCGAGCTGATTACGCAACTCGGTAAAAAACTTGGCTTGCAGGTGATCGCCGAAGGGGTAGAACATGAAACCCACTGGAAGACGCTGGCAGCCATGGGTTGTCATGAGGGCCAGGGCTTTTACATAGGCCGCCCCATGCTGGAAGAGAATCTTGTCTCCTGGATCAATCTCAGAAAATAAAAGGCTGTCACAAAATGGGGGAGTAAATTCCCCATCTCGCAACAGCCTTCTACGCTTTTCTACACTTACTTTTATTATCAGAACCGGCATACTGCAAGTTCTGATAATTTGACAGCTTACTTCTTGTCTGTCATCGGGGGACGATCACCGCTCTTTTGCATACCAGGACCATGCTCACCCATCTGCTTGCCCATGCGTTCACGCATATGCGATGCCATGCGTCGGTGGCTGTCATCAAAAATCTTTTGCTGCTCAGGTGTTAACACGGCATAGAAAGTTTTCAGGGAAGCCAGGCGCGTTTGCATTCTTGCCAGATGCTCCTTCATTTTTTCCAGACCTTTTTCCATGCGTTCTGGTGTCGTCAATTTTTCCATTTCCTTGCGGTCAGGACGGACTGGCATGGCGCCTGGATTCATGGCATCAATGAAGGTCTTCCAGGCTGGTTCTTGTGCAGCTGTAATTTTCAATTTGTCATGCAGTTCGGCCTGGTGTTTAGCCATGCGCTCTTTCATCTTTTCTGCCCACTTGGCGGGGTCGCCATGCGGCTGACCATGGCCAGCATGTGCAGAAGCAGACGGCGGTGCAGAAGATTGTGCCAGGGCGCTGCCTGCACTGGCGGCAATACCCAGACTGATTGCTGCCAGAGCCATGCAGAATTTTTTGTGTAAGGTTTTCATATTTTTTCTCTTTCTGAACAGTAGAACAAGCTCACACATCCGCAATATACATTTTACAAAAATACATTCCACAAAATGGTGAGTTAAGCTGGCTGATCGCTTTCTGGACTTGCATCAAGTCCTGCATTGCTGTCTCAGACATGTGATGTATCTTGCAGCAAGCTTGTAACGTCGAAATGTCCGTCTGCTCTCGCTTTGTATCGACGTGTAACAGTCAAGAATGATAAGGTGGTATGTTACGGTTTATCATAACAAGACGATACAAAATCAGGGTTTTTATCTACTGGATCGGGCTCATAATGAAGAACATGGACACACCAAATAAAATTCTCATCGTTGATGATGACCGCGACATCCGCAATTTGCTGGCTGATTATCTCGACAATAATGGCTACAGCACAGTCACGGCTGCTGAAGGCAATGCCATGTGGACAGCCCTGCAAAACCACCAGGTTGACCTGGTGGTGCTGGATTTGAATTTGCCTGGCGATGATGGCCTGACGCTTTGCCGTACCTTGCGCAGCAAATCAACTTTGCCTGTCATCATGTTGACTGCGCGCGGCGAACCGCTGGACCGTATCCTGGGCCTGGAAATGGGTGCAGATGATTACCTGCCCAAACCCTTCGAGCCACGCGAACTACTGGCGCGCATACGCAGTGTTTTGCGCCGTACCCAGACCAATGTCAATACGCATTCTGGCGAAGCCCTGCAAAAACTTAAATTTGCTGGCTGGACACTGGATTTGACGGCACGCCACTTGATCAGCCCGGATGGCATGGTAGTGTCATTGTCTGGCGCCGAGTTCCGCATGTTGAATATCTTCCTGGAACATCCTAACCGCGTGCTGAACCGTGATCAGTTGCTGAACATGACACATGGCCGCGATGCCGACCCGTTTGACCGTTCCATCGATATCCAGATCAGCCGCTTGCGCCAAAAACTGCGCGAAGATGCGCGTTCACCGCAAATCATCAAAACCGTCAGGAATGGCGGTTATGTACTGGCCGTTACCGTCGTCGTGGAGCAGGACGCATGAAAATCTTATCGTCGATGTGGGGCAGGGTATTTGCCATCCTTCTGCTGGGAGTAATCGCTTCGACGGTACTGACCTGGTCGCTGGCTTTTGGCGAAAGACAAAAAACCATATCGCAATACAGAGATTCACACGCAGTTGAACGGGCTGAACAACTGGTGCTGGCACTGGATGCCCTGCCGGCAGAAAACCGTGAAAAGTTTTTGGCAACTGCACCACGCCTGGGCTTGAAAGTAGCCACCCTGCCCGCCGAGACGACTGACCAGGCACCACGTTCTGAGTATGCAGCCGCTGTCAGCGAAAGACTGGGCAAGACCTTTCGCGTCATGTCACTGGCGCAAGATCCGGCATCCTGCCCGCGCAACCCGCAGAACATACAAACCAACCGCCTGCCCTGTGAAGCACTGGGCATCACCCTGCATGACGGTACCGCCCTGCGCCTGACGGTATTACCGCCACGTAATCCTGCCCCACCACTGCGCCCGGATTTCTTGCAATACCTGTTCCTGTTTTTAGCCAGTATTGCCGTTCTGGCATTCCTGATCGCGCGTATGACCATGCGGCCCTTGCAGCAAATGGCAAAGGCAGCCACGGCCCTGGGGCAAGACATTAACCGCCCTCCTTTGCCAGAAAAAGGGGCGACTGAAATCTTGCAGGCAACGCGTGCCTTCAATGCCATGCAAGCACGGATACGCCAGCATATCGCCCAGCGCACCCATATGCTGGCAGCCATCACCCATGACTTGCAAACCCCGTTGACGCGCCTGCGTCTGCGTCTGGAAAAAGTCAGGGATGAAGAATTGCGCGACAAACTCATAGAAGATTTGTCAGGCATGCAAATGATGATACGCGAAGGCCTGGATCTGGCGCGCAGCATGGACAGCAATGAAGCCCTGAAACCGCTGGACCTGGATTCGCTGCTTGATAGCGTATGCGCCGACGCCGCGGATGCCGGGCAAAACGTCAGCTTTCAAGGTAAGCCCGGCCTGACTGTCATGGCCAGGCCACAAGCCCTGCGCCGTTGCCTGACCAATCTGATCGACAATGCCGTCAAATATGGTCAATACGCCACAGTCAGCCTGGTGGCTGGCAAGGATGCCGCCAAGGATGTATTGCATGTGTTGATACGCGACGGCGGCCATGGCATACCGCCTGAATTTCAAAGCAAGGTGTTTGAGCCATTTTTTCGCATGGAAACCTCGCGCTCCAGAGAGTCTGGCGGCACTGGTCTGGGTCTGACGATAGCCCAGAATATCGCCCAGCAACACGGCGGCCAGCTGCAATTGAGCAATCTGCCTGAAGGTGGCCTGGAAGTTCGCCTGACGCTGCCTTTGCAAACGGCTTGACGTGGTTTGAATGGCAGGAGTTAGTACCCTCGCCTGTATCCTGGACCAGCCCCGCTGCATGCCAGTGGGGTAATCCTTCCTTAAGCCCTGCCTGCATGACAAAAACCTGTTGCTGTCAGCAAGGCTGCTCAAAAAAGTCTGCGCTCCATCTGCCCGGGCAAGCCCTCGTCCCTGTAAAATCCGGGGAAAACCTGAGGACTTGCACATGATTAATCTACAACTAAGCGATGTCAGCCACATCATACAACTCTCGATTGCCCCGGTCTTCCTGCTGACCGGCGTGGGTACCACACTCTCGGTCCTGACCAGCCGCCTGGCCCGTATCATAGATCGCTCAAGGGTCGTGGAAGACTTGCTGCATGGCGAGAATAGCCCACCCGTCAGCCCTCCTGGCGTGGAAGAAGAATTGCACGAACTATATGAACGCTCACACCTGATCAACCGCGCCATCACCCTCAGCACATCCTGTGGTTTGCTGATCTGTCTGGTGATTGCTACCTTGTTCATGGGCGATGCCACCAGCCTGAATCTCGACAAGCTGATTGCCACCCTGTTTGTGGGCGGGGTGTTTTCCCTGATAGGCAGCTTCATTTATTTCATGCGCGAGATTTTTGTCGCCACCAAGACCCTGACACGCCAGCGCAAACTGGGCAGGCGTAAGATCATTGCCCGCGAATCGTAATATCAGACAAGCCCCAATAAAAAGCCCCGCTATCTTTACGATGCGGGGCTTTTTTTTAGCTGCCTGCTTATTTCAAGCTCTTATTTCAAGCTCTTACTTCACGCTGTTATTTCACTACGGCTGGTGCCTGTACCGTGACGATGACATCAATGGAAGCCGTGCCAGGATTAGCCACGGTAATCGGTTGATAACTACCAGTAGCGCGGAAAATCAATGTCCCCGGTGTGCCAGGCGAAATAAATCCGGCATTGCTGGTACCTGCACCGGCGATGGCAACGGTAGTACCGGCAATCTGCGTCCAGCTGTAGTAGATGATATTGCTGGTATTCGACGGCGCATCGACTTTCAGGGTAACGGCACTATTGGTCAGCACTACTTGTACCGGGGTATACGACACCAGCGAAATAGGTGGCAAGGGGTCTACATAAAACACCACATCCATCTGGACGATAGGATCCAGCGAAAAACCGCCAGGCTGGATGACGGAATTTGAGGCATTGAGGGTAAATACAAAAGGTGTACGCACATCGACAAACTTGGGCAGGGCGGCACTGGCCACACTGCTGAAAGCATTGAAAATTTCTACCGAAGGACCGGATTTTTGCTTCCAGTAATAATAAATAGGTGTGCTGCTGTCGACCTTGCCGTTGGCATCGTATTTGACCGACTTGCTGCCATCAAGAGTGATGGTAGAACCTGCCGCAACCACACCTCCGCTGTAAGAGATAGGCACGACTGTCGGCTTGATGATAGGTGTCACTGTCACGGTCTGGGTTGCCGTACCTACTTTTTGCTTGTCATCAGTGACACGGCATTGCACTTTTAAGGCCGTAGATGCTGTCACTACAGGCGCGGTAAAACTGGTGGCGGCAGTATCCGCCGGTGCCAGGGTAATGGTAGTACCGGCTGCATCGCTGACCACCCATTGATAGGAATAAGGTTCACCCGTAGCTGCCGGTGTACCACCACTGCCGGTACAACTCAGGCTGACTTTGTCACCCGATGTGGCATTAGTGGTGCCGCTGACTTTGGCTATTGGATTGGCAGTCGTGGATGCCTCCTGTTTCACCAGCAAAGTGGTGGACGCCTTGATGGTATTGCCTTTAACGTCAACAGCATTGAGGGTCAATTTATAGGTATAGTCCGCCGTCAACAAAGCCGGCGGGGTGACTTGCAGGACACAGCTGGCATCAGCACCTGTACTGCTCTTGCTGATGATCTTGCAATCTGCATTCGTCACTGCTGCCAGCGGGTTGGCTGACAGGGTCAGGTTCTCTACCTGCCAGTACATATTCGTGATGACACCGACGGTACTGCTGGCCTGACCATTAAAGCTCAGGGGCGCACCACTGGTCACTGTCAAGGCATCGGGAACCGCAATCGCCATGGGGTTGGCCGTCGTGCCGCCACCTGTACCCGCGGTACCACCGCCACCTCCGCCACAAGCCACCATGGCCAGGCTGGATAAAACGATTAGGGCTGTTTTGATTTGCTGAAACACGCTGACTCCGATGTCTTGCTGAATAGGGGAATGCTTAACATTGTAGCTTCATGCTGCCGTTTGCAATACCTTTAAGCTAAGTGTTGACAAAATGTTTCAAGTTTCCGATAAACATCATTATTTTGCGAACGACCGTGCAAAAAAGAATTAGGTATGGCACTCTAATAAAAAAACCGAACATAACGGAGACAGCCTATGAACACTTTGCACTACGCCCACTGGCCGCAAGGCTTGCCGCATCATCTGATCACGCCAGAAGCCAGCGTGTATACGAATTTGCAGGTATCAGCCCTGCGCTACCCGGACAAGGCTGCGATCATCTTTTATGACACGGTCATCACCTATCGCCAACTGCACGAAGAAGTGCTGGCGCTGGCTGGCTATCTGCAAGAGGTTTGCGGTGTACAAAAAGGTGACCGTGTCTTGCTTAACATGCAAAACTGTCCACAGTTCATCATCGGTTTTTATGCCATTTTGCGGGCTGATGCCATGGTCGTCCCTGTCAATCCCATGTTGATGACGGATGAACTTAGCCATTACATCGCCGACAGCGGTGCCAAAACAGCCCTGGTCTCCCAGGAAATTTTTTCGCGCCTGCAGCCATTAGTAGGCCATAGCATATTGCAAAATGCGATAGTAGCCACTTACTCCGATCATTTAACAGCGGCCACCAACCTGGTCATCCCTGACTTTGTAAAGGCAGAACGCCAGGTGCCAGATCAGGCTGGCGTCCATAGTTGGCGAACGGCAATAGAGGCCGGATACCAGCCGCATGCCCATGCGGCAGGCCCGGACGACCTGGCCTGTATGCCTTATACCTCGGGCACGACAGGCAAACCCAAGGGCTGCATCCATACCCATCGCTCCGTCATTTTCAATACGGTTGCCAGCCCCACCTGGTCGGGCAATATAGTTGCCAATCATGTGTCTTTGGCAGTGCTGCCATTCTTTCATGTGACTGGCATGCAATCGGTGATGAACAGCATGATTTACTGTGGCGGCACTCTGGTCATCCTGCCGCGCTGGGACAGGGATGCGGCAGGACAGCTCATCACCCGCTATGCGGTCAGTAACTGGACGCTGGTGCCATCGATGATGATCGATTTCCTGTCCAACCCACGTCTGGCTGAATATGATATTTCCAGGCTGACCAGGGTATCCGGAGGTGGCGCAGCCATGCCCGCTGCGATTGCCCAAAAGCTGCTGGACTTGTCTGGGCAAGTCTATATGGAGGGTTATGGCTTGTCAGAAACCATGGCCGCATCCCATGTCAATCCGGCACAACGCATGAAGCAGCAATGCCTGGGCGTGCCCTATTTCAATGTCGATTCACGCATCGTTGACCCGACCACCCTGCAAGAAGTTAAACAGGGCGAAACTGGCGAAATCTGGATACATGGCCCA
The DNA here is from genome assembly GCF_058788535.1 of Undibacterium sp. FW305-107. Classification (NCBI taxonomy): domain Bacteria; kingdom Pseudomonadati; phylum Pseudomonadota; class Betaproteobacteria; order Burkholderiales; family Oxalobacteraceae; genus Undibacterium; species Undibacterium sp. FW305-107. The sequence continues at coordinate 70,154 of NZ_JBYTAV010000011.1, forward strand.
CAAGTCTTCCAGGGTTACTGGAACGACCCGCAAAAAACCGCCGACTCTTTCGCCGAACTCGACGGCAAAAAATTCTTCCGTTCCGGCGACCTTGGTTACATGGACCCGGAAGGCTTCTTCTTCTTCACCGACCGCCTGAAACGCATGATCAACGCCAGCGGCTTTAAAGTCTGGCCCGCCGAAGTCGAATCCATGATGTACCAGCACCCCGCCATCCAGGAATGCTGCATCATCGCCGCCCACGACGCCTACCGCGGCGAAACCGTCAAAGCCGTGGTCGTCAAAAAACCTGGCAGCGATGTGACTGCCGAAGACATCATGACCTGGGCACATGAAAAAATGGCCGCTTACAAAGTGCCCAAGTTTGTCGAGTTTGTGGATAGCTTGCCGAAATCAGGGACGGGGAAAGTGATGTGGCGGACCTTGCAGGAGAAGGAAGCGGCGAAGAAATAGCTAAGCTTTAAGTAATTTAAATGCGGTTGTGATGGTGTTGGTTTTGACGTTGGGTTTGTTTTTGAATTTTCGCCGTTCCCATGTGTAGCCGCCATTTGTGCTGTGCAGAAAATGGATTAAGAAATGCCCGTGTTTGAGCGTTGCGAGTTTCGGGCATTTCCCATTTTTTGTACCGCATAAATGGGAACCCCGCAGGGGCGGCTACGCCTGGGTCGCCTTTCTTTGAATTCTTTCTTTGGCGACGCAAAGAAAGAATTTCGGCCGCCGGGCCGAGACCCGGCTTGTGTCCACGGAGGGCAATCGTTTTAATCAAAGTACGGTAATGCAACGAACGCCACTGGGCTCCTGCCTGCACAGGAGCGACGAATCTGAGATTCGTCGCTTATCTTATGATTGCCGTTCATCGACAGAACCCCACCTTCTCTCAAGGCAAAGGAAAAATCAGACATGTCGTCGTTGCATGCGCATAAACCCTCCCCGCCGCATCCACGATACGCCCCTCAGCAGTACCTACCTGCTTGCCCACCTGTATCACCTTGCCCTCAGCCCGCACAGGCCCGGTCTTGGCGCTCATGGCCCGGATCAGGTTTACCTTGATTTCCAGCGTGGTATAGCCAACGCCGGCTGGCAACATCGATTGCACGGCACAGCCAACGGCAGAATCAAGCAAGGTACAGAAGTAACCGCCATGCACACTGCCCAAAGGGTTGTAGTGCTGCAAACCCGGCGTACCCTGGAACACGATACGGCCAGCCTCACCTTCTACCGGGATGAAATCCAGGGTCTTGCCTATATGGGCGACCGGATATTTACCTTCGAGGATGCCGCGTAAAAAATCGATACCGCTGACAGCTTTCAATTGGTCCAGGCCCAATACGCCAGGTTCAGCCATGCGGGCGCGGACTGCGGCTTCCTGTTCCTGCCATTGTTTCAAGACCGCAGTTGCGTCACTCTTTGCATCACTCATCATGCATCCTTCCGGGGGAATAGAATCATTTGGGTACAACGGAACAGGGCAATCGTCTTGCCCTCATAACTGACTACGGCATCCCAGACCTGGGTAGTGCGGCCCAGATGGACTGCGGTGGCAAGCACGCTGATGGTGCCCGCACGCGCAGTACCCAGATGATTGGATTTCAGTTCTATGGTCGTAAAACTCTGTGCCCCCTCTGGCAGGCTGGCGACGCAGCCATAACCGCAGGCGGTATCAGCCAGGGTAACCACGCTGCCTGCATGCAGATAGCCGTTGGGTGCCAATAAATGGGGCAAGACCGGCAATTCTGCCGTGACTTTGCCTTTTTCTACGGTCAGGATGTTGATGCCCAGGTGGCCGGGTAGAAACTTGGCACCGAACTGGTTCAGGCGTTGTGCCTGCTCTTCCGCCGCCACCGTACTATTCACGGTTTCATTCAGTGTATCTGCTGAAGTCATCATTTTTCCTTTATGAATTTAAGCTACATTCTAGTTATTGCAGGAAAGTGCTGACAGTGTCAGTATTGACTCTTTTAATGCAGATTACGACAAATGGCACATATCGAAGTCTGGCTCTACCCTCAATGCATGGCATCTGCGGTCACTGGCCCGCTGGATGTGTTTGCTGTCGCCAATGCCATCTGGTCGCTCAAGAATGTCGATGAAGTAGATCCCTTGTTCACCTGGAGCACCCATTCCATCGATGGCAAGCCTGTCATGACACCTGCCAAAGTCAGCCTGGGTGCCGATGCCTGCATACAGGCCGACAGCAACGCCGATATCATTTTATTACCAGGCCTGTATATGGAAAACGGCATTACGGGCCTGACCAGCAGCATGCATGCCATGCGTGAACTATTCCCTATCTTGCGGGCCAGGCATGCGCAGGGCTGTGTGCTGGCGGCCAATTGCAGCGCCACCTTCTTGCTGGCTGAAGCCGGTTTGCTGGATGGTGGTCACGCAACGACTACCTGGTGGCTGGAGAGAGCATTCAAGACCCGTTATCCCGAAGTCAGCCTGCGTCTGTCGGAAGTGCTGGATGAATATGAAAACATCCTGACCAGTGGTGCCGCCACCAGCTTTTTGAATCTTGCCTACCATCTGGTGGAGCGCTTTGGTGGCCAGGATATAGCCAGCGGTGTCGCAAAAACCCTGCTGATCGATGCCAACCGCACTTCGCAAATGCCCTATATGCAAATGCTGAGCCTGACCCAGCAAGATACCCATCAGCATGAAAACATCCTGGTGCAGCGGGCACAGAAATGGCTGAGCCTGAATCATCACCTGCCCTTCCGCCTGCCTGCACTAGCCGGACACCTGGCGGTCAGTGAACGTACCGTAATACGGCATTTTCACCAGACCCTGGATACCACCCCAGCCAGCTATGCCCAGCAAGTCAAGATGGATATCGCCAAACGCCTGCTGGAAACCACCACGCTGACACTGGAGCAAGTGGCAGAACGCACGGGTTATAGTGACCCTAGTTCATTCCGCCGCCTGTTCAAAAAACATTCGGGCCTGTCACCGGCCAGTTATCGCGAGCAATTCAGACCCGCTAAACGGGCTACAGTCAGTGCTTAAGTAGCAAAAAACAGCTACAAAATTAATACAAAAAATAGCATGAAAAGCCGCAATAATTTCCACATGGAAATTATTGCGGCGGTTTTTCTCTATATAATGTTGCCATGCACAAGCTACCAGGAAAAAGAAAAGTCTCTTATGGCGCTGATACGGTAGCGCCAGAAGCACCTGTATTGCTGAAGGATGAGACGCTTGTAGATGGGCCTTTGACACCGCCGTTTGTGACCCCGGATCTGGGGGATACCATCCTGGTGCAGGATACGCCCCCCTCTCAAAATGCAGCGATTTCGGATACGCTGGCCAAATTCAATGTCGTAAAAACGCAGCTCTTGCGTTCACATAACCGCTACCTGGTGAAATGGAAAATTGCCCTGATTCATGAATTCGGCGGTAAAAAACTGAGTTATTACGGCAAGATCAATGATATTTCCGAAAATGGTCTCAGCATGTTCTGTGATTACAATGTCTTTTTTAACGGCAAAGTAAAACTGGTCATGACGCTGCCGCCCTTGAACACAGGCATGCAAGCGCAAAAAATAGAAGTCGAGAGCAGGATGGTGTACACCATACTCTCGCAATTTTCTTTCCGCATCGGCCTGGAATTCTTGAATTTCCACGATGGCGAAAAGAAAATATTGATGGACAGGCTGGAAAGCAGCAATGCAGCGCTAAGGCCGACCGGCGGATAATTACCAGAAACCAGCGCTAATCCCCTCCCCCACCACAACCACCGCCGCAACCCCCACTACAACCTGAACTGTCACCCCCACTATCGCCACCGCCACTATCAGCATGGCTGCTGTGACTGCTATGATGGGTAGTATCACCAAAATCATAGGATGTGTCGCTGCCGCTACTGCCACCGCTGCCGCCATAGAAATCACCACCGCAATACACCGTGCCATCGCCATTTTTGCGCAAGGCACTGCAATCGGGTTCATAACGAAAGCCATCAGCAATATTCCATTTGGCATCCAGCGCAAACAGCAGTGGCAAGCGTGTCGCACGGCGTGGATTGATGTTTTCTTCCAGGCAGGCAAACCACCAGGTGCGGCGCAAACCCTCATTGCCACGCTGGCTGGCACCCAATACCGCAGCCGGTGTGTGGTGCATGTAACGGCCAAAAGCTTTTTTACAAAATTGCTCGTAGTTTTTTGTATATAGTATAAATTCATGCCAGAGGTCATCGACCACCTGCGAAGGCATGGAAATATGTTTGAAACCCGATTTCAGATACACCAGAAAAAACTGCCGCAAGGCGCGCGCGACCAGTTGCTGGTCTTTTACATTCAGATCAGGACGCTGTTTGTGTAGTCTTTCCAACAGTCCGGGTGGAAACATATACGTGCGAATATAGTCCGCCTGCGCTGCCCGACGCCAGCGCGTCCAGACGTAGATCAGACTGACCGCCAGCACAAGTACAACAACGCTGAGTAATAAGGGCATCAAGCTTGCTCTCAATCAATAGAATTTAACAAAAACATGTGCCATACATGCTTTGCGGCAAAGCAATTTTGGCATAGTATGGATACAAAGGTATATCGTACCGGCAAGGTAGACTGCACCGTAGCTTATTCCAAGACCGGTATGAGATACCAGATTTTCTCTTCCCCGAATTCTGATATGTTGTTTTATGAAAAATATTTTTTCTCAGGGGCTGATCTGAAATCTTGTACGTCATTCACATGATTGCCTGGAGCGACAAAAACCAAGCGTCGCATGATAAATACGGATAACGTTGGCATGCGGCTTGCATGTTGTCATGCAAGCGGAAAAGTCAGAGCAAGCAATACCAGGCAAAGATTTTATGTAAGCACGACCTCGTAGTAACTGAGCTTCTTTAAGGGAGATTCACTATGAATTTGCGTCACTTGCGCATAGGTACCCGACTCGCTGTGGGCTTTGGTGTGATACTGGCGACCCTGGTACTCATACTCATCATCGACAGCATCTTCAGTGCCAGTAACCGCAAGGAAATGGTTGCAGGTCTGGAACTCTCCCATAGCAAAAGCGAACTTGCTGCCACCATGAAAAGCAGCATGCTGGAAAGTGGCATAGCCATACGCAATATAGGTTTGCAGACTGACCTGGGCGAAAGTGACAAACAAAATGTCATCTCCAAAAAGCAGCAAGCCCGCTTTGCTGAAGCAAGGGAAAAACTCATTGCCCTGGGTCTGAGCGCAGAGGAAAAAAAGATTATCGATGCGGTATCCGACCTGGACAAGCAAATTGATTTTCCCATCAAGGAAGCCATGAAAATGTTGCTGGCCTTCAATGGTGAAGAAGCTGTGAAGCTGATCGCCACACAAGTTGACCCATTGCAACAAAAAGCCATATTGGAAATCAACAAACTGGTCGAGATTCAAAACAAGGCTGCTTCTGAATTGTCTGCCACGGCAGAAAGCAAGGGCAAGCAACTGACCTTCACCCTGTTCGCCATTGGTGCAGTGATCTTATTATTTGGTGCAGGCTTTTCCATCTTCCTGACGCGCAGTATCACCACACCTTTGCGGGATGCAGTCTCAATTGCCAAGCGCGTTGCTGCCGGTGAGCTGACCTTCCGTGAAGCGGCTGACGGCACAGACGAGATCAGCGAGTTGCTGAATGCCCTCAAAGAGATGAGCGATAACCTGCACAATATCGTCAGCGAAGTCAGGCAGGGTACAGACGCCATCGCGATTGCGGCAGTAGAAATTTCTAGCGGTAATTCTGACTTGTCTTCCCGCACAGAAACCCAGGCTGGTGCGCTGGAAGAAACCGCCAGCTCCATGGAAGAAATCACGGCAACGGTCAGACATAATGCCGACAATGCCAGACAGGCCAATGGCCTGGTCACCTCTGCTTCCAACTTCGCCATCAAGGGTGGTGAAGAAGTCGGCAAGGTTGTCCACACCATGAACTCCATCAAGGAAAGCTCACGCAAGATTGTCGATATCATCAGCGTCATCGACGGTATTGCCTTCCAGACCAATATCCTGGCTCTGAATGCGGCGGTGGAAGCAGCGCGCGCCGGTGAACAGGGCCGCGGCTTTGCCGTGGTGGCCTCAGAAGTGCGCAATCTGGCACAACGCAGTGCCAGTGCTGCGAAAGAGATCAAGACCCTGATCGGTGATTCTGTAGAAAAAGTCGATACCGGTGGCAAGCTCGTCGATGCCGCTGGCAAGACCATGAATGAAATCGTCAGCTCCGTGAAACATGTGGCAGAAATCATGTCTGAAATCACGGCTGCTGGCCAGGAACAAAGTTCAGGCATAGAAGAAGTCAACCGTGCCATCAACCAGATGGATGAAATGACACAACAAAATGCAGCGCTGGTAGAACAGGCAGCAGCAGCAGCAGAAAGTATGGAAGAACAAGCCAATAATCTGGCCAGGGCGGTGTCTGCCTTCAAGCTGGATAATGCCAGCAATACCGTGCGCAGGGTACAGCAAGTGCAAGCTACTCCCGTGCGCAACGACTATACTGAAGAGGAACCCTCCTTGATCATGGCAACTGCTGGTAAACTAGTGAGGGCACTGGGTTTCAATAAAAATTAGCGGACCGTGGGGAGCAGATGCCCTGCATGGCACTGCTCCAACAAACACATTATGAACAAGTCGGCAGCATTAAAGAGTATTGTTGAACAAGCCAGCAAGGGTGATCTGGTCTTCCCTACCAATGTCAATGCCTCGCTAAAGATACAACAGGCTCTCGACGACCCGGACTGCGGTATAGAGACAGCCGCAAAACTGGTCATGACTGAACCCCTGATGTCAGCCCGTGTGGTTGCCATTGCCAATTCTGTTGCCTATAACCGCTTCGGCGGGGGTGTTACCAATATCCGCACTGCCATTACCATACTGGGCTTCAACACCCTGCGCTCGGTCACTGCCGCCGTTGTCATGCGCCAGCTAAGCGCAGCAGTCTCTGACCCGGCCATACGCAACAAAATGGAAGCCCTGTGGCGTCATTCTGCCTATGTCGCTGCGCTGGCCCACCTGATTGCCCGCAAGGTCAGCAAGGTGGATGCCGAGACAGCCCTGTTCGCCGGTATCGTCCATGAAGTTGGTGGTTTTTACCTGCTGTCGCGGGCTCAGGAATTCCCGGCTCTGCTGGAAATCGATACTACTCCAGTTGCCACAGATGCCCTGGCGGAAACCGATGAAACCTTCATAGGCCGCGCCGTTTTGAACAAATTGCTGGTACCCAAACGCGTGGTATCAGCGGTAGAAGCCCTGTGGTATGGCATGCGTGTCATGCCACCAGAAACCCTGGGGGACACCCTGTTGCTGGCCAATGAACTGGCCGCCGTGCCATCGCCACTGGACCCACGTTCCCCAGAAAACATACGCCAGTCAGCCTCGGAAATTGATTTTGCGGTCGGCGAAGGCACCCTGCTTTCCATCCTGTCTGAATCGGCGGAAGAAGTCGATGCCCTGACTGCGTCCCTGATCAGCTAATACTGGTCAGAAGGCGAACAAGCTGCTCCCAACGAAGTTGGCAGAAATTCGGCATAATAGCTGTCGCATTTACAATTTTTTTGCCCGTCACAGCAAGCTGCCAGGCTAAAGTTGCCAGCCTGCTGAGTCCCTGCCAACTTCAAAGGAAAAACCATGCAATTGAAAAGTTTGCTTCGTTCCGGCCTGTTCAGTTCTTCCATCCTCGCTGGCATTGCCGTGTTTGGCATACCTGCCATCAGCGCCCACGCTGCCGCACCGATGGTGAAAACCAGCGCACCCGGCTTTTACCGCAGCATGCTCGGTGATTTTGAAGTCACCGTCCTGTCTGATGGTGCAGTACCCTTGCCTGTCGATAAACTGCTGACCAATACCACGCCAGAAAAAGTCGGCAAGGCACTCAGCAAATACCATTTGCAATCCCCTGTCGTGACTTCGGTGAATGCCTACCTCATCAACACCGGCAGCAAACTGGTACTGATAGACAGCGGTGCCGGCGTCTTCTTCGGCCCTACCCTGGGCAAGCTGCAGACGAGCCTGAAAGCATCCGGTTATCTGCCTGAGCAAATCGATGAAATCTACATCACCCACATGCATACCGACCATATCGGTGGCCTGGTAGATGGTGACAAAGCAGCTTTCCCGAATGCTATCGTACGCGTAGACCAGCATGACACTGATTACTGGTTAAGCCTGGCCAACCTGGACAAGGCTCCCGCCGATGCCAAAGGCAGTTTTGAAAAAGCCATCGCCATCCTGAAACCCTATGTGCAGGCTGGCAAGTTGAAGTCCTTCGAAGGTGATACAGAACTGGTACCCGGCATCAAAGCAGTCGCTTCCCATGGCCATACCCCTGGTCACAGCATCTACAAGGTAGAGAGCAAAGGCCAGACCCTGGTCTTGTGGGGTGACCTCATGCATGTCGCTGCAGTGCAGTTTGAAAACCCGGCAGTCACCATACAATTCGATAGTGACAGCAAAGCTGCTTATGCACAAAGGCAAAAAGCCTATGCTGATGCAGCGCAGCATTCCTACCAGGTAGGTTCTGCCCACCTGTCCTTCCCTGGCTTGGGTTATATACGCAAGGAAGGCAAAGGCTATGCATGGATGCCGCTGAATTACGTGCCACTGCCATGATTTGAATTGTCGTCAGCCTGATTGACAGTACCCGGCAAATCGGACACAGTGCAAACTCTGTCCTTTGCCGGGATTTTTATGCCTTCTCAGTATCAGAATACCGTCACATCAGCGCCGCTTATCAGTGATGATTTTGACCTGCGCCACCTGCCCGCAGATTTTTACCAGAATCCCTATCCCTACTACCACGCCCTGCGCGAACAGACGCCTGTGCGCAAGATGCCGGATGGTTCTTACCTGCTGACGCGTTATGCCGACCTGGTGCATGTCTATAAAGATGCCAAAACTTTCAGCTCGGACAAAAAGCTGGAGTTCAAACCGCGCTATGGTGATTCACTGCTATATGAACATCACACCAATAGCCTGGTCTTCAATGACCCGCCGCTGCACACGAGGGTGCGCCGCCTCATCATGGGCGGCCTGACACCGGCAGCCATGGCCGATACCGAGCCTGGCCTGATCAAACTGGTCGATGGCTTGCTGGACCAGATGGCAAGTAAAAATGATGTCGATCTCATCAGCGATTTCGCTTCTGCCATACCGGTAGAAATCATTGGCAATTTGCTGGCTGTACCACATGATGAACGCGAACCTTTGCGTGAATGGTCACTCGCCATCCTGGGTGCGCTGGAGCCCGCCATCACGCCAGAATTTTTTGCCTATGCCAATCAATGTGTTGCAGAATTTCTGGATTACCTGAAACAACTGGTAGCACAGCGCAGACTGCATCCCGGCGATCCCAAAACCGATATGCTGACCCGCCTGATAGAAGGTGAAGCCAATGGCGAAAAACTGACTGAAACCGAGCTCCTGCAAAACTGTGTCTTCCTGCTCAATGCCGGGCATGAAACCACCACCAACCTGATAGGCAATGGCCTGGTCGCCCTGCAGGAATGGCCGGAACAAAAAGCCCGCCTGATCGCCCAGCCAGAAATGATCAACACCGCCATCGAAGAATTCCTGCGCTTTGAAAGTTCCAACCAGCTGGGCAACCGCATGACGACGATAGACACGCAAATCGGCGATGTCGCCATTGCCGCTGGCAGCCGCATCAGCCTGTGCATAGGTGCGGCCAATCGCGACCCCTTGCAATTTCCTGACCCCGACAAACTGGACATCAGCCGCAGTCCCAACCGTCATCTGGCGTTTGCCTCCGGCATACACCAATGCGCAGGCATGTTCCTGGCGCGGCTGGAAGGCAGGGTGGCAATTTCTCGTCTGCTGGCACGTTTTCCCGATTACAAATTAAGCGCAGCACCCGTCAGAGGTGGACGCGCACGCTTCCGCGGTTTTTTATCTGTACCCTGCAAACTATAAAACTACCCACAACAAAAATACGGAGACAAAATGAAAGCAAATACCCACATCAAAAAAAGCCTGCTGGCAGCAGCAGCGACCATGCTCTGCGTCAGCCTCAGTATCAGTGCCCAGGCACAGATCAAGATAGGCGTTACCATTTCATCGACAGGCCCGGCAGCCTCGCTGGGCATCCCTGAGAAAAATGCGATTGCCATGCTGCCCAAGGAAATCGCGGGCAAAAAAGTCGACTACATCGTCCTCGATGATGCCTCCGACACTACACAAACCGTGACCAATACCCGCAAGCTGATCTCGGAAGAAAAAGTAGATGCCATCATAGGTTCGACCACCACGCCAAACTCCCTCGCCATGCTGGGTGTCATAGGTGAAGGCAAGACCCCTACCATCAGTCTGGCATCGAGCAACCGCATCATAGAACCCATGGATGTCAATAAAGCCTGGATGTTCAAGACCCCACAAACCGATACCATGATGGCCATCGCGATTGCCGAAGACATGAGCAAGAAAGGCATCAAGACCATGGGCTTCATCGGTTTCTCGGATGCCCTCGGAGAAGCCTTCCTGGTGGAAGTGACGAAGTATGCTGAGCTCAAAAAGATCAAGGTCGTAGCGACTGAGCGTTTCAGCCGCAGTGATAACAGCGTCGTCGGCCAGGTCTTGAAACTGATGTCCAGCAATCCAGAAGCTATCGTGGTAGGTGCCTCCGGCACACCCGCCGCCCTGCCACCCAAAACCCTGGCAGAACGCGGCTACAAAGGCCGCATCTACCATAACCACGGCGTCGCCAACAGCGACTTCCTGCGCGTCTGCGGCAAAGACTGCGATGGCACTTTCCTGCCCACCGGCCCGGTCATGGTCGCCAGACAACTGGCCGACAACAACCCCGTCAAAAAAGCTGCATTGGATTTTTCCAACAAATTTGAAACCACCTACGGCGCAGGCAGCCTCGCTGCCTTTGCCTCCTATGCCTGGGACGCTGGCCTGCTGCTGCAACAAGCCATCCCCGTCGCCTTGAAAAAAGCCGCCCCCGGCACTGCAGAATTCCGCGCAGCCTTGCGCGATGCCCTGGAAGCGACACAGGGCCTGGCCACCACCAACGGTGTCGTCAACATGAGCAAAGCAGATCACCTGGGCCTCGATCAAAGGGCGCGTGTCATGGTGCAGATCAAGGGTGGGAAGTGGGTTTATCAGGCGGAGTAAGAGGAGAAAATTTTAAAAATTAGTCCGCAGAAATTGCAGCAATAGCCGCATTGACGTTGCTGTTGAATTTGACGTTGCGGTTGACTTTGACTTTCCGCAGTTACCATGTGTCGACGCCATTTGTGCAATACAGAAAATGGAAAGAGAAAGGCCGATGTTTGAGCGAAGCGAGTTTTCGGACTTTCCCATTTTTTGTATTGCACAAATGGGAACCCCGTAGGGGCGACGACGCCTGGGTCGCTTTTCTTTGAATACTTTCTTTGGCGACGCAAAGAAAGTATTTCGGCCGCCGGGCCGAGACCCGGCTTGTGTCCACGAAGGGCAATCGTTTTAATAACGACCCAAATGCACGACGACGCCACTGGCCTCCAGCCTGCGCTGGAGCGACGTTAATACGATAGCGATTTATCGTCTTCAATTCATATAGCGCATCGCAAAAAAACCAAGCGCAACTAACACAAGCCCCCTCCCTCATTATCCCCCCAAACCCATATTCAATATTGCCTCCAACCCCCTGAACAAACACAATTTTCCTCCAAGATAAAAAGCTCATGCTGACCCCGAAGCCAGCAGTAAAAATACCCGGAGGACGACCATGCAAACCCACATCCGCAATAACAAAATCATCAGAGCAGCACTACTGATCATGAGCCTCATGATCAGCATGACAAACAGTCCAGCCCAAGCAGTAGAGCCACAAAAAATCTTCTACATACGCCCCGTCCCCGACAACGACGACCCCTACCTGCAACAAGGCAGCGACGGCATCAAACAGGCGGCGCAGATGTACCAGATGCAAGCCACCACACTGGCCAGCCAGCCCGACCGCGCGGGCAGGCAAAAGCAGCTGGAAAATGCCATCAGGCTGGGGGCGAATATCATCGTCATGATAGGCTATGAATTCAGGGAATTGCTCGATACCGTGCCGCGCACCGCGCCCAACATACGTTTCGTGATACTGGAACAATGCATCAGCAATCCACCACCCAACCTGCTCTGCATCAGCTTTCGCGAAAGCGAAGCCAGCTATCTGGCGGGCATGGAGGCGGCACTGGTATCAGCCAGCGGCAAGATAGGTGTCATCGGTGCTGTGAAAACGCCATTGAAACAAAAGCCTGTCGATGCCTTTATCGCCGGTGCCAGGTCAGTCAGGCCGGATGCTGACCTGAACCATATCGTCTGGATAGAAGGCAGCCAGCCCTTCAATGACACAGCCCGTGCCGAAGCACTGGCGAAGAGCATGCTGGCCGATGGTGTTGACATGATTTATGCGGCTGCTGGCAGCAGCAATAATGGGGTATTCAAAGCACTTGCTGGCAATAGCAAAGCGCGGGCCATAGGCAGCTATGTCAACCAGTGCCCGAAGACTGCGGGCAAGGTCATCGACAATATGCAGGTGCATGGCGATACGGCCATCAGTCTGGCAGTAGCAGCCATACTGGGTGGATCAACTGCAACCAAAGTTGAATATGGCCTCAAAGAAGGCGCAGTATCGCTGACCGGTATCAGCACTGATGCCGCATACTCCGACTGCGACATCCTGCGCCAGCGGCCGGTGCTGCAAAAACTGCGCGAAGCCAGTCAGGCGATTATCAAGGGCAAGTTGAAAGTGGACTAGACTTACTTCTTATCCGACCACAAAGTCCCGCCAGAAGCCCAGTCTTCGCGCTTCACTTCCTGAATGATGATATCCACAGCGTCGAGAGAACAACCCAGAGTCTGGGCGCTGGCTTCAGTAACGGCTTTGACAAAGGCACGCTTTTGCTCAAGCGTGCGGCCTTCAAACATTTGTACATTGATGGTGGGCATGGTTTTTCCTTGAAAGGTGTTGAACAATACCCACCATCATAAATCAGTCAGACAAGATTTTCACAACTGACGCTGATGGACCAGTTTGCCTGCTGCATATGTTGCAGCCACTGTCCTGTCATCCCCCAACAAGGCCAGTGCAAACAACAATTCATCCAGGCTCTCGGTATGTCCGGTACGACGTGCCAGCAAAGGCGTGGCTTGCGGGTCAAGCACGATAAAATCGGCTTCTGCATCCTTGACGAAATTGCCTATCGTGCCTTCGAGTTGCATGCTGCGTGCACCACCCAGGGTTGCCAGGTAAAACATGCGTAACGCAGGCAAATAAGTACCTCCGAGCCGTGCCATCTTGTAAGCTTCATTCATGGTGCGCAACATCGAGAATGAAGTACCGCCACCGACATCGGTTGCCAGTGACAGGCTGACTTGCTGGGCATCAGCGCGTTCAAAATTGAACAGGCCGCTGCCGAGGAAGAGATTGGAAGTCGGACACATCGCCACTGCCGATTGCGTCTCTGCCATGCGTGCGCGATCAGCATCATCGAGCCAGATGCAATGGCCGTACATGGCACGCGGGCGCAGCATGCCGTACTGGTCATACACATCGAGATAACTGCGTGCTTTTGGATACAGTGCTTTGGCCCAGGCTACTTCATCGGTATTTTCTGCAACGTGAGTCTGCAAAAAAGTATCGGGATAAGCCTGTGCCAGTTCGCCAGCGAGTTGCATTTGTGCGTCGCTGGAGGTTGGTGCAAAGCGTGGGGTGATCGCATATAACTGGCGGCCACGTTTATGCCATTTCTTGATCAGGGTTTCGCTGTCACGTATGCCGCCCTCGGCAGTGTCGCGCAGAAATTCAGGGCAATTCCTGTCCATCAAGACCTTGCCTGCCACCATGCGCAGATTGCGCGCTTCACTCTCAGTGAAAAAGGCTTCGACGGATTCTGGGTGGACGGTGCAATACACCATGGCTGTCGTCGTGCCTGAGCGCAGCAATTCATCAATGAAAAAATGCGCGACCTGGGCACTGTGATTGATATCTGCAAACTGGCGTTCAGTCGGGAAGGTATAAGTCTCCAGCCAGGGCAGCAAACCGGGCGCTGGCGAGGCGATCATGTCAGTCTGGGGGTAATGGATGTGGGTATCGATAAAACCCGGCACAATGAGTTTGCCACGGTAATCGATGACCTCGGTACCCTCAGGCAGGCTGGCATGCAGTTGCGCATACTCGCCAGCGGCGATGATCTTGCCGTCTTCAACGATCAACAGACCGTCTTCATGCCAGGCATAAGCCTGCTCATGAAAAGCCGGGTCTTGCTGGAAATGCAGCACACTGGCGCGATAGGCTTGCAGCGTGTTTTTACTTGAAATATTACTCATCGTGGTCTTTCTGAATTCTGTCTTGCAGGCGCAATCAAGCCAGACCACGACTTGTTCATCAAGTCTGCCGGTCTGGCGTCACATTCGCATTGATCTGGTGGGTGCTAAGCGCTAACAGCGAGAGTTTAACGCTTAGCCAGCGAGTGACACTCATCTAGCGCTCGTTTTTCTGTATTAGATGCAAAAACATCAGAGCCTATGCGTGCAAGTACACGGCTGAGTTCTTTTTGTTGATGGATTTCATGCTCTTCCCAGACCTGCAAAAGCTGGGCAGCGACAGAGGCAGCTATGACTGCGGGTTGCTTGCCGTGTATGCCGGGCAAGCCTATTGGGCAAACCATGTCATTCAGACGGGTAGCCGGTATGCCGCGTTCACGCAGGCGGCGTTCAAACTGCACGCGCTTGGTTTGCGAGCCGATGAGGCCAAACCAACCCACATCCGGCAAGCGCAAGATATGCTCAGACAGTTTCTGGTCCAGTGCATGACTATGCGTGAGCACGAGGAAGGATGTGCCTGGTGCAGCCCTGGCAATAAGAGCTTCTGGCGTATCTGTCGCCTCCACTGTGACATTGGCTGCCAGCCTGGTAGGGAACATGTCTTCGCGTTCATCCACCCAGGTAATACGGCAAGGCAAGTCAGACATGGCACGAACGATGGCAGCACCGACATGGCCAGCGCCAAACAACATCAGGTGGGCGCGGTAAGCCAGACAGGAATCGAGCAACCAGCGCTGGCCCGCTGTATCGGTCAAAACCTGGCAGGGATTGCTGGTATCGATTTGCACTGGCAAACCCGTGGGCCAAGCCGGACCTGTCAGGTGAGTGCCATTCGCATCGCATAAAGTCGACTCTTGCGCACTGTCCAGCGCCAGCAAACGCCAGCTATCCTGCCCCAGACGCCAGCGCTGGTTCAGGCAATTCAAGTAAGCCAGGCTGTCAGCTTGCACACGTTCAAACGCCAGATGCACGACACCACCACAGCATTGGCCCAGGCTGGGGCCTAGCGGGAAGCGTTCAAATCGGCGCTGGGCGGCAAGCTGGCTTTCTGGCATGGCCAGCATATTACGGGCGATTTCTGTCGCCTTCATTTCCAGGTGGCCGCCACCTATGGTGTCGAATAATTCATCTGCAGTGACCAGCATCTTGGCACCCGGCTCACGCGGGCCGGAACCCAATACCGTAGCGACCGTCACCAGTATCTTGGGGACGGCTTGTGTGGCAATTGCATTTAACCAAAGCTTCATGATGAACTCGCTTGTCTGATTTTATCTTAGCTGGCAGCAGCCATGGCTGCTACGCCATTGATGGCCGACAAAATCGCTTCACTGGTTGCCGGTGCATTCAGTGGCGGGTTATAGCGGTAATCCGCCACGCTGGCAATTGCGTCACGGATTGCGAAGAAAACAGAAAACGGCAACAACAGAGGTGGCTCACCAACAGCCTTGGACCTGTGTATGCTGTCCTGCACATTGCGGTTCTTGTAGAGGCTCACACGGAAGTCTTCAGGACAATCAGAAATCGCCGGTATCTTGTAAGTCGAAGGTGCATGCGTCATCAGCTTGCCGCCTTTGTTCCACCACAATTCTTCTGTCGTCAACCAGCCCATGCCCTGTATGAAAGCGCCTTCTACCTGGCCGATATCGATGGCGGGGTTCAGTGAATTACCGGCATCATAGAGCGCATCGGCACGCAAGAGTTTCCATTCACCGGTCAGGGTATCGACGATGACTTCAGAGACCGAAGCACCGTAAGCATAGTAAGAGAAAGGATTACCACTCATGGTTTTGGGGTCCCAATGCAAACCAGGTGTCGCATAAAAACCATCAGACCATAATTGCACCCGTGCCAGGTAAGCTTTTTGCACCAGGGCTTCAAACGGAATATCAAGGCCATTGACACTGACCAGGCCTGCCGCAAAGCGGATGTCTGCCAATTCGCCACCATAAGTTTTTACTGCAAATTCAGCGAGGCGCTGGCGCAGGGTATGCGCGGCATTTTGCGCCGCCTTGCCGTTCAGGTCAGCACCAGTCGAAGCAGCCGTGGCCGAGGTGTTGGCAACCTTGCTGGTGTCAGTGGCGGTAGCGCGCACCTTGTCCAGGTTCAGGCCCAGCTCATGAGCGACGACTTGGCAGACCTTGGTATTGACGCCCTGCCCCATTTCACAACCGCCGTGATTAACCAGTACCGAGCCATCGGTATAGATGTGTACCAAAGCACCGGCCTGGTTCAGATGGGTGACGTTAAAGGCAATACCAAATTTAACTGGTGTCAGTGCCAGCCCCTTTTTGAGGACAGGGCTGCTGGCGTTGAACGCCTTGATATCGGCACGGCGTTGCTGATATTCACTACTGGCTTCCAGTTCTGCCACCAGTTCATGGATGACGTTATCGACGACCTTCTGCCCGTACTGGGTGATATTGCGCCCCTCTTCGTCATTACGGCCGTAGAAATTGATCTTGCGTATCTCAAGCGCATCCTTGTTCAGGTCACGGGCGATATTGTCGACGATGTATTCAATCGCAATCGCCCCTTGCGGGCCACCAAAGCCACGGAAGGCGGTATTCGACTGGGTATTGGTCTTGCCGCACATGGCGCGGATATCGACATCACCAAGATAGTAAGTATTATCGAAATGACAGACGGCACGGGTTGCTACCGGTGCTGACAGGTCGGCAGAAAAACCGGCACGCGAGACCATCTCTACCCTTGCGGCGATGATACGGCCTTCGTCGTCATAACCGACTTCATAATCATAATGGAAGCAATGGCGTTTGCCTGTCACCATCATGTCGTCATCACGGTCGGCACGCAGTTTGACTGGGCGCTTCAGATGCACCGCAGAAATCGCTGCCGCGGCTGCCCACAAAGCCGATTGTGATTCCTTGCCACCAAAGCCACCACCCATGCGGCGGCATTCAACCACGATATTATGGCTGTGCACACCGAGTGCATGCGCGACCACATGCTGCATTTCACTGGGGTGCTGGGTAGAGCACAGCACCAGTATGCCACGGTCTTCCTTCGGTATTGCGTAAGAAATCTGGCCTTCGAGGTAGAACTGTTCTTGCCCGCCTACATACAATTCGCCCTTGACACGGCGTGGTGAGCGCTCGAATGCAGCCTGTGCATCACCGCGTTGCAAGCGCATCGGCGGCAAGACGAAAGACTGTGCTTTTTTCGCTTCTTGCGGTGTCAGTATCGCGGGCAATTCTTCGTAAGTAATCTCAGCCTTGCGCACGGCACGACGTGCATTGTCATGCGTATCGGCAACGACGATGAAGATGGGCTGGCCTACATATTCAACCAGGCCTTCGGACAGGATAGGGTCGTCATGTATGATGGGGCCACAATCATTGGTGCCGGGGATATCTTTGGCGGTGTATACGGCCACCACGCCACGCGCACTTTTGACTGCATCAAAATTCATGGCCACAATATTCGCATGCGCCTTGGACGACAGCCCAAGTGCCGCGTGCAGAGTGCCCTGCACTTCCGGGATATCATCGGTATAACGCGCCTCACCCAGCACATGCAAGACTGCTGATTCATGCGGATGCGATTTGCCAACCTCTGCCCAGTCTGCATTGTCTTTGGCAAGGTTTTTGTCTGTCAGGAAAGCTTCAGTTTGGGTATTCATGTTTTCTCCTGAGCTTCATTAAGCTGTGACGGTGGCAAAGACATTGATGGCCTGCAGTTTCAGCGGCGCATCGCTACGCGTCTCCAGCCAGAAACGGCGCAAGAGATTTTGTGCTGTCTGCATGCGGTAGGTATTGCTGGCACGCATATCGGTCAGCGGTGTGTAATCCTGTGCCAGCAAGGCCATGGCATTTTTTACTGTTGCTTCATTCCAGGGTTGTCCGTTCAAGGCTGCTTCTGCCAGTGGTGCGCGGCGTGAGGTAGCGGCCATGCCACCAAAGGCAATATGCGCATCACGCACGATGTTGCCATTGTCAGCATCAAGGCTGATCGCAAAAGCGGCGCAGACGGCAGAGATATCCTGGTCATAACGCTTGGCGAGTTTATAGGTGCGGAATTGCTGCCCGGCTTTGGGCAGAGGTATGCGCACGGCAGCAACAAGTTCGCCGGGTTGCATATCCTTTTTCATATAGTCGAGGTAAAAATTCTCGAGCAACAGCACACGCTGGCCGCGCACGCTGTGCAAGACTATCTCTGCCCCCAGGGCGATCATCCACGGTGCTGAATCACCAATAGGCGAACCATTGGCGACACTGCCACCGAGCGTACCAGTATTGCGTATAGGCTGCGAAGCAAAGCGCTGCCACATCTCGGTCAGTTCATCCGGGTAATGCTGGCAGACTGCGCCGTAGGCATCATTGAGTGACACGGCGGCACCTATCTCCAGCATCCCATCCGCGGGCTTGATATGTTTTAACTCATCGACTTCACGCACATAAATGATATTGCCCAAGTCGCGCATTTGCTTGGTGACCCACAGGCCAACATCGGTAGAACCTGCCAGTATGGTGGCCTTGGGATTGGCTTCACGCACTTCAGCCAGTTGCTGCAAAGTGCGCGGCGCATAGAAAGTCTGGCCATCCGCCGTATAGCTGAACATCTCGCCACGTTGCAGACCTTGCAGGCCGCTGATGACAGCAGCACGGTCAAACTCAGCCGCAGGCAATTCACCCATGCGCTTTGCGGCATCTATGATGGGGCGGTAACCTGTGCAACGGCAGAGATTGCCGGACAGGGTTTCGTCTATCTCCTTGCGGCATGGCGGGACAGTATCCCCTTCTTTTTTCAGGTACAGGCTCCACAGCGACATGGCAAAGCCGGGTGTACAGAAGCCACATTGCGAGCCATGGCATTCCACCAGCGCCTGTTGCACAGGATGCAGCTCACCATTCTTTTGTTGCAAGTCTTCTACCGTAAACACTGCCTTGCCATCGAGGGTAGGCAGGAATTGTATGCAGGAATTAACTGACTGCAATTCCAGCTGACCATGTTTCATTTCACCAACGACGACCGTACAGGCACCACAATCGCCTTCGGCACAGCCTTCCTTGGTGCCGGTGCAATGCAGGTCTTCACGCAGATGCTGCAACAGCGTGCGCGTAGGCGCAGCATTGGTTACCTGCTGGATTTGGCCTTGGTAATAGAAACGTATAGGGTCAGACATGAATGCTCCGGTATGAAATTCTTATGGGGCGAGGTTAGCATCCGCGGCGCTGACATCTATATGCATAAAATGATGTAGCTTATCTGCGGCTCAAAATATAAAACACCAGACAAACACCCTGGCAGGCTGGAAAGCCTTGCCAGTATTCAGTATAGACAGTTAATAAAAAACCGCAGACCACGGCATAAATGGGCAATATCACGGTTTATATATACCAACCAGGACAACCAAGACAATTAACACAGTAGCGACACAGGTAGCGCATCAAAATAGCAAATATTGGCCGGCTGGCCCCATGCTTAAGGCAAGCAATTCTTAAATTACTCCCAGTGACGGTTCAAAAAAAACATCAAAAAATCTACAAATATATGTATGATTTGCAACTCATTTAATCAGCTGGGCCTGCGCATGTACACCTCCACTTTCACTTTCAAGAAAAAGCAATACGACGACGCTTTTTATGCGCTGGATGACCAGATCATCAATCTGGCCAAGTCCATACCTGGCTACCTCGGTGAAGAGACCTGGGAGAATGCGGCGACTGGTCAGATTTCCAATGTGTATTACTGGGACAGTCTGGAAGCCTTGCAATCCTTGATCAATAATCCCATACACCAGCAAGCCAAGGCGGCCCAGGCGAACTGGCTGGATGGTTACCAGGTTGTCGTAGCGGAAGTCTTGCGTACGTATGGCGATGGTAATTTGCCACATCCTTGTGTAGTAGCCGGGCAACATGCTGCTGCCTGATACGCGTCAAAATAGGCAGCGCTGGTTGATTGCTCGCTATTGCGAGTTTTATTAGAACTCATTTCATAAACAGGATGAGATACGTTTCCCGTTCCCGTAAAGCAGCAGTCTGGCCCATGCTATATTAGCTACTTCTGCATTTCTTGAAATCTGAGCTATGAGTGGTCCCACTACAGTCGTGATCACGGGCGACGGCCTGGTAATCCTGTTGTCGGCTGCCGCCATACGTGCAGCGCTGGCGGTGGCGCAGGCACATCAAAATGCCAAGCTGTTGCGTGCAGACCAGGATGAACAGCATAACGCCCTGCAAGAGCGCCTGCGTGCTGCCGGTGTCATGGGCCGGCAAGCCCTGCAAGAGCAATTGCAAATCGCCGAGCAAGAATATGTCCAGTTGATCGCGCTGGCTGAAAAGATAGGCTGTAGCGCGCAAATTACCGCCAGCCAGCCTGTACCGCCAGCCGGGACAGACGAACATGAAATCATAGAATATCTGCGTAGCTTGCAGGCACTGGTACATGAGTTAAGACCAGTCTTGTTGCAAGAATCTGCCAGACGCGCTGATGCCTCGTTTGACGAAAGCGATGCCAATCTCGATGCCGCCAGCGCCGCAGCCTTGCCACAAGACCGCTTGGCGCGTTTGTTGAAACGCATCGCTCATATTGAACAATTACCCGAACATATCGCGCAACTGGCAAGGGAACTGGAAAAGTCCCTGCCGGGTGCCCGTGCCGACATGCTGGCCAGCGAGCTGCGCCTGCAAATCCAGGCCCTGCTGGAAGCCGAGAAAAAACGGCAGGTTGAAGAAGCCCAGGCCCTGATACTGGAACAGACCTTGAAAGACCTTGGCTACCAGGTCGAAGAAGTGTCGCATACCCTGTTTGTCGAAGGCGGCGTCGTGCACTTCCGTCGCGCCAGCTGGGACAAGTACATGGTGCGCATGCGCATGGATACCAAAACCGGGCAAGCCAATTTCAATGTCATCCGCTCTGTCAAGCAGGGTGAAAATGAGCGCAGTGTGCTTGACCATCTGGCAGAAGACCGCTGGTGCAGCGAATTCCCGACGCTGATGGCAGCACTGGAAGCACGGGGCATCCATATGCAGGTGACGCGGCTATTGCAGGCTGGTGAACTGCCTGTGCAACTGGTCGTGGAAGACAAGCTGCCGCAATTTGCAGAAGAAGAGCAAATTGAAAGCCATAGCCAATTACTGTCGAAAAAATTGCCATGAATGTACCCGAAACCCGCTGGCTGCAAGACTTGCAGCGCTTGCTGCCGATACGATCACATTATGTGATTTCTGGTGCGATACGCGACAGCTTTTTACTGCCGCTGGCATCTCAGGATGCATCCTCAGGCGCTGGCGGCGCTACGCTGGTGCCATTCAACCGCGCCTTGTGGGAATCGCTAAAGCGTCTGGATTACAAGCTCTTGCTGATTTATGACCCGGTAGATGGCTTGCGTGTCTATCCTGATGAAAGTGCCCAGCGCGATCTGGCCACACGGCTATTCGATGTGAAACTGGCTGATGGTTGCCAGCAAATCAGTCTCGAAAGCCTCAGCAAGCTGATGAAGAAACTCAGCGCCGAAAGAGAAATGCGCTGCGCCCTGGTGCTGGATTTTGCTTCACGCATTACCCGCAAGGCAGAACAGCTGGGCGAGGCTGAGCATCGTTTTTTTGTCGCTGCTGAAAAACTTTCACTCACAGCCAGCGCCGTCGTCCCTCGTGAGACAGGTGGGGCCCCACAATACAATCCCATACTGTGGCTGGTCAACCGTGCGCAAGATTTGCCATCCTGGTTCACGCTGGATAGTGAAAGAGTCGCTAGCCTGGTCATCAGCAAGCCAGATTTTGAAATGCGCCAGGCGGCTACCCTGCAACTGGCCCCTTTGTTCAATGGCTATGCTGACGCGGCTACTGCCGTGCGCACCCAGTTCGTTAAAAGTTTTACTGAAGGGACAGAGGGCATGTCCTTGTCAGCCCTGTCCGATATCACTGAGCTGGCAGACAGGCAAAAATTGGGTATTGCAGATATAGAAGATGCTGTACGCTGCTTCAAGATAGGTGCGCTGGACAACCCCTGGCGCAAGGATTACCTGCGCAAGAAAATACGCGATGGGCAAAGCTTTATCGAAGACCGTGTCAAGGGCCAGCATCCTGCCGTGGTCAAAACCCTGGATATACTCAAGCGTTCCGTCATGAGCCTGACGGGCGCACAGGCACGTTCTGGCGGCAGCCGTCCGCGTGGCGTCCTGTTTTTTGCTGGTCCTACCGGTGTCGGTAAAACCGAGCTGGCCAAAACCCTGACGCAACTGGTGTTTGGGGATGAACGCGCCTACCTGCGCTTTGACATGAGCGAATTTGCCGAAGAACATACCAGCGCCCGCCTGCTCGGTGCGCCGCCTGGTTATGTGGGTTTTGATGCCGGTGGCGAACTCACCAACGCCGTCAGGCAAAAACCTTTTTCTGTCGTGCTCTTCGATGAAATCGAAAAAGCCCATCCGCGCATACTTGATAAATTCTTGCAGATACTCGAAGATGGCCGCCTCACCGATGGCCGTGGCGATACTGCGTATTTCTCAGAAACCATTTTGATCTTCACTTCCAATCTGGGTATCTATGTTGAGGATAACCAGGGCAACCGCAGCCAGAATGTGAAGCCTGGTGACAGTTATGAAACCGTGGAATTCAAGGTGCGTGAGGCGATAGGCAATTACTTCAAATTCAAATTGTCACGGCCAGAATTATTGAACCGCATCGGTGACAATATAGTGGTCTTTGATTTTATTTCGGCTGAAGTCGCCGCCAAGATTTTTGATGGCATGCTACGCAATGTGGCGCGTCGTCTGCAAGAAGAACTTGGCCTGCAACTGGCCATGCCAGCGACTGTGCGCGATGAGTTGCTGGCGCGCTGCATACGTGACCTCAGTAATGGTGGCCGGGGTGTCGGCAATCAGCTGGAATCAAATTTCATCAATCCCTTGTCGCGTGCCCTGTTTGAGCAAGAGCTGGAAGGCAAGCAACGTGTCACCGTAACAGCGATTACTGAAGCCGATAAAGTCATCAGCCTGAGCCTGCAATTAACATGAAGATTGCCATCAATAAAGCGCATTTCCCCGTCACTGTACTGGGGCCGGGGCGGCGCATAGGCATATGGGTACAGGGTTGCAACATAGGCTGCAAGGGCTGCGTCTCGCAAGATACCTGGGCCAAGGATGGCAGCAAGGAAATGACAGTCGCGGGTTTGCTGAGCTGGTGCCGCGAAGTCAGTGCCGGGCAATTTGATGGCATCACTATTTCTGGTGGCGAACCATTCGAGCAGCCCAAGGCCCTGCATGCCTTGCTCGATGGTCTGCATCATTGGCGAAGCAATGCGGGGATGGATTTTGACATACTCTGCTATAGCGGTTATCCACTGGCGACCCTGCAAAAAAAACATGCAGACTTGCTGCAAAAACTCGATGCCCTGATTCCTGAACCTTTTATCGCCAGCAAACCGCTGACTCAGGCCTGGCGTGGCTCTGCCAATCAGCCGTTGGTGCTTTTGTCAGACCGCGCCAGAGCGCGTATGCAAAACTATGTTGACGCACCCCTGGATGAGCAGGACAAGCGCATACAGACCATGATAGACGGCCAGCGTGTCTGGTACGTAGGCATACCAGGGCGTGGTGACATGCAGGCGCTGGAACAATTATGCGCCAGCCGTGGCCTGACCTTTGATAGCGTCAGTTGGAGACCCTGAGTGAGTCAGACTTACATACGCCGCTGCCCCGCATGTGAAACCGAAAACGCGCCAGAAGTCATGCGCTGTGTTTGTGGCACCTTGCTGTCTGGTGTGGACTTGATGGAAAAGCGGGAGCAAGCTGAACCATCACGCGAGATAAAACAGATAGCAGCAGCAACAGAATTAATTTGCGGTTATGAAGATTGCGAACAAAGTAATCCGCCAAGTAGTGAACTATGCCTGTATTGCAATCGTCCGCTAATCAAGGAACCAATAGCATCAACTGCCGACAGCAACGAGATCCATAGTCTGTTATCACTGCCGCAGGCCCTGCGTGAACGCTACAGGATATTGCATCATCTGCCCACCCTGGGTGCAGAAGCCGAGCTGTTATTGGTGCAAGAAAACACATCCGGTGTACAACGCGTCGCAAAAATCTATCGCCATGGTATACATGGCAAATCCGAAGTCAGGGAGAGATTAAACGCAGTACCAGCCGAGCACCGCGTGGTCGTGCTGGAGGCTGGTGTATCTGACGGCCATGCCTATGAACTCATGGAATACTGTGAGCTTGGTTCATTAAAAAAATTCACACAGGGCAAGCGGCCAGATTCTGCCATGCTGGAAAGCATAGTGCGTGAGCTGGCAGCCGCCATCGCCAGTGTGCATGAAGCCGGACTTATCCACCGCGATCTCAAGCCAGAAAATATCCTGGTACGCACGCTGCAACCACTGGATTTGATACTGACTGACTTTGGTATTTCTTCCGTGCTGGATGCCACGCAAAGACTGACTGGTACGGCGCGCACCCTGCCCTATGCCTCACCAGAAAGCCTGTCGGGCGTCATCGATGCCAAGGCAGATTATTGGGCGCTGGGCATGATCATGCTGGAGCTGGCTCTGGGTCAGCATCCATTTGCCGGTTTGTCAGAAGCCGTGATCCTGCACCACCTGACCACGCGCGAGCTGGAACTCAATGCCGTGCCTGATACCTACCTGCACAAGCTGTTGCGTGGCCTGCTCTTGCGTGATCCCAAAAAACGCTGGGGTGATGAGCAAATCATGCGCTGGCTGGCGCGCGATACCAGCTTGCCAGACGCAGTGGAAACCATGGCCATGGGCGGTTTTCGCGAGCCCTATCATATAGGGCCATATCTTTGCCACACCCGCGAACAACTGGCAGTAGCACTGGCCCGTAACTGGGATGATGGCGTCAGGGATATCTCGAATGCGCAATTGCTGGCCTGGTTCCGCGATGTGCAAAAAGACCAGAATGCCGTACGTGTTTTGCTCGATATGCGCCAGGACAAAAAGCTCTCGGTCGATGTGCAGCTATTACGCCTGATCCTCTATCTGGCACCCGGCATACCACCGGTCTGGCGCGGTGAAACCATAGAATTGCCTGCCATACTCAGCTATGCCAACCGTGCACTGAAAGGCGACGAAACCGCCAGCAACTGGCTGAACCAGTTGTATAACTACGGCGTGCTGGAAGCCTATGCCGATGCTGGCAACAAGGAAGTCGCCAGCATAGTGCAGAAGTGGCAGCATTGCTGCAAGCAAATCCAGCAGGCATGGCAAGAGGCTTTTGGCCTGGTGAAAGAATATGCCAGCAAGCATTTGCCCGGTGAATATGCCAATATCGACAAGCTCATCTACGGCATGGAAGATAACAGTGACAATGCGCCCCTGCATAAACTGCATGCGCGGATCCTGGCGCTGGCCTATGATGAGCGCTGGCCAGAGCGCCTGCGCAAGCGCCTGGTCATTGCCTATGCTGGCCTGAAAGCTTATTGCCCCTGGTTATCAGCTTTGGGTGAGATAGAGCAAATGCCAGTGGCCTCGCTGCTGGTGCTGGAAGCCCTGTTGCCGGAGGCGCAGAAAGCGGTTGAACGCCAGCAAAAGGCTGAAGCCTGGCAACGTACATCAGACCAGGATGCAGCAATGGCCATGAAGCAGGATGTATTGGGCACTATCAAGGCATTGCGCGTGGCTGCTACCGACAGTCTCTTGCCTGCCAGTGGAGCAGAAGACCTGCGCAGAGCATTGGACGATTATTATGAAATACTGGAAAAATTGCGTGCCTCTGCCAGCACTGAAGCGTCTTGGCAGGAAGCAAAAAAAGCGGCATTGCGGGTAGAGCATATTGCCGCGAAAATATCGCGGCTGCTCGATAGCCTGCTGGCCCGGCGCACAGAAAACCAGGGCTGGGCGGGGCAGGAGATGCAGATTTTCGTGGCCATTGCCATCATCGCCGTGCCAGTGTTTTTCAGGGGTGGCAATTTTTACTGGATATTGCTGGCAGCCCTGGCCATCGCCGCATGGCGCTTTTTGCCTAATTTTCTGACCATGCGCAAGATCCGTGAATTGGGCGAGCAACTATAAATCCTGGAGTGTTTATGTCTGCCATTTTTACTAAATTGAATCTGAAGGACCAGAGCGAAATCCTGGTCTTGCATGCACCCGCCTCCTTTGAGTCCGAAATTGCGGCTTTGACTGGCGTCAAGGTGCTCAAAAAATTGTCTGGCGTCAAAAAGCTTAAGTTTGCTTTGGTGTTTGTCAGCAAGCAGCAAGAGCTTGATGAAGTCTCACTGGCCTTGAGCAAGCTGGTTGAGGGGGATGCCGTGCTGTGGTTTGCTTATCCCAAAGGGACGTCAAAGAAATATCAATGTGAATTCAACCGGGACACTGGTTGGGACGTGATCAAGGAGGCGGGATTTGATACAGTGAGGATGGTGGCGATTGATGAGGATTGGTCAGCGTTGCGCTTCAGGCACAGCGACTTTATCAAGAGTTCTGCCAGGAAGACTGCAGGCTGAGCGACTAAGGATCTATTGATCAACGACAGCCTCAGTCCAGCTTGCTTTGAGCTGGACTGAGCTTGATTGAGTGTCATGGAATAGCCGTCATTCACAGCTGGGGCATTGCAAGTATTCAAGCTTGCCCACGCCCAAACCACCCCTTCATCTTATCTCGCGCGCGCTGCTTCACTTCATCCGTAATATACAAACTGACAGTCACCAGCGCCCCTGCAATCACTCCCAGGTCATCGCCATAACCGACAACAGGCAAGATATCCGGCACCGCATCCAGAGGGAAAATAAAATACCCCAGTGCGCCGAAAATCACGGTCTTGGCCCAGGCCGGTGTCTCCGGTCTTTGCGCTGCATAGTACAGACAGAGTACTTTTTCTACGACTTCGCTACCTGCCGCTTGTGCATATTTTTTGAGCTTGTCCCAAAAACCGTTTTCACTGTACGCATTGCTATGTGACATGATCTTACTCCTGAAGGCTGTTGCAAAATTAAGATAGCCAGGCGTGCCGACGCAAACAGTACTTTAGTACGACAAGGAGGCGCAACAACACTAGCTTATTTTGCAGCGGCCTCAATCGTTGGCCTTTTTCACGGTTGCCAGCAGACCCGCCGCTGCCACAAATACGCCACCAGAAAACTGATTGAACATTTTCGCCTTGCCTTTGGAACGCAGCCACGGCCCCATGCGTTCAGCAAATACGGCATACAACATCAAGACACTGAATTCAAAGAACACAAAGGTACTGCACAAAACTAAAAATTGCGGCATCTTGGCGGCGGCAGGATTGATGAATTGCGGAAAGAAGGCGGTAAAGAACAACAGTGCCTTGGGATTACTGGCACCGACCAGCATGCCTTTGACATACAGACGCAGGCGGGTGCCACGCAATTCGGTTTCCGTTGGCAAGACAAAGTCACTGCTTTTGGCACGCAAGCTGCTGATACCCAGATATAGCAGGTAAGCAACACCCAGGTATTTAATGATGGTAAACACCAGTGATGATGTCGCCAGGATGGCGCCTATGCCTATCGCTGAACATGTCATGATGGCGATCAGGGAGGTAATATTTCCCAAGGCTGGGAACAGGGTCATGCGGGCACCGAAATTGATGCTGTTGGTAATACACATCAGCACGGCAGGGCCGGGGGTAATGGTCAATACCAGTACGGCGACGACATATAGCAACCAGGTTTCTATAGACATAAGTGTTCCCTGAAATGATTTAAATATCCTGACAGGGATATCTTAGTCGATTTCAGGGCCAGACACTTGCCTTGCTGTTCAAGAGGCTTTCACTACCTTCCGAGTTGCAGGCGCAGGCGGTATATAGGCTGCCCATTCAGGCTTTTGCTCTTTGCCGCTGTCCACAATGACCATGTAACGCCCGGCCCAGGGATTATCTTCGCGGTTTTTATCGAGTACCCAGAATTTCTTGCCTTCGGCCACCCCTTGCATATAGTCGGCATCCAGTACGGAATAACGGTCGAGCAGAAAATTCAAGGTGCCCGGTATGCGTACACAGCCCTTGGATTGCACTGTGCCCAGGCGCGATTCGAGTATGCCAGGGTCGGTGGCATGCATTTGCAGGCGCATGTCGGCAATGATTTTATCGCCCCAGCCTTTTTTAGCTTTTTGCCAGCCAAAATCGAACACGCGCCGCCCTTTGATGCCATAGCCGCGTACACCTTTGCTGTTTTTACTGCCTTCTGCACGGTAATCCAGATTGGCCAGGCTATGGGCATACACACCAATGGGGGTTTCGAAATGCTCAAAACCGGGAGAGCGTCCTGTCGATACTGGTGATGCACCGATGAACTGGTACTGTCCTTCCTGATCCAGCCAGAACAACATGGCAATCTGTACTTTGGGATTACGGTCCACCAGCAAAATATATTGTGAAGGCAAATTGCTGATGTTGGTACTGGTCAGCGCACTCACCATCTGGTCTATATAACTTTGCAAGTCTTCCGGCGGTGGCTGGACTTGCTGTACCACCGTGCTGGCATAGATATCTTTGAGGCTCAGGGCAGATTCCAGCGCCTGGGCCGGGTATGGTGCAGCAAAGGCCAGCGCCAAGGTGATGGCTGTCGCAGGTTTAAGCAAGGATGAAAGCATGTTGAATTAAAAAAGAATGGTCGGCTATGCAATGAAACGCTAGCATGAGTTTTTATCGCTTAAACGCTTTCAATATGCCGCAGTTTCATACTGACAGACAAGTATAACCAGCATGGTGGCATGCAAGATGTTGCAACTTTGACTCACCTCAAACAGTCTGATACGACAAATACTATATTGAGCACTTTACGCTGGAGTAGCATGCCATGAAATTTGCAAAATTAGCCATATTGTTGCCCTTACCGCTTTCGCTGTGCCTGAGCATGCCTGCACTGGCGGCGGGCAGCAATTGTTCAAATAAGGAGATCGCCTGTTTATCTGGTGGCATAGGTAGTACGGAGCGGGAAGAGTTGCAGCAACAGGCGGGGCAATACACCTTCTGGCTGCGCACTGCTGCGAGCAAATCAGGTGCTTATCTGGCGAATATCAAAGTCATCGTCCGCAATGAAAAAACCAAAGCCGTGCTACTGACCACCAGCCTGGATGGCCCCTGGTTATTCCTGGCTTTGCCAGAAGGCCGCTATGAAGTTGAAGCCCACTATCATGACAATGCGATGCGCTCGGACCAGATCGTCAAGAAGGTGACGGATATCAAAAAAGGCGGCCAGCGTCAGATGATGATGTATTTTGAGGCCAGTAATGTCGGTGAACTGAATTACCAGCCCGCCTCCTGAAAGCGGGCAGGTGCAGGATTGGCTTATTCCAGATAAATCCTGGGCTTATACACTTCCATGAAATTTTCAGGCTTGCTGAGTGGCGTGAAACCAAATTTTTCATACAGGCCAGCGGCTGTGCTTGTGGACAGCGTGAAGCGGCGCAGTTTATTAATGACCGGATGGGCCATGACTTCTTCCATGAGCAACCTGGAAATACCTTTGCCACGCATATCAGTCACGACAAATACGTCAACCAGGTTACCGAAGGTGGCCATGTCGGTAATAATGCGGCAAAAACCCACCATGCGGTCTTGCTGAAAAATGCTGAAACACAGGGAATTGCGCAGCGACTCTTCTACCACGGGTCGTGAAATACCGGTGGCCCAGCCACTCTCAGTCGTGAGAAATTGATGCACAAGATCGATATCTATCTTGTCCTTGTCAGTGGTGATCCAGTATTCGCCAGCCTGTGTTGCGTTCATGCGTTTTTACCTTTCTAATCAGGTAGGGTTGAAAACCTCTCAAAAATGGATTTGCTGCGTTCTGACACGAAGTTCGCTGGCAAGTTCATTGGTCAGCCACGATGCTGGCCAGGTAATTATTCTTGATGCGCACATAGTGTTCTGCCGAATACTTGAAATAGCTGATTTCTTCAGCTGTCAGAGCGCGGACTTTGACTGCCGGGCGGCCTACATATAAATAGCCGCTTTCCAGAACTTTGCCCGGTGGCACCAGACTGCCGGCACCCAGCATGACATGTTTGTGGATAACTACGTCATCCATGACGATGCTGCCCATGCCTATCAGGCATTCATCACCTATGCTGCAGCCGTGCAGGATGACGGAATGGGCAATCGTCACATAGTCGCCGATGATGAGAGGTGAACCTGCAGGCTTGCTGGCATTCTTGTGGGAGACATGACCCATGGCCAGATCCTGGATATTGCTGCTGCGGCCTAGGCGTATGTGATTGACGTCGCCACGCAAGACGGCATTGCACCAGACTGAACTGTCTGGCCCCAGTTGCACATCACCTATGAGCTGGGCACTGGGATGGATATAACAGTCCGGGGATATTTCTGGAAAGGTGGTCAGGTAAGGGCTGAGGGGCATGGCGCAATCTTCGTGTTCGTTTGATCAGTCTGGACAGCAATTTTAACTGATCGGCATTATTATGCTGCGCGAGCGAACCGGTTCAGCCAGCCCGACCCCGTTCAATTTGTGCTGGCACCGGACGTGGTCTGTGCCGCCAGCGCATGTGCCTTCGCATAAAGCTGCTTCGCCTTGTCGCGCTCGCCCTGTGCCTGATATGCTTCCGCCAGACTGTCCCATGCATTTGCCGACATGGGGAAAAGAAGCGTGTTCAACTCGAACACACGGATGGCCTCAGCAAGGCCAAGACTCTCACGCACAGCATACCCAGTGGCATTGATAGTGCGCTCCAGTGCCGCACCTTGCACAGTATTGTTGTTCCGGATGATTTCTGCCTGGGCACCGGCGTCACCATTACTGGCTGGCTTGAGCGCATAATCGATCAATTGCCCGGACAGCGCTTCTGCCGCGAACTCTTGCGGTGCCACCGTAGCCATGATGCTTTCCACCAGGGTACGTGACCAGACATTCTGTACACTGCCATTGGTCAGGTAAATGAAGATATAGGCATCGCCAGCCAGCGTATCCTTGAACGCCAGCCGCACCCGCACTTGAGTGCCGCCGTCGTGGCCGACGTGCCGGTAAGCCCCACTTTCACCATATTCCCAGCCCGAGGCAAACACGCCGCGCTGGCCATTGGTCAATATCTGCGGCAACCATAAGCGTTGCAAAGCATCCCGGCCAAGCAATTCACCTTTGCGCAAGGCTTGCAGGAACCTGGCAAAGTCGTCCAGCGTCGTGTACAGCGCAGCATGGCCGTAGCTGTACGTTGGCCACAGCAAGTCAGGGTTCGGTTGCAGCCGGCCATCTTTGCCAACATAGGCAGTCACCACCTGCCCCTTAGATGCAGGCCCCAGCGAGGTATGCTCGAGGCCTAGTTTTTGCACTATGCGCTCGTGCGCGATCTGCGGGTAAGACTTGCCGTAGTGGGCTTCCAGCAGCGCAGTCAACACCAGGTAGTTCGTTTGCGTGTAGCGCGTCGCCGTGCCCGGCCCGAATTGCAATGGCTTGTTGGCGAGCGCGGCCAGCGCTGCCGACAGTGTTGCCGGGAATGAAGGTGGAGATGCTGCCCGCAGGTCAGCGAAGTATTCCGGTACGCCGGAAGTGTGATCAAGGAACTGGCGAACGGTAATTGCCTGCCACGCATCTGGCAAACCAGGTACATAAGATTTGGCTGGAGCATCCAGCCTGACTTCGCCCCGCTCAACCAGTTGCATGACGAGTGTGCTGGCGAACAATTTGGCCAGCGAGTACGCAGGGAAGACATCGTTGACCCGCACCGGCCTGCCAGTAGCGAGGTCGGCCTGCCCGTCGACACCACGGAACAAGACCTCGTCGTTGTGCGCTACCAGTACAGCCTGCCCGGCAAGGCCATAGCGCTCCTGGTTAATATGCATCTGCCGGGCTACTGCATTAGTCAGCTGGCCTGTAGTGGCACTTGTCATGCCAGGCAGTAGTAATGCCATCATCAGTGCAAGATTGTGAAAACGATGTAATTTCAAGATGTTCCCTCCTTCGCAAGTTGGAACATTCCGTCGAATTGACATGCCACTGCAAATCACATGCGGGCCTGATCAATATGTTCATCAATTGCGCTGATGCGCAGTATAGATGGTATTTAAGCAAGAACCAATACGCGCGGCTACCAACTGGGTCAGAAAGTTGGCAAAGTCAGCTTCTGAAACCGTGCATGTGGATAAACACTCAGATATCCACAGGATCAATTTCCACCGACCACCTGACACGGCTTTTCATGGTGCGCAAATCAGCTATCCAGGCTTTGACGAAAGCTTGCAGGGCCGGGCGTGAGACTGATTCGACCAGCAATTGCGCCCTGTCTACATTGGCCACCCGCGTCATGGTCATGGGTATGGGGTCATTGATCATGATGCCCTGATGCTCGGTACAGAGCGCGGCTTCTTTCAAAAAGGCAATGGCGGTTTCCAGCTCTTTGGCTTCTGCCCGCAGTAAAGCCTGGTACATGAAGGGCGGCATATGGGCCTGCTGGCGTTCATCCAGCAAGTCTTTGGCAAAGTCGGGGTAATTGTGTGACATCAGCGCGTGGTAGAGCGGATGGTCAGGGTAGCGGGTTTGCACCAGTACCTCGGATGCATTACCGCCTTCTTTTTGCGCAGCCCGCCCGGCCCGCCCTGCGACCTGCATGAGCTGGGCAAACAGGCGTTCACTGGCGCGGTAATCTTGCGAAAACAGGGCAGCGTCTGGATTCAATGCCGCCACCAGAGTCAGGCGTTTGAAGTCATGGCCCTTGGCCACCATTTGTGTGCCTATCAGGATATCAACTTCACCGGCATGCACACGTTCAAAGGCGGCGGCGGCGCTGCCTTTGAGGCGGGTGGAGTCGGCATCAATACGAAATACTCTTGCTTCGGGGAAAAGCAGAGCCAGGCTTTCTTCCATGCGCTGGGTGCCGCGACCCAGGGGTTGCAGGTCTATATTGCCGCAGGTCGGGCAAGAGCGTGGTATGCGTTGTTCCAGGCCGCAGTGATGGCAGCGCAGCCTGTGGTCGCCTTTATGCAAGACCAGGTGGGCAGTGCAGCGCGTGCAATTACTGATCCAGCCACAGGCGTCGCAGGCCAGCACCGGTGCATAACCACGCCGGTTAAGGAATAGTAGTGATTGCTCACCCTTCTCAAGACGTAGTTTGATAGCACCTATCAGCCTTTGCGTCAGGCCCTCGCTGGGCTTTTCTCTTTCCAGGTTGATGATGCGTATGATGGGCAAGACGGCATGCTGGACTGCCCGCTCACGCAATTCAAGCAAGCGGTAGCGGCCAGTTTGCGCCCCCTGCCAGCTTTCCAGCGAAGGCGTGGCAGAACCCAGCAAGATGGGGATAGACAGTTGGCGCGCCCGCCACACGGCAAGGTCACGGGCTGAATATCGCAAGCCTTCCTGTTGCTTGTAGGAAGGGTCGTGCTCTTCATCAATGATGATCAGTTTCAATCTGGGCAGGGATGCCAGCATCGCCAGACGTGTACCCAGCACGATGCGGGCACGCCCGGTATGCGCAGCCAGCCAGTGTAGCAAGCGCTCACCTTCGGCCATGCCGCTGTGCAGAGTGGACAGCATCAGGCCGGGGAAACGGGCGCGGATATGAGATTCAAGCTGTGGTGTCAGGTTAATCTCTGGCACTAGGATCAGTATCTGGGCATCCGGGGTTTTTGCCAGCACTTTGGCGGCTGTCTGCAAATACACTTCGGTCTTGCCGCTGCCTGTCACCCCGAACAAGAGATGCGGGGCATAGCCTTCAGCATTGGCAACAGCGTCGACAGCAACTTGCTGCTCAGGATTTAATTGCGGCTCACCCAGCGGGCTGACATCGGTTTGTTCAGACAATTTGGCCAGCTTCTTGATGGCACGCTGCAAGGAAACCGTCTTGATAGCTTTTAAATTCTTGGGCAAGGCGGGTATAGCTACCTCGCCTATAGGGCGCTGGTAATACTCGGCGGCAAACTGGCATAGCGCCAGCCATTCTCTGTTCATGGCTGGCAACTCATGCCTGACAGCAATGGCATCGCGCAACTTGGCGGGCGGGACATCGGTCTCGGTTACCACATCCATAATCAGGCCGACTACTTCCTGACGGCCAAATGGTAAAGCGACCAGTTGCCCGACCTGTGGCAAGCCGATTACAGCCCCGCCCTCTTCTTGTGCTGTCCATCGATAATCGAAGGTGCTGTCAAGAGGGGTATCGAGGGCTACGCGTAAATAAACTTGTTTCACGATCTAAACCTGAACATGAAAATCAGCGCTAACTATTGATTTCATAAGGCTTTTTGACATATCCACAGTTTCTGTGGATAACTTTGTGGAGAAAGATCTATTGACATCGGTTTTCGCTAGCGTTTACGGGGGTTTCGGCAAAATGCCCTGTCTCAGAGCCTAGAATTTAATCTTTTAAAATCAATGACTTATAAAAAATGCTGGAAGACAAAAAAATATTTTTGAAAATATTTTTTGTCGCCCCGATTTTGTGCATAAGTGACAGAAAATGTGCATAGAAATGCAAAATTTTACTGCCGCTAATCCATTGGTTTTCCACAGCTTTCAGGCTGGAAAAGCACGCCAGTACTATGTTTTGCAGAGCAACATAACGCAAAGACAAGCATTTCCGGCACTTGTTGTTTTACCAGTGCCTAAAAGCCCATACTTTGCCACTGGCCTGACCAGAAATACTGGCTGGACAAGCCACTCTCTTAGCAGTCAGTGGCAAAAACCATGCATATTTTATAAATAAATTCTGTGACTTACTACGCCTGGCGTTGTTGGCGACTATATTCATGCACAGTTTCAACCAGTACGCTGACTGACTCAACCGGGGTGAATTGCGAAATACCATGGCCCAGGTTAAATACATGGCCGTGACCGGCTGCAGGCTTGCCATAACTATCCAGCGCAGCAATCACCTGCTGGCGGATTTGCTCTGATTCAGCAAACAATACTGCCGGATCAAGATTACCCTGCAAGGCTACTTTATCGCCAACTTTGGCGCGTGCCTGGCCGAGGTTCATCGTCCAGTCCAGGCCCAGGGCATCGGCACCGATGTCGGCCAGCTGTTCCAGCCACAAGCCACCACCTTTGGTGAAGACAATGGCAGGAATACGCTTGCCATCTTTTTCTTTTTGCAACTGGCTGACAATATCGCGCATATAAGACAGCGAGAATTCTTGATAAGCGCCATCTGCCAGCGCCCCACCCCAGCTGTCAAATATCATCACGGCCTGGGCACCAGCATCAATTTGCGCATTCAGATAAGTAGCGACTGCATCGGCATTGGTGCGCAGGATGTGGTGCATGAGGTCAGGACGTTTGTACATCATGCTCTTGACGGTATGAAAATCACGCGAACCCTGGCCTTCAACCATATAGCAAGCCAGCGTCCATGGGCTGCCGGAAAAACCGATCAGCGGTACGCGACCATCCAAAGCGGTGCGGATTTGCGTTACAGCATCAAACACATATTGCAGGCTGCCTGCTTCTGGCACTTTGAGTGCCATGACGTCTTTTTCATCTTTTAGCGGGCGCTCAAACTTCGGGCCTTCGCCATCTTCAAAGTACAGACCCAGGCCCATCGCATCCGGCACGGTCAAAATGTCAGAGAACAGGATGGCAGCATCCAGGCCATAACGGTCTATCGGCTGCAAAGTCACTTCAGTCGCGAAACCGGGGTTCTTGGCCAGGCTCAGGAAAGAGCCTGCACCTTTGCGGGTGGCGCGGTATTCTGGCAAATAACGGCCTGCCTGGCGCATCAGCCATAGTGGCGTGTAATCGGTTTCCTGGCGCAACAAGGCTCTGAGGAAGGTATCGTTTTTGAGTGGGGCAAAATTCATGGACATAAGGGCTTTCGGTGACGCTGCGCGCATCTGCTTATCTACTGACATTGTCAAACTACGCAGTCTATTGCTGTATAAGCGACATTATCGCCTATGCGCGCAGTCTCGGCATCTGATCTGCAATAAGTGACGCAATTTTCAGCAAAATTTCCGGAAATAAACTGTGGATAACTTTGTGGATAGAAATGACAGAATGCCAGTTTACTGATTTATTTTAAATTCGGTTAACAGGATTATTCTGTAAGCCATTGATTTTATTGGGAAGGAATACCAGTTTATGAAAAATCCGCGTTTTTTAACATAAATCGTGTGCAAGCGAAATTGTGCATAAGTACCAAAGCCATATTATTTTTCTTGACGATTTTGCAGAAATGTTTTCGCTAATTCTTTTGCCCAAATACTGACGCCAAGTGCTGACGGATGGTAGCCATCTTCGGCCATCAGGCGCGCATCTTGAAGACTTGGGGTAAACGGCAAATGCAAAACCTGCTGCCGAGATGCTGACATTTCGCGGTTGATTTGATCCAGAGCACGCGCTTTCATGCCCAAAACCTGACGCAAAGGAGCCGGCAAAGCGGGAAAAACCTGCATCGGCGGCACGCCCGCCAATACGATAAGACCACTTGGTTTTAGCATCATCTGCAATTCATCCAGCAGGCTTTGCAACTCTGCCCGATAGCTATTGACCGGGCAAAAGCTGGTCGTATCATTGACACCAAAAGCAACCAGAATGACATCCCACGCTGGCGATGCATGGCTTTGTGCCTGACGAAATGCTGGCAAAGCTTGTCTGGCCCAGGATAAGCGTGCGCCGTTTTGCCCCAGAGCCTGCCATGCCACAGCAGCATCCAGCTGGCCAGCCAGTGCTTTTGCCAGTTGTGCGGTGATGGCTTCCTCATAATTCGCCACGCCTACCCCAGCAACGGGCGACTCACCTATACCCAATACCCGGTATTTATCCACAGCCTTGCCAGGAGACCACAGTCCATATGCCTGGTCACTGGCTTCGGGCAGGCGCGGCGTCATGATACGGGTACGCCGTCCCTGCCAGGCCAGCAAAGGGTACAGCAGTGCCGCGATCAATTCTGGCCAGTAGCTGAATGTAATGTTTAATTTACTGCTGAGCTTAGCCTTGAGCTTCATTCCACCTTGAGTTTGCTGTAGTCAGGCTTACCGGGTGGATATTTGAGTTTCAGGCTGAGTAATTTTTCTTTCACGATGCTGGCGATGACCAGGTTGCGTTGGGTTTTGGAGTCGGATGGCACTGCATACCAGGGCGCATGATCTGCGTCCGTTGCCTGCAAGGCGTTTTCATAAGCCTCTTGGTATGCCTCCCAGTATTTGCGTTCTACCAGGTCCTGCGGGTCAAACTTCCAGTGTTTGTCAGGATCGGCCAGACGCTCTTCCAGCCTGAGCTTTTGCTCGGCCTTGGAAATATGCAGAAAGAATTTCAGTATCACCGTACCGGTCTCAGCCAGCATGCGTTCAAAGTCGCGGATTTGCGCGTAACGACGTTTGCATTCTGCCTGGTCTATCCAGTCATGCACACGGGTAATCAGCACGTCTTCATAATGGCTGCGGTTAAAGATGGTGACCTCACCCTTGCCCGGCACTTCTTTATGCACGCGCCACAAATAATCATGATTTTTTTCATCACTACTGGGTGCTTTAAAGGCGACCGTGCGCGCACCGAGGGGGTTGATTTGCCCGAACACGCCGTTGACCGTACCATCTTTACCGGAGGTATCCATGCCTTGCAGGATGACCAGGAGCTTGCGGTCATGACCGGCGTACAAAACATTTTGCAGGTCAGAAATTTCTTCTGCCAGTTTTAGTGTCGCCAGCTTGTCGGCAGCCTTGTCCCCATTTTTTTCAGTGACTGCGGTACCCAGCAGTTTTTTATTGGCATCAGCATCCTTGACCTGAAAACCTTTACCTACCCGAAACAAGTCCGCAACTGTCATTCAAGTCCCCAATCAATATCGTTAGCTTACAAAGAAAGTATCTCAGATTCAGAGACAATGTTTTGATGATAATATGAAAAGTGCTGCATACCCTAGCAAGACTATAAATGCTTTCTGCAGGATTACACTTTTTGTGCGGCAGACATCGCAAACTCATTGTCTATGTGCCTATGATACGAAAGAAAACCTATTACCTGGCCGCATTGTTATTGCCCATAGTGCTGACCTTACTCAGTGTCGCATGTGCGCAATTCGGCGTGTTGCGTGAATTATCGCGCTTTCTGATTGGATCTCTGTTCATTGGCGGCATACCATATTTGCTGACGCTGCTGGTGTTCAGTTTTGTTTTTTTTCGCCTGGATGAAAACAAGTTTGTTTTCTACTGCCATTTTGCGCCGTTCGTCATGGCGCTGGCATTTGGTGTTAGTGCTGCGGTCATGATGATGATCAACGACAGGCGCATCGATATCGCTGACCTGTTCAATCTGTTTATGATCGGCGGTTTATACAGCTTGCTGGTAGGGTATTTCTATGGATTGCTGGCGGCGATCATTTACAAACTGCTCAAGTCGATAAAATTGATCTACGTGGAGCCGCACCGTGCTTTTTATGAGTGATCACCTGACACTGGGCATGACTGATTTTTTTATTCCAAACCGAAGAATGAGTGCCCGTAAATGGATAGCTGCTCTCGCATTGGCGGCGGCCTTCCCTGCTTGCGTTACGGCTGACGACAAGATTTTTACGATTACCACCCATACCAATTTAGTTGCCGACAGTGCCAAGGGGGTGGAATTTTCAGCAGCTTCAAAAGCATTGAATGTGCTTATCAAGGATAAAAAATTTGAAGAAGCGGACAAGAGAGCAAAAGAAAATTGTCGCTCTTATGAATCCATTTTTTGACAGCAGCAAGAAGCAGTTTTCTTTCCAGTCGACTCAAGAATTTGAGGAATTCAGCAAAACCAGCAAACTAGATTTTGAATGGATAGAATGGGGTTATAAAAACTGCCTGCAAGTTCAGGCCTTTGTTGCTGTTGAAAGAAGAGATTTGCAACAGGCTTTGTCCATGCTCAGGAAAGTGGAATCCCTGGCTCCGGTTTCTGCTGGCACCTCGGTAGAAATTGGCTATGTCTTGAACCAGCTGGCCAAACCCACAGAAGCCTTGCAAACCTATCGTCACGCGCATGAACTGAGCAAGCAATATCTTTCACAACGCCCTTACCAGGCGATGTCACTGCGTGGCATAGGATTTTCTTTGATAGAACTTAAGCAACTGGACGAGGCAGAAAAAGCTTTTCAGGAATCCTTGCAAATCGAACCTGATAATAAACTGGCGCAAAACGAACTTGCCTACATACAGCAATTGCGCTCAGCAAAGCAAACTCAGGAACGATAAAGGTGCTCTATCTTGATACACCTGTCCATCACCACTTTGATGCCTGCTGCTTCGGCCCTGGCGGCAGCTTCTGTATTTACGATGCCTGATTGCATCCACAGATAAGGCGTGGCTATCTGTATTGCTTCTTCGACGATGGGAGGAATATCCGCCGCATTGCGGAAACAATCGACGATATCAATATGGTGCTCAGCCGCGGCAGCGATCAGATCAGGATAGCAATGCTCACCCAGTATCATATTCCCCGCTTCGCGCGGATTGACCGGGATGATGCGATAGCCATGCGCCTGCATGTAAGCT
Organism: Undibacterium sp. FW305-107; assembly: GCF_058788535.1. Lineage (NCBI taxonomy): Bacteria > Pseudomonadati > Pseudomonadota > Betaproteobacteria > Burkholderiales > Oxalobacteraceae > Undibacterium > Undibacterium sp. FW305-107. The sequence goes on from NZ_JBYTAV010000011.1 coordinate 109,802, forward strand.
GCCACGCCATGGCTGGGACGGGAAGTTTTCGACGACAGGCCGACGACGGCGATGGTTTTACTTTTGCTCAGTATCTCAGCAATCAAGTCTTGTTCCAAGGGCATAGGCGGCTTTGCTCAACATTCAATTGAAAAACAAAAAGGCAGCCTGAGCTGCCTTTTCATTGTACTGCTTTCGTCGCGAAAAATTTTTCGCAGCGAAATTAACGCTTTTGACGCAATCTTTGTATCGCTGCCAATTGGGCGATCGCGGATGCCAGTTCTGCCTGTGCTTGCGCATAGTCAATTTTGGAATCACGATTAACCAAAGCTTGTTCTGCCAGTCTCTTGGCTTCGCTGGCTTTGGCTTCGTCCAGATCGTGACCGCGAATCGCTGTATCAGCCAAAACTGTCACCGCATTTGGTTGCACTTCAAGCAGGCCACCGGCGACGAATACGAACTCGTCTTCGGCTTTGCCCGGAACCTTGATGCGCACCGCGCCCGGCTTGATGCGGGTAATCAGTGGCGTATGTTTCGGATAGATACCCAATTCACCAGCCTCACCCGGCAACGCGACGAATTCGGCTTCACCGGAGAAGATCAGCTCTTCTGCGGAAACCACGTCAACGTGAATAGTGTGTGCCATGTTGGACCCTTATTATTCGCTCAAAAAAGCTATGGTGCAGTCAATATCAACTGCACCGCCAGTGCGCTTGAATTAAGCAGCAGCCAGTTTTTTCGCTTTTTCGATTGCTTCGTCGATAGTACCTACCATGTAGAACGCTTGTTCTGGCAGGTGATCGAGTTCGCCGGAAGCGATCATTTTGAAACCACGGATCGTTTCTTTCAAGGAAACGTATTTACCTGGAGCACCGGTAAACACTTCAGCAACGTGGAAAGGCTGAGACAGGAAACGCTGCATCTTACGTGCACGTGCGACCAGTAGTTTGTCTTCAGGAGCCAATTCATCCATACCCAGAATCGCGATAATGTCACGCAATTCTTTGTAGCGCTGCAAAGTACCTTGAACAGCGCGGGCTGTTTCATAGTGCTCTACACCAACCACTTGTGGGTCCAGCTGACGGGAAGTTGAATCCAGCGGATCAACCGCAGGGTAGATACCCAGGGAAGCGATGTCACGGGACAGAACAACAGTGGAATCCAAGTGAGCAAATGTTGTTGCTGGAGATGGATCGGTCAAGTCATCCGCTGGAACATATACGGCCTGAATGGACGTAATGGAACCAGTTTTAGTGGAAGTAATACGCTCTTGCAGGCGGCCCATTTCTTCAGCCAGAGTAGGTTGATAACCCACGGCGGAAGGCATACGACCCAGCAAAGCGGATACTTCAGTACCGGCCAGTGTGTAACGGTAGATGTTATCCACGAAGAACAGAACGTCTTTGCCTTCGTCACGGAAACCTTCAGCAATCGTCAAACCTGTCAGAGCAACGCGCAGACGGTTACCTGGTGGTTCATTCATCTGACCGTACACCATCGCAACTTTGGAGTTTTCTGGATTTTCCAGATCAACCACTTTTGCGTCAGCCATTTCGTGGTAGAAGTCATTACCCTCACGAGTACGCTCACCCACACCGGCAAACACGGACAAACCACTGTGTGCCTTGGCGATGTTGTTGATCAGTTCCATCATGTTAACGGTCTTGCCTACACCCGCACCACCGAACAGACCGACCTTACCACCTTTAGCAAATGGGCAAACCAGATCAATAACTTTGATACCGGTTTCCAGCAATTCCTGGGATGGAGACAGTTCGTCGTATGCAGGGGCTTTACGGTGGATGGATGCTGTCTGCGCGTGGCTGACAGGACCGCATTCATCGATAGGGTTGCCCAGTACGTCCATGATGCGGCCCAGCGTTGCTTTGCCGGTTGGTACCATGATAGGGTTGCCAGTGTTGGAAATAGTCATGCCGCGACGCAGACCGTCAGAAGTACCCAGAGCAATGGTACGGACGATGCCGTCACCCAATTGCTGCTGAACTTCCAATGTCAGCTCGGAGCCTTCCATTTTCAAGGCGTCATAAATCTTAGGCATCGCGTCGCGTGGAAATTCAACGTCCACAACAGCGCCGATACACTGAACGATTTTGCCATTAGCCATGTTCGTTCCTTCTTAATATTTAAATTCAGTTTAGACCGCTGCCGCGCCGGCGACGATCTCGGAGAGCTCTTTGGTAATGGCGGCTTGACGGGTTTTGTTATAAACCAGTTTCAGTTCGCCAATCACGTTACCTGCGTTATCAGTTGCTGATTTCATCGCCACCATACGGGCCGATTGTTCAGATGCCATGTTTTCCGCTACGGCCTGGAAAATCAGTGCTTCTACATAACGTATCAACAATTCATCAATCACGGTTGCTGCATCTGGCTCATACAGATAGTCCCAGGAATGGGCATTCTTGTCTGTCGTCAGCCTGTCCGCTGTCAGGGGCAGCAACTGCTCCATCACCGGCTCTTGCTTCATGGTGTTGATGAACTTGGTATAACTCAGGTAAACCGCGTCCAGCTTGCCTTCCTGATACGCGTCCAGCAAAACTTTGACTGGACCTATCAGTTTGTCGAGGTGAGGAGTGTCGCCCAATTGTGTTACATGGGAAACCACTTGCGCACCTACGCGATTCAGGAAGCCGAGACCTTTATTACCAATTGCGACCGCTTCTATCTTTGAACCCTTACCTTCGAGTTCACGCATTTTGCTGGTGACCAGACGCAACACGTTAGTGTTGAGACCGCCACACAAACCTTTATCTGTCGTTACAACAATCACGCCAATTTTCTTGGACAGATCTTGTTGCACCATAAAAGGATGCGTGTACTCTGGGTTGGCCTGTGACAAGTTAGCCGTAATCGTACGAATCTTTTCACTGTACGGGCGAGCCGCGCGCATCCGGTCTTGCGCTTTACGCATTTTGGATGCGGCGACCATTTCCATCGCCTTAGTGATCTTCTTCGTATTTTCTACGCTTTTGATCTTGCCACGTATCTCTTTGCCTGCAGCCATGAGTATTGACTCCTTCTAGCTACAGTAAATTAATAGGCGCCGGATTTTTTGAAATCAGCAATTGCGGCAGCCATGGCAGCTTCGCCATCTTTGTCCAGTTGCTTGGTTTCTTCGATCTTCTGCAGCAATGCTGCGTGGCTCGTTTTCATGAAATTGTGCACGCCTGCTTCGAATGCCAGCACTTGCTTGACCGGTACATCATCCAGGAAGCCTTTGTTCACGGAGAACAATGTAACGGCCATCAGGGAGATAGACAGTGGAGCATATTGTGCTTGCTTCAACAATTCAGTAACGCGGGCACCACGATCGAGCTGCTTGCGTGTTACTTCGTCGAGGTCAGAAGCGAACTGGGCAAACGCTGCCAATTCACGGTACTGTGCCAAGTCATTACGGATACCGCCGGACAAGTTTTTGATGACTTTAGTCTGCGCTGCACCACCAACGCGGGAAACCGAGATACCAGCGTTAATCGCTGGACGGATACCTGCATTGAACAAGGATGTTTCCAGGAAGATCTGACCATCAGTAATCGAAATTACGTTGGTAGGAACGAAAGCGGAAACGTCACCAGCTTGAGTTTCAATGATAGGCAATGCTGTCAAAGAACCTGTTTTACCTTTAACTTCACCTTTGGTGAAAGCTTCAACGTAGTCTGGGTTAACGCGTGCTGCACGTTCCAGCAAACGGCTGTGCAAATAGAATACGTCACCTGGGTAAGCTTCGCGGCCTGGTGGGCGGCGCAGCAACAGGGAAACCTGACGGTAAGCAACAGCCTGTTTGGACAGATCATCATAAATGATCAGTGCATCTTGACCGCGGTCACGGAAGTATTCACCCATCGCGCAACCGGAGTATGCGGATACGTATTGCATCGCTGCAGATTCAGCAGCAGTGGCAGCAACAACGATAGTGTATTCCATGGCCCCGTGGGCTTCGAGAGCGCGCACAACGTTTTTAACGGAAGAAGCTTTTTGACCAATCGCAACATAGATACATGTTACGTTTTGACCTTTTTGATTGATCACGGCATCGATCGCAACAGCTGTTTTACCAGTTTGACGATCGCCAATGATCAATTCGCGCTGACCGCGGCCAACCGGTACCATGGAGTCGATAGACTTCAGGCCAGTTTGCATAGGTTCAGAAACGGATTGACGTGCAATAACGCCAGGCGCAATCTTTTCGATAGGCGCGGACAGTTTTGCATTGATAGGACCTTTGCCGTCGATAGGCTGACCCAGCGCGTTAACAACACGACCGCGCAGTTCAGGACCAATAGGCACTTCCAGAATACGGCCGGTACATTTAACTGTATCGCCTTCGGAAATGTGTTCGTAGTCACCCAGAATAACGGCACCAACGGAATCACGTTCCAGGTTCAGCGCCAGACCAAATGTATTGCCTGGGAATTCCAGCATCTCGCCTTGCATCGCGTCAGACAGACCGTGAATGCGGCAGATACCGTCGGTAACGGAGATAACCGTACCTTGATTGCGAATCTCAGCTGTGTCGCCAAGGCCTTGAATCCGGCTCTTGATCAACTCGCTGATTTCAGATGGGTTGAGTTGCATACTAACTCCTAATATTTATTACGTTCTTACGCGGTCAGGGCGACGTGCATTTTCTGCAGCTTCGCGCGTACCGACGTGTCGAGCACCTGATCACCAACCACGATGCGTACACCACCGATCAAAGAGGAATCCACTTTGACTGTAGGGTGCAACTTGCGGCCAAATTTCTTTTCCAACAGCGCTGAAAGCTCGCTCAACTGAGCTGCCGACATTTCAAATGCGCTGGTTACTTCTGCATCTGCAGCGCCTTCGTGGGCGTTTTTCAGAGCATGGAACTGGAAAGCGATTTCCGGCAGCAGAGTCAGACGGTCATAGTCAGCAAGTGTGTTGATGAAGTTTTTCGCTTCAGCAGTCACTGGAGATTTGATCGCAGACAAGAAAATCTCAGCTTTTTGATCAGCCGAGACTTTGGGGTTGTGTGCAAGAGCTTGTACATCGGAATGCGCACCTACGTGTGCCATTTCGGTAACCAGGTCCGACCAGGCGGACAGGTTACCGGCTTGGGCAACACGAAACAGCGCTTCTGCGTAAGGACGAGCGATCGTTGCGATTTCGGCCATGATTACAGCTCGGTTTTCAGTTGGTTCAACAGATCAGCGTGAGCAGATGCGTTGACTTCACGTTTCAGAATTTGTTCTGCGCCTTTGACTGCCAGAGTGGCAACCTGGTCGCGCAATTCTTCGCGTGCTTTAGTCACTTGATTTTCAGCATCCGCTTTTGCTGCAGCAATAATGCGGGCAGCTTCAGCAGCAGCAGTGTTGCGAGCTTCTTCAACGATCAGAGCAGCGCGTTTTTCTGCGTTGATGATATGTGTTTTGCTCTCTTCACCAGCAGCAGCCAATTGAGCCTGCACGCGCTTTTCAGCAGCTTGCATTTCCAACTTGCCTTTATCAGCAGCAGCCAAACCGTCTGCAATGCGCTTCATGCGCTCATCGATCGCACCAATCACTGGTGGCCAGATGAATTTTGCAGTCACCAAAGCCAGGATGAAAAACACCCCAGCCTGATACCACATAGATAGATTCAGATTCACTTTAGTTTCCTTATCAAATTAATCGTTCCGCAGGCCAGAGACCTGCGGTAGAAAAAGGAAAGCTATTAGCCTTTGAATGGGTTTGCAGTTGCGAAGAACATGGCGATACCAACACCGATAATGAACGCAGCATCGATCAGACCAGCCAACAACAACATTTTACCTTGCAGTTTGTCCATCAATTCTGGTTGACGAGCAGACGCTTCCAGATATTTACCACCCATCATAGCGATACCGATACAAGCACCCAAAGCGCCCAAACCAATGATCAAACCACAAGCCAATGCAACGAAAGCGACGTTAGTCATGAGAAAACTCCTTGAAAGTTAAAATTAAAATACCAAAATCAAAAAAACTAAAACCAAAAACCTGAAACTTCAAAACTTAATTAATGCGCTTCGTGAGCCTGACCCATGTACACCAGAGTCAACATCATGAAAATAAAGGCTTGCAGAGGCACGATCAGGATGTGGAAGATGGACCAGGCAGAGCCCAGTACCAAATGACCAATACCGCCGAAAATGGAATCGGAAGCACCCAGCAAAGCTGCAATCAACAGGAACAACAATTCGCCGGCAAACATATTGCCGAACAACCGCATACCGAGCGAGAAAGTTTTCGCTGCGTATTCAACCAGATTCAATGCCAGATTGAAAGGAAAGAGCATAGGACCAAACGGTGCACTGAACAATTCCTTGATGAAGCCGCCTACGCCTTTGATCTTGAAGCTGTAATACATCATCAGGGCAAAAATACCGATGGAGATACCCAGAGTACCGTTCAAGTCAGCAGTAGGAACCACACGATGTGGCATTTCATGATCCAGACCAAACAAGGGGAACAGCCATTGAGAGAACAGGTCAACTGGCAGGAAATCCAGGGAGTTCATCAGTACAACCCAGATAAATACCGACAAGGCCATAGGGGCGATGAAGCTGGTATTGCCGTGAACGATGCTTTTTGCATTGTTGTCCACCATTTCGATGAGCATTTCAACCGCGCACTGGAAACGGCCAGGTACGCCGGAAGTTGCCTTGCGTGCTGCCATGTACATAATGATAGTACCCAGCAAGCCGCAAACGACTGACCAGATAACCGTATCAATATTCACATACGACATGTCCCACAAGGACGTTTGTGCCTGGTGGCCGTGGTTAGTCAAATGCCCAAGGTGATGGGCTATATATTCTGACGGAGTGACTTGTTCAGCTGAGCTCATGATCAGTGCCTAAAGAGTAAAATGAAATAGCTTTTCAGTACGACGATGAAGGCGATCAAAAAGGCCGGCCAGTTGACATCGGGGTACCAGAAGACAACCGCTGCCATCAGCGCGACTGTCAATGTAACTTTGAAAAATTCTCCGATGAAAAAACTCATCGGATTTGCTCCTCCAGGCCTCCGGGCGCTCATACTCAGGCGCAACGCGAACAAGGCATTTGGAATCGCACAAGATAATCCCCCAAACAGGGCGGATAATCCGTAAGAAATATTGCCGAAAATTCCAGCAAGCAAGCCCGCAACCAGCGCTGCTACCAGTTGCAGCAGTATGATGCGTGCCATGCTTCCCTCATTTATCCAGGACTTGCGCAAAATAGCAGCAGTGCATGAGCTCATCGGTAGCCCCGTCGTCCAGTTTTGCACTGTGTTCATTACGGAGCCTTGCTGGCCTATCTTGCGTAAGTCCTACAATTTTATAAAATATGACATTGAATTTGACTGGCTTGCCACGATATAACCGGGCAGCGCAAATCCTCGCCGATCAAAACCACGGAATTATACGTGGTAGTGCGTTATAACGTCAAACGTTTGATGCATAAGGCCAAATGTTTGGTGCATTGCATCAAAATGCGCCATTTTGGTGCTTTTTTACTATTGTACCGTTTTTGCGATTAGCAGGTTGAGCCAGTCCTGGCCTTGCTTCCAGCTACCCAGACCAGACTCGCCATTGATATGGCCTTTTGCACCAATCAGGTGCAGTTCCGCCCCCCAGTTTTTTGCCCAGTCTTGCGCAATTGATAAATCGCACCAGGGGTCGTCACTGGATGCGACCACCGCAACAGGGAAAGGAAAAGGGTTTAGGGGCATGGGACTAAAAGTGGGAGCAGGGAAATCCACCCGGCCCACATTTGGTGGCGCCACCAGGAATGCAGCCCGGACCTTGCTTTTATCCACAACGCCTGGCATGCCTGATGCCAGCCACCAGGCCGTCAGCGCACAACCCATGCTATGCGCAACCAGCACCACTTCATCAGATACTGCATTCACAGCAGCTGATAAAGTGGCAACCCATTGATCCTTGACCGGATGGTCCCAGTCTTGTTGCTCTACTCTTTTTACATTCGGTAATTCGGCTTCCCAGCGCGTTTGCCAGTGGCTGGGGCCTGAGCTATACAGGCCGGGTAAAGTCAGTATCTGCATGGGTTAAATCTTTTTACTGTCCGCGTATTTTTAAAATAATACCGTCGAGGCTATCCAAATCGGCAAAGTCGATCAACATCTGTCCCCTGCCCTTGCTGCCTAATTTGAGCGCAACCTGGGTGGCCAGCAAGTCGGACAACTCTTCTTCAAGGCGGGTGATGTCGCGGGATTTTTCTGCCTTGTCGCGCGGCTTGCCATTGGCACTCATTTCTGCCGTGGTCTTGGCGACCAGCTTTTCTGCCTCACGGACAGACATGCGCTTGGCAACGATCTGGTTGGCCAGTTGTATCTGCGTGGCAGCGTCTGTCACCAGCAGGGAACGCGCATGGCCCATGTCTATGTCACCCGCCATCAGCATGGTTTGCACAGGCTTGGCCAGGTTCAGCAAACGCAGCAAGTTAGATACCGCACTGCGTGAACGCCCTACTGCATTGGCGGCCTGTTCGTGGGTGAAAGAAAAATCCGTGATCAGCCTATGTATGCCCTGGGCTTCTTCCAGAGGGTTAAGGTCTTCACGCTGGATGTTCTCGATCAGGGCCATGGCGGCGGCGGCCTGGTCGTCCACATCCTTGACCAGTACCGGCACCTCTTCCATGCCTGCCATTTGCGAAGCGCGGAAACGGCGTTCACCAGCAATGATTTCGTAACGGGTTACGCCATTATTTTGTCCTATAGGACGAACCAGGATAGGTTGCATCAGGCCCTGGGCCTTGATGGAGGCCGCCAGCTCAGCCAGTGCGCCTTCGTCCATGCGGGTACGGGGTTGGTACTTGCCGGCCTGCATTTGTGCCACGTTCAGGCTGGTAGGGGCGCCAGTGACGGTAGGTACGGCTTCGGCGAAGTCAGCGGCACCGCCAAGCAAGGCGTCCAGGCCGCGGCCCAGACCTTTTTGTTTTTTGATCGACATACTTATTTTTCCAGTTGTTTAATTCTTTCCACCATCTCTGCACCAAAGGCGATATAGGCTTGCGCTCCTTTGGATGCAGGATCAAACACCACGCCGGGGATACCGTAAGATGGTGCTTCAGCCAGACGCACATTGCGCGGGATCAGGGTCTTGAAGACCTTGTCGCCAAAATGCTGTTCGAGCTGGTCAGAGACTTGTTGCGACAGCGTCATACGCGGGTCAAACATCACGCGCAGCAGGCCGACTATCTTCAAGTCAGGGTTGAGGTTGGCCGAGACTTTCTTGATGGTATTGGCCAGGTCAGACAAACCCTCAAGCGCATAGTATTCACACTGCATGGGGATGATCACGCCATGGGCGGCACACAAGCCATTCAAAGTCAGCAACGACAAGGCTGGCGGACAGTCGATGAGGATGAAGTCATAGTCAGCATCAACCTTGGCGAGTGCTTCACGCAGGCGCTTGTCGCGGTTGTCCAGAGATACCATTTCAACTTCAGCACCAGCCAGCTCGCGGTTGGCAGGGAGAACATCAAAACGGCCAGATTCAGAACGCTGTTTTGCAGTTGTCACGTCAGACATACCCAACAAGACTTCATAAATGGAAGCTGTCAGTTTGGCCTTGTTGATGCCTGCCCCCATGGTGGCATTGCCCTGGGGATCGAGATCAACCAGTAAGACACGTTGATCGAGTTGCGCCAGCCCTGCGGCGAGATTAACAGTGGTCGTGGTCTTGCCTACGCCACCTTTTTGATTTGCAACACAAAAGATTTTTGCCATAGAAGATTTCCGTAGGGTCAAGCCGGGGCCAGTTGTTTTTTGATAAAGACGAGATGGCGTTCGGCCTGTAGACCTGGCACCGCAAGGGCTTGCATTTTCTCTACCTGCCAACCATCCGGCAGGCGTTCTATTTCTTGATTGGGGGCGACGCCTTTCATGGCAATGAACTGGCCACCATCTGCCAGCAAATGACCTGACCAGTTGATGAAGTTACACAGCTCGGAAAACGCCCGTGAGGTGATCACATCAAACTTGTCTTTCACCTGCAGGGCTTCTACCCTGCCGGTATGCACAGTCACGTTCTTCAAACCCAACTCAGTCTTGGCCTGGGTCAAAAATGCAGTCTTTTTGCTGACGGTATCAATCATTGATATTTTGATATCTGGATATGTAATCGCCAGCATCATACCGGGCAAACCACCACCTGCACCCACATCCAGCACATTTTTTGCGTCTTTGAAGGCGGGGGCTGCCGACAGCGAATCCAGCAAGTGTTGTTTGACCATTTCTTTCGGGTCACGGATAGATGTTAAATTGTAAACTGAATTCCATTTTGATAATAATGACAAATAAGCAATCATGTTATCAATTTGATCATCATTCAAATTCAACGACAATTCTTCAACACCGCTCTGCAGCGTCGCTCTTAAGTGTGCATGTTCCACGTGAATCATACTGCCTGGTCCTCGATTAACTTCTTGTTTTTCATTTCAATTTTTTATTCTTCGTTTTTATTCATCACCTGGATCGTGCTGATATCAAAGCACTTTCAAACGTGTCTGTAATTTGATGTTCCACGTGAATCAATCTGCCACCTGGCCTTCGGCTACAACATCCGTATTCGCCAAGAACTCTTTAAAACCACGTTTCTTCAGATGCACCAAAAGCAGGGAAATCGCTGCAGGCGTCACGCCAGAAATGCGGCCACACTGGCCCAGGCTTTCAGGCTGATGCTTGTTCAGCTTTTGCCTGACTTCAATCGAAAGCCCGTTGACTTCCATGTAGTCAAAACCAACCGGCATTTTGAGATTTTCAAAATGTGCATGGCGCTCAACCTCCTTCGCTTGCCTGTCGATATAACCGGCATACTTGACCTGTATCTCAACCTGCTCGCGCACATGGGGATCGAGCACACCTGGCCCGGCCAGTTCCTGCCCTTCCACACCTTGCAAACTCATGAGGCTTTCATAAGTCACTTGTGGGCGACGCAATAAATCAGCCAGGGAATACTCACGCTCCAAAGCCTTGCCAACGACACGCTCAGCTTCCACATCCGCCAGGATGCGCGGATTAACCCAGGTCGAGCGCAGTCTTTCCATTTCACGTGAAACACTTTCACGCTTTTCTTCAAACTGCTGCCACTGCGCATCGCTGACGCAACCCAACTGACGACCTATCTCGGTCAGGCGCATATCGGCATTATCTTCACGCAGACTCAGACGGAATTCCGCACGACTGGTAAACATGCGGTAAGGTTCTTGCACCCCCTTGGTAATCAGGTCATCCACCAGCACACCGAGATAAGCTTCATCGCGGCGTGGCACCCAGGCGTCTTTACCCTGGGTTTTCAGTGCGGCATTCAAGCCTGCCAACATACCCTGGGCTGCGGCTTCTTCGTAACCTGTCGTGCCATTAATCTGACCTGCAAAGAACAAGCCCTCAATTTGGCGAGTCTCCAGCGACGATTTCAAACCACGCGGGTCAAAATAATCATATTCAATCGCATAGCCAGGACGCAGGATGTAGGCGTTTTCCATACCGCGCATGGAACGCACGAGGTCCAGCTGCACATCAAAAGGCAGGCTGGTAGAGATACCGTTAGGGTAAAACTCATTGGTCGTCAGGCCTTCAGGCTCCAGGAAAATCTGGTGCGATTCCTTGCTGGCGAAACGATGTATTTTGTCTTCTATCGAGGGGCAATAGCGTGGCCCCACCCCTTCAATGACACCTGTGTACATGGGGCTGCGGTCCAGACCAGCCCGGATAATGTCATGGGTTTTTTCATTGGTATGAGTGATCCAGCATGGCAACTGCCTTGGATGCATGCTGGTATTGCCCATATACGAGAACACTGGCACAGGATCGAGATCACCCGGCTGCTCTTGCATCAGTGAAAAATCGATACTGCGACCATCTATACGTGGTGGCGTACCGGTCTTCAAACGACCTTGTGGTAGCGCCAATTCCTTCAAACGGGCAGACAAAGATATCGCCGGCGGATCACCGGCACGGCCTGCCGAGTAGTTATTCAAGCCCACGTGTATCTTCCCATCAAGGAAAGTACCTGCTGTCAACACGACTGCGCGGGCGCGGAACCTGATGCCAACCTGGGTCACGGCACCGACAACACGACTACCTTCGACCAGCAAATCATCTACAGCCTGCTGGAACAACCACAGATTAGGCTGATTTTCCAGGCGACTACGAATGGCTTGCTTGTACAAGATACGATCAGCCTGGGCGCGGGTAGCGCGCACAGCAGGGCCTTTGGATGAATTCAGGATACGGAATTGTATGCCTGCCTCATCAGTGGCAATCGCCATGGCGCCGCCCATGGCATCAACCTCTTTAACCAGATGCCCCTTGCCTATCCCACCTATGGATGGGTTGCAAGACATCTGACCCAGGGTCTCGATATTATGGGTCAACAATAGTGTGGACTGCCCCATACGGGCAGCGGCAAGTGCAGCTTCGGTACCGGCGTGACCGCCGCCGACGACGATGACATCGAATTCTTTTGGATAAAACATGGTGGATTTCTGAGAAACTTGGGACGGGAGGCACGATTATAGTTTGTTTTGCGCGTAAACTTTTAGAGAGCTAAAGATTCTCTTTTTATTTAGAACTATGTTTCACGTGAAACATGGGTATCAGGACATAAAAAATGGGACCGAAGTCCCATTATCACTGCCTGATTGTTTCACGTGAAACACTACTATTTGAGAAAGCCATCGTAAGTCGTCTTGCATATCAGCGCAAGAACCACACCAAGGAACATCTTGCGAACAAACGAGGTACCATGTTTTATTGCCAAATGACTACCTAAAATAGAACCGCCAACACCGCATACGGCCATCGTCAAACCCAGCATCCAGAGTACGTGACCACTATAACCAAACCAGATAAGTGCGGCGGTATTGCAGGCAACATTCAATACCTTGGCTGCAGCAGAGGCACGCAGGAAGTCATAACCAAAGATACGCACAAACAAAAACATGAAGAAGCTGCCTGTGCCAGGCCCAAAGAAACCATCGTAAAACCCTATGCCTGCGCCCACCAGCATCGCCATATAGGTTTCTTTTATACCCGAGAACACAGGTTTATTGTCAGCACCAAACTCTTTCTTCTTGAAGGTATAGATAGCCACAGCCACCAGGATAACGGGCAAAGCCTTGCGCAAATAGGTGGGCGGAATATGTGTCACAAGGAAAGCCCCTGCAAAGGAAAAGGCAAACGCCATGAATGCGGCTGGTGCCACCATGCTCCAGCGCAGGCTGACTGTCTTCATATAGCGAGTCGCTGCAACTGTCGTTCCCCAGATACCTGCCATCTTATTGGTCCCCAGCAGAGTGGCAGGAGCAGTTCCTGGCATGAAAGAAAACAAGGCGGGAACCTGTATCAAGCCACCGCCACCGACGATGGAATCAACAAAACCAGCAAAGAAGGCAGCCAGGGCTAAAAGAAAAATATCCATATTGAGCGTATTTGATTTGTGATTGGGGCCTGCATGTTGCCTCAAGAGAATATCTTGAATAGCAAACATGGCACAGATAACTTATACAGAAGCACGCTGTAGGCAACAAGGTACAGGCCATGCCATAACAGTTGCAGTGCGGCTTTGCCGGTTTGACTGCCCGCGACAAATCAGACAAGATGCAAATCCGGTGTAATAAATCTGTCGCTAGTTTGTCTCTCGCAAGGATCAACGCAATGAAGATTTCTCTGTCTCTGATGTTTGCAGCATGTATCTTATTCAGCACCACCAGTAAGGCGCAAACTGAAATCGAGATTCCCTTATGGCAAAACGGTGCGCCCGGTCTGCAACATCAGCAAGCAGAGGCAGCAGAAGACAGGCGTGAAACTGGCCGTCTCGACAGATACCTCAGCTATGTCAGCAAACCTACCCTGACCATTTATCCGGCTCCAGCGGACAAGTCCACTGGTACTGCGGTACTGGTCGTGCCGGGTGGCGGCTTCCGTTATATCTGCATAGACAAGGAAGGTATAGAAGCAGCACACTGGCTGAATGCCCAGGGCATCACCGCAGCCGTACTGAAATACCGAACCCTCGCACCAGATACCGAGCGTAACTGGAAAGCCATACAGCCCCTGACAGCAGACGCCAGCCGCGCCATGCGGCTACTGCGGCAACATGCAGCGGATTGGAAAATCGACAGCAAGAAGATAGGTGTACTCGGTTTTTCTGCTGGCGGCATCATGGCCTTGCAACTATTGGCGGATCAGGACGAGGGTAGCGCTAGCGCTGCCGACGCCGCAGAAAAATTGAGCAATCGTGCAGACTTTATCGCCCTGGTATATACCGGCGTGCCTGGCGGGAAAATCCCAAAGGCAAGCAAGAACACCCCGCCCGTATTTATAGTCCATGCCTCGGACGATCCCAAAGCCCCACCGGTAGTCGCCGCAAAAATCTATCAGCAATTACTGGAAGGCGCTGCCCAAGCAGAACTGCATGCCTTCCGCCGTGGCGACCATGGCTTTGGCATGACACCCGCCAGCGGCAGTGTGCGCAGCTGGACCAGTCTGTATGCCGACTGGATGCGAGATTTGAAACTACTGGATAAATAGAAAGCATCAGCATGTGCTAAGGTAGATATCCCTACAACTAGCTAAATGAAAATGAGATAAAGATGAATGACTTTGAATTCAGAACCGTCCCCAGCCTGATCAGCCAAACCGGTGCAGCAACGCGCCTGGGCAAAATCATACGCCAGGAATTTCCAGCGATTAGCCATGTACTGCTGGTGACCGATGCTGGTTTCCTGCGTACCGGCCTGGTCCAGCCTGTCATTGACAGCCTGGAAACGGAACAACTCAAAGTCAGTATTTTTTCCGACGTGATTGCTGACCCGCCAGAAGCCATAGTCTTGCAAGCCGTAGCCAATGCCCGCGACCTGCAAGTGGAACTAGTCGTCGGCCTGGGCGGCGGCAGCTCCATGGATGTGGCCAAACTCATCGCCATCCTGGCTGGCAGCGATCAAAGCCTGTCCACCATGTATGGCATAGGTAATGTCAAAGGCAGGCGTTTGCCGCTGATACAAATCCCGACCACGGCTGGTACCGGGTCTGAAGTCACCCCTATCTCCATCGTCACCACAGGTGCGACCACCAAGATGGGTGTAGTCGCGCCACAGCTATATGCCGACATCGCCATCCTTGATGCGCAACTGACAACAGGCTTGCCAGCCAAGGTCACTGCTGCCACTGGCATAGATGCCATGGTGCATGCGATAGAAGCCTATACGACCAAACACAAAAAGAATCCGTTGTCCGACATGCTGGCAGTACAAGCCTTGAAATTACTCTGGAACAACATCGATGAAGCCTGCGCCAATGGCAGCAATCTGGCGGCAAGGCAGGCCATGTTGCTGGGTGCCATGCTGGCAGGGCAGTCCTTTGCCAACGCACCCTGCGCAGCAGTGCATGCGCTGGCCTATCCGGTAGGCGGCATCTTCCATGTCCCGCATGGTTTGTCGAACTCCCTGGTCTTGCCGCACGTACTGCGCTTCAATGCCAGCCATGCGGCCGAACTGTATGCCGAGCTGGCAGCCATCATCGCGCCAGAAGCCACGGGCACTGCAGAGCAGCGTTGCCACGCCATGATCAAGGCCATGGAAGACCTGGCGGTGCGGGTAGGCATAGAAACCCGCCTGAGCCAGGTAGGCATCACCGAGAAAGACCTGGACCAGCTTGCCAGCGACGCCATGTTGCAGACACGCCTGCTGGGTAATAATCCACGTGAAGTGACGAAGGAAGATGCCAGGGCGATTTACGCAGCAGCTATGTAAGTAAAGGGTAAGTAGTTGAGGACGGTGCATGGAACAGTAACCATGCACCGTCCTTGCAAGCCCTGGCACATCACATCTCCCCCAGCATCACGCAGATCTTGAGCAGCCTGAAGGACGATTCCAGACATGGTGAACTTTGCGCATGAAGTCTCCGGCAATTCCATACTGCCCATCATCATGGCTTGTGCGGCAACCCGCAATGCCGATGACTTCAGCCTGATTGCCCAAGGGATTTTGCGTGAAGTCTTGCCGCATGAAATGATGGTCTGCGGTATAGGTGGCGTTAGCCCGCAGGGCAACTATGTGCATAAGCTGTTGCAGTTCAATTGTCCGGCAGAGAGCTACCAATACTATCAATCCCTGCTCGACAGCAAGGGACGGGCACATAGCCCCCTGATGCAAAAATGGCGTGAAACCCAGGAACCTGTTTTCTTCCAGGCAGGGCGTGATGACCATGCAGTTCCTGCGGAGTGGCTCGCTTCATTCAGGAAGCAGAAAATGCATAACACCGTCGCCCACGGCATGCTGGACCTGAGCGGGCATTTCTCCAGTTATTTCATATTCACAAATCTACCCTTTGAAGTCGGTCAACAACATGCTTACCTGCTGAGCCTGTTGACGCCTCATCTGCACCTGGCACTTGCCCATGCGCTGAGCAAGGTAGAAGAATTCCCTATCAAGCCCGGTATCAGCAACAAGACCCTCAGTGAGCGGCAAAGAGAAATCCTGCACTGGCTGCATGAAGGCAAGACCAACTGGGAAATCGCCACCATCCTCGAGCTCACCGAAGTCAACGTCAAATACCATATCGACCAGATCTTCGCCAAACTGGATGTGCGCAGCCGCGTACATGCCGTCGCCAAAGCCTATGAACTGGGCTTGCTGTTGACATCACATAAAAGCTGACTCAACACCCCTCAGAACCTGTTCACGATCTGTCGCGAGCGTCAGCGGGGTGAGGGTAACAAAAGCGCAGCGCAAAAAGCGGAATGTACTTAAGTGCATGAGCATTTTGAGCAGCGCATGAGCCCCGATCACGCTCGCGCAGTAAGATCGTGAACCGGTTCTCAGCCACTATCTGAACGGATAGTGGTGCTCCTGCCAACTTGCTCCTACCCTGTTTTTTCCTGCGCACCAAAGCACGGGACTACATAAAAACACCACAGGAGACAACACCATGCAACACCACACACTCATCCGGGTGCTCATTGCCATGAGCCTCAGCTTTATCGCCTGCGCCAGCCAAGCCGCCTGCCTCGACAATGTGGTACTGGTACACGGCAATGCCGGTTCACCGTCGGACTGGAATGCCACCGTCAGCACCCTCAAAAGCCAGGGTTATACCGATGCCCAGCTGTACCGCCCCAACTGGGGCTCCAAGACCAATCCTGCCATCAATGATCATGGCGCGGCCAACACCAATCCCGTCAAGGCCTCCATGCAAGCCGCCAAAGCAGCCTCTTGCACCGGCAGGATAGATGTCATCGGCCATTCCATGGGTGTGACGCTGGCGATGAAAGCCATCAATGAACTGGCGTATTCAACATCCGTCAATTCCTTTATCGGCATTGCCGGTGCCCAGCATGGCCTCGAGTCATGCGGACTCTACCCTTTCAATATCATGACACCGACCTGTGGCAGCAATGGTCTGTCCATAGACAGCCCCCTGATACTGTCAGTCAAAAATAAACGCTATGGCAGCAAAATGTATTCGATCAAAAGCTACATAGATGAAGTCGTATGCATAGGCAGTTGCTACGTCTACGGTTCGCATACAAGCAATATTGACGGGCAGAATGCGACTTACGATTTCTGGCTGGGACATTTTGGTTTGAAGGATTACACCACCAATACCCAGGCCAGCCTGGTGCTTCAATAACCACCCTCGTCACAATAACTACATCAGGAAAAGTCCCATGCATAATAAAACCGGCTTGTTCATATCATCCATGCACAATGCTGTTGCACGGGCTTTTTCCAAATCGGGACAGACTCAAGCCATGAAAAAAATCCTGCTCTTGCTCAGCCTGCTTGCCCTGGCCAGCCTGGTATCAATAAACTGGATGGCATTGCCTTCAGACAGCGCCAGCCCTGCGCCGGTAGTCGCTACGCATGGACGCAGTGACAACGCTGCCGTAGCACCCCAGGCGGCGCGCACATTGGGTCAGTTCACCGGATTGTGGGGAAATACAAACAGCACTTCAATACCTGCAGATAAAGCAGATCCGTTTGACTTGCTGTGGGTACGCGCCCTGTCACCTGCCGACCAGCTTGAAGGAAAAGAAGATGCTCAAGATCAATTGCGAAAACTCGCGCAGGACAATCCACACTACCTGAAAAAACTGGTGGCGCTATACGGCAGTGAAACACCTGCCGCCAGCAAGGAACTCATCATCACTTTGCTGGCAAGTATACCCAGCGCAGAAACACTGACATTAGCCAGACGACTTGCCAGCAGCCCGGATGCCGGACAACGCAAAGCAGCTTTATCCATGCTCGGCAACCTGAATGTCAATCTGCAAGAAGAGCGCGAACTCATACTGTTGTCGCTGAATAACCAACAAACACCGGCAGTCACCCTGCAGGCACTAGCAGCACTGAAAGCACCTGCACCAGCAGGGATTGACGCGCCAGGTAAGCCAGGTGACAACAGCATGCCAAGCAATGCCGATACCAAAACAACTGCCGCCGTCATCAGGCAACTACAAAGCCTGACTGAAAATCCAGATGCCACAGTCAGAAGCCGCAGCATTTCACAACTCGCGCAATGGGATAAAAACGACAGCAGCCTCAATTACTTTTCCGCCGCCCTGAATGATCAAATCCCGGAAGTGCGCCAGGCAGCCATCTTTGCGCTTGCGCAGTCAGGTGCCAATGCGGAAACAGTGAAACGGCTGCTGACCAGCCTCATCAACAGTGCCGGTGAAAACACGATAATCAAAACAAGTGCACGGCAAGTGTTGGAAAGGCTGACAGATAATAAGCACGTCGCCAATTAAATCTTCTTAAATCTTCAAGAAAAGAAAAAGCCCCGGGAATTTCTTCACGGGGCTTTTTTGCTGCTGGCAATTCAAAACTTTCAACCAGCCTTGCCATTGCGTTCCACATACGCCATCAATTCACCCACGATGCCACGGCGGAAAGCCAGTACGCAGACGATGAAGATCAGGCCAGTAACGATGGTGACAGAGTCCCCTATCGTGCGGAACCATTCTATCGTCGTCACGTTCGCCAGCAGGTTGCCCAGGTCGCCGAGTTTGTTTTCCAGCGCGATGATGATGATGGCACCAACTATCGGGCCTACCAGCGTGCCCAGACCGCCCACCAGGGTCATCAGCACCACCAGGCCAGACATGGACCAGTGTACGTCCGTCAGCGTCTCAAAACCCAGTACCAGGGTTTTGGTGGCACCAGCCAGGCCAGCCAGTGCAGCTGACAAAACGAAGGCCATCAGTTTATAACGGTCTACGTCATAACCCAGCGAAATGGCGCGTGGCTCGTTTTCCTTGACGGCTTTCAAGACCTGACCAAAAGGAGAATGTACGGTGCGCATGACCAGGGCAAAACCGGCGATCGCAATTGCCAGCACAAAGTAATACAAGGTCAGGTCAGAACCCAGGTCCACCATACCCAGTAGTTTGCCACGTGGCACACCTTGCAAACCATCTTCGCCACCGGTGAACTTCGCTTGCAGGAAAACGAAGTAGAGCATCTGCGCCAGGGCCAGCGTGATCATGGTGAAGTAGATACCCTGGCGGCGTATCGCCAGTGCACCCATCACCAGGCCTATCAGGGCTGCTGCCCCTACTCCCAGCAAGATCCCCAACTCGGTCGGCAAACCGGCATCACGCAAAGCCCAGCCTGCGATATAACCGGCAGCACCAAAGAAGGCAGCATGGCCAAAGGACAGCAAACCGGTAAAACCGATGAGCAAATTAAAGGCACAGGCAAACAGGGCGAAGCACAAGAGCTTCATCAGGAACACCGGATAGACGATAAACGGTGCCGCCAGTAACAAGGCAAAAGCAATGCCGTAACTGATTTTCTTATTCATGGTGGCTCCGTTCATTTTTCTTTACCGAACAAACCGGCAGGGCGGATCATCAGGACAATCGCCATGACGATGAACACAACAGTCGCCGACAGCTCAGGATAAAACACCCGCGTCAGGCCTTCGATAATGCCCAGGCCCAGGCCTGTCAAAATCGACCCCAGGATAGAGCCCATGCCACCAATCACCACCACCGCAAATACCGTAATAATCAGGTTGGAACCCATCAGCGGTGACACCTGTATGACAGGTGCTGCCAGCACGCCGGCAAAGGCTGCCAATGCCACACCGAAGCCATAAGTCAACGTCACCATCAGCGGCACATTGACACCAAAGGCTTCGACCAGCTTGGGGTTTTCAGTACCGGCACGCAGGTAGGCACCGAGCTTGGTTTTTTCGATAACGAACCAGGTCGCAAAGCACACCACCAGCGAGGCCACCACCACCCAGGCACGGTAATTAGGCAAGATCATGAAGCCAAGATTGGTCGCCCCTGTCAGCGCATCAGGTACCTGATAAGGCTGGCCAGACACACCATACACTGAGCGGAATACACCTTCCAGCATCAGCGTAATACCAAAGGTCAGCAGCAAGCCATACAGATGATCAAGCTTGTACAGCCAGCGCAGCATGGTCTTTTCTATGATGATGCCAAACAGGCCCACCAGCAAAGGCGCAGCAAGCAGCATGACCCAGTAATTGATACCAAAATAATTCATGCCCATCCATGCAAGGAAGGCACCCATCATATACAGGGCACCATGGGCAAAGTTAATCACATTGAGCAAGCCGAATATCACGGCCAACCCCAGAGACAGCATCGCGTAAAACGAGCCGTTGACCAAGCCCAGCAAAAGCTGGCTTAGCATCGCTTGCAGCGGAATACCAAATATTTCCATGGCACGCTAAATAAAAAATGGATGGAAAGGTGAAGACCTCTCAACACAGACACACAGACACACAGAGTCACAGAGAAAATCATTTCTTTCTGCCTACTCCCTAAGTACTTCTTCTGCGAAAAATCTAGAGTTGAATGACTTCAATTTTGCAAACGTGAAGGTCGCGACAAAGTCCGCGACCTTACCCGTAAAACAAGAGCAATGCTGAAATTCAATTATCGGGATGCAGAGCAAGGCGCAAAACGTAGCAATACGAAAGTATTGCGAGGCTTTGCAACGCCGCTATGCGCCCGAGAATTGGATTTCACTTCCAGAGGGAACATTTGGATTCGGATTTAGTGGTAAATGCCTGCTCACCCGGAATAGTCTGCGCCACTTTGTAATAATCCCAAGGCTCTTTCGACTCGGCGCTGGTTTTCACCTGCATGAGGTACATGTCATGGATCATGCTGCCGTCGCCACGGATGTAACCGTTCTTGGCATACATGTCATTGACCTTAGCAGCCTTCAGTTTTTCCATGACCTTGGTCGTGTCATCCGTACCTGCTGCCTTGACGGCATTCAGGTAAGTCAGGGTCGCAGAGTAATCAGCCGCTTGCAGGCTGGAAGGCATTTTCTTCATTTTTTCGAAATAGCGACGTGACCATTTGCGCGCTTCTTCATTCTGGTTCCAGTACCAGCTATCGGTCAGGTACATGCCGTTAGTGGCATTCAGACCCAGGGAATGGATGTCATTGATAAACATCAGCAAACCAGCCAGTTTCATGGTCTTGGTGACGCCAAATTCATTGGCTGCTTTAATCGCATTGATGGTGTCGCCGCCAGCATTTGCCAGGCCCAGGATTTGTGCCTTGGAAGCTTGTGCCTGCAACAGGAAAGAAGAGAAATCAGATGCCGACAAAGGATGCTTGACCGAACCTGCGACTGTGCCGCCATTGGCTTTGACGACGTTGGCAGTGTCACTTTCCAGCGAAGCACCAAAGGCATAATCAGCCGTCAGGAAATACCAGCTCTTGCCACCTTGCTTGACAACGGCAGAACCCGTGCCTTTTGCCAGTGCCACGGTATCGTAAGCATAATGAATTGTGCTTGGTGTGCATTCTTCATTGGTCAGGCGGGCAGAGCCGGCTCCAATGGAAATAAAGATGCGTTTCTTTTCAGCCGCCACTTTGGACATGGACAAGGCTGTACCTGAATTGGTGCCGCCAATCAGCATGTCTACGCCATCGCGATCAAACCATTCACGTGCGCGGCTGGCGGCAATATCGGCCTTGTTTTGATGGTCAGCTGTGACCAGCTCGATTTTTTTGCCCAGTACCGTGCCGCCAAAATCGGCAATCGCCATCTTGATGGCTTCTGCGCCACCCTGACCATCGATATCAGAATACAGGCCGGAAATATCGGTGATGAAACCGATCTTGACCGTGTCACCAGATACTTGCGCATTTGCATTCAGCGCAAAACCAGCGAGTGCGGCGGAAACTGCGAGACTTGCTACTTTTAATTTCGTGAATGTTGCTTTCATGCGTCTTCTCCAATCATATTTTTATTCAACCCTGCTTCACCAAGACAGCGAGGCAGTTACCTTACAGATATACATCCTACACACCCAACAACTCATTCAAGACCGGCATTTTTTCCTGCAATTGCGCAGACGCAAAACTCTCGACGATCTGCCCATGCTCCATGACATAAAACCTGTCCGCCAGCGGAGCAGCAAAGCGGAAATTCTGTTCCACCATGACGATGGTATAACCCTTGGATTTCAGCATCGTGATCATGCGCGCCAAAGCCTGCACAATGACGGGTGCCAGGCCTTCGGAAATTTCATCGAGCAACAGCAGACGGGCACCGGTGCGCAAGATACGTGCTACCGCCAGCATTTGTTGTTCACCACCGGACAGGCGTGTGCCCTGACTGTTTTTACGCTCAGCCAGATTGGGGAACATCTCATAAATCTCGGCCACCGACATGCCCTTGTTATCTTTCGATACCGAGGGCGGCAACATCAGGTTTTCTTCTGTGGACAAGGAGGAAAATATCCCCCGCTCTTCCGGGCAATAACCCACACCCAGATGCGCCACTTTATGGGTAGGCAGATGGATAGCTTCTTGCCCATTGATCTTGATCGACCCCTTACGTGCACCAGTCAGGCCAACGATGGCGCGCATCGTCGTCGTGCGCCCGGCACCATTGCGACCGAGTATGGTCACCACTTCACCCTGATTCACTTTGAGGTTCACATCATGCAGGATATGCGATTCACCATACCAGGCTTGCAGGCCGGTAATTTCCAGCGCCGGGCTGGTATTTGCATTCGTATTTGTAGCACTCATGCATGCGCCCCTTCCAGTTCACCACTGGTACTGCCCATATAGGCTTCCATGACTTTGGGATTGGTGGAGACTTCCTGGTAAGTACCTTCGGCCAGCATGGCACCGCGCTGCAAGACAGATATCTTGTCGCAAATACCCGACACCACGTTCATATTATGTTCCACCATGAGGATAGTGCGGCCGGCCGACACCTTCTTGATAAGCTCGGTCACCCGGTGCACATCTTCATGGCCCATGCCCTGCGTAGGTTCATCGAGCAACATCATTTCTGGTTCCATGGCCAGGGTGGTGGCGATTTCCAGGGCGCGCTTGCGGCCATAGGGCAGATCGACAGTCACGGTGTCGGCAAAGGAAGTCAGGTCAACTTCGGCCAGCAATTCCATGGCACGGGCATTGAGCTGGTTCAGCGACTGTTCGCTTTTCCAGAAATGGAAGGATGTGCCCAGTTTTCTTTGCAGGCCTATGCGCACGTTTTCCATCACCGTCAGGTGCGGGAACACCGCCGAGATCTGGAATGAACGTATGATGCCCTGCCGTGCGATCTGGGCTGGTTTGGCCGAGGTAATATCGCGGCCATTGAACAGGATTTGTCCCGAAGTCGGGACAAGAAATTTGGTCAGTAAATTGAAACAGGTGGTCTTGCCGGCACCGTTAGGGCCGATCAGGGCGTGGATATGCCCACGCTGTACCTGCAAATTCACATCGCTTACAGCTGTGAAGCCCTTGAACTCTTTGGTCAAGCGCTTAGTCTCCAGGATGACGTCGGTCATCTCTTCTCCTTATTGTCTGGCTTATGGTTATTACTCCAACGCGACAACACTTCCTTTATTTTTTGGAAGTTTTTATATTAGCTTTTTATAATACCCAGCAAACCGATTTCTAAACAATACGGTATAACTACCATAAGTAATTCCACGCAGAAAAATTCCCTCCTGTACTGACTCAATTTTCATCCGTTCAGCTTGCCAATATACTCCTGGCCGCCTTCTCTGCAATCATCACAGTAGGCGAGTTGGTATTACCTGAGGTTATAGTCGGCATAATAGAAGCATCAGCCACGCGCAGGCCAATTATGCCTATTACGCGTAAAGTGCTGTCGACTACTGCCTCAGTATCATCCACTCTTCCCATTTTGCAAGTGCCTACCGGATGGAAGATCGTCGTTCCTATATCCCCTGCTGCTTTGGCCAATTCTTCTTCAGTCTGGAACTGTGCCCCCGGCTTCATTTCTTCAGGCTGGTATTTTTGCAAGGATGGCGCAGCAACTATCTTGCGTGTCAGTGTCAGGGAGGCCGCTGCTACTTTGCGGTCTTCTGCCGTCGTCAGGTAATTGGGCACAATCTTCGGTGCTGCGGCGGCATCATTGCTGGCAATGCGCACATGACCACGCGAAGTAGGGCGCAGATTGCAAACACTGGCGGTGAACGCCGGGAAATCATGCAGAGGGTCACCAAATTTCTCCAGTGACAAAGGCTGTACATGGTATTGCAGATTCGGTGTAGTCTGACTGGCATCCGAACGGGTAAATGCCCCCAGTTGCGACGGTGCCATCGACATCGGGCCACTCTGGAACATGGCATATTCCAACCCTATGCGCGCCTTGCCTATCAGGCTGTTAGCCATCTTGTTGAGCGTTTTGGCACCAGTGATTTTGAATGCAGAACGTATCTGCAAATGGTCTTGCAAATTGGCGCCGACGCCAGGCAATTCATGCACCACATCAACCCCTACCTGTTGCAAATGTGCCGCATCTCCTATGCCGGATAATTGCAAAATCTGTGGTGAGCCTATGGCACCTGCTGCCAATACGGTTTCCTTCACAGATTCGGCAAACCAGCTGCGACCACCGCCTATGAATTCCACGCCCGTGCAGCGCTTACCTTGTTCATCATTCCTGATGACCAGTTTTTGGACCTGGCAACCCGTCATGATGGTCAGGTTGGGCCTGCTTGCTGCTGGCTTCAGAAAAGCCTTGGAAGCATTCCAGCGCACACCACGTTTTTGATTCACATCGAAATAGCCACAGCCTTCATTATTGCCACGGTTAAAGTCATTACTGTTAGGGATGCCGACTTCGGCTGCTGCATTGCGGAAGGCATCCAGGATTTCCCAGGACAGCCTTTGTTTTTCCACCCGCCATTCACCGCCCTTGCCGTGGAATTCTGCATCATCGCCGTGATGGTCTTCGCTCTTCTTGAACAGTGGCAAGACATGCTCCCAGCGCCAGCTATCGTCACCTGTCAGTTCTGCCCATTGCTGGTAATCCCTTTCCTGGCCACGCATGTAAATCATGCCATTGATGGATGAACTGCCGCCCAGCACCTTGCCACGCGGATAAATCAGGCTACGGCCATTCAGACCAGCCTCCGCCTCGGTACGGAACATCCAGTCTGTGCGCGGATTATTGATGCAGTACAGGTAACCAACGGGGATATGTATCCACACATAATCATCCTTGCCACCCGCTTCTATCAGCAAAACCCTGTTATCAGGATTCTTGCTGAGGCGGTTCGCCAATACACAACCTGCAGTACCGGCACCGACGACGATGTAATCAAACTGTCCTGCTGCTTCCATACCGTTTTTCCTTGTTCCTGATTAATCTTGCATTTCCGCGATCAGTGCAGCCATCAGCTCTGCCACGCTCATATCCCTGGTCGCTGCCATGCCCTGCCCGGCCCACATGGACATCAGTTCAGTATTCGCTGCCTTGGCAGCCGCTGCGCGTATGGAACCCGTCAGTGCGTTCTGTATCGGATAGGCAGGTACTTTGTCAGCCACTGCATCCATGGTTTGCATGAAATGATTGTTGAGACCGCGTGCAATACGGCCAGAAAAAGCGCGGGTCTGGCGTGTCGTATCGCTGCTGCTTTCCAGCAGACGTTGTTTATAGGCAGGGTGAATGGCTGATTCCTTCGTCGCCAGGAATGCCGTGCCCATCTGCACCATCTGCGCGCCCGCCTGCAGTACTTGTTTGATCTGCCTGCCATCCATGATGCCGCCAGCAGCGATAACCGGTACCTGCATATGTGGCTTGCAGGCTTCCAGCAAGGCAGACAGGCCCAGAGTGGAATCTTTTTGTGCGCCGATGAACGTCCCGCGGTGACCACCCGCCTCCACCCCTTGCAGGCAAACCGCATCCGCCCCCATGGCTTGCCAGACGATGGCTTCCTGAAGATTGGTGGCAGTGCCAACCACTTTTATTCCCGCATCATGCAGGCGCTGCAACTGGCTACCGTGCAGCACATCAAAGGTAAAGCTGGCGACTGCAGGGCGTGCCGTGATCAGGGCATCGAGCTGGGCTTCAAAATCTTCACACCAGCGGGTTGGCGTCGGCAAGTTGTCCCAGCCCAGTTCTTCACAAACTGGTTGCAGCAAGAGCTTGGCAGCTTCAAGAGCCGCAAAATCGACTTGTGGACGGGTTTGTACGAACAGGTTAATCGCGAAGGGTTTGTCCGTCAGTCTTCTGATGTGTTCAGCCTGCTCTATGATGGCTAGCGGAGTCAGCAAGGGAGCGGCCAGGGAGCCCAGGCCGCCTGCATTTGACACTGCGGCCACCAGTTCCGGGGTGGTGGCGCCACCAGCCATGGGGGCTTGGATGATGGGGTGGGGGCAGAGGGTTGGCAGGCTGGGCATTTAGGGCTCCGGGTTTATTTAAGTGAGTTGTTGGAAACAGGTAAATCAGGCTTTCATCAATTGTCGTGTTTGTACGCTAACTCATTTACTCACTTCTGTCACTGTATTGCGATTGCAGGTCGGGGGTAGCCCGACAGCTACTCACTTTTCTTGTCTCGCCAAGAAAAGTAAGCCAAAGAAGGCGACCCAGGCGTAGCCGCCCCTGCGGGGTTCCCGTTTATGCAGTACAAAAAATGGGAAATGCCCGAAACTCGCTGCGCTCAAACACGTGCATTTCTTAATCCATTTTCTGTACTACACAAACGGCGTCTACACATGGGAACTACAAAAGTCAAAAACAGCAGCAACCCCAAAACCCCGGTTGATTGACCACTCTCAACGACATTATCGTAACGGTTGCATTGACGTTGCAGTTGCCGTTGTTTTTGAATCTGTTCTTGACCTTAATCCGCTTGGGACGATGTAATTTGTGCTTCACGGAAAATGGATCAGAAAGCTTCGTTGTTTGAGCGCAGCGAGTTTCGAAGCTTTCCCATTTTTTGGGACGCACAAATTATGCTGGAGCGTAGCGTAAGCACCCGGAGGGCGAGTCTGCGGTCGCCTTTCTTTGAATACTTTCTTTGGCGAAGCAAAGAAAGTATTTCGGTCGCCGGGCCGAGACCCGGCTTGTGTCTACGGAGTGCAATCGCTTTAACAAAGACTCAAGCATGCAACGAACGCCACTAGGCTCTTGCCTTCGCAGGAGCGACGACAATCTGATTGCCGTTTATCGACAGAACCCCATCCTCATCCCTACTGTCTCCTTGAAGGAAGCAGTTCGTGGTTACTTCGCCACCGGCATCGTAAACTCCGCCCCTTTATCTATGCTATCCGGCCACCTCTGCATGATGGATTTATAGCGCGTATAAAAGCGTATACCCTCTTCGCCATAGGCATGCACATCGCCAAACAAGGAGCGCTTCCAGCCGCCGAAAGAATGCCAGGCCATGGGGACGGGGATAGGTACATTGATGCCCACCATGCCGACCTGGATGCGGCGGGAAAATTCGCGGGCTGTGTTGCCATCCGAGGTAAACAATGACACGCCATTACCAAATTCATGGCGGTTGATGAGCTCAACAGCGGATGCAAAATCCGGGACGCGGACTATGCACAGAACCGGGCCAAAAATTTCTTCGCGATGTATTTTCATGCCCTCTTTGACATGGTCAAACAGGCAGCCGCCGAGGAAAAAACCGGACTCATGACCAGGGACTTTAAGGCCACGGCCATCGACCAGCAATTGCGCACCTTCGGTTATGCCTTCAGCAATATAAGACTCGATTTTTGCCTTGTGCTGGGCTGTCACGACCGGGCCCATTTCGGCATCAGATTCCATGCCGTTCTTGATCTTCAAAGCTTCCACTCTGGGTACCAGGGCTGCTACCAGTTTGTCGGCCACATTACCAACGGCAACAGCCACCGAGATCGCCATGCAGCGTTCACCGGCAGAACCGTAAGCCGCACCCATCAGGGCATCGACAGCTTGTTCGAGGTTGGCGTCGGGCATGACGACCAGGTGGTTTTTTGCACCGCCCAGAGCCTGCACGCGCTTGCCCATGCGGGTGCCTTCGCTGTAGATGTATTCAGCGATAGGGGTGGAACCTACGAAAGAAATCGCCGACACATCAGGGTGCTGGAGCAAGGCATCGACCGCCACTTTATCGCCCTGTACGACATTGAAAACACCATCCGGCAAACCAGCTTTTTTAAGCAAGTCAGCTATCAGCAAAGAGCAGGAAGGATCGCGTTCAGACGGCTTCAGGATGAAGGTATTGCCAGTCGCAATCGCCAGCGGTGCCATCCACATAGGCACCATGAAGGGGAAGTTGAAAGGCGTGATGCCAGCAGTCACACCCAGCGGTTGGCGCAGATTGTAATTGTCTATGCCGCCGCCGATATTGTCCGAGAATTGCGACTTCAGCAGTTGTGGCATACCGCAGGCAAATTCGACGATTTCTATGCCGCGCGTGACTTCGCCCATGGCATCTGACAAAACCTTGCCATGTTCACGGGTAATCAGGGTTGCCATTTCCTTGTGATGCTGGTCCAGCAATTCCTTGAACTTGAACATCACACGGGCACGTTTCAGCGGCGCAGTTTCTGCCCAGGCCGGCGCGGCAGCCTTGGCGGCGGCGATGACGGCATGTACTTCCGCAATGCTGGCGAGGGCAACACTGCCTGTCACTTCGCCAGTAGAAGGGTTGAATACATCTTGCTGGCGGCCACTGGCAGAAGCATAGGCCTGGCCATTCATATAATGCGCGATTGTGGATGTCATAAGTAAACCTTAGAGATAATGTGAAGTTTTTTCTGCGGTGACACAGAGATTAATTCACTCGTCCTGGTTAATCCAATGAGTTATTATCAATAGCAATATAAGGATGGCTAATAATGGACTTGATACAACTACGCGCCTTTGTCGCCGTGGCGAAAGAAGGCAATTTGACACGGGCAGCAGAACAATTGCATGTGACCCAGCCCGCCGTCAGCCTGCAAATCAAGTCCTTGCAAGATGCCTTGCAATTAAGTTTATTCACACGTAGCGCCAGTGGCATGCGCCTCTCCAACGATGGTGCCAAACTCTTGCCTTACGCAGAAAAAGTCATTGCCAGCATGGCTGAATTTCGCCAGGCCGCCCATAGTATGCACAGCACCATTTCTGGTGAACTGGCGATAGGCACCATACTTGACCCTGAGTTCACCCGTCTCGGTCTATTTTTGAAGCGTCTGGTCGAGACTTATCCACAGTTATCCACAAAATTGCAGCAAGGCATGTCTGGTACAGTCTTGCAGCAAATTCGCGCCGGTACCCTGGATGTGGGCTTTTATCTCGGGCAACCGCCCGACGATGGTAAAACGCCTTGCCACAGCCAGGTGCTGACACCATTTACCTATCGCGTCGTGGCACCCAAGGGTTGGAAAAACCGGGTTGCAGGCCAAGGCTGGGCCAGCCTGGCCAAATTGCCATGGTTGTGGACGCCGGCAGAATCAGCACATCACCGGCTGCTCAGCCAGATCTTCGCCGGGCTAGGAATTATGCCCAACAAGGTTGCCCTGGTAGACCAGGAGCCGACCATGCTGGATCTGGTGAAGTCTGGCGTAGGTCTGAGCCTGATCCGCGATTCCATTGCCATACGCGAGGCCCATGCACACGGGCTGGTGATCGCTGACGCCGTCAGTATTACTACAGAACTAAGTTTTATCTGCCAGGAAAAACGCCAGCATGAAGCCATGATCGCAGCGAGTTTTGCCTTGTTGAAAACAATCTGGGTATAGATTGCAACCCGCACTGTCTCCTCAGCCGCACACCTGAGTTCAAAACAAGAAAATATCTGCCTTTATTGGAAATTCAGCGGTATATTTCCAGCACTTATTTATTTCGGAAACAAAGTTCGTGAAATTCTTGCTATCCAGTTTGCTTGTATCTCTGGCCACCGTTCCTGCATTTTGCCATGCAGAAACGATCAAACTGCTTATCCAGGAATATGCACCTTTCACCCATACCGATCTCAAAAGCGGCGAAATCCAGGGTGCGCTGACCGAAAAGATACAAGAAATCCTCAAGCGCGCAGGTGACAATTACAGCATCAGCAGCACGTCTCTGGCCCGTGGCCTTAATTCCACGCTGAATGACGACAATACCTGTTTGTTCGGTTTTCGCCGTACACCTGAGCGTGAGAATTCGTATAAATGGGTAGGCCCACTGGTCACCGACAATTGGGTCTTATATGCCCGCAAAACCGAAACGCGGGTATTGAAAAGTTTTGAAGACGCCAAACCTTATTCCATAGGCTCTTACAAAAATGCAGCCACAGGTTTGCAACTCAGCGAACAAGGCTACAAAATAGAATTTGCGAGCCAGGACGAAGATAATCCGCGCCTGCTGGTGAATGGCAGGTTGAATTACTGGATAGTTTCAGAGTCACATGGCATGCTCATTGCCCAACAACAAGGATTTGGCAATGACATTGCGCGTGCCATCAAATGGAAAAGCATAGAATTGAATATGTTATGCAATGTCCGCATGGATAAGCAGCGTATAGAGCTGTACAACAAAATCAATAAAGAACTGGATAACGACGGTACCATGGAAAAAATCATGCGCAAATACGGGATCAGATAATGGCCAGATCAACCAAGGCCGCCTATGCCGTAAACCGCCTGCGCGAGCGCAGCAATGCACCTTACTCCATGGTAAGCCTGGCCGATGGGCGTTTTTCACTGACCCTGGCCAATCTGGAACAGCCAGATGAATTGCCAGCCAGCGTCAGCGATGCCATGGAAATGGATGAATTTGTCGCCTATGTGAATAACTTGCAAAAACTGGCTCCAAAAAAAGCCAGCAAACTGGATGTCGCCTTTGAGAAAAAACTGGCAGCGGCCAAGCAAAAATAGTAGGCAATACAACAAATCATCATTAATATTTACGCAAAATTGCTCCAGCAGATAAATGCGGAAGCTGCAATGCAGCCGCAGCTGTTTTGCGTTTATTGTCACATAAGGAAAACCGAATGAAATACAAATGTCTTAGCGCCCTGCTCGCCAGCACTCTGTTCACTGGCATTTTGTCCATCTCACCAGCCCAGGCGCAAGCGCCTGACAGCGTGGTCATCAGCAGGCTGACTAAAATCGATGAAAAAGTTGGCACAGGCAAAGAAGCGCTTGCAGGTAATACCGTCTATGTACATTACACAGGTTGGCTACACGACCCTTTCGCCAACCGCGAACGCGGTGCCAAGTTTGACAGCTCGGTAGGTCAGCAGGCTTTTTCCTTTTCCATAGGCTCAGGCCGTGTCATCAAGGGTTGGGAACAAGGTGTTGCAGGAATGAAGGTAGGCGGCAAGCGCACCCTGATCATTCCGCCAGAACTGGGCTATGGTGCAGCAGGAGCAGGCAACGGCATGATACCGCCGAATTCCTATCTGATTTTTGATATTGAATTACTGGATGTGAGATAAATTCAGATGTCTCTGGCCAAAGCCTTCAGCTCAACTGCCTGGCTTTGATTTCCTGGACATCTGTCCAGATGGATTCATAAGAATAGATGGCGTAAAAGAAGATGGAAATCGCCAGCACTGTCGCCATGGTGCCTGCATAAAACAGCAGGCTAAGACCAGCAGGGAAAATATATTGATACCAACCCAGCAGACTGGCGGCGACCATGGCAAAAAAAGACAGATTAATCAAGCGGCGGCTTTTACGCATGGTGCCCAAAGCAAATAAGACCAGCACCAGTAAAGACAAAGAAAAATTGAGTAAACCCGCCACAGACTTGCCTTTCTTGCTTAATATTAAATCAATAATCTACTATATCAAATTCAATCCTGTTTGCCATTGCACTAATGGCTAAAATTGTAACCAGACGTCAGCATCAGGCTGAAAATTTTTCATTCTGCATTTTTCTGATCTTCATCCATGAGGCTCAGATGCATCAGGAATTTTTATGACATATCTGCTTGCACTAGACCAGGGTACTTCCAGTTCGCGCAGTATCATCTTCAATGAGCGTGGTGAATTAATCGCCAGCGCCCAGCAAGAGTTTCGCCAGATTTTCCCGCAGCCAGGCTGGGTAGAGCACGACGCCATGGAAATCTGGCAAAGCCAGTTTGCCACCTGCCAGCAAGTCATGGCCAAAGCCGGTTTACAGGCAAATGACATCGCCGCGCTGGGCATTACCAACCAGCGCGAAACCACGGTATTGTGGGACAGGAAGACTGGCCAGCCGCTCCACCATGCCATCGTCTGGCAAGACCGCCGCACCGAGGCTTATTGCGATGAATTGCGCCAGCAAGGCTATGCAGCACGCATACAGGCCAAGACTGGTCTGATACTTGACCCCTATTTTTCAGCTACCAAACTCAAGTGGTTGCTGGATAATATTCCCGACGCGCGCCGCCGCGCCCATGCCGGTGAACTGGCTTTCGGTACCATCGACAGCTGGCTGGCCTGGCAACTCAGTGAAGGCAGCTTGCACGTCACTGATGTCAGCAATGCCTCGCGCACCATGCTGTACAACATCCACGATAATAAATGGGATGAAGAATTACTGAGCTGGTTTGATATCCCCAAAGCCTTGCTGCCTGAAGTCTTGCCATCCAGCCACCAGTTCGGGCATAGCAAGCTGCTGGGTGCGGCCATCCCCATTGCCGGTATTGCCGGTGACCAGCAAGCAGCCTTGTTTGGCCAGGCCTGTTTTACACCGGGTATGGCAAAAAATACTTATGGCACGGGCTGCTTCATGCTCATGCATACTGGCGACCAGTGTCCCAGCTCTCAAAATGGTCTGATCAGCACGGCGGCCTGCCAGACTGATGGCCATGCCCAATATGCGCTGGAAGGTAGTGTCTTCATCGGCGGTGCGGTAGTGCAGTGGCTAAGAGATGGTTTGAAAGCCATACAACATTCCACCGACGTAGAACAACTGGCAGCAACTGTGCCAGATTCTGGCGGTGTCGTCTTCGTCCCTTCTTTCACTGGCCTCGGCGCCCCTTACTGGGTGCCTTCGGCCAAGGGTGCCATCCTGGGCCTGAGCCGCGGCAGCACCGTGGCCCATATCGCCCGCGCTGCGCTGGAATCGATCGCCTTTCAAAGCACCGCCTTGCTGCAGGCCATGGTCAGGGATGCGGTTTTCCCCATCAGGGAACTGCGTGTCGATGGTGGTGCGGCAGCCAATAATATGCTGCTGCAATTCCAGGCTGATTTGCTGGGCATACCCGTGATACGTCCCAAAGTCACAGAAACCACGGCCCTGGGTGCAGCTTATCTGGCAGGTTTGGGAGCTGGTGTGTATAAGAGCATGGAAGAATGCGCAACCCAGTGGCAAATGGAGACGCAATTTACACCAGCCATGAGCCGCGATGAAGCCGCCAGCCTGATGCAAAACTGGGAAATCGCCATAGGAAAAGTAAGATAATCCAGGCATGAGATACCCGCAACTAAGTGGCGACTCGTTCCACCATTTACATTACCAACAGGAGAATAAAAATGAAAATTATTAAATGGTCTGTCGGCATACTGATTATTGCGATAGCCCTGATACTGGCAATTGCTTATTCACTGCCAAATGAATACAAAGTCAGCCGCAGTATTTTGATACGTTCCACACCGGCCAAAATTTTTCCCTTGATCGCCACACCCAAGGAATGGAAAAACTGGTCAGTCTGGAACCAACGCGACCCAAATATGAAAATGGAATTTTCCGGTCCTGAATCAGGTAGAGACGCCGCCTGGGAATGGAAAAGTGAATCGCAAGGCAACGGCGGTATGAAACTCATCCACGCCAGTCCCTTCCGCGAAATCGACTATGAACTGCATTTTGAAGGTATGGGCAAACCATCAACCGGCAGTTTCTTGCTGGAAGCACAAGCAGAAGGCACGAAAATCACCTGGAAGATGGAAGGTAGCAGCGAAGGCAATTTCATGATGAAGCTATTTGCGCCATTTATGGATAAAATGGTGGGTCCTGATTTTGAAGCGGGCTTAAGCAATCTTAAAAAGTTCGCCGAGAAAAATTAATTGCACTTGTAGTCAAAACTACATTGCATCTTCTACCCGATTGCATCAATGAAACTCATGTATTTCCTGATCCTGGCTTTGCAAATGCTGACTGCATTGCCAGCTTCCCCGGTTTTTGCTGCCGCAACTGGCAATACATCTGCCCCGGCCAAAGCTGCGCCAAGTACGCAAGCGGTATTCGTGGTCGCACCAGAAGATTTGCCCAAGCAAAATTCTGGTGTACAAATCGATACGCCCAAGCAAACTGCTCCAGAGAAAAGCCATAAACCGGAAGTCGCCATCCAGGTCTGGTCAGGTCCGGTACCCCTGGCCGGTGGTCTGTGGATACTGGTCGCCTCCATGCCGGTACTGGCATCTCTGTATTTTGCTTACCAGTTACTCATGTTCATCAAAGCCAGACGCCGCCGTTTATCCACAGAGCGAGGTAGTTGAACCGTATCCTTTATCGATAAATCTGTTGATATTGTGAAAAAGCATGATCCTTCCAGGTTCATGCTTTTTTTTGTGGTTTTCTTATACGTTTTTCACATAATCTTCATCAATCTGTCACTTGCCTGTCACCTCTGCATCCTAAAGTCTTCCTTATCCAAAACATAAGCGGAGACCAGCATGTCCACCAAAGCCCTGATAGACAGCGCCGTTTTCAATTCCACCACATCTGGCCGCAAGGGCCTGGCAGACAAATTGTTTGCCCACTGGTTCAGCCGCCTCGTGTATGCCCAGATCTGGGAAGATCCACAAGCTGATCTGGATGCCCTGCAACTAAAACCAGGCGCGAATATCCTGACAATTTCTTCAGGTGGCTGCAACGCCCTGGCCTACTTATCTGCCGAACCAGCCGCAGTCCATGCCGTGGATTTGAATGCCGCTCACCTGGCCATGCTCAATATCAAGCAAACAGCCATCAGGCATTTGCCCGACTATGATGCAGTGCTGGCTTTTTTAGGTAATGCCGACAAGCCCGATAATCTGAAGCGCTATAAACGTCATATACGCATGCAATTGTCAGACGATGCCAGCAATTTCTGGGAAAGTCGCTCTTTGTCTGGCAAACCGCGTTACCATTATTTTACGAATCAGGCTTATCAACATGGCTTGCTGGGTAATTTCATCGGCTTTGCCCATTTTTTTGTACGTCTGATGGGTGGCGACATGAGCAAACTCATGGAGGCTAAAAATCTGCAGGAGCAGGCGCAGTTATTTGAGCAATATGTCGCCCCGGTATTTGAGACCCGCTTATTCCGCCTCATCGCCAGCCAGCCATTGGCGCTGTATAGCCTGGGTATACCGCCGTCACAGTTTGCTGAATTAAAACATGATGCCAAAGATGGCTTGCATCTGCTGTTCAAAGAAAGAATGCGCCATCTGGCCTGTGACTTTCCACTGGAAGAAAACTGTTTCGCCCAGCAGGCATTTGGCCGCCGTTATGACGCAAAAAAACAGGCAGCCCTACCCATGTATTTACAGCAAGAACATTTCCACACCCTGCGCCGCAATATAGACAGGCTGCATCCTCATCATCAAACCCTGACCGATTTTTTGCTGAGCCAGCCACGTGCTTCCATGGACGCCTATCTCTTCCTTGATGCCCAGGACTGGATGGATCAACAACAATTGACAACACTCTGGCAAGAAGTGAATCGCACTGCGGCACCGGGTGCCAAAGTGGTATTCCGTACAGGTGGTAGCGAGTCCCCACTGGAAGCCAAGTTGCCACAAGAAGTACTGGCTGCCTGGCATACCGACGTTGTGCATAACCGTGCACTGTACGCCACTGACCGTTCCGCCATCTATGGCGGCATGCACCTGTACACCAAAATTTAAGCGCCAAATTGCATACCTCATTACCGCCACGCGTGGTGGCAGATGCCCTGTGGCTGTTGACTGCACGTTCACGTGGTGGCCAGCACTGGCTCAATAATGCTACTTGTGATGTCAATGCCATAGAAATTGCCGGGCAAAGCCAGCCAGTCACTTTGCTGGATCAAAGCAGCTGGCAAGAAAGCTATGTCGCCAGCCCGCTTTCTACCTGGTTGCGTTATCCGCGCCAGGAAATACTGCGCCAGGTAGGTCCAAGATGGGAGCAGTCCATCAAACTGGGTAGTTGCGCCATCTTCGGGCCGCTCTCTGCCCTGTTCAAAGCCAGCAAACTGGACCAGGCAGCCATTATTGCCAACCATCTCGTCTCCACCAATCTGTACTCTGACTGGTCAGCAACAGAGATCAGCAAAACTACCGATAAGTTACTAGACACTTATCCACAGCGTCCGCTGATGATGCGTAATATCTGTCCACAGGTGAATCCCGAACTGACTGAAAGCCTGCTCAGCGCTGGCTGGCAGCTATTCCCAAGTCGCATGATTTATTTGTGCGATCCGCAACAAGCCAGCGTCTGGAAACACAATCATGTCAAACAGGATGCCCGCTTGCTGGGCAATACTGAAGTAGAAGTGCTGACACACGAACATCTGCAAACGCAGGATATTGCCGTATTGCAGCAACTCTACCGCCAGCTCTTCATCGATAAGCACTCTTATCTTAATCCCGACTTCAGTGCCGCTTTCTTCGAGCTTTGCCTGGAAACCCAGTTCCTGGAAATGCACGCCCTGCGCTGGCAAGGCCGCCTGGTTGGAGTGCTAGGTATTTATACACATCCAGAGCACGGATGGCTGACTACACCCTTGATAGGTTATGACACCAACCTGCCAAAAGAGCTGGGTTTATACAGACGCCTGATGGCTTTATTACTTAAAACAGCCAAAGATAAAAAGCTGAAACTGCACTACAGCTCAGGTGCCAGCCAGTTCAAACGCGCCCGCGGCGGCCTTCCCCAGCTGGAATATACCGCTATCCATAACCGGCATTTATCCACAACTGCAGTGCAAAGTGCCGCGCTCTTTGGTCGTTTACTCACTACTTTTGCTCCAGCAATACTGAGAAAAGCTGATGGTATTTAAAACCTGACAGCAAAATTTTCATTGATTTATCTGTGGATAAGCCTATGCATATCCACAGGATGAACTGTGCAAAACCATACAAAGCTGTGGAAGAAGATTTTTTATCCCAAAACCGTCCTTTTTTCATACAGGACTTATCAGCACATCTATACATGAACTAAGTACTTGTTTCTGTGGATAAATTAGGACTTATCCACAAAATATCGCGACGTTAACTACTATTACTATGTATATATAAACTAAGTTATCTAATTAAACCCTTTTTGGAAAACCCTGGAAGTTTTTCCTGAAAGATCTGGTTTTGATTCAAATAAAAATGATTGATGCAGAAATTTGATATTTCAAAAAAAAGAAGCTGGCAGCGTTCTTCATCTTTTATAAAAATTCTGGATTCCCCAAAAAAAGCATTCATTTTTTTATTGCAGACAAATTCAAGTGTTGAAAACTGCCTTGTTTCAAAAAATCTATCTCATGACTCTGCCAAAGATCGCCGGCATTCCTAGAAAAACTTCCCTGCAGAGCTATAAATCAGCCTTTTTTAGAAAATTCACGTCGAAAAACAACATTTTTCAAAAAAACTTTGTGGATAAGTCAGCTGATATCCACTGTATTCATTGTGCGTAACTCCAAATTTACTCATCTGCAAGTTTACTGTTCAGATTTTGTCCTGTGGATATACAGACTTTTATCACCGCCTTATCATTCGCCTAAACTCTTGATCCTGTGGATGTTTACCGACTTATCCACAGCAACATGCCTGCGTTAACAACTACTACTATTTATATATAAAGTTATTCAAGTTAAAGGTATCCACAGCTCAAAAAAAGCAAAAAAACAAAAGCAAAAAACTGTCGTAGAATCCGTAACTCATTCAATCCTCCTGGGAAAACACCGTGAAACTATGGTCAAATTTGCTGCTCATTACCTTGCTCGCTTGCGGTACTGCACATGCAGAAAAAGCCACTGAAGCATCGGTCAAAGAATTACTGGTTTTAACGAATAGCCAACAAATACTGAAAAGTACAGAGGCCCAGATAGATGGCGTCATGAAAAACATGATGAAAGCAGCCCTGAAAGACCAGACGATCAGTACAGACCAGCAAAAAGTACTGGATAAATTCAGGGATAAAGTCTTAGATATTCACAAGACAGAAATGACCTGGGAAAAACTCGAACCTATTTTTGTTGAAATCTATGCGAATTCCCTGAGCCAGGAAGAGGTTGACGGCATTGCTGCTTTCTACAGGTCCCCGGCGGGTAAGGCTTATGTCGGCAAAATCCCGGTCATCATTCAACAAAGTCTGGGGGCAATGCAAAAAGTGACCACGCCCATGATGGATAAAATAATTGAAGCTTCCAGGAAAATGGCTGAAGAATTACGCGAACTGGATCAAAAAAAATAAGTTTTCAGCTGAATTTAACGACTAATGCGCTGTAAATAAAAGAATTTACCTGCCTTAGTTGAATTTAGCTGTTGATATCGACTACGTACGGTACTTACTTTTGAAAATCTACCTGTAAGAAGTGCCTTTCCAGGCAAATAAAAACAATGACTAAATCCAGGCACTTCATTTTCCTTGGTGTAGGCACGCTCGGGGATATATTTCCTTTCCTGAGCCTGGCAGTCGAAATGCAGAGGCGTGGACATATGTCCACGATGCTGCTGGCCCCAGTTCATGCCATTCATGCAGAAATGGCTGGTATTGCCTACAAGATTTTGGGTACCCAGGCTGAATATGATGCCGCTATGCGTGATCCCGATATATGGAATGTACGCAAAGGTCTGGGTATCGTACTTGAGTCATGCAAACGCTTATTTACAGAAATACCTGATTACTTCGCTTCTTTGCCTGCTAATCAGGATTGTGTATTTATTACTCACCCATTGGGATTGCCTATAGCAGATCTGACGCGTAGTTTTCGCCCTGATATTCCAGTCATCGGGGCTTACCTGGCACCCTCCAATTTAAGGACTGTGCATGATCCATTGGTCATGGGTGATTTATTCATACCGCGCTGGCTGCCCGTATGGATGCGTGAATGGCTGTGGACTTATGCAGACAAGAATTTTGTTGACCCGCTTGCTGTCCCCATCATCAATCAAGCCAGACTAGTCAGGAACTTGCCACCAATCAAGAGCCTGCCACCATATATGTATGCTGTGCCAGACCTGAGCATCAGTTTTTTCCCCGCATGGTTTGCTCTAGCACAGCCAGACTGGCCAAATCCTATTGTTATGGGGGAATTTCAGCTGTACGACAGCAGTCCTGATAAAGACTTATCCACAGAGTTGCAAGAATTTCTCGCAGCAGGCGATGCGCCAGTGATTTTCACCCCGGGTTCAGGGAATATACAGGCCAGCCATTATTTTCAATGTGCGCTGCAAGCAGTGCAAAAACTGGGTTTGCGGGCGATTTTCCTGAGTTCTCACCGTGAACAGATCGTGGCAAACTTGCCGGAGAACATACTTTGGCAAAGCTATTTACCCCTGCGCAGTATTTTGCCACTTGCGTCAGCCCTGGTTCACCACGGTGGTATAGGCACAACCGCAGAAGCTTTAAGAGCAGGCATACCGCAACTGTTGTTGCCACAGGCTTTTGACCAATTTGATAATGCTGCGCGCGTAAAAAATTTGGATGTTGGCGATTTCATGCGCATGTCGCGCCTGACGACACGTAAATTAGAGCGCAGTCTGTCACAACTACTGGGTTCAGCATCAATCAAAA
This sequence comes from Undibacterium sp. FW305-107, assembly GCF_058788535.1. Classification (NCBI taxonomy): domain Bacteria; kingdom Pseudomonadati; phylum Pseudomonadota; class Betaproteobacteria; order Burkholderiales; family Oxalobacteraceae; genus Undibacterium; species Undibacterium sp. FW305-107. The sequence continues at coordinate 149,702 of NZ_JBYTAV010000011.1, forward strand.
CAAACTGTGCGCTTGTTGCTAAGAAATTCAAGAAAGCTGGTCATGCAGATTCTTTATGTGATGCGATAGAAGCGGTAAATTTAAGCAAGAGAAAATAAAGTAATCAATTTCAGCGACAAGATATAGCCGAACTTATCCACAACTCATTATTGTCTATAGGTTTTTTTATGCGCGATTTTATGCAGTCATATTTATCAGCAGATGATGAATATGCCAAAAAGATCTAATTTTCAAGTTAAGACAAAAACTGTCTGCGCAGCAGTTTAAAACGCGAATACTTCGCGTTCACAAGAAAAAAATAAAAATCCCGGAAATGCGCAAAGCCACGCCCTGCCTGGCTTGCAACGCGGTTTCATGCTACCGGCATTACGCGACTATTCGATAGGGATGAAGACTTTTATCATATCCAGCATCAATCACATGATTATGCCTGGAGTTTTTTATGTCTTTATCTTCTCAATCTTCGCAGCCCTTGTCTGCTGCACCCGCAGCGGCTGGCGGTAGTGTTTTTCTGAAACTGCTGCCACTCACACTGGCGGTTTTTATCGGCTTTCTGACCATGGGCATGCAGCTACCCGTATTACCGCTGTACCTGCATGACAGCCTGGGCATGAGTACACTGGTGGTCGGCCTGGTCATCGGTACACAGTTTGCTGTTGCCCTGCTGTCACGAGCATGGGCTGGCAATTTTGCCGATATGCGTGGTACCAAGCGTGCAGTACTCACTGGTTCCCTGATTATTGCCAGCTCAGGTCTGGTGTATCTGGCATCGCTCCCCTTTGTCACTACACCTGCAGTATCGGTGTGGATACTATTGTCTGGCCGTGTCTTGCTGGCCATAGGCGAAAGCCTGATGGTCACCGGAGCACTGGGCTGGGGCATAGGGCTGGTCGGGCCGCAAAATGCAGGCAAGGTCATGGCCTGGGTAGGTATCGCCATCTACGGTGCATTTGCCTTCGGTGCACCAGCAGGTGTCGTCATCAATTCTCATCTGGGATTTGCTGGTATAGGCATAGCGACAATTTGCATGCCCGTCGCCGCATTGCTGATGGCGCTGGGCATTGCTGCCGTCCCACCGACAGCAACTGTCCGTATGCCTTTTTACAAGATACTGGGCACTGTCGTAATACCCGGCCTGGGACTGGCTCTCGCCAGCATTGGCTTTGGTGTGATAACGGCTTTTTCTGCCTTGTTGTTTGCGGCAAAAAACTGGGGCAACTCCTCGCTTGCATTCACATTCTTTGGTGTGGCTTTCATCGGTGCCAGGATTTTATTTGGCCACTTGCCTGACAAGCTCGGTGGCGCCAGGGTCGCACTTGTCAATGTTGTGATAGAAGCCGCCGGGCTCATGCTGATCTGGCGGGCTGATACTGTCAGCATGGCCTATATAGGTGTTGCTTTGACAGGCTTTGGCTATTCACTGGCCTTCCCCGGTTTTGGTGTTGAAGCTGCGCGCCGTGCACCACCACAAAGCCGCAGTGTTGCCATGGGTGCCTATGTCGCTTTTCTTGATATGTCATTGGGCATAGTCAGCCCGCTGGCTGGTTTTATCGCCGGGTACTGGGGCGTCGATGCTGTTTTTCTTGCTGCCAGCGTGGCAGTGGCTTTGTCTTTGCTAGTGGCTGTGCGTTTGCTGGGTAAAGCATCTGCAAGTGCGTAAGGTACTGAAATTTTTGCAGGTGCGCCGTGCGCACCATCCACGGGAGATTGATCAGGCTTTCAATAAGCCTGATCAATCTCTTCCTTGCTTTTGATACTGTTCAGATAAACACAGAACATATCTGCCATGGCATTCGCATAGCCATCTACTCTGTCGGCAGGATAGCCATTTGCCGACACATGCTCACCAGCACTGCTGAGTGTGGTCGAAATCAGTTCTTCAACGATGGACCGCGTCGCTGCTGCTGCGACTGGAAGCAACTCTTCTATGAATACCCGTATGGTCTGGTCCCAGTATTGCCATGCTTCCTGTGCTTCAGGGTCATCGTTATACTGCGGGGCGATATCGGTGAGGGCATTGCGCATCTGTGCCTCTTCACATTCTGAGCGCAAGAAGGCATGCACGAGAGTGCGCAAGCGCTCCAGTGGTGCCTGTTGAACATCCTGAAGGATATTGCGCAACATCCCGCCAGTCTGTCGCCATTCATCACTTTGCAGGCGGAACAGGATGGCTGCTTTGTTCGGGAAATATTGATATACAGAACCCACGCTGACCCCCGCTCTTTCTGCTACCCGCGCCGTGGTAAATTTTTGCGCGCCCTCTCTTTGTAAAACCTGAAGGGCAGCTTCCAGTATGGTCGCCACCAGATCAGCCGAACGGCTTTGCTGGGGTCGCTTTCTTGAAGAGATAGGAGGGGTTTGAGGTTTGCTCATGGGATTATGAAGTGAGATTCAAGACAGTACTCTGAGATGATATGCACTATATATTCCCGCCATGAAAAAAGCTCCTGCATTCAGGAGCTTTTTTTGCAGCGACAATACGGAAAACGATCAGGTCGCCAGTGTCATCAAACTCGCATTGCCGCCGGCAGCCGTGGTATTCACACAAAGTGCCCGTTCTGCCATTAAACGCCACAGAGGAATTTCTGCATGGTCATGAGTTTCGACAACGGAGACGATAGCGTCATCCAGGCCTGCAAACAAGAGCTTGTAATGCGACAGCAAACCGCCTTCGACCAGAGCCAGTTGGGCACCGCATTGCTCTGCTTCTGCAGTGATGATGAGTTTGCTGACTTCGATTGGCAAACCTGCTGGCAAGATAGACATGGTTTGTGCAGGCAACACAGGCAGGTTGCCAGTCGCCAGTGTTGCGGCCAGTTGGTTGATGATGCAATTGACTGTCGTTGCCGCGCAAAAAATACGGCCACGAGGTGCAAATGACAGGGTATTGCGTTCACCTGTCGGGCCAGGTAAGACCTGGGTCACTTTGTAGGGGCTGTTATGGGCATAGTGCTCACCCAGTTCGGCGATTTTTTGATGACCTTGTTTTTGCGCCCAGACCAGCAAGGCTTCCAGTGCTGGTGGTGACTGGCGTTCATATACGGTATGTCCACCCAGGCCGGTCACAGGCGTGCGTTGCAGGCGTTTCAGGTACAGCGGGCCGCCTGCTTTGGGGCCGGTACCGGATTTGCCTTCGCCGCCAAATGGTTGCACACCCACCACGGCGCCAACGATATTGCGGTTCACATAGATATTGCCAACGTGAGCGCGGGAGATGATGAAATCGATAGTTTCATCAATACGGGTATGGATGCCCAGCGTCAGACCAAAACCGGTGCCATTGATCTGATCTATCAATGCCGGCAAGTCATTGCGCTTGTAACGCAAGATGTGCAGTACCGGGCCAAACACTTCTTTTTTCAGGTCGGCCAGACTGGCGATTTCCATGACAGTCGGCGCAACAAAAGTACCGGCGCGGCAAGTGGCTGACAGGTCCAGCGTATAGAAAGATTTGGCCTTGCCACGCATGCCATTGATATGGCTCATCAGATTGTTTTGCGCTTCTGCATCGATGACGGGGCCTATATCAATAGCCAGGCGGTCTGGCTGGCCTATGCGCAATTCTTGCATGGCACCGTGCAGCATTTCTATGGTCTTGTCGGCGATATCTTCTTGCAGGCACAGTACGCGCAGGGCAGAGCAACGCTGGCCGGCACTGTCAAAAGCAGACGACAATACATCATTGACGACTTGTTCAGGCAAGGCACTGCTATCGACGATCATGGCGTTTTGGCCACCAGTCTCGGCGATCAGCGGGATATCGATGCCCTCAGCCACAGCGCGTTTCGCCAGCGTGCGGTTGATGATTTGTGCGACTTCGGTAGAGCCTGTGAAAATCACCCCTTTGACGCGGTGATCCGCCACCAGCTGGGCACCAACGACTTCACCCGTGCCTGGCAAGAATTGCAGGGCACCACGTGGCACGCCTGCTTCATGCATCAGTTGTATGGCACGATAGGCGATCAACGGGGTTTGTTCTGCTGGCTTTGCCAGCACCACATTTCCAGCGGCCAGTGCGGCACTGACTTCACCAATGAAGATGGCCAGCGGGAAATTCCATGGACTGATACAGACGACAGGGCCTAGCGCCTGGGTATTTGCCTGGCTCTCAACCTGGGCAGCGTAATAGCGTAAAAAATCAACGGCTTCGCGCATTTCTGCCAAAGCATTCGGCAGTGATTTACCAGCTTCACGTATTGCCAGCGCCATGAAATCCAGCGTTTGTGCTTCCAGCAAATCAGCAGCTTTTTTCAGGGCTGCAGCACGTTCTACCGGCGCTGTGGTTTGCCAGTCCATCGCATACTGTTCTGCCGCATGCAGGGCAGTTTGCACATCCTGGGCATCGGCTTCGATTACTTCGCCGACGACATCCAGCTGATTGGCCGGGTTATTCACAGGGCGCGCCTGGGTAGCAGATATCTGGCCATGCAGGATAGGTGCAGCTATCAAACTTTGCTGGCTACTCTCGGCAAAGTGGGCGCTGATTTTTTGCAGCTCCAGCTCATTCGAAAAATCCAGGCCAGCAGAGTTCTTTCTTTCCTTGCCAAACAAATCCTTGGGCAAGGCGATGGAGGTATGCGGCGCACCACCGAGTTCACGCGAGACGGCTATTGGGTCGGCCAGCATGGATTCTATCGACACGCTTTCATCAACGATCTGGTTGACGAAGGATGAGTTCGCACCATTTTCCAGCAGACGGCGTACCAGGTAAGCCAGCAAGGTTTGGTGTGAGCCTACCGGGGCGTAGATGCGGCAAGGCTTGTCCAGTTTGTCTTTGCCTACCACCTGGTCATACAAGGTCTCACCCATGCCATGCAGGCACTGGAATTCATAATCAGTGATACCGGCTTTTTGTGCCCAGGTATAAATGGTGGACAGGGTCAGCGCATTATGCGTGGCAAACTGTGGATAAATCACATCAGTCGCGGCCAGCAGTTTTTGTGCGCAAGTCAGATAAGACAAATCGGTGTAGACCTTGCGGGTGTAGACCGGGAAGCCACTCATGCCATCAACCTGAGAACGCTTGATTTCTGCGTCCCAGTAAGCACCCTTGACCAGGCGTATCATGAACTTGCTGCCGCTGCGGCGCGCCAGGTCAACCAGGTAATCGATCACGAACGGGCAACGTTTTTGATAGCCTTGCACGACAAAACCTATACCTTCAAAACCTTTGAGATCGGCATCAAAGGCCAGTGCTTCCATCAGGTCCAGCGATAATTCCAGTCTGTCGGTTTCTTCTGCATCAATGTTCAGACCGATGTTGTATTGCTTCGCCAACACCAGCAATTTTTTCAGCAGGGGCAGCAATTCATTCATCGTGCGTTCACGCTGGGCGCGTGAATAGCGCGGGTGCAGGGCAGACAGTTTGACTGAAATGCCAGGGCCATTCTTGATACCGCGGCCATTCGAGGCCTTGCCTATCGCATGAATGGCCGTTTCATAGGCTTTGTAATAGAAGGCTGCATCCTTGGCAGTCAGCGCGGCTTCACCCAGCATGTCATAAGAATAGCGGTAGCCACGTTTTTCATTGTCCTGGCTATTTTTCAGGGCCTCTTCTATGGTTTGGCCAGTGACGAACTGGTTACCCAGCATGCGCATGGCCATATCCACGCCTTTGCGTATCAAAGGCTCACCGCCCTTGGCGATCAAACGTGTCAGGGCAGAACCCAGGCTTTGTTCGCTATTCGTGCTGACCAGCTTGCCAGTCACCAGCAAGCCCCAGGTGGCAGCATTCACAAACAAAGAAGGGGATTCACCCAGGTGTTTGCGCCAGTCACCCTTGCTAATCTTGTCGGCGATCAGACGGTCAGCGGTTTGATGATCGGGGATACGTAACAGCGCCTCGGCCAGGCACATCAGGGCGACACCTTCTTCTGACGATAATGAAAATTCATGCATCAGGGCATCAACACCAGAAGCGCGAGTGCGTTGCTGACGTACATTGCTGACCAGGCGGTGTGCCAGTTCTGCAACACTCTTTTGCTGATCCTCGTGGGCATTTACATTGCCAAGCAGCCATTGCACAGCATCAGGCTCTGATCGGCGGTATGCTTCTGTAATTGCAGTTCTGAGAGGGCTGGCAGGGGAGAGCAGCTCTGCTTGCAGGGCAGAAAAAGGCGAGTTATTAGTTGGCACGGTGATCGCAATCATATAAAAATAATCAAAACAAATATGATTTCATTGTATAGATGCTCTTCGATGATTAATTCTGGAAATCAGAACATATATCGAAATTTTCTTTTTTGTGAGAAAATTATGCCGAATATTATTAATCACCACACTGACGATTTTTGACTTCTTATGCTCGACAAAATCAGTAAAAGAATTCTGGCCGAATTGCAAAACGATGGCCGTATCAGTAATGTAGAACTGGCAACAAGGGTTAACCTCTCCCCTGCCGCCTGCCTGGAACGCGTGCGCAAGCTGCAAGAGTCCGGCTACATACTAGGATACACAGCCCAGCTCAATCCCCATCTTTTAGATGTGGCTTTGCTGGTTTTCATTGAAGTTGTGCTCGACCGCACGACACCAGACGTGTTCGACGCTTTCCGGCGTGGCGTACAAGCCATCCCTGAAGTGCTCGAATGTCATATGGTGGCGGGTGGTTTTGACTATCTCGTCAAGGCGCGTGTCAAGGACATGAATGCCTACCGCGACTTCCTTGGCAAATCCCTGCTGCAATTGAACGGTGTGCGCGAAACGCATACCTATGCAGTGATGGAAGAAGTTAAAAATACCAGCTGCCTGCCAATTAAGTAATATCGGTAGTATTAAGCAAGCAGCTTGTTCAGGTATTTCTTCAGACTCTGTTGAGCCTGGCATACATGCCGCATTTCTTAAAGATGCGGCATGTTTTCATTTGCGCTTCTGATTCCTCTTTTTCTGATTTCTCATCAATGCTTGCCCGACAGCGCCAGCTTGATACCGAAAGAAACAAACATCAGCCCGATGAAGCGGTTCAGCCACAGTGTGACAGCCTGATTGACACGCATGCGCTGTCTGGCAAATGCCGTCGAGATAGCGAGGAAATGGCACCACAACATGCCATTGAAATTGAAGATACAACCCAGGACGATCAAGGCCAGCGGCTTGTTGCTGGCATCAGCCGCAATAAATTGCGGTACAAAAGCCAAAAAGAAAATCGCTACTTTCGGATTCAATATATTCGTCAAAAAGCCTTGCATGAAAATCTTGCGGTGGCTGAGTGCAGGCAGGCTGGTTCTGCCCTCTGTGTCTGCTTGCTTTTGTTCAGCAGATTTTGCCCTGCTTAGCAGCATGGACACACCTATATACAAAAGATAAGCCGCACCCGCCAGTTTGACAACAGTGAAAGCCGTAGCGGAAGTCGCCAGCAAAGCCGACAAACCCAGCGCCGCTGCCATGATATGCACCAGTGTACCCGCACCTATGCCCAGCGCTGCTGCCGAACCCGCACGCCAGCCCTGCGTCGCGCTACGCGTCATGATCAGGATGGAATCGGGGCCGGGGGCGATATTGAGTAAGATACCGGCGATGATGAACTGGACGAGGTCTTGTGTGCCTAACATTGGGGGAACTCCTGTATGGGATGGGCGGACAAGAACTCGATTATACTGATAATCAGCCAAGTACTTTGTACACGGTTTGTCCCCTGACCGCTTATTCAACCATGAAATCGTTCTGGCAAAATTTACCCCCGCTCTGGAAAACCCTGGCTATCTGCCTTATGGTGGAAACAGGCTTGTTCGCTTGCCTGATGATAATCAGTCATTCACTGGCGCTTACGCTGATCGTGCAGATCGTGGTGCTGGGGCCTGTCAGTATCTTCCTTGCGCCCACCATCTACAGAAAATACAAGAAACCCGTCAGAGGGAAAAGGTTTTTACTATCAAGATGAATAAAATGCTCTACGACTGGGTTTGCCATGCCTGCGCAGCAGAAAACAGCAAATCCGTATCGCGATGCCAGGCTTGTGGCTGTGCTGCTTTTGCCAGCGTGAACGAAATGGAAGTGCATGCAAAGGGTCAGCGTAAAATTGATTTGCAGATATCACGCGAACTGGTGATGACTGTGTTGTTTTGGGCAGTGATAGCGAGTTTTCTGCTATTTATCAAACTGTTGGTCTAGCGGACTGTAAAAGTGCAAGCGCAAGCGAGGGACATGCGCGGGGTGTTCCGGGGCAAGGCTTACACTATATTTGCCTGGTTGTTTTGAGCTCAGGCAATAAGCCTTTGTAGAAATTGTTGCATAATGATGCTTTTAGCAGGCATTTTCGTCGCATATTCGTTTAGATATCGAAAAATTAAAAGCTTTCACCGGGTCCGGGGGAAGCTTGCCGCTTGATCGCTCAATTTCTTCAGTATTTCATGTCTACCTCTGCGCAAACAACCATATCCCCAGACTTATCCACAGTGCAAACCCTGGCAGAATTATTTGCCTGGCGGGTCGCACAAACCCCTGATGCAGAAGCCTACCGGCAATTTGATGAGCTGACAGATCAGTGGATATCTTATTCATGGCAACAGACGCAAGAACGCATGCAGGGCTTTATCAAGGCCCTGTCGCCACTGGCGCTCGAGCATGGTTCGCGTGTTGCCATCTTGCTGCCGAATGGCTTGCATGCTGTCTGCATGGACCAGGCGGTGCAGGCCTGTGGCTTTGTGCCGGTGCCCATGCATGCGCTGGATAACCCGGCCAGTATTGCTTATATCCTCAGTGACAGCGATGCTGCATTTTTAATCGCCGCAAGCGACCGGCAATGGAAAGATATCGCCAATGCAGGTCTGGAATTGCCCGCTTTGCGCCAGGTTGTTGTTCTTGAAAAAACGCTGGAGGCTGCGGCCTTGCCAGCCAGCGCCCCTGTCGTGCAAATCGATGAATGGCTGGCCAGCGCAGTGCATTTGCAGGCTACAGTAAAAGGGCCAGTCGCCGATGATTTGGCGGCCCTGGTCTACACCTCGGGTACGACTGGTAAACCCAAGGGTGTCATGCTGACGCATACCAATGTGGTGTCAAATGTAAAGGCAGTTGTCCACAGGGTGTCGCCTGTCATCACTGATGTATTTTTATCTTTCCTGCCCTTGTCGCATACCTTTGAGCGTACTGCCGGTTATTACCTGCCAGTGGCTGCGGGTGCCTGTGTTGCTTTCTCGCGTTCGGTCAAGCAATTGCCGCAAGACTTGCTGGAAGTGCGGCCAACAATCCTGATTTCCGTGCCGCGTATTTATGAGCGTGTGTATGGCGTGATCCAGACCAAACTCTCTGCATCAAAACTCCAGGCGAATTTATTCAATCTGGCGATTGCCACTGGCTGGCGCCGCTTCAGCCGTGAACAGGGTTTGCTCAAGGGGGATGGCATGACGGCCTTGCTGGATGGCTTGCGCTGGCTGGTACTTGAACCTCTGATTGCCAGCAAACTCAAGAACCAGTTTGGTGGTCGCTTACGGGTGGCAGTCAGTGGTGGGGCGGCGCTGTCGCAAACAATTTCGCAATGTTTTTTGGGCTTGGGCATACCTATCGTACAGGGCTATGGCATGACTGAGACTGCGCCTGTGGTTTCCTTTAATGCGCCGGATGATAATGACCCTGCCACCGTGGGCCGCGCTGTTGAAGGTGTCGAAGTACGCATAGGCGAGAATGCAGAATTGCAGGTGCGTGGCCCGAATGTCATGCGCGGTTACTGGAAGCGGGAAGAAGATACCGCCAAAACTTTTATCGATGGCTGGCTGCGCACTGGCGACCAGGCTTCCATTGTCGATGGCCGCGTGCGTATCCTGGGACGTGTGAAAGAAATCATCGTCACTTCGACAGGTGAAAAAATCGCTCCGGTTGATCTGGAACTGGCGATCATGAATGACGTGGTGTTTGAGCAGGCTTATGCTTTTGGCGAGAATTCACCGTTTATCGCCTGTGCGGTTGTTCTTAGCCGTGCTTACTGGCAGGAATTGTCCAGCTCGCTGGGCCTGAACCCTGATGATGCCGCCAGCCTCAAGTCACCACAGGCACAGAAAGCGGTCGTGCAGCGTATCAAGGCGCTGACGAAAAACTTCCCCTACTATGCCCAACCGCGTGCCGCGATTTTGACGCTGGAAGCATGGACTGTGGAAAACACGTTGATCACCCCTACCCTGAAGCTTAAGCGCAATAATTTACTGGCGCATTTTGCTGAGGATATCAAGGCTGTTTACACGCGCTAATGGACTGAGCTTGATCTCAGTCGCTGTTGATAAATCAGGACTTATTCACATGCTGATGCTGCAAGCCCGCAGCATCAGCATGAACGTCTTTAACCAAACGGGATAAAGTCTATACCGTTCTGTATCTTGGCTATCACCTGCACCTGGTTCTCTGTGCTTTCACTAAAACTGGCGAGTATGTCTGCGCGCGTCATGCCCTTGCTGACCTGCCCATTCCAGTAATCAAAACCTGCCTGGTCTGGTGTACGGTGCAAGACATTGCTGTACAAGGCTGTCAGAAAGGCATTGTCAGAGATATTTGCACCATACAATTGCTTGAACTCATTTGAAATGACAAAGCTGGCAGCAACCTGGTTCAGTGTTGATCCCTTGTCCATCTGCCCTATCCAGTAACCCAGACCAGGCAGATCTGGCGTGCGGTTAAAGGCTGCCTGATAAATGCGGTAGGCGACACCAGCTGTGCTATTGATGTCGAGCGCCACCGACATGTCGGAAAATTGAAGACGTTCTACCTGATTCTCGGTATCCGTACCCTCTGCCCCGGTCTTGTCCTGCACAGTGAAGCTTGCTCCAGAGGCGGTAATCGTAAAGTCAGCACGTTTGCCAGCATAAATCGCTGTATCCAGACCAGCACCACCATTGATGACGTCATTCCCGGCCAGGCCATTGAAACTGTCATTGCCAGCAGTGCCGTTCAGATTGTCATTGGCTGCCGTGCCTACAATGCCGCCTGGGACGGTTTTTGCCACCGTGGTGAAGGAGTAACTGCTGGTGCCAATGAAGTTATTGCCGGCTATGTCCTTGATAGCACCTGAAGGTATGTTCAGCTTGTAGGTGCTGTTGTTATTCAAGTCATTGGTCGGGTTGATGGTGACGGTATTGCCGTTGATGCTGACATTGCTGCTCTGGGCGATATTGTAGTTGGCGACAACGCTGCCATCCGCATTCATGAGGCTGATCGTGCCACTGCCAGCAGTGACGGTTTCACTGAAAGTCAGCACGATATCGCTATTGGTCGCCACGCTATTAGCCAGTGTGGCCGGACTGAAGCTGATCACCGAAGGTGGCGTGGTATCACCAAAAAAACTCAGCAGGTCAAGCACATCCTTGCCATTGTTAAAAACCAGCCTCTCCATGTTGAGCAGTGTGGCATGCAATTCGCCACTGGCACCGGACAGCGTATCGACATGAATGGAGCCATCCGCAGCCAGCGTGATCGTATATTCGGAACGCAAGGAAGTACCGAGATTCAGTGTATCTATGCCACCTTTTCCATCGAGTGTAAACGTCGAGGGATTAATGACGGTCCAGGTATTATTGCCGTCGTCACCAACTACTGTTGCCATGATAAATACTCCTTCAATTCATTATTCAGGCAGCAGCCTGAGTATGTACTTTGCCCTGCTGATCTATTGCCAGAAAGCGTAATCCGGTTTTCTGCAAATACGCCAGTGCATCTGCTTCTTTCAACATGCCTATGGTGGTACAACTGCCTGCCAGTGCCGTCAAGGGTGCCAGCACGCTGATACTGCGCCAGTACCTGACCGGCATGCCGGTTTGCGGATTCAGGATATGGCAGTAGCGTTGTCCGTCCGTTTCAAAATACCTTTCGTAATCGCCACTGGTCGCCAGCGCCCCTGTCATTAAAGGGATGCTGGCAGCGATCTTGTCCTGCTGGCGCGGGTCTTGTATGCCCATGACCCAGGGCTGCCCGTCCGGCTTGGGGCCTAGTACCCGTATATCACCTCCCAGGTTGACATAGCCATGCGTTACACCTGCAGCCTCTAATACTGCCGCCGCCCGGTCTGCCGCATACTCCTTGCCAAAACCGCCAAAATCGACCTCCATGCCCGCCAGCGGCAATCTCAGCCTGTCACCTGCCCGTTCGACTTTTGTCCAGCCTATGCGTTGGCACAAAGCCTGCAATTCATCTGCTGCCGGTACCCGCTGGCTCTTGAAATCCCAGGCCTGGCGCAAGATACCGGCCGTGATGTCGAACAAGCCATCGCTGGCCTGGTGCAGTGCCTGGGCATAATCAAACAAGGCCACGGTTTCTTCATCACAGGCCACGGCATCACCACCTGCCTGGCTATTGATGCGCGAGACTATGCTGTCTGGCCGATAGCGCGAATACTTGACTTCTATCCTTCTCACTTCCGCAATCGCTTCCTGTGCCTTGGCAAACATCTGCTGTTCATCGGTATCGGCGATAACGACTTCACAGCTACTGGCCATGGCCTGGAAAGGAATACGATAAATCTGCATAAAAACCTGAACTCAATCACTAAACTCGAAAACTAAAATTGACGTGCCAGTCCAACTTGTATGGTCTTGGCATCAAACGGCAATAGGCCAGTGCTGCCACTGCCAAACAAACGGTATGAAGCTCGTTGCTGGTATTGCTCAAATTTCACATCGACCTGCCAGTCTTCATTAATCTGTTTGGCCAGCTTGATACCCACAGTGCGTGCGCCATAGGCCGAGACCCGCTGGTCTTCTGAATAATTCTGCGCCCCATCCGGTGGGTTAGGTGCAAACGGATACATGTCTGGCTGTGCGTCGACATAAAAACTGGCCGCACTCTGGCTATAGAAACGCAGTATGGGCGTGACGCTCCAGCCCTGGCCAAAAGGCTGGGTATATTCCAGGTTGAAGGTATGCGACCTGATTTTCCAGCTATCGCCAAAATAGCGGTAACTGAGTCGTGCACTGCCGCCTGTGGCATCAAAGTGATGGTTCCAGCGGGCTAATAGCGTATAGCTGTTGCGTTCATCCGGGCGTTTGTCGAAAGCCTTGTAGGGGTCGGACAGATAACCCTTGGCATGGGCCAGGCCAAGATTGATCTGCAGAATATCATTCATGCTCATGACCTGGGTCAGTCCCAGCAAGGCATCGGTCACCTGCTTGTTTTCACCCCTGACCTTGCCGGTGGAGGCGCTGACGGTATCATTGGCAAAACCCAGGCCAGCTGTCCAGGTGGTATTTTTATCTTCGCTGAACTGGCTGCCCTGTAGCGACATGCCACGCGAAATATAATCGGCTTCGCTGGATGCTGTGGCACCCAGGGTCAGCGTGTGATGCGGGAAATAGCGGGTAACTTCCGCATCCAGTGCCCGGCGAAAATCCCTGAGCTTGACCAGGCCATAACTATGGAAGGCTGGTGAGGCACCAGAAATACTATCGGTTACATAAGTCGCACCAACCGACCATTCATCCGACAGCGGTGCCATGATCTTGAGGGCACTGGCCTGTACCTTGACGCGGTCTTCACCGGGTTGGCTATCCTTGTAGTCAAGCAATTTCAGGCTGATAAGGCCTTTGTCCGGTGCTGATTCAGCATGGGCAGCCTGCATCATGGGCAGGGCCAGTGCGGCTGCCAGCAAAGTGGTGGCCAGATTGTCAGGGGTTTTGGAAGTGACTGGTTTCATGCTTTTTTTTCCTGAGCCTTATCCACGCTTGTTCTTCAATTTTATTCTTCAATTACAACCGCAGCCGCCGCCACCAACACCAGTGCCGCCAAAGGCAGATTCCTTGCTGGAATAAGTATGCTCGGCGAATTTGCTTTCCAGCTTGTCATTGTCAAAGGTCATTTCCTTCTTCGCCAGCTTGCCTTTTTCCCAGGGCTGTACGGCTTGTACCAGCTGCATATTGCCGCAAGCGGTACAGGACAGCACCAGGCCCAGCAATACCAGTTTTTGCCAATGTTTGTAATGTATGAATTGCATCATCATTTACTCCCCAGACTTGCCACGATGGCCTGCTCAATTTTTGCCTTGCTGGCTTCATTAAAGCCCGCATGCTGCGACAGTATCTTGCCATCCCTGTCTATCAGGATACTGCTGGGCATGCCCTTGATTTCATACTGGCGTGGCATGAGACCCTTAGGGTCATAGGCTATATGAAAATTGCCAGGACTGGATTTCAAAAAATCCAGTGCATCTTCCTGTTTGGTATCCAGATTGATAGCTACCACCTGGAAACCCTGTGCACCGTATTTGCTTTGCAGCGCATTCATCCACGGAAAGGATTGCTTGCAAGGTCCGCACCATGAAGCCCAAAAATCCAGATAGACGACTTTGCCGCGATAATCACTCAGTTGTATATTGCCCTTGCCACCCTGTACAGTAAATTCAGGGGCTGGTTTGCCGGTTTCCAGCGCCATTGCCGGCATGCCCAAGCCCAAGGCGAAAGCTACGGATACCGCTGCCGTCATTGCTGTTTTAAGATTCAGAAATTTCATGGTGCTGCCTTGCCTGTCTTGCAGGATAAGTTGTTGCCGACGCTTCATAAGCAGCTTGCGCTAACATCCATCATAAGCCTTGTACTGCGCAAATAAATCTTGGCTTAGGTAAAGATACCGGGTTTTCTGTAATGAACTGTAACGGGAGTATGTCCTTAAAACAAGTCTGTCCTCAAACAAGTTTCCAAATTAACATATTTTCCTTTGAAAACGGCATTGCTACCTAAAAACAACAAATTGCATTGCCGTTTTGACCCCTTCCGCTGTTCTGGCTAGCATGCCCTTACAGAAAATCATATGGAGCGCACAAAGCAATGCATAAGCAAACAGATTCGCAAACAGATCAACAGTTTCAAGATGGTCTGCAGATACGCAAACAAGTCATGGGTGACGCCTTTGTCGAAAAGGCATTCAGCAATACCGATGCCTTTACCGCACCGCTGCAGGAATTTGTCACCCGCAATGCCTGGGGCACGGTCTGGTGCCGTGATGGCCTGGATTTAAAAACCCGCAGCCTGATTACGCTCTCTATGCTGACTGCCCTGGGGCGCGCGCACGAGATCAAAGGACATGTACGCGGTGCGGTCAATAACGGCGCAAGCATGAAAGAAATACAAGAAGTACTATTACATGCCAGCGTGTATTGCGGCATGCCACTGGCCATTGACGCCTATCGCTCTGCCCATGAAGTCTTGCTGGAAATGGGCAAGGTCGAAGCGGACAAAGCAGGAGCCACCTCACCTGATTGATTTCAAAGGAAACCGGTATGACAGAGAGAAGAAAAGCTATCGCACTCACTGAAGACGGCGTAACCCGTCCGTTTGCGGTGGAGGATGTACCCTGGGATGAATATTCCCACGGACAGAGTTTTGGTTCACGTTATCGCCAGCTAGGTCAATATGGTGGTTGCCAGCACGTAGGCGTGAGTCTGGAAGAACTGTCACCCGGCAAACTCGCCTGCCCCAACCATTATCATTATCTGGAAGAAGAGCAATTGATGATGCTGGACGGCAGTCTGACCCTGCGCATGGGTGAGCAGACTTATGTCATGAAAGCGGGTGATTACATGGTATTCCCGGCCGGGCAAAAGGTTGGTCACAGTCTGTTCAATCATACCGATGCGGTATGCCGTTACCTGGTCATAGGTGAGCGTAATCCCCATGATGTGATTGTCTATCCTGATAGCAACCGTATCAGTGTGGTGCTGGCTGGTGAAGGCTATGACAAGGCGGCAACGCTGGAATACTGGGCGCGTGAGAAGGATTGAGAAGGACTGAAAGACATTGAAAAGGATTAATCAGTGGCGCAAGCTTTGCAATTAAGTTCCCTAATTCCTCATTTGGTGTCATCTCCATAGCTGTCCGGCAAGAATTGCCGGATACTGCATGCATGGCTCAGATTTGTGGAAAGGATAGGTAATGCGCCGCATGTGGCTTTTTTATACCCTGGCATGGATAGCATATTCCATACTGATCGCTCTTGCGATACAGATAGATGGTCTGTCCAAAGGGCAGTTTGATCTGCAACTGGCGATGTATTCAGAGATCAATACTTTGCCAGCGGCAGTGACCCTGGCCTTTATCTGGCCCCTGACCGGCCTGATAGAACGCAAGGGTTTGCGGCCTCTCAGTATCGTATTCATCCATATCCTCTTGTCCGTTGGATTCGGGTTTTTCTGGCATTACCTGGTCAGTGGTTTCATGCAAATGATAGTGCATGTCAAGGCAATCGAAGAAGTCCGCCCCCTGAGTGCCTATATCTGGCCTTTCCTGTACAGCCTGATGATGTATGGCGTGGTCGCCAGTATTTTTCATTCCGTGCGCTCCAGCGACGCGCGCCGTTTGCAGGCACTGGCTGCAAGCCAGGCCCAGGGTTTGCTGGTGGTGGCTGAACTGGCCAGCTTGCGCAATAAACTCAATCCCCACTTCCTGTTCAACACCCTGCATTCCATCATTGCCCTCATGCGCAAGGATGGCAAGGCAGCTGAGGCTGCATTATTCCGTTTTTCCGACATGCTGCGCTATGTGCTTGATAGCGAAAAAAACGGTACTACCCATGTCGCCCTTGAAGAAGAACTGAATTTCGTGCGTGATTATCTGAACTTGGAAGCCTTGCGCCTGGGACACAGGTTAAACGTCAACTGGCAGCTCGATGAAATGGCAGGTGGCTTCGGGCTACCTGCCTTGAGCGTGCAACCTCTGGTGGAAAATAGTATCAAACATGCCTTCAACCCGCGCGCCCAGCCTGGTAACTTGCTGATCAAGACCAGGCTCAAGGCCCTGCATGGCGAACTGGAAATCACCATCAGGGATGATGGCCCCGGAGCTGAGCTGGCAGATGTTCACGCTTCCAGCGGTATAGGCGTGAAAACCGTAGAACGCCGCCTGCACCTTGAATATGGCGGGCGTGCCAGTTTCACCATCAATACTGCACCCGGACAGGGTTTTGAAATATGCCTGACGATACCTATCTCCTCGTTGTGACGCTTGGCTGGACTACATCATGACTAAAATAAAAACCGCCTTTATCGCAGAAGATGAACCACTGGCCCGCGAAGTCTTGCGCGACGCTGTCAGCGACAGGCCAGAACTCAGTCTCATTGGCGAAGCTGCTGATGGCGTCACTGCCCTCACGCAAATCAATTTGCTGAAACCAGACGTGGTCTTCATGGATATACAGATGCCCGAGATGACCGGCCTCGAAGTCTTGCGCCGCCTCAGCCATTTACCCGAAATCGTCTTCACTACCGCGTATGACCAGTATGCCGTGACCGCCTTTGAACTGCATGCAGTTGATTACCTGCTCAAGCCTTTTACACGTGAGCGCTTTGATGCAGCCGTAGACCGTTTGCTGGATGCGCCACCATCCATGCAAGCCATGGAACACGCGCTGAACCTGGCAGCAGGCCGTGAAACCAGCCGGCTGGAACGCATCCTGGTGCGTGACCGTGGCCACATCTTCCCGGTCAATGTGAATGACATCGCCTACCTGAAAGCTGATGCCAAATACACCGCCATCATCGTCGGTGACAGGACCCATTTGGTCCGGCTGGGCATCACCGAACTGGAAACCCGGCTGGACCCGGCACGCTTCATACGCATACACCGTTCGCTACTGGTGAACCTGGATTTTGTCGAATCCATGAAAGCGGATGAGCAATCGCAATTGCGTTTGCATATGCGCGATGGGAGTGTGTTGCTGGCGAACCGGGAGGCTTCGAGGATGTTGCGGGATATGTCGATTTGAATTTGTGTTCCCTAGTGCTTTGAGTTTTTATGCTTTTATCTATCGCTGACAGCAAGCTTTCGCCATGCTGGTTTTTGTTCCTTCTCCTTCAAGGAGATGCGTGGGAATTCGCAAAGCGCAGCTTTGTGCCATGCATATCTAAGCCGCTTGCAAGTGGCGCGGTGGGGAAGGCTGGGATGAGAATGGGGTTCTTTCGATCAGCAGTAATAATAAGACGAAGTGCAATCTCAAATCCGTCGCTCCAGCGCAGGCTGGAGCCTAGTGGCGTTCGTTGTCTACTTCAGTCGTTATTAAAGCGGTTACCCTCCGTGGACACAAGCCGGGTCTCGGCCCGGCGGCCGAAATACTTTCTTTGCGTCGCCAAAGAACGTATTCAAAGAAAGGCGACCCAGGCGTAGTCGCCCCTAAAGGGGTTCCCGTTTGTGCAGTACAAAAAATGGGAAGATCCGAAACTCGCTTCGCTCAGACAGCGGCTCTTCTTAATCCATTTTCTGTACCGCACAAACGGCGCCTACACATGGGAACTGCGGAAAATCAAAAGCAACTGCAACCCCAAAGCAAAACCCAACAGCAACGTCAATGCGACCGTTGCGGGATTTTGTTTGTAGTGCTGCTTGGTCATGCATTCATTGTCTGACCTCTCAATCCAAACCCCCAAACCTCTCCCTGAAAAACCCCGGCGTAATCCCCAGATGTTTCATGAAACTGCGATGTAATGTATCCAGGCTGTTATAGCCAGACCGGTCTGCAATTCTTGCTAGTGGCCAACTGGTAGTGACCAACAAATTCTTGGCAAACTCCAGACGGGCGCTTTCTACAAAGCGGGCCGGAGTGGTTCCAGTTTCTTGCTGGAAGATGCGCGCGAATGTACGTTCGCTCATGTGCACGCGGGCTGCCAGTGCCGGGGTGCGCAGGTCGCCGGTGGGATTGGCGAGGATTTCGCTGAGCAATTGCTGCAGGCGCGGGCTGGCCTGGGTTTGTGATGAGATCTGGGTTTGCAGGCTGTGACTGTATTGCGATTGTCCACCGGCGCGGCGCATGTACAGTACCAGTTCACGCGCTACTGCCAGGCTCAGAGCCGGGTCGCCGTCGGCTTCCAGCAGGGACAGGCACAGGTCTATGCCTGCGGTGACGCCTGCTGAGGTATAGATGGGGCCATCGGCGGTGAAGATGGCGTCAGCATCCAGCTTCACCTCAGGGAATAGCTTTTGCAGCAAGGCGCAGGTGTTCCAATGTGTGGTGGCGCGGCGGCCATTCAACAAGCCAGCAGCGGCCAGTACCAGTGCGCCTGTGCAGACGCTGGCGATGCGGCGGGTGTTTTTACTACGTGCTTGCAGCCAGGGCAACAGGATATTCTCCGCCGCAGCTTCGCGCATCGCAGCTTCACTGCCACCGGTGACGATGATGGTATCAATCTCTGCGGGCAAATCCCTGAGTGCGCATACCCCATGTATTTCCAGCCCGGCGTTAGTGGTGATATTGCCGCCCTGTGGGCTGGCGACGATCAGGCGATAGGTCGGCATGCCTGGCGGTCTGTGCTGATTGGCGACAGCAAATACTTCCATGGGGCCACTCAGGTCCAGGCTTTGCACGCCATTCAGAGTGATGAAAACTATGCTGCGGGTATTGTTGTCCATGGCAGAATTTGCGACAAGATTGGCACTTCGGCCAAGATGTTGATGATTATAGTGTGCCTGTGGATAAATCCCCGGTGCACTGATGAAAACAAAAATCTTGATGTACTTGTTCTTGAGCTTCAGCTTTTCCCTGGTTAGTGCTGATACGCTGCCCTCGCCTTTACCAGCCTACCAGCCGCGTTTTGGCCGCGACAAGCCTGTCGTTGCCGTAGTCGCCGATAATGAAATGACAGAGCTGACTGATTTTGTCGTGCCTTATGCGATGCTCAAGGCCTCAGGTGCTGCGCAGGTATTTTCTGTCGCAACCGCTAGTGGCGTGGTGAATCTGTATCCGGCACTGAAAATGCAGGCACAGGCAAGCATGGCTGAATTTGACCAGACTTATCCACAGGGTGCTGATTACGTCATCGTTCCCGCTGTGCACAATGTGCAGGCTGCAGTCCTGCAAAACTGGGTCAAGGCGCAGGCTGCCAGGGGGGCAGTGATCGTCGGTATCTGCGACGGCGTCTGGGTTCTGGCGCATGCAGGTTTGCTGGACAAGCGCCGTGCCGTCGGTTTCTGGTATTCCATGGATAGTTTGCAAAAACAATTTCCCGGCACGACCTGGGTGCGCAACCAGCGCTACCTGGCCGATGGCAAGATCATTACCACCACTGGAGTGACAGCATCTTTGCCTGTATCGCTGGCTATGGTGGCAGCAATTGCAGGTCATGAGCGCGCCACTACTCTGGCGAATGAGCTGGGGATAAAAGAGTACTTATCCACACACGATAGCCAGCAATTTCGCCTGAGCGCTGCCAATATCATCACCATCGCCAGCAACTGGCTGCGCTTCTGGTCGCATGAAGAAATTGCCCTGCCACTCAGCGATGGCGTCAATGACATCGCCCTTGCCCTGTATGCCGATGCCTGGTCGCGCACCTACCGCTCGCAAGTGAAAACCTATGCCAGTAGCATGCAGGCTGTGAATACGCGTTATGGTTTGCAATTGCTGCCGGATGCAGTGGCTGATGTATCTGCCATGGACAGCTTGAAAAAAGAACACAACTGGCTGACTGAAATCGCCCCGGCCAAGGCCATGGACAGGGCCTTGCAGGAGATAGGCAAGGCTTACGGGTTGGCTACCAGGGCGCTGGTCAGCACCTTCATGGAATATCCGCAATAGAAGAATCGGGGAACCAAGTCATTGTATTCAGGTCAGGTAGACTATGCTGATGCGAAAGGGTATCCATGGCTACATACAAAATCAAATTACTGACCTTGCTGCTGACGAGTTTTGCACTGACGGGCAATGCCGCCACAGTTTTCCCTGGCACGGAATGGGACAGCGTTGCCACGACTAGTGCCGAATGCAAAAAGGGACAGGCCGAGCTGGATAGCTACGCGCAAAAGCAGGCCACTACGGCTCTATTGGCGATCAGAGGTGGCCGTGTTATGTATAGCTATGGCCGTACCGATGTGCCGGGCATCATAGAGTCACAGCGCAAAAGCATCCTGTCCATGTTGTATGGCAAATACGTCGCCAACGGAACGATCAATCTCGACCAGACCCTGGAGGCCGCAAATATCGATGATGTTGGTGGCCTCTCATCCACAGAAAAACAGGCCAGAGTGCGCGATTTGCTGACGGCACGTTCAGGTGTTTTCCATGCTGCAGCCAACAGTGGCGACGACCTGGCAAATGCACCGGCACGCGCCTCACAAACGCCGGGCAGCTATTTTTTGTATAACAACTGGGACTTCAATGTCGCAGGCACCATACTGGAAAACGCCACCCACAAAAGCATCTACCAACTCTTTGACGAAGACATTGCACAAAGCCTGCAATTACAGGACTACAAACTCAGCGCGCAAAAGAAATTTGGCGACAGCAGCAAATCCATACACCTGCCCTATCATTTCCTTTTATCCACCAGGGACATGGCACGCATAGGCCTGCTGGCACTGCATGAAGGCAACTGGAATGGCAGGCAGTTGATACCAGCAGACTGGATGCGTTTAACGACCAGTGTTTTTACCCCCTCATCCGACATGCACCCGGCTAGCACAGCAGCACGCCATGTCGCTTATGGCTATATGTGGTGGGTACTCGAAGAACCCGTAGATTCGCCACTGCAAGGCGCCTACGTGGCCTGGGGTTTGCATGGGCAATATTTGCTGCTTATCCCCAGACTGGATATGGTGATTGCCCACCAGCGCCGCGTACCTGTGGATGGTAAATGGGATGTGCCAAAAGTGGGTAAGAATGCGTTTATCCACATGGCGAAACTGTTCGCGCAGAGTTGTTCGTGATGTCAATTAATGTGAGCCTGATATGAAAATAGAGCTTGAACCTGCCACGCCTGATGATGCTGCGCATCTGGCCGAAATACGCGTCCTCGCCATGCGCCCCAGTCTTGAACGCGTCGGGCGCTTTGATGCAGAAAGGGCGCGGCAACGGCTCCTGCTAAATTTCGCGGCTGAGTACACCAGGATCATCAAGCAAGATGGATTGCTGTCAGGTTTTTTTGTTCTGCGTCCGCAAGACAACGATCTTCTGCTGGACCACTTTTATCTGCATCCAGATTTCCAGCAACGAGGTCTGGGCAGCGCAGTTATCGAGCTAGTGCTGGCAGAAGCCGACGCACAGGGAAAGATCATCCGCGTTGGTGCCTTGCGTGACAGCGAGGCCAACCGTTTTTACCTTCGCCATGGCTTTGTTTTGCGTGAAGTGGCCGAGTTTGACAATTACTATTTGCGTTATCCACAGGCTGGCTCACGTAGGTGCGAATAGCCTGCGTATTCCCACGCATGATTTTAAGAAGATTAGTGGTATTTTTAGACTAGACATGTACGCGATTACGTTTCATTAATCGCACCTACGTGTGCTCAATAGTGGATAACGAAACGGTTTTCCCAGTCTTGTTCGTGCAGTGAGTTATTTTTTCACAGATAATGACTAACACCCAAATGCCTGTCCAGCTTCGCTTGTTCTTCTGCGTCCAGCGTTGCCCTGTGCGTCCTGATGGTATAGCCGCCATGCATGACACCATTGTGATTAATCATCCAGTCTATGATTGCCGCATCTTCGACATTGAAAGTGTCGCCGATTTCATGATCACGTAGCTCTGCGGGAACTTCAAATAGCTCGCCTGTGAAACCGGTATCGCTGCTTTCGACTACTCTCAGCCACACAAACATATTGCTTGAGGCAAGCACAAATTTGGTCTTGATCAGAGGGAAGAATTCTTCCTCAGTATTGCTGTGGATAAGTTTTCTGAAATGTGGCAATGATTGTTGGGCATCTGCAAAAGCTTGCTGCATGCTCGCGTCATTTGAGTTGCTCATGGTGATTTTTGCGCCGGGATCGAGATCAGGCTTGCGGCCCATCTCTCTCCTGCACATTTGCCAGTCATACCAGCAATTTTCTGGATCGATATCATCATAGCCGCGTGATTCGCTGAGTGCGTCGGCATGGGATTTTGCCATCATCATGACGCTGGCATTGTCGCGGATGTCTATGACTTCTTCATAGCTTAAGGGGCTGCCTTTCTTGTCTTCCAGATTGACCAGCATAGCGACCAGCGAAGGCATAAAAACGGGGACTAATTTTTCTTCACTCATATTGATTCCATCGCACGCAGGATTGTCAGAAGTAGAAATTCTACTCTGGCAATCTCGTGTGCATGGAAATTTTCTTTGCAAAGAAAAAACTTATTGTGACAATTTATTTCTTTGGCGGTGGATTATTGTCCTTGCCTTCAGGTGGACGTGGTGGCCGCTCTGGTTTGGCAAACAAACCCTTGGGTGAGTTTGTGCAAGTCGCAGAAATCTTGCCTTCGCGTGGCGTGGTGATTTGCACTACCGCGCCCTCTTTCTTGCCTTTGCAATCTTCATAAGCTTGCGGTGGCGGTTCACGGGGCGGCCTGTCGTCTTTGCCAGCTTCAGGCGGTTTTTTCTGGTCACCGCCGGGAGGTTGAGCATGGGCGAACAGGCTGGCACCTAATGCCGCCATGAAGATACTGGCACGGGCCAGGTTTAGTAATTTTTTCATCCTGTTTCCTTTCAAGGGTGTTGATGACAGGATAGATCTTAAGCAAAAATTATGAAGAAAAAGTGAAGATAGTCGCTTCTTTACATAGCTTTACTTTGTTACGCTGATACTGACCCTATCGTATCTTCCATAAGCATCAAAGGCCGTAATGTCATAGCGCCCGGCTTCAGGGAATTCGATGATCTGCGACTGGTTGGCTAGTTTATTGGCTACCAGATGGCCATTTACCATCCAGCTGACTTCTGCCTGCGAGCCGCGGATTTCCAGCCTGGCTTTGGGTACTTCCTTGCCGCTGGCCCTGTGCAGGATTTCGCCATCGCTAAGGCCGACTATCTTGATGCTTTCGTCAGCATTGTAGATCGCAGCACATTCTGCTGCCCAGGCGGGTGGCAGGGCGACTTTGCGCAGGCCCGCATCCAGCCAGGGTTCCAGGGCTGAGGGCCAGCGTGCGGCCTGCAATTTATCCATGGGGCGCTTGCTGCATTCGGGGGCCACTCGCAAGCCGCTCTGGCTATCGACAAAGTAAGTGAATATTGGTGAAGCGGTTTTCAGGCGGTCGGCAAAACTCGGTGGTGCTGCGCCATTCAAGACCCATGCCGTGCGTTGCAGCGGGCAGAGTTTTTCTGGTTGCTCGCTGGCGCGTGTCCCCAGCGGCCAGCAGATTTTTTCCTGGCTGACAGTGGAGGGGGGCGCAGCCGGGCTGAGGCTGCGGCCGTCGGGTATGGCGGTGAAGATATCCACCAGCAAGGGCGCGGCGACGTTCGCGCCAAAGAAGCCAGGATTGGGTGTGCCATCTGGCCGCCCTACCCAGACGCCTATGGTATAACGGTTGCTGACGCCGACTGCCCAGGCATCACGAAAGCCAAAGCTGGTACCGGTCTTCCAGGCGATGCCGCGGTAGCTGCCATTGCCTTCGACAGCACGTGCCACTGGCCCGCCGGTTTCCAGTATGTCGCGCACGATGAAGGCTGCACCTTCACTCATCATCCTTTGTTCCTTGCGTGGTGCGGCGGGTGTCATGCGTGGCACGGCGGCCATGCCCTTGCGTGCGAGGGAGGAATAGGCACCGACCATGTCTTCGAGCTTGGCGCCTGCACCACCAAGTATCACACTCAGGTTGGGTGTGGCACCACGCGGGAACTCGAGCTTCAAGCCACCACGCCTGAGCATGGAGACAAAATTGGATGAACCCAGTTGTTCCAGCACTTCAACCGCAGGCACATTCAGGGATTTCACCAGCGCCTCAGACACGCTGACCGGGCCATGGAAATTTTGCTGGAAATTGCCCGGCTGGTAGCCCGAAAATGATTGCGGTGTATCTGACAATAAAGACTCTGAATGGATCAGGCCTTCATCGAGCGCAAACGCATACAGGAAGGGTTTCAGTGCTGAACCCGGCGAACGCGCAGCCCGCACCATATCAACGTCGCTGAAACGATCACGGTCACTGAAGTCTGCCGAACCGGCATAGCCCAGTACTTCAAACGTGACATTATCCATCACCATGGCGGCCATCGATACATGCGGTGGCAGTTGCCGTATGCGGTCAGCCAGCAGGGTTTCTACCGTCTGCTGGATGGCAGTATCAACCGTAGTCTGGATCACGGTTTGCTGGCTTTTTGTACGCTTCGCTTGCTGCTTCATGCGCAGCGCCAGCAAAGGGGCCAGCAGGGGCTCACGCACGACTTGCGCCGTAACAGGTTCGGTCAAGGCATCGGCAATGATGTCCTTGCTCCAGTTGCCCTCCATGCGCCGTATCACCTTGTCACGCGCCACCTGGGCACGCTGTGGATAACGGTCTGGCCGCAAGACGGATGGTAATTGTGGCAGCACCGTCAGCAGCGCTGCCTCTGCATGCGTCAGGCGGCTGGCAGGCTTGCCGAGGTAGGCGCGGCTGGCTGCCTCTACACCTTCAAGCACACCACCCATGGGGGCATAGTTGAGGTAGAGCGTCAGGATTTCTTTTTTCGAATAATGCGCTTCCAGTTGCAGTGCACGGGCAATCTGTTTGAGCTTGCCACGTACGGTATGCGGGGTGGGGTCAATAATGCGCGCCACCTGCATGGTGATGGTGGAACCGCCGGACACGATCTTGCCATTATGCAGCCATTGCCATGCCGCCCGCATCAGCGCCAACGGGTTGACACCTGGATGCCACCAGAATGCGCGGTCTTCATACTGCGTCAGTGCATCGACATAATAGGGCGAGACTTCCTGCAGGCTGATGGCGTGACGCCAGATGTGGTCTTTGTCAGGGAAGGCGCGTAAAGGCGTGCCATCGCGGGCCAGGACTACCATGGCATAAGGGGAATCGCGGCCGGGTTTGGGCAGAGGGAAACAGAGGTCGGCGATGATGAAGGTCAGTGCGACGATGATGATTGCTGCGCATTTCTTTTTATGAGTGAGCAGGACTTTAGGCAGGGAAGTGAAGTTGGTGTACTTCTTGAGATTGAGCTTCATTCGGGTAGGTTTTTATTAGCAACGCATTCAGGAAAATAAGATAAAAGAACGAGATATAACGTTATTTTTATAGTGATCAAATTACCCTGTTTTTGATCTTGTTTTTGACTCTGCTTTTGACCTTCAACCGCTTGGGCCCTGTGTCCCTAAAGGGAGACACATCGCCTTGCAAGGCAATGTCGTTACGCAGGCGGATTGCATGCAATCCGAAATCCCTGCTACACCGATGTAATTTGTGCTTCACGGAAAATGGAATCAGAAGAGCCGATGTTTGAGCGAAGCGAGTTTCGGATCTTCCCATTTTTTGTGATGCACAAATTATGCTGAAGCGTAGCGTAAGCACCCGAAGGGCGAGTCTGCGGTCGCCTTTCTTTGAATCCTTTCTTTGGCGAAGCAAAGAAAGGATTTCGGCCGCCGGGCCGAGACCCGGCTGGTATCTACGAAGGGCAATCGCTTTAATAACGACTCAAGTATGCAACGAACGCCACTGGGCCCCAGCCTTCGCTGGAGCGACGTCTTTATGATTGCCGTTGTTTTACCGAAACCTATTCCCATCCCAACCTTCCCCCTTGAAGTGGAAGGAGCTAAACAATCTCCGCTTTTCCTCTGTGTCTCTGTGGTGTAGCAGGGAATTCGTGTGGCATGCCACACGCCTGCGTAACGAAGACTTCTTGCAAGAAGTCTTTCCTTCCTCTGTGGTGAGAGGTCTTAGGTCAGGCTTTGATAAACGAATTACGTCATCGAGCGCCCATTGTTGGGCTGGTAAACCGTAGCCCAACCTACGATCTACCCAACCTCCGCAATAAATCACTACTTCCCACTTTCCACCACAGTCAACACATCCGTCCCACCCGTTTGCCCATACAAATCCGGCCTGTACATATCTTCCGCATACAGCGGTGGTATGACGAATTTACCTGGTGTTACTACCCGCACCCGGTAGAACAGATTCAGTACATTCCAGTCCATGCGTACTGCCGCTACAAACCTGTCATCGCGGAACTCGACATGCTTGATGTGCGGGTTTTGCATGGCTTCGGCAGGATTGAGTTTGTCTATTGTTACGACACCCATTTGTTCACCCTGGACGATGTTCGTGTTTTCGATTTCCAGGCCAGCCGGGATGCGGTCAACGATCATGCCTGTGCCCATGACGCTGCGGCTGCGGGCTGTAATGCGCATGATGATGGTTTCGCCTACCTTCAGGGCACGGTTACCGATTTCTGAGCCATCTGGTGCATACATCTTGCGGCTCAGCTCTATGACGTCGCTCTTCGCAGGTGGCAGCTTGACCAGGTTGCCGGTCATGGACAATTCCACATACAGATTGTCTTTGCTGCTGTTGCTGAGCTTGACACCGGTTGACAATTCACTGGCCTGCAATTCGCGGAACAGCGTGGCCTTGGCTGACAATTCATCGGTCTTGCCTGCGATAGCCAGGGTGCCTGTCCATGGCGCTGCCTCACCAGTACTGTAAGAACGGCCTACCAGGAACAGGGCGAGTTTTTCCTGGGTGCTGTAGTAGCGATGTTTTTCCATCTCATTGGCGATGACACCGATCAGGTTATCGCGGCCAGCCAGCGTGATCTGGTGGCGATCCAGCAAGGCATAGGACAGGGCAGCGTCGCGCAGGTTGCTGCCATAGTCATACCACCAATAACCATTGTCACGGCCCTTCTTGACACCTTCGGCCAGGGCCACATCGCTGCGTGCCTTGTCACCCATTTGCTTGAGGGCGATGCCAAGTTGCACCAGGGCCAGGCCGGATTGCGCGTGGCCACGGGCGTCGTGCATCTGGCGCAATGTTGCCAGCGGTGCCTTGTTCTGGCGTGACAGTACATACGCACCGGCAGCCAGTACATTGAAGTGGCTATTGTCACGCACGCGGTTTTCTTCCCACAGGTTGGTGCTGGTGCCGGTAGTAGTCGCTGCTGCTGCCGGTTTTGGGCTGGCTGGCATGCGTGCTACGCCATCCTGCAAACCGCGCAGGAGGTAATCCAGGGCCTTGTTATACATGGCATCTGGTACGCCAAAGCCCTGTTCGCGTGCATCCACCAAAAAGCCGGTGACATAGGCAGACAGCCAGTATTCATACTCGGATACATTGCCCCACAGGCTGAAGCCGCCATTGGGTGCCTGCATGCTGGCCAGGCGGGCGATGGCCTTGTCCAGCATTTCTACCCTTTGCTCGCGTGTATAAGCTTTGAGTCCAAAGCGCTTGGCGGCTTCTTCATCTACGAATACATGCGGGTAAGCAGTACTTGTGGTTTGCTCGGCACAGCCATACGGGTAAGTCAGCAAACCCTGAATGGCGGCGCGGATATCGATAGGTGCCTTGTTTGATACCACCATATGCGCCAGCAGCGATCCCTTGTGCAAGCCTGCCAGGTCAGCCTCTTTGATATCCAGCGATTCACCGGCTTTTACGGTAAAGCGCTTGGTGATCTGGGTTTGTGGCGTCGGTGCCTGCACGGTCAAAGCAAAGCTGCGCTCCATCTTGATGCCAGAGCCGCTGATATTGACAGTAATGGTATGCAAACCCGGCATCGGCTTGGCCTCGATAGGGAAGCGCAGGGTTTGTTTTTGCTGGTCTTTCAGGCTCACGCTGCGTTCGGCTTCCGTCAGTTTCAGTGCTTCGCCGCCATTGATGCTGACTTTCAGACTTTGTCCTGCACCTGAGAGATTATGCAAATCCAGCGCGACGATGGCTGTGTCACCAAAGGACAGGAAACGTGGCGTCGCCAGTTCGGCAATCAGCGGTGCGGCGACTGTCATCTCGGCATCCTTGGCGCCAAAACGCTCGCCACCGGCCACCACGGCCATCAGGCGCAAGGTACCGTTGAAGTCAGGGATGGCCAGCGGTATCTCGGCTTCACCTTGCTCATTCAGTTGCACGGGGCCACTGAAGATGTCGATGAGTTTGACCTTCTTCGGCAAGCTCTTGGTGGCTTTGGGCGTATTGTCACCACCAAATTTCAGTTTGCCTTTCTGGCCCTGCATTTTTTCTATGAGACGGCCATAGATATCATGCTGGTCTGAGCCATAACGCAATTTGGCAAAGAAGAAGGCATGCGGATCAGGCGAGATAAACTTGGTGATGTTCAAAATGCCCACATCCACTGCCGATAAGGTCACCATGGTTTTCTGGCCTTTGGCCTCTGGCACCTTGATTTTCACCTTGACGGTGCTGTCAGGCAGCACTTTGACCGGTGCTTCCATGGTCACAGCGAATTTGCGGTCTGCCCTGTCCAGCGGGATATGCGCCAGGCCCAGTGCACGTGCTGGTGTTACCTTGTCGCCTTCATTGCCGGGGCGCAAAACCACGGCAGTGACATACAGGTCGTGACGTTTCCAGTCTTTGTTGAGCGGGATATCGATCGTGGTTGCATCCGCACCGACAGACATGCGTTTTATCCACAGGGTCTTGTCACCTTCTACCGTGATCAGGGCTTCGCCCTTGTGCGGCGGGGTGATCGTCAGGCGTGCAGTGTCGCCGTCTTTGTAGACCGGTTTATCCAGCTTCATGGCGACTTTGTCAGGGCGCACGCCCTGGCTTTCATCTGTGCGTGCACTCCAGCCTACATAGAAGCGGTACACGGCCTGCATCTTGGTGTCCGGGTCCAGCACTTCGAGGCGATAACGGCCATAGCGCACTGGCAGGCGCAATTTGCCACGGCCATTGGCGGGCACGGCGACGGCACTGGTTTCTACCAGTTCGTCCGTCTCCGTAAAGCCGGACTGCCAGCCGCGCTGGTCTTCAAAGCGCCAGTAATAATTGCGGTCTTCGCGGAACAAGCGCACCGGCAAAGTCGGTGAAGCCTGCAATTTGCCATCCTTGTCCGAACGTATGACTTCAAACTCTACCGGGCTGCCTTCAGGCGCATATTCACCAGTAAACATGGGGCGCAGGCCGACCAGCACCGGGGCTGGCCAGACTACGCGTTCCATACTGCGTACAACGGGGCGTCCACCGCTTTCCAGCAGGCTCAGGGTAGTGCGCACGGTAAAGGGTGAACGGCGCTTGGCGATAGGTGAGAGATCAACATCGACGGAGGCCTTGCCTTCATCATCAAGCTTGCTTTCAGCCAGTTCAGTGCGGGTCTTGGCTTCATTCTCAGTGACATCACCAAATTCAAAACCGGGGTACTGCTTGGCCAGCGGATTTTTATTACGTTCAAACTGGGCCACACCCAGCAGGCGGTTACCGGCTGCTGGTGCGCCATACAGATAATTACCGACGACATCGACACTGTAGTCACTGTCAGCCGCCAAATTCGCCAGCTTGCTGGACAAATCCAGCTTCATGCGTTCTGGCAGGAATTCTTCGACACCGAAGCGGAATACTGTACCCGGCACCTTGTCGGCAGGGTCAGCACGCAATTCCAGGGTCCAGAAGCCAGTAGGTGCATCGGCAGGCAACTCCATACGCTTGACCAGGTAACCGGCAAAGCGCTGGTCTGGTCGCCAGGTGGCGGTGAACTGTTCCTTGCCGTCCGGGCGTTTCAGCTTGGCCTGTATGGCCTTGGCAGGTACGGCACGGCCATCGGCATCGCGTGCCAATACCGACAAATCAAATTGTTCACCGGGGCGGTATAAGTTGCGGCCAGAATAGGCAAACAGGCGCGTCGCCTTGAATGGTGAGCCGGTGATATCGTATTCAGACAAATCCAGTGCGGGTTCTTTCAGGGCCAGTACAGAAATTTGCTCGCCCTTGCGTGCCATCAAGACCTTGGCAGTTTTGGGTTGTTCGGCAAAAGTCACATGGCCGTCGCCATTGGTGTCAGACTTGGCCAGTACTTTGCCGGTTTCATCCATCCACGATACTTCGACGCCACTAACGGCCTTGCCATCTGTCAAAGAACTGACAAAGGCATCCGCTGACTTGTCATACAAATGCGTATGCAGGCCGAGGTCGGATACATAGAAATACGTGGTCTGGTATTCATAGCGGAAGCGGCCAGGCTGGCTCATGACGGCGACATACACACCGGGATCCTTGAGCTCCTTGATATCTTCCACCGAGATATAGGTGACGCTGCGTTTATTGGCTTTTTGCTCGGTCATGAAGCGACCAAGATAGACACTGTCTGACATATTGCGCAAATCATCAAGCTGGTAAACCTGGACGGCACCTTTCAAACTGCTGCGTTTCCAGTCGTAGTTGTAATCATCTCCACCCTCACCTTCTTCTCCTTCAGTTTTTGCGGCATCGGCTTTTTTAGGCTTGCCATTGATGACGCGGTCCAGAAAGCGTGGCAACTGGTCATTTTTCACGCGCAGGAATTGCACATCCACTTCTGGCACATTCACTGTCACGATGGGCAAGCCACCATTCTGTTTGGCGGGCAAGACCATGCCATTGCTGGCGAAATAATAGGAAGGTGAGACAGGAGCCGAGACGATGGAATAGCGCGCTTCACTACCCAGGGTCTTGCCATTGCGCGCGGGCAGGCCGATCTGCACTTGCACCACATAGCGGGTTTGCGGCTTGATATGCGGGAAGTACAAGAGGCGCGGGTTTTCACCTACCACCCAGGCACCGGCTACCGGTTTGCCACCCTTGCTGTCAGTGTCTTCAGCCTTGGTGCTGACCGTGCTGACCTTGCCTTTTTTGGACTGGCCGTCGTCGTCATAGCCATTGTCTTCATCGCTGCTATTGGTTTCGGCTTTTTTCAGGTCAGCAGCCGAAGCTGGCATCTCGAATACCTGCAGGTATTTTTCATAAGTCTTGCTGCTGTCGAGCGGGATGCTGAAGGTCAGCGCCAGTGCGGGTGCACCATCGAGGCCACGGTCAGCTGCATCCACCAGGGTCAAAGGCGCATTCGGATCATCATTGACCACCAGGGCACCAATGCCATCAGAGGTACCCGGGCTCTTGTTCTTGTACCAGTATGCGCCGCCTATGATGGCAATGAGTAAGGCGAACAACATCGCCATTTTTAACGATTTGCTTTGCATGTGGTGTCCCTGATTGATCTGGATGGATTGCTCAAATTTTGCACAATGATTATGACACGGGCATTGTCGATATTTCACTTGTTACGATATCTTCCGGTGTTACGATTTCTTCCGTGGGGGTAAATGCAACAGACTTCCGTAAAAGAATTTCAGCGCTCAGGGACTGGGACGCAGATAAGTAAAAAAAACCGCCATCAACAACAAGGCTGTGGCAAGTACACCGGTGACGATAAAGAAAGCAATATTGGTTTTGCCGTAACTTACCTGGCACACGGCACCTATGCACAGACAGATAGCGCGTATGACGGCAAGTGAACTCAGGAAAGTAATGAGACCAAATATCTTGGCATAGCCAAATGCAGAGTTAAAGAATTCTGTGTTGCTGGGGTTGCTGCCATGCCCGCCCTGTCCTGTGAAACCAGCGAGTACGACGATACCGACCACGATGACGGTCGAGACTATCAGGAAGAGTACAAAAACCGGTATTGAGATAAGCAGGGCGCGTATAGCCTGTCCCCAGGTAACGATATGCTCGTTCTTGATGGCATTGCTGAAGTATTCAATCACGATATTCCACCCGGTTTTTAGACAGCATGACCAACATAAGACATGCCCACTTTGCATACTACAGAGGCGGAATACAAAAACACAGCCTACCAAAGTAGGTGGTTACAGTGACAGTCAAGAATCAATACGGATCAAAATTGATCTTGTGCTTTTGCAGGACATCCAGCATCAGAGCCTTCCATGGCCCGCTGGGTGCCCAGACCTTGCTGACGGCTTCATAGGCGAGGACGGGGTCTTCCTTGCCGATCACGACGCGGTACAGGAAGACCATGGTGGATGCGCGCATATTTACCTGGCAGTGCACCAATACCTTTTTATTTCCCAGGCCTTGCAGGATGGCGGCAAAGGTTTCGTAGTCGCTGACAGCTGGCTTGTTGAAAATTATCGGGATATTCACAAACAGCATGTTCTGGCGACCGACGATGAGGTTCTCTTCGCGTACCGCATCAGAGACGTGCGGCGGGGCCAGGTAGATGACGGCTTCATAGCCTTGTGCTGCCAGTCCTTCCAGCGCTTTGGCGGTAGGCTGGCCCGAGCTGGTCAGTTGTGCCGTGATGGGGACGACATTCGGTGCATCAATGTTTTGTGCATAGGCATCTGTGGATAAGCTTGTACATAAGGCTGTGGACAAGCCCAGAAAAGCGGTGCATAAGTGTGTAGATATGTATGTTGACAAGCCTGTGGACAAGCTGTTGAGCGATGAGCCGGAAAGCTTGCGCATGCTCAGGCTCCCGGCTCAGGCTGGGTTTCCAGCGTCAGCAGATTGGCATCACGGCTGATACGCCATTTGCCATCTGCCTGCAAGCGCCAGATACTCAGCACATTCCCGGCACGCTTCATATGCTGGCCCGCCTGTTTAGGGATGATCTCGACTTGCAGGTAAGACCAGGTATAGGCAAGATCGGCTTGTACGACAATTTCCTGTATCTGTGAGCTGGAAGCGATGTGATGTGTTTGCAAGATATTGCGCAGGTTCTGGGCGAATTGCTCACGGCCCTTCATGGGCGGATGACCTGCCACCAGGAATACCACTTCTTCATCCATCAAATCCAGCAACTTATCCACATCCCCGGCAGCCGTGGCATCTTGCCATAGCCGGATATTGTTGAGGATAGTGGTGGCTGCTTCGCTGGTTGGATCTGGTACGGCAGTGTGCATGGCTATCCTTTTAATGTTTGAGGCTGAGGCAAGCGCAGGTTCAGTTCATTTGGGTGGCGGCACCTGGGCTTGTATGATTTGTCCCAGGTCCTTGCCTTGCTGCGCAAGCAGGCTTTCCAATGCTGGCAACAGTGGCCCCAGGGTTTCTGCCAGCATATTGCGTACGGTATCGACCACGACTTGCGTGGTTCGTTCAATTTCTATGTTCAGGCTGGCACCGGTTTTTTTCTCGGCAAAGACGGTCATGCGCAGGGTCTCGGGGATCAGCCAGACTTCAAACCAGCCTTCCTGGCGGTTGACCTCGGCTATCGTCAGGCTGGCACCATTGATGGCGATATAGCCTTTGGCGAAGATATAGCGCAGCCATTCTGGTGGTACGGCGATGCGTATCACGTAATTGTTTTCCAGCTCGCGTATCTGGGCGATATGGGCTTTGAAGTCGATGTGGCCGGACAGAGGGTGGCCACCGATCTCGGCACCATCTTTGGCGGCACGCTCTACATTGACGCGGCCATCTTCAGCATATTCGCCCAGGGTGGTGATGGCCAGGCTTTGCTGCATGACATCAAATTCTGCGGCATTGTTGCCGTGCAGGGCTGTCACGGTCAGGCAAACGCCGTCGACGGCGACGCTGGCACCGATTTCCAGGTCCTTGCAAAAACCATCGGGAAATTCCAGCTGATAAGTGCGCAAGCCGGTTTTGTCATTGAGTGTTGCGATGCGGGCTATGCCCTGTACTATGCCTGTGAACATGATGGATATTGTTGATGTACGTTGAATGTCAGTGATTGTAAGCCATTCCCGTCTGGCCAGATATTTATGCTGCCAGCGGTAGTTCTACCATGAAGTTGCAACCCTGCCCGACCACGCTTTCGCAATCGACTTTGCCGCCGCAGGCTTCACTGAGTTTTTTGACGATGGACAGGCCCAGGCCGCTGGAATGTTCACCCGCTGTCGGCAGGCTGGAGAGTTTGGAGAATTTTTCAAACAAATGCTGCTGGTCAGCTGTGGATAAGCCCGGCCCTTCATCCCTGACCTGGAAAACGCCAAATCCTGCAGTGCTGCTGACATTCAGCCAAATGCGCTTGCCCAAAGGCGAATACTTGACCGCATTCGACAACAGGTTATCAATGATTTGTACACAGGCATCAAAGTCTGCCCTGATCATGACGCCATCTTGTATATCCAGTATCACTTGCAAGTCTTTGGCTTTCAGCATCTCGGTATATTGCTGGGCCACGTCCTGCAAAATCTTGCTCAAATCCAGACTTTGCAATTTCAGGTGCAGATGGCCGGAGTCGAGGGCATTCACGTCCAGCAAATTACTGATGATGCGCATCATGCGCTGGCCGCTGCTGCTGATGCGCTCAAGATAATGCTGGCGCTGCTGCTCCGGCATGTCCTGCTGCAGTTTACGCAACAAATCGCTCATGCCTATGATACTGGTCAAGGGGTTTTTCAAATCATGGGCAGCAATGCCAAGGAAATCATTCTTGTCCTTGTCCAGTTTTTGCAGGCTGGCCACGGCTTCTGCCAGCTCGGCAGTGCGCTGCCTGACCTTGGCGTCGAGCTCTTGTTCAGTACGCTGGGATATTTCCAGCAGTGTGGCCTGGGTCTGGGCATGTTCTTTCTTCATCAGGCTGATGTGGTAAGCCTGGGCCAGTGCCAGCAAGATGGCTTCTATGGCTGAACCTATCTGGAAACCATACTCGGTTGCCCAGCTCGGTTCCAGTACACCCATATTGCGCAGTGCCACCAGCGAAAGCCCGGTAATCCAGGTGGCCGACGCCAGGAAGACGATATAACCAGGGCGATAACCACGCATGCCCACCAGCAGGCAAACCGGCAAAATCACCATCATCAGGGCGAAGCCTGTCAATTGCATGAGTGGTGCGACCAATTGGTAATAACCGGCCAGCACGGCCAGTGACACACAGGCGCAAATGATCTGGGTAAAAATGAACAGACGATTGATGCGCGGCATTTTTTCATGCAGGCGCAAAAAACTGGCGATAAACATGGTGGAACTCATGACCACCAGCGGCGAGAGAAAGCTGGGCAGTATATCCACCAGTTCCGGCCAGTCAGGCAGTATGTACATGGCAACATGGCCGTTCAGGCTCATTCCCGCCAGCAAGGCTATGCAAGACAAAAACAGGTAATAGCGCAGTGCCACGTCGCGGTAAGAGATGGCTAGCAACAGGTTATACACAATCATGGCCAGCAGGACGCCATAATAAATACCCATGAAAATGGAAACCTGGTTCGAGTGTTCCGCAAAGGCATGTGATTCCCACAGGCTGGCACGCAAAAATACCGCGCTGCTGCTTTGTATGCGCAGATACAGATGATGTACCTGGGTATCCGGCAATTGCAGCATGAACAGCGGATAGCGGTGTTTTAGCTCCAGGCTGGAAAAAGACAGGCGGTCACCTGCACGGTGCACCGTCATGCTGCCGTCAGGGCTGACATGGTACAGACGGATATCGTCAAGCAAGACCGGCGACAGCTCCATCAACCATTGCCGGGCAATATTGGCCTGGCTGCGCTGTACATCCAGCTTCAGCCAGAATGCGGATGCGGAAAAAGAGGCACTCAGATTGCCGCGCAAGGGCCGGAACTCTGTCGTGCTGCCTGGTTTGAGGATGTCTGCTATTTGCAGTTGTGCACTTTTGTCTTCATAGATCTGGAAGGCAGAGGCTAAGGGAATTTCATTCTTGCCATTATCCAGCTTTAAAATTGCCGCGTGTACACCCGTTCCGCAGATGCCCAGGCAAAATGCGAGCAAAAACAAGAGCCGACAGCAAGTGTTACGGACTTCGGTCATATCTAAAGCTGAAATGTCATGCTGCTAAACTCCTGGACTGGCCAGTTTAATAAAGTCAACACCAGGCTTAAAAGCCAGTCTTAAAAACCGGATTTCAGACTAGCAAGTTTTTCAAGCTGCGGCAATAGTAAGCAAATTCGTCCTTTTTCTCTATCCTTGATTTTCGGCCTCGATTTTCGACCTTGAAGTAAGGATGAAATTCTTTCCGTGCTTCAGGTATCGAGTTTTACCTCATGTTCCAATTCGGTAATCAAATTGGAGTGTGTCATATCCACCAGGTTGCGGCGTATCCATTGATGGGCGGGGTTGCGGCTATCGCGCTCATGCCACAGCATGTCCACGTGTACATCCGGCATGGCGAAAGGCAGTTCTTTCCAGACCAGTGCTTCGGTCATACCCGTGGCGGCAACCAGATGGCGCGGCAGCACTGTCAGCAAATCAGAATTGGACACTACCCGACCACTGGTAAAGAATTGATTAACTGTTAATACAATGCGTCTTTCGCGCCCCATCTGGCTCAGGGCTTCATCCACCAGGCCATGGGCACGACCAGAAAAACTCACCAGCAAGTGTTTTGCATTGCAGTAGTCGTCCAGTGTCAGTTTTTTATTGGCCAAAGGGTGATTTTGGCGCATGACAACAACATAGTGACCGGAATACAGCCGTTCATGGCGGATTGCGCTATTGGCCGCGCCTTGCCCGCCCGTAAGCTGGGCGACAACACCGGGGAAGAAACCGATGGCGATATCAATGTCACCACGCATCAGCATAGGGCGCGGTTCACGGGTGGTCAGCGGCACCATGCGTACATTCACGCGGGGCGCTTCTTTTTCCAGGACATTCACCAGAGTTGGCATCCACAAGGCGGCGGTAGCGTCCGACATCGCCATCCTGAAGGTGGTTTGCGCCTGTGATACATCAAAGCTGGTCGGGGCAATCGCACTTTCCAGGCTGGACAGTGCCTGGCGTATCGCTGGCCACAGGGTTTCAGCACGCGGCGTCGGCTTCACGCCATAGGCTGTGCGTATCAATAACTCAT
This sequence comes from Undibacterium sp. FW305-107, assembly GCF_058788535.1. Taxonomy (NCBI): domain Bacteria; kingdom Pseudomonadati; phylum Pseudomonadota; class Betaproteobacteria; order Burkholderiales; family Oxalobacteraceae; genus Undibacterium; species Undibacterium sp. FW305-107. Next base: position 187,042 of record NZ_JBYTAV010000011.1, read on the forward strand.
CCCCCAGCGAATGGCGCAGGCGTTTCAGGGCATTGGATACGGCTGGCTGGGTCATGGCCAGCTTGTCTGCCGCACGGGTCAGGTTTTGCTCGATCATGACGGCATCAAAAACACGCAGGAGATTCAAATCCAATGTCAGAAAATTCACGTTATTTGCTCCGGTTGGTAGGTCAATAATAAGTTACTGACAATTATTCATGAACAGCATAATTGATATGGTAAATCAAAATTAGAATTATATGATGCGGTGCAATATTATGACGTCATTACAAAGTGTTTAAAGAGTGGAGTAAATCATGACTTTCCTGAATATCGCCTTCCCTGCAGCCAGTGCCCTGCCAGTTTCCCAAATCGCTATCAGTGCCGTTGTTGGCGCTGCCCGTCCATTGTTGGGTCTGGGTATCCTGGCCACCATGCTCATCGTTTTCAAGCCTATGTTGCTGGGCATGTTGCGCGCTGCTTTGCTGCTTATCAGCCCAAAACAATCTCGTGAAGAAAAAACAGCTTCACGTAATTTGCGCAATATGCTGACTATCCGCCGCATCGCCAATGATCTGGACCGTAGTTCGCCAAACATGGCAGCTGAATTGCGTGCCCTGGCTGCACGTGGCTAACCGCCCGTGACTAAACAGTAGCACGATTAAATAAGTAATTGGCCTTATGCAACATTCATCTGCGTATTCTCTGGCTGGCGGTGCAGTCCAGAGCCCGGTAGTGACACAGCGCCAGCCACGTGTGGTGGCTGGTTCCAGGAGTCTGGCGTCCATGCTGCCTACCATCCTGACGACAGGTCTGGTGAGCCTGGTGGCAACAGCCGTCTTGCGCCTGATGTGGATGGGCTGGGGCCATGACTTTGTTGGTGCCTGGATGGAAGCCTGGCTGACTGTATGGCCTATCGCTTTTCCGGCAGCCTATATCAGCAAACCTTTGGTCAATAAGCTGGCACGTATGCTGAGCAAGCCTGTGCCAACTGAGCATGCGCTGGGTGCCAGTGCCATCATGCAGGCGTCTGAGCAGGCGACAGCAAAGAGTGGCTTGAAACGCAAACCCGTATTATTGCCAGTACATCGTTGATTGCGCTGATTGCATATAAGTAGTGCGTTGGACAAGATTGAAGAGCCGCAGGTAATCAACCTGCGGCTTTTTTGTTTTTAGCGTCAGACAGCTCAGTGCATTGCTCCATATACTCTTGCATGGTTTCTTCCTGGATCTTCCGGATGCTGCCATCTTTTTCCATATTGCGTAAAACCGCTTCCACAGCAGGCGCCAGTTGCTGATGCCTGGCATGCAGGAAGTGGTAACCCAGGCGTTTTTCCAGCGATGGCTCAAGTATGCGTATGTGGTTCAAGCCTAGTTTTCGCACCAGGCAAAAACTGAAACGGGAGTCAACGGCGACATCGGTGCGCCCGGCTTCGAGCTTTCTGAACAGTGATTCCAGGCTGGGGGCAGTTTCTTTTTGCGCCACATTCCTGAGCCTGTCTTCAAGATAGGGAATCCCGCTGACATAACCGACTACATAGGGTTTCAGGCTATCGAAGCCATCCACGGTGATATTCTTTTTCGCTGTAAATACCACCGCTTCTTCATAGACGATGGGTATGTCTATCTTGATGGAGTCTGGCAAACCTGTATCTATGACTTTGGCAGAAACACCGTCCAGCCTGCCGCCGTTCCACATGCTGATCGCCCGCGCTGCTGGCGTGGCAATGAAATTAAGCTTGATGCCCAGTTGTTCGTAAGCCTTGATCAGGACTTTTTGAGAGATGATCGTACTCGGGCGATTTGCATCGGACAGCGAGATATCCAGCCTGCGCTCTTCACGACTTTGTGACTGTCCTTGCGCCAGGGTCGGTGATAGCAGCATGCTGCCAGTGAGCATTAGCAACAGCCATGTGGTGGATAGGCGCATGCGGTCCCCGGAAGAATGAGCATCGTGGAGTGGTGGAGGCTGATGATATTTATACACCCCTTGTGCCCGCATTTCCAGTTTGTGCAAAAAAACAAAACGCGGCCGTAGCCGCGTTTTGTCATTGCCAGAAAACGATGGTTTACGCTGCCAGGCGTTTTTCCAGGGCGACACGGGTCGCTTCCAGATCGGCTGGCAAGTGGTAGGCCAGTTTTTCAAACAGCTCGGCATGCAGTTTCAATTCTGCTTCCCAGGCTGCCTTGTCGATGGAAGTGATGGTATCGAACTGCGCTTGCGTGAAGTTCAGACCTTCCCAGTTCAGGTCGGCAAAGGTAGGCGTGACACCAAAGATGTTTTCCACACCGTTTGCTTTGCCTTCTATGCGTTCCAGCATCCATTTCAACACGCGCATATTGTCGCCAAAACCTGGCCAGACAAATTTGCCGTTTTCATCCGTACGGAACCAGTTGACGCAGAAAATGGCTGGTTGTGTTGCGCCTGCCGCTTCTATCTTCTTGCCCATATCCAGCCAGTGCTGGAAATAGTCGCTCATGTTGTAGCCCATGAAAGGCAACATGGCGAAAGGATCACGACGTACCACACCTTGCTGGCCAACGGCAGCAGCCGTGGTTTCAGAACCCATGGTGGCTGCCATGTAGACGCCTTCTACCCAGTTGCGGGCTTCAGTCACCAGCGGCACAGTCGTTGAGCGACGGCCACCAAAGATGAAGGCCGAGATAGGCACGCCAGCCGGGTCATCCCAGGCTGCGTCGATAACCGGGTTTTGGGTTGCTGCGACCGTGAAACGCGCATTTGGATGGGCGGCTTTACGGCCTGTCTCCTTGGCGATTTCTGGTGTCCAGTCCTTGCCTTGCCAGTCGATCAGGTGCGCTGGCGCTTCTTTGCTCATGCCTTCCCACCAGACATCGCCATCATCCGTCAGGCCGACATTGGTGAAGATGGTGTTGGCGGTCAAAGACGCCATGCAGTTGGAATTGGTGGCGGTATTGGTACCTGGTGCCACGCCAAAATAACCGGCTTCCGGGTTGATCGCATACAAACGACCATCCTTGCCAGGTTTGATCCAGGCAATGTCATCACCAATCGTTGTGACTTTCCAGCCTTTGATGGCAGGGATCAGCATGGCGAAATTGGTCTTGCCACAGGCAGACGGGAAGGCCGCTGCGACATAATGCTTCTTGCCTTCTGGTGATTCAACGCCCAGGATCAGCATGTGTTCTGCCAGCCAGCCCTGGTCACGGCCCATGGTGGAGGCGATACGCAGCGCAAAGCATTTCTTGCCCAGCAGTGCATTACCACCGTAACCGGAACCAAAAGACCAGATTTCGCGCGTTTCTGGATAATGCACGATGTATTTGGTGTTATTGCAAGGCCATGCAACGTCAGCCTGGCCTTCTGCCAATGGTGCGCCTACGGTATGTACGCAAGGGACGAAATCACCATCCGTACCCAGTACGTCATACACAGCCTGACCCATGCGCGTCATGATGCGCATGTTGACGGCAACGTAAGGGGAATCAGATAATTCCACGCCTATGTGGGCGATGGGTGAACCCAGCGGGCCCATGGAGAAAGGCACGACATACATGGTGCGGCCACGCATACAGCCATCAAACATGGGGTTCAGGGTGGCGCGCATTTCTGCCGGGGCCATCCAGTTATTGGTCGGGCCTGCATCTTCCTTGTTGGCTGAGCAGATATAGGTGCGGTCTTCAACACGGGCGACGTCCGAAGGGTCAGAACAGGCCAGATAACTGTTGGGGCGCTTGGCTTCATTCAGCTTTTTCATGGTGCCAGCGGCAACCATTTGTGCGCACAGACGGTCATACTCTTCTTGCGAGCCGTCACACCAATAGATATTGTCAGGTTTGGTCAAAGCCGCCATTTCGGCGATCCAGTTGATCAATTTCTGATGTTTCACGTAAGCGGGTGCGTTCAATGCAGCCACACCTTTCATGATGGGTTGATTCACGATACTACCTCCAATGCCATTTCAATAAAAAAACCGGTGTAGCGGCACGGCAGGATCGTCGTTAGATTGTGGCGATGCGATCGCAGGAGCGCTCAAGCAAGGCGAACACCATAGCGGCGGTTCTGTCGGATAATACGAAGACAAGAGGGTGTCTTGGCTCCTGGCTTGCGCCCGGCAGGATGGCGCGGGGCGGAAGAATCTAAAAGCTACGTAGGCGGACATTGTACACGCGAGTCTGGCAGGAAGCGAATTTTGCCTCAGTTTCATTATCATTGTTTTACGTTTTATGAAAGTGAAGATTTTTCAACCCAGACTTGAATAAAACCCGGAATAAAGATTTTCCCTGATTTTAAAGAATGTATAAGGATGAACCATGAAAATAGCCATACTTGATGATTACCAGGACGTAGTCCGGCAGCTGCCTTGCTTTGACTTATTGAAGGATCATGAAGTCAAAGTCTTCAACAATACTGCCGTGGGAATTGGTCAACTGGCGATACGTCTGCAGCCTTTTGATGCCGTGGTACTGATACGCGAACGCACCCGCCTGACGCGCGCGCTCATGCAAAAATTGCCAAATTTAAAGCTGATATCACAAACCGGCAAGGTAGCAGGCAATATTGATTTGGAAGCAGCGGCTGAACTGGGTATTACCGTCGTAGAAGGTATCGGTGACCCGACTGCACCGGCTGAACTGACCTGGACACTGATCATGGCAGCTTCACGTCGCCTGGCCAATTATGCACAGCTCTTGCAGGAAGGCGCCTGGCAAACCTCCTCCCTTCATCCTGTACATAACCAGCTGGGACGGGTTTTGAAGAAGCGTACTCTGGGCATCTGGGGTTACGGCAAGATCGGCAAGCTCATCGCTGGCTATGCCCGCGCCTTTGGCATGCAAGTCATGGTCTGGGGACGTGAACCCAGCCGTGCGCAGGCAGCCACAGATGGTTTGCTGGTAGCGGCATCCAAAGAGGCTTTTTTTGCCGAGTGCGACATCATCAGCATGCACTTGCGATTGAATGATGCGACGCGCGACATCGTCAGCCCGGCTGATCTGGCCCTGATGAAGCCGGATGCCTTGTTCGTCAATACCAGCCGCGCAGAACTGGTGCAGGCTGGCGCACTTGAAGCGGCGCTGGATGCTGGTCGCCCCGGTTTTGCCGCGATTGATGTTTTCGAGAGCGAACCCGTCGCGCCAGATCATCCACTACTGCACAGGGAAAATGTATTGGCCACCCCGCATCTGGGTTATGTAGAACAGGCCAGTTATGAATTGTATTTCCGCATTGCCTTCCAGAACATCCTCGACCACGTTGCGGCATCCTGATCTTTAATGCAGGAAATTGAGCGGGCAGCATGCGCTGCCCGTGCAAGCCTTCTGGCTCAATGTCACTTTCTCCCTGCTCCCAGAGCTAACTCACCTGGCTGGCACCGGCAGGACTTATTGTTCCAAAGTGTATGACTATTGTAGCTTTAGCTTGCTATACGGTTACCGACTTGTAGGCTGTGTAATCTCTGGTAACAGCCTCTTTATAGTCAAAAAAACAAAGCTAGAATCAGCACGCTCAACATCATAAAAAGAGATAAAAACACATGCTTTGCGGGTTCCTTGCCGGGCTGCGATGTCGCGTGTTTTTTAATAGTCCACGAATGACGATTCTATCCAGCTCAACAAGTAGCAAACACCAGGGAGCATTTCATGAAGTCTTTTTTCAAAGCAGCCGTGCAAATCGTATTTTCATTCCTGTTGCTTTTTGTGGGTAACAGTTATGCGCAAAGCCTTGCGCTACCCTCACCTGACTGTACAAACAAACTGCCAGTCGCCAAAAGCCACACTATTGCCTACATCAACTACCAGAATCAGTCCGGGCAAATTACCTTCTGGGAGAGCGATAATTTTTGTTATGCCGACAAGGCAGTATGGTGGGAGCCGGGTTCTGCGGCCTACCTGACCCAACGCGCATCCGTCTATAGCCCGGTTGACCCGGCGACTGATCCTGTGGGTACAAAACGGCCCGTCATTATCTTCACTCATCCGAATGGGCAGACAGAAAAATTCATGTTCAAGGAAAGCAGTACACCGAGTGACAACCCGTATGCAACTTCGACCTTGTTCCAGAGCGTACTGGTGCAGGCACTGAATGCTGGCTACACCGTAATCTCACTGGAATTCAGGCATCCGATTGCATCTTATGATGCCAAATTCAATCCAGCCCCCGGTAACACCGACATTCGTGACGGCATACAATTCATGCGTTACAACGCAGAGCAGTTGCATATTGATCCCGACAATCTCTTTTTGGTTGGCCAGTCACGTGGTTCATTGAATATGCTGTGGGGTATTAAAGACAATGCGGCTGGCAGTGACGCGCAGCGACCATGGCGTTCAGTATCATCCAAGGCCAGTGCCATCTGGGATTACCAGGCGCAGACTTGTTATGACCGTAGTACGGTAGAAAATACTTTTGTACTGCCCTCTTCCTATGCAGTCTTTGAAGCGGATCCAAAATTCCCGCAACCGCCAGGCTACAAGGCAGGCTGTTCACTGGGCGCTGTAGTAAATTCATCATCGATTCCACCCATGGTGCTGATGTACGATGAAGCGCCAGTGAGTATCAGCACAGTGAGCTTGCAGAATTATTGCTCTACCGACTGGTCCAGTCAGTATTGCTGGAAGAAGTTGAAATGGCATGATGCAGACAACATCTGGAATACCTGGTTTGATGAGCACGATGCCAACTTCGGTGTGGCGATGAATCTGGCATATGACAAGGCTGGTGCAGGTGCCCGCATACAGGCTTGCTATGGGGTTGCCATCACCTACGATGATCCGTCAGGTCCATGGAATGGCTATCGCGGGTTTACCAATTTCTTTAATCAATACCGCACTGTACCGGTAGCAAATGCTGCTGCGCCTTTCCAATGTCCACAGGTAAAGCATACACCGCCACCAGGCTGATGATCATTTTCTGGCACAAGGCTACAATAACTTGAACTCGCAGTCTGGCCGTGACCTTGCATGGTAGGCGGCCAGCAAACCGGCCAGTTGGGCGCGTGTGCCTACGTCCAGTTTGGCAAATATTTTCATCAGGTGATGTTTGATCGTGATTTCACTGAGACAAAGCAGCTCGGAAATTTCACGGTTGGTCTTGCCCTGACCGACATGCCGTGCAATTTCAGATTCGCGTCTGGTCAGCGTATTGAGTTTGCTTTCAAACTGGCTGAAATCATTGAAGTGCTCGATGACCTTGCACATCACTTCGTGAACAAGCGGACATAATTGTCTGAGCAGCGCGGCCTTCTGTTGATCGAAATGATCATCAACACCAAAGAAACTGTAATAGGTACCGACGCAGCGTTCAGCATCAAACACACCATGCGAGGCGAGATTGTTGAAGCCGGTGTTGCGGAAGTGTTCGAACCAAAGCGGTGGGATATCTCCCCATGGATTGTTGACTGAAAAGAATTGCGGTTCTTGCGTCGCGATCCAGCGCCGCAAAATCGGCGAATCCATGCCACCGGCTTTATTGCGTATGTTGTCGAGATGGGCAACCGGGAAATTATCGGTAATGACGTAATCAAGCCCCACACCACCGGCGTGTACACGCCCATAACCACAGTAAATGGCTGCATGCGGATAAAGAGGATGAATTGACTTGCGCAGCCATTGTTTAAAACCGTCGACAGTAATAACGGATGCAGCTTCTGACAGCAATTGATCAATCAAATTCTTCCCCCCATCATCTGAGACTGGTCAGATTATCTGCAAGGACATTGCACTGTCAATGACGTGCCGGAAGATGGAATCGGGTGTTTTTCAGAGTGCCAAATGATGGCTAAATCCTGTAGGAACTCTAACAATCTGTTTGCTTCCAGAGAAAAAAGCATCAAGCCACAATCCATGCTGTGCATGCTTTTTAGCATGCAGTTTCTTTGTGACATTTTCTCTGATTCAAATGGTTACAATAAATTCTGGGACTGAGTGCCTGGATAACAACAACTATAAGTTGCTTCGGTGATGTGCTAAGAGGCTCTTGCAAAATCAAGATAACCTGGTGCCCTGGTCAATGAGGCACAACAATGCCAGGCTAATTATGCAGCAGCCTCCGATTCAACAAGCGCTGAAAAGAGATACATCCTGCCAACTTGCCATGACTAACCGTCTGGATGGTCATGGCAGGCTGGCGATGGATCAGGCTCTAGTTCGGCGTGGGTGAAGATGGTGCAATAGCTATTGGCCTGGACGGATACGCTCCGATGAACAGTGGCGAGTTCGGGGCAAATGCACCACGGTAGCCAAGCCGCTTCGACAATGCTGGATGCCCGCCGCTGGCTGCGGGACTATTCGGAGAGGACAGGGCCATGGAATATCCGTTACCAGGTGATGGCACTGAAATCAGTGGATGGACGTTCTTGCCGTGCACATCGAATCCAGCGGCTTGTGCGCCGGTATTCCCGGTGAGCGTGGCATATGCCTGGCTGTAGCGTACCAGGTGATCACTTCTGTCGCTATAGCAGAGGTTGTTATCAAAGGTATTGAATTTAGAAATATCCAGGCCAGTCGTAACGAAACACTTGGCACTGGCACTGGTATCTGCAGCATAAAAGATCAGGTTATTGACTACATTGTGGCCAGATCCCGTCGATGTCATTTGTATGGCCCTGCTGTAGGCGTCTGCACCACTGATATAAATCGAGTTATTACGTACGGTCAGATTAGTATCGACGGCATCCTCGGCCCTGACATTACCAGAAGGTGCGGTGATACCGACCACGGTCGCTTTGGGTGAATTAGTCCAGGCAATTACATTATCTTCAATCACGCAATTCGGGCACGAGCCAATGTCAATCGCCGTTGCGCCGACATTCACTACACGGTTACCGCGCACAATCGCACCAGGGAAAGCTTCCGTGATAGTGGGATATCCAGGTGCGACCTGAATGCCGTAGCAACCATCGGTCGCGCCGCTCGATTCATCCACGATATTATTTTCGATGACAAGATCATTGGCGGTTCCATGAATAATCAAAGGCGCACCCTGGCATTGACCGTAGGCGCCGCAAGCATAGCCAGTACCTGGTGTGCACATGGCAGATCGAGTCAGCTTGTTGCCGCGTATTACTGCACCAGTAAAGTTCTGTGCCGTAAGGTAAATATTATGATTACGTGACAGGGGAACACCTGTCGTCGCGATAAAGCCATTGTTGTCGAAGGTATTTCCTTCTATCAGCAAATTGGGGCCACCGCCGAGGAAACCTTGAGTGCTGTTGTCATGGATGTAGGAATTACGCAGTGTCAGGTTCTTGGTCACGACACCAAGGACACGGCCATCTGATGGATAGACACCCAGGGTAAAACCGCTAATGTCGAGGTTTTCCAGCAGCACATCGCTAACGTCGTTATAAGTATTGATACCGGTAGCGTCAGCGATACCATTCATCCCCACTCCAACACATTTGATGTTCTTGAATGTAAAACCCTCCTTGTGCACGGGTATTGCGCCACCGTTGGTAATAACCAGGCAACTTGCCTGTTTCCCTGTCAAGGTAATCAGGGGTTTGGCAGAACCGCTATAGCCTGTTGGCGCATAATCGGCGATGACAATGTGATTTGTTGCCGTGCCTCTGTTATTGCCAGTCCAGAATGCCGAGGTGACTGATGTCCACGAGCCATTCTTTGCAAGCAGTATCTGATCGCCCGCAGATACTTTATCCAATAGGGCATTGGCAGCAGCCAGACTGCGCTTGGGGGCCGATGGCGAGGTGCCGGGATTGGCATCATTGCCGGGCACGCACATGGCATCCGCGCCCGCCTGGCAGTCAGAGAAATAATAGTCCGTTGCCTGAGCCGAAGCCGAGGCAAGAACCAGCAATCCATACGCAAATATCGTCTTCATGAATGGTCTTTCGAATTTGTTGTTAATCATTCGCTCCGCGTGATTACGCATGGACGCGAATTTGATTGGTGGCCACGGGTGGCCGGATGTGATGTCAAGCAGCAGCGTTCAATTTACGGAGTGGCAGCCTGCACGACCGCCTGGTTCAGGTATTGCAGCTCACTTTCCGCATCTGCTGTCGTGGCTGAAGCCCAGAAATACCAGGTGCCGATCGCCAGTCCGTTGATGGATGTCGACAATGCCTGCGGGTTTTGTACTGTTGTCAGTAAAGCAGGTGCCAGGTCGTATTGAGTCTTGCTGCCATACACCTTGTAGCCTGTCAGCCCCGTCAGCCCGCCCAATAAAGTGCCATCCGCCCTGGTCAATGGCGCTTTCCACTTGACGGTGACCGGTGCGCCGGTTTGGCCGATTGGTTGTACAGGTAAGTACTTGAAGCTGGCCGTGACACTTTTCGCTGCATTCATGGTGACTACGCAAGTCGGGTTACTGCCTGAGCAGGCGCCACCCCAGCTGCCCAGAGTCATGTATTTATTGGCAGGGATGGCGGTCAGGGTCACATTGGTACCGGCACTAAAATTACTGACGCAGGTATTGTCGCAGCGTATGCCGGTCGGTTCAGCGCTGACACGGCCAGTTCCGGTCAGGCTGATGCTCAGGCTGAAGCTGTTGTTTTGCGCCTGGACTGGGCTGGCAGGCAGTACACCAGTGGCCACAAGAAAAATGCTTGCCAGGGTAAGAAGGGGAAGTCGTAAAGGGAAATTCATTGGCTATCCTTTTCATGTACAGGTAGATGAAAATTGAATCATTCGGCTGACGCCTGCAAATTCAGGTACAGCAGACATTTGCAGACTTATCAGAGCGGCAAGCGTACTGCCTTTGATTTATTGCGTATATGGCACTTTCGTTCCTTTTCGTTATGAATTGCGCAAGCCAGCTTGTGAAGGAAGCTGAAAATCATTTACAAGCAAATGACCCAGACTGGATGTGCTGCATGGAACCCGGGATGACGAGTGTGGACACAGCTAGTTTTGACAGTTTTCCAACATCCAGCAAAATATTTCAAAATTAACATTGCAAATACTTTAATTTTGTAAAAAATGCACTAAACTCTAGCGTCAGGGCCAGCGCACAGGGGCTAACACTCGCGAGTGATCGATTTTTATCATTTGGGATATTTCTTCATGATTACTGCCGACCAATAATTCCTGAAACTGGCTATTGCCTCTACGAAACTGAAGCTGCGTCCATGTCAATTGATGTTGGGAGAGCCTTGCGATGAGACTATTGATGCCACATTCTGGAATAGTAAAGGGCGTGCTAGGCATGCTGGCCCGGCATGAGCTCAGCGCCAATCAGCGCAAACCCCATGTCAGGCAACTTATTTATGTAGCTTTGCCATGTGCATTGTTGCTGGCACTGGCAAATTATTTGCAGTCCGGCTATCCACTTCCCGGCATGATCGTTGCTGCCACAGCCCTGCTCATGCTGGGAACGGCTTTTTTCCTGTCCAGTCAGGAAAAATTGCTGGCCATGGCCGAATCCCTGCTCTTGCTGTTTGCCCTGCTGGCCAGTGTGACGCTGGGTTTGCTGGGTGGCATTGCGGGTAGTGGCATCTTGTGGATTTATGCTTTTCCCTTCCTGGCATTGTGGCTCAAGGGGCAGCGCCAGGGGGCGCAATGGAGCCTGGTGTGGCTGCTGGCCATGGTATTGAGCATGCTGGCGGGCAGCAGCATTTTTCCTTTCGCTTATAACTATGATGAAAAATTTGTGCTGCAAGCCAGTGCAGCGCTGCTGTTTTATTCCGGCATTGCACTGGCCTATAATTTCAGCCGCAGCCAGCTGGAAGAAAAACTGTATGTCAGCGAACAAGGGGTACAGGCCAAGACCCGCGACTATATGGCCAAGCTGGAACAGGCTGCTTATCAGGATGGCGTCACCGGCTTACCCAACCGCCTGCGCTTGCTGGATATTCTGGGCAGGGAAATCAGCGCAGCCCAGGAACGCGGACATACCCTGCTGGTGGCACACATACGCCTGAAAAAGATGTTTGAGACGGCCAACATCATAGGCACGGATGCCAGCGATAAACTGATACGCAATATTGCCGCCACCATGACGGCCACGGTCGGTTCTCGCGGTATATTCGCCCGCATCAGGCGTGATGAATTCGTCTGCATCTACCGCAAGCATTCTGAAGATATCAGCGCAACTGAAATCATCAAAGACGTGCTGGCCTTCCGTCTCGAATACAAAATCAACGATTACGCAATTCACATAGACCATACCATAGGCGTCGCCAGCTTCCCTGGCCATGCAGGTGATGCCGAAACCCTGTTGCGAAAGGCGGCGCAAGCCATGCTGCAGGCGCAGTTTGCCAACCAGGCACTGGCTTTTTATGATGAAAGACTTGAGCAACAATTCAGCAGGCAGCAACTGCTTTTCGCACAATTGCATGAGGCCCTGCAAAAAGGCGGGCTCAGCCTGCATTACCAGGGCCTGATTGATTTGCAGAGTGGCGCTGTCATCGGTGCAGAAGCTTTAGCCCGTTGGATAGACCCTGTATCCGGCCCGATAGCACCGTCAGAATTCATCCCCATTGCAGAAAAATCCGGTCTCATCAAACCCTTTACACTATGGGTTATGCGTGAAGCCTTTGGCCAGCTCGCCAGATGGCGTGCCGAAGGACTGGACCTGTTCGTCTCCATCAACCTGTCCTCGCGGTCAATACTGGATAACCAGCTCGTCGATGATTTGCGCAGCTTGCTCAAGGAATTCAATCTGCCCGCCGAATACGTAGTGCTGGAACTGACCGAGGCCAGTTTTGCCGATTCGCCAGAAACTGCACTGCAAACCATTTTGAGCCTGCACAAGCTGGGCTTCCGCCAGTCCATCGATGACTATGGTACCGGTTACTCTTCCTTGTCTTACCTCAAAAACCTGAAGATCGATGAGCTCAAGATAGACCAGAGTTTCATGCGCAGCATGGCAACAGATGCCAGCAGCCGCGCCATTGTGCAGTCGACGATACAACTGGCGCATAATCTGAACCTCAAGGTAGTGGCCGAGGGCATAGAAAACGCCAAAACCGAACAACAGCTGAAAGAAATGGGCTGCGACATAGCCCAGGGCTATTATTATTGCAAGCCCATGCCTGCCGATGTGTTTAACCAATGGGCGCGCTCATGGCAAATTAATCGCAGGGCAGTGTTGTCGGCCTGAGAGCTTCTTTTTGCAATCCCCTGTGAAAAGGCTTAGCATGCGGGTTCGTCCCCATTACTTGCTATTCCTATCCCCATGCCCATGCCTTATTCACTGCAAAAGAAAATCAAACAATTCAGCCTGGGTCTGTTGATCTGCCTTATGTTCATGGCAGCTGCCATTTCTACTCTGGGTTTGCGGGATCAGGTGGTGGCAGCGGATGTGGTGGTCGTGCCGGGCAATACTGTTAATGCTGATGGCAAGCCATCCGAGCGTCTGCGTGGTCGCCTGAATGCGGCATTGCGTCTGTATGCCACGCAACAGTGCAAAGCCATCCTGGTCAGTGGCGGCATTGGTGAAGAAGGTCATGATGAAGCTGCCGTCATGAAAAAATACCTGGTCGACCATGGCGTGCCAGACGCGGCTGTCTATACCGATAATCAGGGCGTCACTACTTTTGCCACGGCAAAAGCTGCGGCAGCCCTGATGCGAGAGAAAAACTGGAAAACCAGCATGCTGGCCAGCCAGTTTTTTCATATAGCGCGTTTTCAACTGGCGATGAAGAAGTATGGCGTGACGCCTGTGGGACATGTGCATTCTACGCATTATGAAGTGCGGGATGCCTATTCACTGGCACGTGAGGTGGTGGCGTATTTTGAGTATACGTTTAGTAATCCGCAGGTGGAGTGAGCTTGCTATGTTGAGCTAAACAGGATGCGGTAATTTAGTTTCACGCCCCTTGCTTTTGATTTCCATTTAATTTTAAAAACGACATTTCTGCGTGCTTTTTGCAGGAGGTAACCGCGCTGATACTTCAGCGGCGTTCTTGGAAAACTTCTGGTGGAATTAATTTCAGATTGGTATTGTTTTAAATATCTGTTTTTAAAATACTTGCGCACGTATTTTAAGATTACAGGCCGGGGGTAGCCCGGCAGCTACATTCTTTTCTTGTCTCGCCAAGAAAAGAACGCAAAAGAAGGCGACCGAGGCGTCGCTGCCCCCTAAAGGGGGTTCCCTTTGCTGCAAGTCAAAAAATGGGAAAGTCCGAAAACTCGCTACGCTCAGACATCGGCCTTTCTTTTTCCATTTTCTGTCTTACATCAAAGGCATCGACACATCGGAACTGCAGAAAGTCAAAAGCAACAGCAAGACCCCCAGCTCAGCATCTATCCACATTTCTGCTCGATTAGCTTATTAGAGCCAGTCACTTTGGAAACTTGAATGTCACATTACGTGTCTTAAAATAAAATCCTGTAAGCCTATGGTCTAAGGCTACGACTAATTTATATCTGTCGTATGATTCATGCATAAGCACATATCTTTATAGAAAGTCTTCATCGTGAACAAAACAAAATTACTCAGTGTCGTTACTGCGGCCATGTTGGCTGTGGCCAGTTTCTCTGCGTCGGCACAGGCAAATAAAGATACTCAGCAGATGAGTTTTCAAGGGGCTGAGCTGAATGGCAAGAAGCTCGCTATCAGTGACTATGCAGGCAAGACCTTGCTGGTGAGTTTTTTTACGGCGGGTTGCAATCTCTGTGCGCGTGACTTGAAGCTCATGCGTGAGTTTTATGTTGGTAATATGAAACGCAATTTTGTCTTGCTGGCGATTAATATTGATGCAGACAAGAAAGACTTTGATTCTTATGTACAACTGATCAATCTGGCCGTGCCTGCGGAGCAGCGCTTTCCTATCATCTGGCGCAATACGCCAGGGTACAAGGATAATTTTGGGACTATTATCAGTCAGCCCACGCATTTTGTGATCAACCCTAAAGGCCAGCTGGTCTTGAAGCGCGAAGGCAGTTTCCAGCCGAATGACTGGGATAATCTGTGGGAATCGCTGGGTTCCTGATTCTTGGCTAGAGAGGTAACGGCATGGACGTGAAATACGAAGTGAGCATAGTTGATACCAGCCAGGTAGAAAACATACGTCAGTGCTTCGCCGTATTCAGCTACTTGCGCCCTCACCTGGATGAGGCTGAATTCATCAGCCGGGTACAGGTTCAGGTAGCTGAAGGCTATACTATCGCCTGCATCTATCTGGATGGAAAGGTGGTCGCTGCCGCCGGTTATCGCGTGCAGCACTACCTGGCCTGGGGCAGGATACTCTATCTTGATGATTTGATCACCCACCCACAAAAGAAAAACGCAGGTTTGGGGTCAGCGCTGATGGACTGGGTAAAGCATCAGGCAAAGATCTTGAATTGCAGTGAGTTACATCTTGATACTGGCTATCAAAGGCATGATGCGCACAGGCTGTATCTGAATAATGGTTTCGACCTGAGTTGCCACCATCTTTCCAGAAAAATAAGCTGAGCTTATCGCCTGAGTTGAAATTCAAATTCACATACAAACTCAAAATTCCAGCGGCAAACTCCAGCTTGTGGGGATGACATCATGCCTGACCACGGCGCGCTGTTGCTGGTGGCGCTGCAGGCTGTCGGAGCTCCAGGTTTTTTCCCAGCCGGGTGGGTAGGTCAAACCTTCACCTTGCCAGTCTGGCAGGCGCTGGCGCACAGCGATCACGGGCAAGTGCAGTGGTAAAGGCAGCTCTGGTGTATCTGCCCCCAGGCTATAGGCGTAATTGGGCAGCAAGGCATCACAAACTGTGGCAAACCAGGCGGTGTGATCTTCATCCTGGCCCAGTGCATTGGCCAGACCAGCGGGATCAAAGCGGGCCAGCGCCTCTATCAATTCTGCCGTGCTGGCACCAGGTGCATCGCCCCAGCCCATGACGGGGTTGAAATTGTAATCAGCACCTGAACCGTACCAGCCTTCACGCCAGGGTCTTTGCATCCAGTTGCGCGGGCCTGTGAATAACTGCCAGCGCCAGTGCAGGCCAGAGGCCTTGGGCCAGCTATACAGATAGAGTTTTTGATAACCGGCAGCATGCAGGTCCCTGACCATGGCCATCAGACGCGCATGCGGCATGCGTTCTGGCGGTGCGCGACGAAACAGTATTGGTTCACCATCGGCATGCTGGACCTCATCTGTGGACAAGTTCAAATCCAGGGTACGTTTTTCATCGCCAAAACGCGCTGCCACCCAGCCACTTAGCAAGTTGACGGCAGTCAGCACGCCATAGCCACGATGGCGGTGAAAAATAACGGTTCCGGGGGCAATCGGTTTCATATATCTCTGGTGTATCAATACGCTGTATGCGATGAAATGCAACAGCTTAGTGTAGCAGTTTTCACTGGCCCCCTATGCGCGTTACAATGTGTCTAATCTAAAAAAATTTTTCAAATTCTTCATCTACAGAGACTAGACCATGACATTGCGCATCATCGCCACTGGTGGCACTTTTGATAAACATTATGATGAACTGGCCGGCAAGCTCAGCTTTGCTGACAGCCACCTGCCCGAAGTGCTGAAACGTGCACGTCTGACGATACCAGTAGAGCTGGAAGTTTGCATGCTGGTGGATTCGCTCGACATGAATGACAGCCACCGCAATACCGTCTTGCAGGCTTGCCAGCAATCGGCAGAAAAGGCGATTGTCATCATCCATGGTACCGACACCATGCGTGAAACGGCAGAAGTGTTGGGTGCTGCCAATTTGGGCAAGACCATTGTGTTTACCGGCGCCATGATCCCTTACGAAATCGCCAATTCCGATGCCTTCTTCAATCTGGGCTTTGCCTGCAGTGCTGCGCAACTCTTGCCAGCCGGTGTGCACGTCGCCATGAATGGCAAGGTCTTCCCCTGGAATGATGTACAAAAGAACCGTGAAGCTGGTGTATTTGTTAATAAGTAAAACCCGGTAAGATCATTGAGACTAATTGAGACCACGATGAAACTGCTGCTGGCGACATTATTGCTGTGTTTTTCCACCCTGACGCAGGCAGCAGAAACGCGTTTCGATTCCGTCTATTTTTTCCAGTCGCAAGCCGAGCTTGAAAAAAAAGGCATCAATGTCGATACCTTTGGTCGCTATACACGGGTCTTGCAAACACAGATATACAAAGCTTTGAAAAAAGTCAAAATGGCAGAGAGTGCGGGTTATCTGGTGGTGGCAGTTCGTTCAGATGGTGAAGTCACCTGCTGGCTGGACATGGCACCCGCCGTGCATGAATATTACGATAACCAGATTTATGAAATCGTAAAAAAAGTGCCGCCTGTGAATGTAGAAAGCGGCATCCTGGTGTTCGGCATGAAGATGGCGATAGACACGGCTGTACATACCAAAAAAGCCGTGCCCGCCCCTGCCGACTGGGCAGAGGCCAAAAAGAAAATCAATGACCCTCATAATATCGAGGAACTGGTTTTGTCCCTGTGGCCAGAGTAGGCATTTTTCAGTCTTGTGTTACCAATAGCTTTAAGGCAGCAAGCAGGGCAGTACTTTCATCATCAGTGCCTATGGAAATGCGTAAAAATTCACTGATACGCGGCAGTTTGAAATGACGAACGACAATGCCGGACTGACGTAAATCCAGGGCGATTTTTTCAGCAGTAAAACCGGAATGGCGGGCGAAGATGAAATTCGTAGCCGATGGCAAGACTTCAAAACCCAGGCTCCGCATAGCTGTTGCCAGCCTTTCCCGCGTTGCCATCACTGCCTGACAAGTCTGCAAAAAATAATCCTGGTCTTCAAATGCGGCAATCGCACCCGCCACCGCCAGCCTGTCCAGAGGATAGGCATTGAAACTGTTTTTGACACGGTTCAAACCCGTAATCAAATCTGCATGGCCAGCAGCAAAACCTATGCGCAAACCAGCCAGTGAACGTGATTTTGACAGTGTATGCACGACCAGCAGATTGGGGTAACGATTGATGAGTGCAATCGCTGTCTCGCCACCAAAATCCACATAAGCTTCATCAATGACGACTACCGTATCGTGATTGTGTTGCAGCAGGAATTCGATTTTTTCCAGCGGCACGACGCAGCCAGTTGGGGCGTTAGGATTGGCAAAAATAATCCCGCCGTTTTCTTGCAGATAATCGTCCACATTCAGTTGAAATTCTGCATCCAGTGGCACGCTGCTGTAGGCTATTTCATACAGGCCACAATACACAGGATAAAAGCTGTAGCTGATGTCAGGGAAGAGCAAAGGCCGCTGATGTTTGAGCAAAGCCTGGAACACATGTGCCAGTACTTCATCTGAGCTGTTGCCGACAAAAACCTGGTCCGCCTGCAAGCCATGATAATTGGCGATCACGCTACGCAAATGATCTGAGCCTGGATCAGGGTAAAGACGCAAATCAGCATTGGTGGCTTGCTGTATCGCCGCCAGCACACGGGGTGAAGGCGGGTAAGGGTTTTCATTGGTATTGAGCTTGATGAGCTTGGCTATCTTTGGTTGCTCACCAGGGGTATAAGGACTCAGCTTGTGGACAACTTCACTCCAGTATTTACTCATGATCTGACAATTCTGCTTTAACGAAAAAAATCTTTAAGATCCGGTGTTCAGATTAACTTGAACTCTTTGCAAGAGTTGTAATAACTCTTGCTGTTCACTACTCGCCATATCTTTCAATGCCAGGGTATTCAGACGCTTGGCTTGCTGGCGCAATGTCGTCAATACGCTTTGCCCATCCGTAGTCAGCGTCAGCCTGACATTGCGTTTGTCTGCTTCATCGGCAACCGCATCAAGCAAGCCCTGGTCGCGCAAGCCCTTGATAAGCCTCGCCAGTTGCGCCTTGTCGCGGCCACTGTGCTTGGCCAGGTCGCTCTGGGTAGAGCCGGGGTAATGGCCAAAATAGCTCAATACCTTGCCCTCCATATGGGTGATGTCATGCGGGCCATCGCGCAGGGCCTGGTATTGCATGGAACGGTATTGATGCATGACCGTATGGATAAGGTCCAGCACCCCATCCTCATTATTTTCTTGAGAATGGTTGACATTGTCATTTGTTTTGCGCATTATAGTAGATATTGTCAACTAATTTGATGGGTGAATAAATGAGTATAGCCTCTGAAACCAGCCGCGTACAACGCATACGCCATGAAATCAAACGCCGTAATCTGCAAGTTGTCCGTGTTGAAAGCCCGACCCCACACTTCCGCCGCATCACTCTCAGTGGCGCTGATCTGCCGGGTTTTATCAGTGCATCCTTTGATGATCACCTTAAACTGATACTGGGTGCCGACAGCGACAATGTTGTCATGCGTGATTACACGCCCAGGCATTACGATGCCGCCAAAGGCGAACTGGTGCTGGAATTTTCCATACACGGTGATGGCCCCGCTGCCGCCTGGGCCAGCCAGGCCAATGTTGGCCATGCCGTCACTGTCGCCGGGCCGCGTGGCTCTTTAGTCATCCCTGTCGATTATGAATGGCATTTGCTGGCAGGTGACGAAACAGCCTTGCCAGCGATATCCCGGCGCCTGGAAGAACTACCAGCCGGGGTACGTGCCATCGTTATCCTGCAGGTGCCACCAGCAGAACGCCGTGAATTAAGCAGCGCGGCAGATATCAGCATCGTCTGGGTAGACAGCGCACCAGAGTTTCTGGATACCCTGCGCGCCCTGCCTTTGCCTGCGGGTGATGGCTATGCCTGGTGTGCCGGTGAAGCTGCGACCATGGCTGCAACACGCCGCATACTGGCAGAAGAAAAAGGCCATGCTGGAGCTGCCATGCGGGTGGCGGCTTACTGGAAGCGTGGCTTGATAGCGCATCATGAGAACCTGGAAAGCTAAGTTAAGGATGAAATCCGGCTGCAGCCGGATTGTCATTTGAATTCGCCTACCAAAAAATCAATAAACGCCCTGACCTTGGCAGGCTGCTGGCGGCGGCTCAGATAGTAGACATACAGGTCGGCCGCTGGCAGTGTGTAGGCAGGCAAGACGATCTGCAGCCTGCCACTTTCCAGGTATTTATTCAAATCCCATTCCGAGCGCACCAGTATGCCGTGGCCATCCAGTGCCCAGTTCAGCACCACATCGCCATCATTGCTCGATACCGCGCCACGTACCTTGACCAGTTCCACCTTGCGTCCTTTTTCCAGCCGCCAGGTGCCATACACGTCATCATTTTGCCTGTGCAGGATGCAGCGGTGACGATGCAGCTCGGCAGGCGTCTGCGGATGCCCGGCCTGTTTCAGATAGGCGGGTGAGGCGCATAAAAAACGCCGGTTGCTCATGAGCTTGCGGGCACCCAGGCGTGAATCCGGCAATTCACCAAAGCGTATCGCCAAGTCATAGGCTGCTTCCACCAAGTCTATGGGACGGTCCGTCAGTTGCAATTGCACTTCCACTTCTGCATGCAAATGGGCAAAGCGTGACACCAGCGGCGCGATGTGGGTGCGGCCAAAGCCTGGCGTGGCATTTACCCTCAGCAAACCCTTGGGTATGCCGCGGCTACTGGATACCGACTCTTCCATGTCGCGGATACTGTCCAGTATTTGTCTGGCTTGCACCAGATAGGACTCACCTTCACTGGTCAGGCTGAGGCGGCGTGTGGTGCGGTTAACCAGGCGCACGCCCAGGCGTTGTTCCATCAGCATCAGGCGCTTGGTCACCGCGGGCGGGGTGACACCCAATTCGCGTGCGGTAGCCGACAAACTGCCCAGCTTGGCCAGCAGCACGAAAAAAGTCAGTTCAGGAGCAATATCAATATTCACTTGAAGTAAATAATGGTTTCAATATGAGTGAATTATATCTCTCAAAATGAAGAGTAAGCTTTGACCATGTAGATTCCCTTTTACACCTGTCAGGACAAAGCCAAATGAAAATCGTAGAAATCCGCGAACAAACCGTTCCCATCAGTTCACCCATACGTAATGCCTATATTGATTTCAGCAAGATGACGCTGAGCCTGGTGGCTGTCGTGACGGATGTGATCAGAGATGGCAAGCGCGTCATCGGTTACGGTTTCAATTCCAATGGCCGCTATGGACAAGGCAAGCTCATGCGCGAACGTTTCATCCCGCGCATGCTGGAAGCTGAACCAGAAAGCCTCATCAATGACACAGGCGACAATCTCGACCCGCACAAGATCTGGAACTGCATGTTCACCAATGAAAAACCCGGTGGTCATGGTGAACGTTCAGTGGCTATCGGCACTATCGACATGGCAGTCTGGGATGCAGTCGCCAAGATAGAGGGCAAGCCGCTATTCCAGTTGCTGGCAGAACGCTATGGCAATGGCACGCCAGACCGCAATATCTTTGTCTACGCTGCAGGTGGCTATTACTACCCCGGTCAGAACCACGACAAACTCAAGGATGAAATGCGCAGCTATATTGACCGTGGCTATACTGTGGTCAAGAAAAAGATAGGCGGTGCCTCTCTCGATGAAGATTTGCGCCGCATTGATTCCATACTCAGTGTGCTTGGTGACGGGCAAAAGCTGGCGGTCGATGCAAATGGCCGCTTTGACCTCGACACTGCCATCAAATATGCCAAGGCACTCTCGCAATACGACTTGTTCTGGTATGAAGAACCGGGTGACCCGCTGGACTTTGAATTGCAGGCGACATTGCGCAATTATTATCCTAACCCCATGGCGACTGGAGAAGACCTGTTCTCTATGCAGGATGCCCGTAACCTCATACGCTACGGCGGTATGCGCGCTGACCGCGACTGGCTGCAGTTCGATTGCGCTCTCAGCTATGGTCTCGTCGAATACCTGCGTACACTGGATATGTTGCGCGAACACGGCTGGTCAGCCAAACGCTGCATCCCTCACGGCGGCCACCAGATGTCGCTGAATATTGCCGCTGGTCTGGGCCTGGGTGGCAATGAATCTTATCCCGACCTGTTCCAGCCCTATGGTGGCTTCCCGGATGGGGTGAAGGTTGTCGATGGTTACATCATGCTGCCAGAATTACCGGGCATAGGTTTTGAAGGCAAGGCAGATTTGTATGCGGAGATGCGCAAACTGGCTGATTAATGGATCGTGGATAGATTTTGAGTAGTGGGTTTGAGGCGGGCGACACAAATTTAAAGACAGGGTTCTGTTGCTGTATAGTGGCGCACCGCATTTTAATTGGTTTCAGCATGTACAAATCCAAGCTTTTTTCACCCGCAGGAAGCAGGCGATTACTCTCTTTATTAGCGTTGTCCTTGCTCCCGGCTTCTGTTTTCGCAGGCGACATCCTCAGCTGCAAGGATGAAAATGGCAAAACCATCTACACCGACAGCGCGGCGAAATGCGATGGGCAGGCGCAAAAATTTCATGGACATGATTCTGCCACCTCGGGCAAGGCAAATTTTAGCTCGCCCCGCCGCAGCTACCAAACCATCGCTGGCGACTGGAAGATACTGGTCGAACAGGATATGGCCGCGGCTGATCCCAAACTCACCACTGCTGCAAGCAACAAATTACAACAAGCACTGACTGAGATTCTGGGCAAGTTGCCCGCAGCATCACACCAGCATGTCAGGTCGCTCAATTTTTACCTGATGTGGGGCGAGAAATCTCCCAAGGGAGGAGAGAAATCAGGCATGCGTGCCGTAAAGCGGGTTGATCCTCTCAGATTGCCTTTGTACGATCCTGCCTGGAAAGATGCCGTTATCATTTACAGTGCAACAAATCTGATGTCATTGGATGAGCTGTGGACTAAAAAAGCCCTGACCCATGAGATAAGTCATACCTGGCATTTGCGCGACTGGCCAGCCAAACACCCGGAAATCACCGATATCTGGGAAGCGGCAAAACGTGCCAGTTTGTATAAGAATGTGGAAACCTATAAAGGCAAGACGCTGGCCAGTGCTTATGCACTCACCAATGAGCGTGAGTACTTTGCCGAATTGAGCGCAATGTATTTTGTCGGTGCTGACTACCATCCTTATGACAAGACTGGCTTGAAAAATTATGATCCCTTGGGCTATAAAATGGTGGAGCAGTATTGGGGTTTGCGCTGATACCCTGTGGTCATCAAATGACTCAGCAATACCAGCGCCAGGCTGCCAGCATCTGACTGGCGTCTGCGCTGCCAGCCAGCAATTCATCCAGATCCCGAGTGACTTGCGCACGCGCAGCGGCTGTCAATTCATAAGTGTCATCAAAAGCCTGTTCATCCAGCTCATGCATGCTATTCGCAACGCAGGCGATGGCGGCAAAGGCTGTCAGCAAGTCTGGTGCAAATAACTGGAAGTCAGGCTTGCCACCAGCCAGGGCAAAATAGACTTGCCCCGATATCGTGTCGAGCATGAAGGGATTACTGCCTTCCGTCGCTACCACCAGCCAGTGATCTTGCCACTCGGGCAAACGCTGGCCGGTATTGCCATGCCAGCGATAGCAAGCCTGTCTGGACCAGAGGTTTTTAAGCACAGGTATATCAACAGGATTACCGCCCGCACTCAGTGATAAGCCAGTAGGTCCGACTTTTTCATGGACTATTTCACCCCAGGGGCCTATCTGTTCATAGAAGCTGGTAAGAACCGCAGGCAGGGCTATTTCACCCTGCCAGTCACTTGCTGCCTGCGGGCGCAATTCTCCCCAGGGTGACAGCAAGTCACGCAAGACAGCAATAGTGATCGTGCTTATTTTGTTACCCCATCATCCTTGAACATGGTTTTCAAACCACGCAGAGCCTGGCGTATGCGCGACTCATTTTCAATTAAGGCAAAGCGCACGTATTCATCGCCATATTCACCAAAGCCTATACCGGGTGAAACGCAGAGTTTGGCTTTTTCCAGCATCTGCTTGGCAAATTCCAGTGAACCGAGATGACGATAATGTTCGGGGATATGCGCCCAGATATACATCGAAGCCTTGGGTTTTTCCACCATCCAGCCCAGTTCATGCAAGCCTTTGACGAGCACATCACGACGACGCTGGTACTGGTCACGGATCTCGTTGACACAGCTCTGGTCACCTTCCAGTGCCGCAATCGCAGCCACCTGCACAGGTGTAAAGCTGCCATAGTCATGGTAACTCTTGATACGTGCCAGCGCTGCTACCAGTTCCTTGTTACCAACCATGAAACCTATGCGCCAGCCCGCCATGTTATAACTCTTGGACATCGTGAAAAACTCGACCGCAACGTCACGTGCACCGGGCACCTGCATGATGGATGGTGCTTTCCAGCCGTCATAAGTGATATCGGCATAGGCCAGGTCATGTACCACCAGAATATTATGTTCCTTGGCCAGCTTGACGACGCGCTCGAAAAATTCCAGCTCCACACATTGCGCGGTGGGGTTGGATGGAAAACCAAAGATCATCATCTTCGGCTTGGGATAAGTCTCGCGTATCGCTCTTTCGAGCTCGGCAAAAAAATCCACGCCAGGGCTCATGCGGATGGAGCGTATATCGGCACCGGCAATCACTGCGCCATAGATGTGGATGGGATAGCTGGGGTTGGGCACCAGCACGGTGTCACCCTTGTCCAGCGTTGCCAGCATCAGATGCGCCAGGCCTTCTTTCGAGCCTATGGTGACGATGGCTTCGCTATCAGGATTGATTTCGACTTCGTAACGGCTCTTGTACCAGTGCGCAATCGCGCGGCGCAAACGGGGGATGCCCTTGGAGGCAGAATAACCGTGGGTGTCAGGACGCTGGGCAACTTCGACCAGTTTCTCAACAATGTGCGCAGGGGTTGCGCCATCAGGATTACCCATGGACATATCGATGATGTCTTCGCCACGACGGCGCGCAGCCATCTTTAGCTCGGCAGTGATATTGAATACGTAAGGGGGCAGGCGGTTGATACGAGCGAAGGAGAACTTTGTTGCAGGCGCAGCTACAGGTGTGCCTTCAACAGCAGAACCCCGGCCCGGCGGAGTAGTTGTATTTGTCATGATCTGAATTGTACGTAGCCCTTGTAGTCCATACAGACTGCAAGAACGGGCGCCCGGAACCGTCCGAACGACGTTGAAGCGATTTGCCTCGCGTTTGATTGTAGCGAGCAATCTGGATTTCAGCAAGATGCGTTATGCTTGCCAAAACAAATTTGTCGCTATTCAATCAATTTTAAAAAGTGGAGCAGTACATGAACTTATTCCAGGAAGGCATACTGCAGGCAGTTCCTGCCCATGCCGTTTATCTCAGTTTGAATATCAAAACCGGTACTGATGTAGCAACGGTCAAGAAAGTAGTACGCGCTCTTGCAGACAAGACAGATGGTCAGAGTCTGGTCATCGGTTTAGGTGCCAGCCTCTTGCAGTTACTGGGCAGCGAGATCGCAGGCATGAAAGAATTCCATGGCATAGAAGGTAGCCGCATGCGCCTGCCTGCAACACCGGCAGCATTGTGGTGCTGGTTGCGCCAGCATGAACGTGGCGACCTGGTGCGCCAATTGCATCAACTCCTGCCTGTGCTGGCACCGGCATTTGAAGTACAGCAGCAGGTTGATGCTTTCAAATACAAGGAAGGCCGTGACCTCAGCGGTTATGAAGATGGCACCGAAAATCCGCATGATGAGGCTGCCATCGCTGCGGCTTTTATTGCCGGTGACATGCCTGGCCTGACAGGTTCGAGCTTTGTCGCCATCCAGCAATGGGCGCACAAATTTGATCGCTTTGATGCCATGTCTACCGTAGACCAGGACAATGCCGTGGGCCGTCGTCGCAGCGATAATGAAGAACTCGAAGATGCGCCAGAATCAGCCCACGTCAAGCGTACAGCGCAAGAAGATTTCACTCCTGAAGCCTTCATGCTCAGGCGTTCCATGCCATGGTCTGCACTGGACAAGGCAGGTCTGTACTTCGTCGCCTTTGCCAATTCCTTCTACCCGTTTGAAGTGCAATTGAAACGCATGTCAGGTGCTGAAGATGGCATTGTGGATGCCTTGTTCCAGTTCACTCAACCACAGACCGGCAGTTATTTCTGGTGTCCGCCCATGCAGGATGGCAAGCTTGATCTGCGTTTATTGAATCTGGTCTGATTCCGGCGCTTCCTCGGGCGGTTTCAAGAGCGCCAGAAAGCCTTCCAGCGGCAAGGGTTTTGAGAAGTAATAACCCTGGAAGGCATAGCAATTATGCGCAATCAAAAATGCGCGCTGCGCGCTGGTTTCCACTCCTTCGGCAATCACATTCAAGCCCAGGTTAACCCCGAGGGAAATAATGGCGCGGACAATGGTCGCATCATTTTCATCGTGACTTAAGTCGCGCACAAAAGACTGGTCTATCTTTAACTGGTTCAGTGGCAGGCGCTGCAAGTAAGCCAGTGAAGAATAGCCAGTACCAAAATCATCCATGGAAAAAGCGATACCCAGCTTTTTCAGTTCATGCATTTTCTCAGTCGTGGCATCGACATTATCGAGCACCGTACTTTCGGTCAATTCTATCTTCAGGCGGGTCGCATCGATTTTGTGTCTGTGGATGATTTCACTGAGGGTTTCAACAAAATCGACTTGCTGGAATTGCTTGGCGCTGACGTTGACTGCCAGCGTCAGGTGACGGGTTTCTTTGCTGCTTTCCCATTGTTTGATCTGGGCGCAGGCAGTTTCCAATACCCATAAACCTATGGGGATAATCAGGCCGGTTTCTTCTGCCAGCGGGATGAAGTCTGCTGGTGAAATGAAACCACGGTCAGGGTGTATCCAGCGTAGCAGGGCTTCAGCACCGATGAGCTTGCCTTCGGAATTGACCTGCACCTGGTAATACAACTGGAATTGATTATTCGCCAGTGCCACCCGTAAATTCGATTCCAGCAACATGCGCACTACGAGAATGGCCTGCATCGCTGGGTCAAAAAAGCGCACGGCATTGCGGCCCGCCGTTTTGGCTTCATACATGGCGGTGTCGGCGCGCTTGAACAAGTCCTTGACCGTGATATCACCACCCTGGAACAGACAGACACCTATGCTGCTAGAGCCATGATGTTCAAAGTCAGTAATCATATAAGGCTGGCTCAGCAACTGGCGTATTTTCTCTGCGATGCGGTCTGCCTGGCGCAGGGCATCTTCTTTTTCTATGCTCAGTTCTTCGAGCACCACGACAAATTCGTCGCCACCAAGGCGCGCCACGGTGTCACTGTCGCGCACGCAGGTTTGCAGGCGGCTGGCGGTTTCTATCAACAGCAAGTCACCGGCATCATGACCTCGTGTGTCGTTGAGAGTCTTGAAATTATCGAGGTCAATAAACAGGATGGCGCTATGGGTTTCATTGCGGTTGCTGATGGAAATCAGATGCTGCAACCTGTCCATCAGCAAACGGCGATTTGGTAGCTGCGTCAGTGAATCGTAGAAAGCCAGATTGCGTATCTCGGCTTCATAACCTTTGTGACGGCTGATATCGGTGAAAGAACCTATGTAATTGCTGACTTCGCCATGGTTGTCGGTGATGGCGGTCAGGGTAATCATCTGTGGATAAATCTCACCATTCTTGCGACGGCTCCACAGCTCACCATGCCAGAAACGGTGTTCTGTCAGCGAGATGTTGATATGTTCAAAAAAATCCCTGTCCTGCTGTTTGGTTTTGTGCAGAGGCGGGCGCTTGCCTATCAAGTCTTCTGCGGCATAACCGGTGATGCGGGTGAAAGCCTGGTTCAGCCTCAGCATGACCCAGTCGGCGTCAGTCACGAAGATGCCTTCCTGTGATTCAAAGGTACAGGCAGCGATGCGCAAATCCTGTTCTGCCTGTTTGCGCTCGGTGATGTCGGTAATAAAACAATGCCACAACATGGAACCACCTGGCTCGGGCTCAGGCAAGCCATCCAGATACAACCAGCGCACCGTGCCATCCTTGCGATGCATGCGGAATTCACTTTGCCACGGCGACAGATTGCGCATCGCTGCACGTATCAGTTCAGTACCGTTTTCTATATCGCGCGGGTCTATGCGGGCAAACAAATGCAGGGCATCATCCTTGACTTCATCATGCGTGACTTCAAACATCTGCACGATGGCGTCACTGGCAAAAGGGATAGAAGCGCTGTGGTCGGGCCGTATGCGGTATTGCATGACCAGGCCGGGCAGGCGCGAAGCGACTTTGTTGATGCGCTGGTAAGCTTCCTGTATCTGCCTGGTGGCATCTATACTTTCCGACTGCAGGGCTGTGATGATCAGGGTGATCAGCACCATGGTCGTCATATAGGCCCAGAGTATCAGCAGGTTCGCCTGGCCACCGTCATAAAACGGCCCCATGCTGTGGGATGTGGCCCAGGCCGAGAACAAGGATGTTGTCAGCACCGCGCAGGATGCGCCGGTAATGCCAAAGCGCATGGCTGCCCAGATCATGATGCCGACCATGATGAAGGTCAGGTGCAGGTGACTGTAAGGTGAAGCAAAAATCAGCCAGTTGGCGAGTGCAAACAATACGAGGAAACCAAGGATCTCCTTGCGTCGCCTCGCCAGGTTAGACATAGTCTTCAACGAGAAAGACAGCAGCAAGGGAGCAGCCAGCAAGGCGCCTACAGTATCACCTGCCCACCAGGTCAGCCAGACTGCTGCCAGGTCAGTATTCAAGCCATGCAACCATAGCGTCAGCGTGCCGCCAGTCGCCGAGATGCACATGCCCAGCATGACAGCCAGACCAAAGCCGATAACATCGCGCCGTCTGGAAAAATCACGCCTGAAACCCTGTTTGCGCAATAGCCATTTACTCAGTAAAGGCCCCAGTGTATTGCCGATCGCCAGACTGCCAGCGACGAGTACGCTGAAACCCGCCGACATTTCCAGTAACCAGGCCGCAAGAAATACGGCCATACCCGCCAGTTTGCCATAGCGCAGCATACCGGTGATGGCGATACCGGTTGGCAACCAGATCAGGCTGACGCTGGGATTGACATAGGGGATGGACAGGCCTATGCGTCCCGCACCAAAGTAAGCCAGCATAATTAACAGAAAATGCCCCGCACGCATTTCCCTCAGGAAACTTCTGGAGTGGGCAAATTGCTCGGGCTTGTACATGGCTGCTGACTTGTATGAACTTGAGCAATTATGCGGCAAAGGCTGGGAAGTATTGGTTAACTTTTGATAAGTCAGTTTTTTCTTGGGGGGCAGGCTGACAAAAGAACCATTAACATCTAGTCTGCATTTTTAATTCGGAGGGTTGCAATCTTGGTTTCATGCTAAGTGAAACAATACAATTTTTTGTCGAAAAGCAAGCCAAATGTGAATGCACGAACTGAATCGCGTCATTCACATCTCTATCTCGCGTATCGAAAAAAATAGCCGGGTCAGATACCAACAAAAGCTGGTAGCGCCTCGAAAGTTGATGCAGTTGCGTCAGGCGTGACCCCTAATTGTTCTGCAGGCACAGCCATGCGATTAATCCAGATTGTTGGAAAACCATAGGTTTTTGCCCCTGCCGCGTCCCAACTACCAAACGCCACAAAAGCAATCTCGTCTCGAGCCAGGCCGAATGCGTCCGTTGCCATCTGATAGGAGCGTGGGTCCGGTTTATATACTTTGACTCTGTCAGTCGATAGTAAATGATCAAATACGCCCTCAAGACCAGAGTTCTTGATTCCAGCTTCCAGCATAGGCACCGAGAAGTTGGTCAGCGGGGCGAGACCCAGACCCTGTTTTTTCAAATTCTTCAGCACTGGCACCACGTCGGGCCAAGATTTCATGTTCAGGAATCCGCTGAGTAGTTGTGCACATTTTTCATTGCTGAGTTCGAGCTTTTCTGCGGCTGCGGCAAAAACCAATGCGTCTTCAGTCACCTTCAGGAAATCTACATAACTGCTGGTCATTGTGCGCAACCAGGTATATTCAAATTGTCGCGAACGCCATACGGACACCAGTTGCGCGCCCCGGCCTGGGAAAAGAGTTTCCGCGAGCGAAAAGATAGGACGCGGATCGAATAGAGCGAGACCGTCGAATGCCACTGCCTTGATGCGTCGGCTACTCGCCCATGCTGGGGTGACATTGCTTGCCGCACCGGCGATCGTCACACCTACAAATGTACGTCGGTTCATCATTACCTCCCTTAAACGACACAGTGTAGATTATTCATGTTTGCTATACTATTTACTGAATTTTTGATTCACTATTCAGATTTTTAGAATTATGGACAGACTTGATGAACTTGCGTTATTGATCGCGATTCTGGACGAAGGGACTATGGCAGCTGCTGCGCGTCATACAGGACGATCGCCTGCCGCAGTGACCTATATTCTGAATGAGATGGAAAAACGCCTTGGCGTGCGCCTGATTGAACGTACTACGCGCAGCTTAACGGCTACTGAAGCTGGCCGCCGGTTCGCTGACAATGGTCGTCGTTTGCTTGTTGATTACAACGAATCACTCCACGATGTGATGAGTGATGCTGTCAGACCAACAGGCTTGTTGCGCATATCTGCTCCAATGATGTTTGGACGCCGTCATATCGCGCCTATTGTTACACGCTATCTTGCCATGTATCCGCTAGTAGACATCGAATTGGAGTTGTCGAATAAGCAAATTGATATGGTAGATCGTAAGATTGATATCGCCTTGCGTATCGGTACACTGAATGACTCAAGCTTAACCGCACGCCGCGTTGGAGAGGTTCGTCGTGTTGTCGTTGCCAGCCCTGACTACCTGAAACATCATGGATTACCGACCACCCCGGCAGCGCTTTCCGGACATGCACTCATCATGTTATCAATTAACGGGGACGTGCAAGCCTGGAATCTGAAAGAAACGAAAGCCAATATGCATAGCCGTTTCATTGTCAACCAGGCGGAGACGATGATTGATGCAGCCATTGCAGGTATCGGGCTGGCGAGACCCCTTTCTTATCAAGTCATCGATGAAATTAAAACAGGTAAACTCGTTCGCGTTCTCCAGGAGTTCGAATCTAATTCCCATCCAGTGAACCTGGTATATACCAGTCGCAAGCATATGCCCAAGCGAACACGGGCTTTCCTTGACCTCGCAACTGAAGCACTTGACAAGCTGGATTGTTTGAAAATGTAACTGATCTTACGCTGTTTCCATGACATGTTGTCACTCTAGATACATGAAGAGTGAAAGTGAGAAATTGAATCCACATCTTCAAATCCATACATCAGCACTCTTGCAGTGCTGCTCCCTAAAAGTACAAATCCTTCCGAATTTTTACATCTTGTTTACGCCCCCCGTTTAAGTCTTTACGAATTTTTTACATGCTTCTGACTATGCTTCACTGTGTAAAAACGAAGGAGTAAAGCATGGAATATCTGATGGAATTTTTATATCTCGCAGGCATGGGAATTTTCTTCCTGCTGGTCTGGGCTCTGGTGCTGGCCTGCGACACTCTGGGAGCAAAGGCATGAATCCCTTCTACATCCTGGGCACGGTGGTGGCTGCCGCCTTGTTCGTTTATCTGATCGCAGCCTTGTTGAATGCCGAGGAGCTGTGATGACTACGCAAGCAATTGTTTTATTGGTATTGTTCCTGGCCGCGCTGCTGCTCCTGGCTTATCCCTTGGGCGGCTACATCGCCAGGATAGCGGATGACAAGGCAAGCGTTCCTGGCATGGGCTGGCTGCGCTGGCTGGAAAAAGGCCTGTACCGTGTCGCTGGCGTAAAGCTTGAAGCGGGCATGGGCTGGAAGCAATATGCCATCGCCCTGCTGATTTTTAATACTCTGGGCGCGCTGCTTGCATATGCAGTGCAGCGCCTGCAAGTCTGGTTACCTTTGAATCCGCAAAACATGGCGAATGTCAGCATGGATTCTTCCTTCAATACCGCCGTCAGCTTTGTCGCCAATACCAACTGGCAAGGCTATGCCGGTGAAGCCACCATGAGTTACCTGACCCAGATGCTGGTGCTGGCCGGGCAAAACTTTTTTTCCGCAGCGACGGGTATAGCAGTCGTGTTTGCGCTGATACGCGGTTTCAGCCGTCATTCAGCTACATCCATAGGCAATTTCTGGACTGATATTACTCGCTCTACCCTGTATCTCCTGTTGCCGCTATCTGTCATTTTCGCCGTCTTCCTCATGGGGCAGGGCGTGATCCAGAATTTCTCTGGCTATAAAGAGGTGCAACTGATCGACCCTGTCACCTACAGTCAGCCCAAGCTCGGCCCTGACGCGCAGCCTTTAAAAGATGACAAAGGCGCACCCATCATGGAAACCCTGACGGCGACTACCCAAACCCTGCCCATGGGCCCGGTTGCTTCGCAAGAAGCGATCAAGATGCTGGGCACGAATGGTGGCGGCTTCTTCAATGCCAACTCGGCACATCCTTATGAAAACCCCAGCTACCTGAGCAATTTCATGCAGATGATCGCCATCTTCCTGATACCTGCTGCGCTGTGCTTCGCTTTTGGTCACATGGTCGGTGATATGCGCCAGGGCTGGGCGGTATTGACGGCAATGACGGTCTTGTTCGTGGCAATGACGCTGACTGTCATGTTGTCTGAACAGCAGACTCATCCCGTGCTGGCCAGCATGAATATCGACCAGGCCACTTCAGCCCTGCAAGCCGGTGGCAATATGGAGGGCAAGGAAACCCGCTTCGGCATCAGCGCATCGAGCCTGTTTGTTGCTGTGACTACCGCGGCGTCCTGCGGCGCGGTGAATGCCATGCATGATTCCCTCATGCCTATTGGTGGCCTGGTACCTATCGTGCTCATGCAGTTTGGTGAAGTGGTGTTTGGCGGCGTAGGCAGTGGCCTGTATGGCATGTTGATCTTCGCGATACTGGCCGTGTTTATTGCTGGCCTGATGATAGGCCGCACACCGGAATACCTGGGCAAGAAAATCCAGGCATTTGAAATGAAAATGACGTCCATCGCCATCCTGGTGACACCGGTATTGGTGCTGGCTGGCACAGCCATCGCGGTCATGTCGGAAGCAGGCAAGGCCGGCATTTTGAATCCCGGTGCCCATGGCTTTTCTGAAGTGCTGTATGCCTTTACTTCAGCCGCCAACAACAATGGCAGCGCCTTTGCCGGCCTGAGTGCGAATACGCCCTTCTACAACATCATGCTGGCGATTGCCATGTGGTTTGGCCGCTTTGCCATGATCGTGCCTGTGCTGGCGATTGCCGGTTCACTGGCAGGCAAGAAACGCCTGGAAGCCAATGCCGGCACCATGCCCACCCATGGCCCCATGTTCATTGCCTTGCTGGTTGGTACGGTGGTGCTCATCAGTGTGCTCAATTATGTGCCTGCCCTGGCCTTGGGACCAGTGGTTGAACATCTGCAACTGATCGCGAAATAACGCACGAATTAATTTAAGCAGTCTGAGTGACAGCCGCATCTGGAATGCGCTTTCATTCAGACCCGCCAGTAGTTTAAGGGGATTAACATGTCTAGTACCAGTGTACAAAAGTCGATAGACAGCAAAGTCAATACAGCCGCCAAACCTGGCGCTGGACAAGCTGGCGACTCCATATCCGGCAGCAAGCCACGCCTGTCGCTATTTGACAGCAGTCTGATCATGCCTGCCGTCATTGATTCATTCAAAAAACTCAGCCCACGCACGCAATTGCGCAGCCCGGTGATGTTTGTCGTGTATGTAGGCAGCATCATCACCAGCATGTTGTTCGTGCAATCCCTGATGGGACAGGGAGAAGCCAGTCCTGGTTTTATCCTGGCGATTTCCATCTGGTTATGGTTCACTGTCCTGTTTGCCAATTTTGCCGAAGCACTGGCAGAGGGCCGCAGCAAAGCCCAGGCTGCTTCCCTGCGCGCATTGAAGCAAACTGTCATGGCCAAGAAACTGGCCATACCAAAACACGGCACCACCTGGCTGCCAGCCCAGGCCAATGACTTGCGCAAGGGTGATGTAGTGCTGGTCGAAGCCAATGACGTCATCCCTATCGACGGTGAAGTCATAGAAGGTGTGGCGACAGTCGATGAAAGCGCCATCACCGGTGAATCTGCACCCGTGATACGTGAATCGGGCGGTGACTTTTCTGCCGTCACTGGTGGCACCCGCGTCTTGTCTGACTGGCTGGTGATGCGCGTGACATCCAACCCTGGTGAAGCCTTCATCGACCGCATGATCGCCATGGTAGAAGGTGCCAAACGCCAGAAGACCCCGAATGAAGTTGCCCTGACCATTTTGCTGGTGGCCCTGACCATCATCTTCCTGGTGGTGACTGTGACCTTGCTGCCATTCTCGTTGTTCAGTGTCGATGCTGCCAAGGCAGCGGGTTTTGCTTCTGCCCCTATCTCCATCACGGTGTTGATCGCCTTGCTGGTCTGCCTTATCCCCACCACTATAGGTGGCTTGCTGTCTGCCATTGGTGTGGCTGGTATGAGCCGCATGATGCAGGCCAATGTCATCGCCACGTCTGGTCGCGCGGTTGAGGCTGCTGGTGACGTTGATGTCTTGATGCTGGATAAAACCGGGACCATCACCCTGGGTAATCGTCAGGCATCTGATTTTTTCCCTGCACCTGGCGTGAGCCTGCCACAACTGGCTGACTCTGCCCAACTGGCTTCTCTCGCAGATGAAACACCAGAAGGCCGCAGCATCGTCATCTTTGCCAAGCAAAAATATAATCTGCGTGAACGTGAGATGGCCAGCCTGAATGCGACTTTCGTGCAATTCACTGCACAAACCCGTATGAGTGGTGTCGATATCGGCAATCGTCAGATACGCAAGGGCGCTGCAGATTCCGTCAAGAAGTTCGTTGAATCCCTCGGTCGTCCCTTCCCTGCTGAACTCAGTAAGACCGTGGATGACATCTCACGCCGTGGCAGCACGCCATTGGTCGTCGTCGATGATGGCAAGGTCATGGGCGCGATAGAACTCAAGGATATCGTCAAGGGCGGCATCAAGGAAAGGTTTGCCGAGTTGCGCCGCATGGGTATCAAGACCATCATGATCACTGGTGATAACCGCCTGACAGCCGCCGCCATCGCGGCTGAGGCTGGTGTCGATGACTTTCTGGCAGAAGCCACGCCAGAAGACAAACTCAAGCTGATACGCAGCCACCAGGCCGAAGGCCGCCTGGTTGCCATGACAGGTGATGGCACCAATGATGCACCGGCATTGGCGCAGGCTGACGTGGCGGTGGCCATGGCATCCGGCACGCAGGCAGCAAAAGAGGCAGGTAATATGGTGGACCTGGATTCCAACCCTACCAAGTTGCTGGAAATCGTCGAGATAGGCAAACAGATGCTGATGACACGCGGTTCGCTGACGACATTCTCGATTGCGAATGATATCGCCAAGTATTTTGCGATTATCCCGGCTGCCTTTGTCGCCACTTATCCACAGCTCAAGGCGCTGGACATCATGCATTTGACCAGCCCTTCGTCGGCCATCATGTCTGCGGTGATCTTCAATGCCCTGATCATCGTTTTCCTGATCCCGCTGGCCTTGAAGGGCGTCAAATACCGCGCCATCGGAGCATCGCTGCTATTGCGCCGCAATTTGCTGATCTATGGCCTGGGTGGCATCGTCCTGCCTTTTGTTGGCATCAAGCTCATTGATGTCATCCTGGCTGTGTTGCATCTGGCCTGAATTTATATCGCTCAATAAGGAAACATCATGAGTACTATTACAAACAATGATACTGGCAGTGCTATCTTCCGCCCTGCTATCGTCCTGCTCGCCGGGCTGACACTGGTGGTTGGCGTCGTCTACCCCTATGCGATGACAGGAGTTGGCAAAGTGCTTTTTAACGATCAGGCCGAAGGCAGCCTGGTTGTGCAGGATAGTAAGACCGTAGGTTCTTCCCTGATAGGCCAGTCTTTTTCATCGCCCAAATATTTCTGGGGCAGGCCATCTGCGACTGGCCCCATGCCAAATAATGCTGGCGCATCCGGTGGTTCCAACTTTGGTCCTAGCAATGTGGCGCAAATAGATGCCATCAAAGGCCGGGTCGAGGCATTGAAGGCGGCCGACCCTGGCAATACGGCAAAAATCCCTGTCGACCTGGTGACGGCGTCGGCCAGTGGGCTTGATCCTGAAATCAGCCTGGCGGCTGCCAATTACCAGCTGGCCAGGGTGGCGCGCGAACGCAAGCTGCAAGAGTCACAAGTCAAGGCTA
This sequence comes from Undibacterium sp. FW305-107, assembly GCF_058788535.1. Classification (NCBI taxonomy): domain Bacteria; kingdom Pseudomonadati; phylum Pseudomonadota; class Betaproteobacteria; order Burkholderiales; family Oxalobacteraceae; genus Undibacterium; species Undibacterium sp. FW305-107. The sequence goes on from NZ_JBYTAV010000011.1 coordinate 222,792, forward strand.
TCATAGACCAACTGGCGCAACATCCCGCCCTGGGTTTGCTGGGTGAGGCCAGGGTCAACGTGTTGGCTTTGAATCTGGCACTGGATAAGCTGACTAAGCTGACCAAGTAATTCAAAATAATAAGTACAATAAAACGATATGGCTACCAATAGCGAACAACGCCCTGACCCTGACGTCTTGCTTGCCCACGTGCAGGAGCAAGAGCGCAGGGCCACGCGTGGCAAGCTGCGTATCTATTTCGGTGCATCCGCTGGTGTAGGCAAGACCTACGCCATGCTGACTGCTGCCCGCAAGCTGGTGGCCGAGGGCCAGCAGGTATTGGTCGGTGTCATAGAAACCCATGGCCGTGATGAAACCGCAGCCCTGGTCGATGGTTTGGAAGTCTTGCCACCCAAGGCCATTCCCTATCGCGATAAGATACTCAGTGAATTTGACATAGACACTGCGCTGGAGCGCCACCCGCCATTGATACTAATGGATGAACTGGCGCATTCCAATGCTGCCGGTTCACGCCACCCCAAACGCTGGCAAGATGTCGATGAATTGCTGAGCGCCGGTATTGATGTGTATACCACCGTCAATGTCCAGCATCTGGAAAGCCTGAATGATGTGGTCGGTGGCATCACCGGCATACGGGTCAATGAAACCCTGCCCGACAAGGTGTTTGATGAGGCCGATGAAGTCGTGCTGGTGGATATCCCGGCTGACGAGTTATTAGCCAGGCTCAAGTCTGGCCGCGTCTATAAGCTGCAACAGGCAGAACGCGCCGCCAAGAATTTTTTCCGCAAAGGTAATCTGATCGCCTTGCGTGAGCTGGCCCTGCGCCGCACTGCCGACAGGGTGGAAGATGATGTACAGGCCTATCGCATAGAAAAGTCCATAGGCACGATCTGGAAGACTGATGCCGCCCTGCTGGCCTGCATAGGTCCGCATGGTGATGCCGACCACCTGGTACGCAGCGCCGCCCGCCTTGCCAGCCAGATGAATGCAGAATGGCATGCCGTGTATGTAGAAACACCGCAACTACAAAGGCTGCCATCGGCGCAGCGTGAGCGCATTTTAAAAACCCTGAAGCTGGCGCAAGACCTGGGTGCAGTAACGGCGGTGCTGACCGGCAAGGATATTGCGCTGGCTATCGTTGACTATGCTCATAGTCACAATTTTTCTCGTGTAGTGCTGGGGCGCAGCAGCAAGTGGAATAGCAAATGGCGGCTGGGCTGGCAGCAAGTCAAGCTGTTGAATAACATCGCCGACTATGCTCCCGACCTGGATTTGATCGAGGTAGGCGAAGCCAGGATAGCCAGGTCCGAGACCGCGCAAGACAGACAGGCATTGCCGCTGAATATCCCTGAACCTGCCACGCCACGCGTGCCAGCACGGCACTGGCGCTATGTGTATGCTGCCCTGGCCAGTGTAGCAGCGGGACTGGTTGCCACCCCCTTGTTCGAGATATTCAATCTCGTCAACATCGCCATGCTGTTTTTATTGACCGTGGTCCTGGTGGCGGTTAAATTTGGCCGCGGCCCTTCGGTGCTGGCGACAGTGGTTGGTATTGCTGTTTTCGATTTCTTTTTTGTGCAGCCGCGCTTTTCTTTTGCTGTCAGTGATTTTCAATACCTGATGACTTTCGCTGTCATGCTGGTGGTCGGCTTGATCACCGGCCATCTGACGGCAGATTTACGTTATCAGGCCAGGGTAGCCAGCCACAGGGAAAACCGCGCGCGTGCCCTGTATGAATTTGCCCGAGACCTGTCCGGTGTCTTGCTGGCTGAGCAGATTTCAGAAACCACGCAAGTCATCGTGCAGCGAGCATTTCGTGCACAAGCTACTTTGCTCTTGCCGGATGATGCAGGGCGCTTGCAGGCACCGGATAATATGGTCGCAGGCCTGGACCTTGGTATCGCGCAATGGGCATTCGACAAGGTAGAGGCAGCAGGCATAGGCACAGACACCCTGCCCGCCAGTAATTTCTTTTACCTGCCGCTGGTGGCACCCATGCGTACCCGTGGCTTGCTGGCGATACAGCCAGAGAGCAAGCGCTGGATCATGATCCCTGAGCAAAGGCAGCAACTCGATACCTTTGCCGCCCTGGCGGCAATAGCGCTGGAACGTGTGCACTATATCGAAGTCGCGCAAGATGCCCTGATCCACATGGAATCCGAACGCCTGCGCAATTCACTGTTGGCTGCGCTGTCACATGACTTGCGCACACCGCTGACTTCGCTGGTGGGTATTTCGGAATCCCTGGCCATGTCCAAACCTGCGCTGGCAGATGCGCAACTGCACATGGCACAAGCCCTGCGTAACGAGACCCTGCGCCTGTCTGCCCTGGTGACCAACCTGCTCGACATGGCGAGAATAGAAAGCGGTGAAGTCAAACTGAATTTGCAGTGGCAGACTTTTGAAGAAGTGGTCGGCACTTCCCTGCGTATCTGTAGTGCGCAATTGCAGACACATCAAGTAGAAACCAGGCTGGAAGCCGCTTTGCCCCTCATCAATTTTGATGCCGTGCTGATAGAGCGGGTATTGTGCAACCTGCTGGAAAATGCCTGTAAATATACGCCAGAAAATTCTCGCATAACCATTTCAGCCGAGCTCAATGGCAGCATGCTGGAAGCCAAGGTCTATGACAATGGGCCGGGTTTGCCAGCCGGGCGTGAAGAAGCCGTATTTGAAAAATTTACCCGGGGTGAGCGTGAATCTGCCCTGCCCGGCGTTGGTCTGGGACTGGCAATTTGCCGCGCTATTATCACGGCCCACAAGGGCAGCATGCATGCAGCGCAGTCGCCCAATGGCGGGGCCTGCTTCATCTTTACCCTGCCTTTAGGCACGCCACCGGCGATGCCTGATCTTGAAGAATAAGCACACGATGACTACTGCTAGCCAAACAACACCAGTCGCCTTGCTGGTTGAAGATGAACCACAGATACGCCGCTTCGTGCGCAATGCGCTCGAAGAAGAACAATGGCAAGTCCATGAATCGGTGAATCTGCAGCGCGGCCTCGTCGATGCTGGCACGCGCCAGCCTGACCTCATCATCCTTGACCTGGGTTTGCCAGATGGTGACGGCATCGATTTCATTATGGATGTGCGCAAATGGTCTAACGTACCCATCATCGTCTTGTCCGCCCGCGTCAGTGAACAGGACAAGATCAAGGCACTGGATGCCGGGGCCGATGATTATCTCAGCAAGCCTTTCGGTGTCGGCGAATTGCTGGCACGCGTACGCGCAACTTTCCGGCGTCAGCGTCAGCCTGGTATCAATCTGGACGGCATAGTCCAGTTTGGTGATGTCAAGGTCGATATGAAAGCCCGCCTGGTCACCAAGGCCGGGGCGATGGTGAAGCTGACGCCGACAGAATTCCGTCTGCTGATGGTGTTGGTCACCAATGTAGGCCGGGTCGTCACCAACCCGCAATTACTGCGCGAAGTCTGGGGCCCCAGCCATTCTGAAAGCGGCCATTACCTGCGCATCTACATGGGGCATTTGCGACAGAAACTCGAAGATGATCCGGCACAGCCGCGATACCTCTTGACGGAGACAGCGATAGGTTATCGCTTACTCTTACCTAGCTAAAACCATGCAAATATTGAATAACCGGCAGCTTCCTGGCTCGCCGGTGGGACTTTTGCATCCTTAATTTTTGCAAATACTTTTTTAGAGGACTCAAATGAAAAAATTCGTCATTACAGCAGCCATCAGCACGGTCTTTTTTGCCGCATACGCCAGCGCAGAAGATGCCAAACCCGAGCATGAAGTCAGCTTCAATGCGGCAGTCACTTCTGACTACCGTTATCGCGGCATTTCGCAAACACGTTTGCAGGCTGCATTGCAGGGCGGTGCCGACTATACCCATAACCCCAGCGGCTTTTATGCCGGCACATGGGCATCCACCATCAAATGGACCAAGGATGCTGGTGGTGGTGGCGATATGGAAATTGATCTGTACGCAGGCAAGCGTGGTGAAGTCAGCAAGGACATCAGCTATGACGTTGGTATACTTAGCTATGTCTATCCATCAAATGGTCTGGCTGTGAGTGCCAATACGACAGAAATTTATGGCCAGCTTTCCTACGGCCCGGCCTATGCCAAGTATTCACATTCTGTCACCAACCTGTTCGGTCTTGCTGACAGTAAAAACAGTGGCTATCTGGACCTGGGTGCAAATGTGGAAATGGCCTCTGGCCTGACGCTGAACCTGCATGCTGGTCGTCAGCAAGTCAGGAACAATGGTGCTTACAGTTATACAGACTGGAAGCTCGGTCTGAGCAAAGACTTTGGCATCGTTACAGGCGCAGTGGCCGTTATCGGCACCAATGCCGGTGAAGTCGCTTATGCATCGCCAGCCAATGGCAAGTTCCTGGGCAAGACGGCGCTGGTAGTTACTGTCAGCAAGACCTTCTGAATGGCTTGATTTTCGTACCTGACGCAGTGCCTATTCTTTCGCTTCATTGAGCAATTGCGTCAAGGTCCCATGCAAGTTCTCTGCCTGTATGGGCTTGTGCATCAATATCAGTTTGGCCGCTTTTGCATCACCTGACAATTGCGGCGAGGCATCACCAGTAATCAGTATTGCAGGAATATGATGATTGAATTCTTCGCGCAGGTTGGCGATAACGTTGATGCCGTTTTCATTGAGTTTCAGACGGTAATCACAGATCAGCAAATCAGGAATCTTGATTTCTTCGCTGCATAGTGCCAGTGCATCAGTACCAGTGGTCGCGGTGATGACGCGTGCATCCCATCGCTCCAGCAAGGCTCGCATGGCCGTCAGTATGCTTTCATCATCATCAATCACGACAATCAGGGCTTGCAGCAGAGAGGCGCTGTTGCTGGCCTTGCTGCGGCCATGCTTGTCTGTCACTTCCTGGCTGGCAGCGAGTGGCAGACTGATGGCAAATGTTGAGCCCTGGCCTGGTTGCGATTGCAATTTGATGGGGATATGCAAGAGACGCACCAGTCTTTGTACGATGGCGAGGCCCAATCCCATGCCTGCGGTGCTGCTTCTGGATTCTGACGCTGACTCTACCTGGAAGAACTCTTCAAAGATGGTTTCCTGGTCATGTTTAGAAATGCCTATGCCGGTATCTTCAACGGCGATTTGCAACTGCTGATCAAATTCCATGCATCTGACTACTACCTGGCCATCCGGGGTATACCGCAGCGCATTGGCAATCAGGTTGCGCAGTATCTGCTCGACCAGGTCAGCATCGCTGTTGACGATGGCCATGCTGTGATGGATTTCAAATTGCAGGCCCTTGGCCATTGCCTGGGGAGTGAATTCAACGTCGAGTTTACCGAGCACTTCGGCGATAGCAAATTCTTGTAATTGTGGTTCGACGATTTGCGCATCCAGACGTGACAGGTCCAGCAGATTAGCAAACATGTCATCCATGGTACGTGCGCAGTTTCGGAGATTGTTCACGACGGGGCGCACGGCGGCTGGCAGCTCAAAATTAAACAAGGCGCCGAGATAAAGATTCAGCGCATGCATGGGTTGGCGCAAATCATGGCTGGCAACGGCCAGGAAGCGTGTCAGTTCGCTTTGCTGTGCTTCTTGCCGCTTGTTCACTTTCAGCAAGGTCTGGTTGATTTTTTCGAGTTCTTCTTTTTGTGCCTGTATTTCTGCAGTCCTGAGCCTGATTTCAGTTTCCAGTGCCCGCTTCTGGCGTTTCAGGGCGCGCACATGCCAGGTATAGGCTGCAGTAATTATAACCAGTGCCAGCAGGGCCAGCGTCAGCCAGGACCAGATATCTAGCTCGTGAGGCGACACAAGACCAGCAGCAGGCGCGCCCGCACTGGCCACTTGCCAGGGGCAAACCAGCATGGCAAAGACTGTTAGCAGGTGATTGCGGAAATTAAACATCTTGAGGACATGCGGGGCAAATAAGATGAAATAAGTCCCCAGTATACAGTCTTGAGCAAAATTCCTGCCTTCAATGCAAAAAAGCCCCACATTGTTATTCAATGCGGGGCTATCTTGGGTAATGAACGGCTTTTAATACAGCCAGAGCTTGTCTGCATCCAGTTGCAGATAATACTCACCAGGGCTCAGCTTGAATGGCGAATACGCCCGCAAGCCACCTTCGGCATGACCGAACAGGCATTCCCAGCGGTCACCGAGATACATGCAGGTCGTCAATGGCAATTTGATGGCGTTTTCGGTCTGGCTATCAGTGATCTTGACTTTTTCCAGACGGATGATGGCGGTTGCTTCTTCACCGACATTTTTGCCGCGCACTGTGGCTTTCAATGATGCACCATTGACACTGATGGTGGCAGTGTCGCCATTGCGCTGGACTACCTTGCCTTTGAGTTTGTTATTGCTACCCATGAATTCGGCAGTGAACAGGGTATCTGGCGTTTCATACATGCTTTGCGGCGTGCCTTGCTGTTCTATGACGCCATTGTTCAATAACAGGATGCGGTCAGATATCGCCATCGCCTCGCCCTGGTCATGCGTCACCATCAGGGCTGACAGGTTCAGCCTGACGATCAGTTCACGCAGGAAGGCGCGCGCTTCTTCACGCAGCTTGGCATCCAGATTCGACAAAGGCTCATCCAGCAAAATTACAGGAGGGTTATACACCAGTGCACGGGCAATCGCCACACGCTGTTGCTGGCCGCCTGACAATTGATGCGGGAAGCGTTCACCCAGATGGCCCAGGCCCAGCTGGCCCAATACATCCTTGACCTTGTCATTGATTTCGCTGCTGCCCAGCTTGCGCAGCTTCAGACCGTAGGCGACATTGTCGAATACTGTCTTGTGTGGCCACAGTGCATAGGACTGGAATACCAGGCCCAGGTTGCGTTGTTCTGCCGGTACTTCCAGACCCTTGCTGCCATCAAAAATGGCGCGCTCACCAAGGGTGATAGTGCCAGTCTTGGGCGATTCCAGTCCGGCGACTGCACGCAACAAGGTGGTCTTGCCGCTACCAGAAGGGCCAAGCAGGGCGACTACCTCGCCACGCTGCAAGTTCATCGACACGCCTTTGAGAATGGGGTTGGCAGTAGCGCCGGAACCATATTCCAGGGTTAAATCTTGTACGCTTAATTCAGACATAGTGTGCTCTCGTATTTTTTTGTATTGCTATGCAATGAAATTTTTATGGAATGTCATCAGTGACTAATTCAGTGACTTAGCTTGACGCCAAAGCGCAGGGCCAGTCCCAAACCTATGGCAACCAGAGTGATATTGATGAAGGACAAAGCCGCCACCAGATCAACAGAACCACCCGCCCACAGCGAAACAATCAATGCACCGATGACTTCCGTACCCGGCGACAGCAGGTACACACCAGTTGAATATTCACGTTCAAAAATCAGGAAGACCATCAGCCAGGCGCCCAGCAAACCAAACTTGACCAGCGGCAGCGTCACATCACGTGTGACCTGGCCACGGCTGGCACCAACTGCACGCGCCGCTTCTTCCAGCTCAGGCCCAACTTGCAGCAAGGCGGTGGAAATCAGACGCAAACCATAAGCCATCCACACCACGGAATAAGCAATCCAGACCGAGAAGATGGTGGAACGCAAGGCGCGCAATTGCGGGATGACATTTTCTATCAGCCAGATACAGAAGGTATTGTCAAAACCCTTCAGGCCACCTTCCAGCCAGCTGGGTACGAACAGGAATACCCACAGGAAAGACAGACCAGCCAGCAAACCGGGGACTGCGCGTGGTACCAGCACGCTGTAATCCAGCAGGCGGGTGATACCGTCAGGTTTGCGGTGCATGGCCAGGGCAATACCGGCATAGCAAATCACTGCCAGCGCACCACCGATGATGCCTATCAGCACGGTATTGAATATGCCGCGCATCAAAGAAGGTTGTTCAAGGATGTCCTTGAAATGCTGCAGGGTAATCACATCCGCCAGTTTGACGCCTTCGCCCCAATACGAGACAAAAGCGCGCAGGACGATGCCGGACAATGGCAGCACGATAGTGAAAATCAGCCAGGCAGCCAGTACAGCAAAAGCCAGCCATTTCCATTTGCCGAGTGGCAGCGGTTTCTGGCGTGAACCCTTGCCCTTGATAGAAACATATTTATTCGCTGACTTCAACAACCAGCGCTGCACCATCACCAGCGGCATGGTCACCGCGACCAGGCAGACAGCTGCTGCTGCCATCAGGTGGTAAGACGGTGTGCCCAGCTTGTTGGTCAGCTTGTAAAGATAGGTCGCCAGTACCAGATGGCCTTCAGGGTCACCCAGTACCAGCACCAGGCCGAACACTTCAAATCCCAGGAAGAACACCAGCACCGCAGCAAAAGCCAGCGCTGGCATGATCATGGGCAGAGATACATGCATGGCAACCTGGAAAGGCGAGGCACCGGCGACCCGTGCTGCTTCTTCCACGTCCGAGCCCAGGCTCTTTAAGGCCGCAGATGAATACAGGTAAACGTGTGGCACGTGAGTCAGGCCGGCGATCAGGACGATGCTGAAGAAGGAGTAAATATTCCATGGCTCAACCCCCGTCATTTGCTTGACCCACAGGGTATAGAAACCTACTGGCCCCATGGACACCACATATCCAAAGCCCATCACCATGGGTGAGACAAAGATAGGTACCAGCAACATCGGTTCTATCCAGCCACGGCCCGGCAAGTCGGTACGTATCATCAGGAAGGCCAGCAAACCGCCGAGTGGAACGGCGATGCCAGCCAGACCAGAAGCGAGGATCAGGCCATTCCAGAATGCCTGGCGGAAATCAGGATCATCAAAGATGAAGCGATAGGAATCCAGTCCCAGTTCTTTTACCGGTGAAAAGAAGGGAGCATTTAAAAAGCTCTGGAACAGGATCAGTGACAGCGGCGTAAAAATTGCCAGCAGCGTCAGGGTCACAACCAGGCCACGCGGCCAGTTGAATTGCGACCACCGGCTGCGCGGAGGTAGACTCAGGGTACTCATGCTTAGCCCAATATCAAGGGTTGAGATTCAATCAGAATGCGATTCGCCATACAGGCATTGCGGGGAAAATATCCCGCAGGAAGAGCCGGTTGGCACCGTGCAGCTTGAAATTTGCACGGTGCCCTCAGACTTATTTTTTGCCCGCAGTTTCTTTCCATTGCTTCAGGAAAGCGAGGCGTTTGTTTTGATCAAGATATTGCAACAACATCGGGTTGACTGGCAAAGGTTTGAGGCCGATGCCGATGAGTTTTGCCAGGTCGGAATACGTGGTTTCACCCTTGACGTCGGCACGTATGGCATACAGCTTGGCTTCATTCGCGATCATGGTCTGGCCACGTTTCGAGAGGGTGTAATCCAGCCACAACTTGGCCGCATTTGGATGCTTGGCTGCCTTGCTGATGAACATCACACGTGACAATACCAGGGTGTAATCCTTGGGGATTTGCACACCTATGGATGGATCCTTGGCAGCACGTACCAGGGCATAAGAGCCGAGGATGTTATAGCCCAGCAGGTTTTCGCCAGAAGACAGGCGTTCCAGCATGGTGCCGGTAGATGATTGCACGCGCACGCTGGCATTGCCGAAGGCCTTGGCCAGTTCCCAGAACTCCTTGTTTTCACGGCTGTCCTGGGTAATGAACATGAAACCTACGCCAGATTTTTCGATGTCGTAAGTAGTGACCTTGTTTTTGAATTTATCCAGCTTGCTGTTGATGATCTTGGCAAATTCAGCATGGGTTTTTGGTACTTCGTCAGCACTGACCAGACGTTTGTTGTAAACGAAAACCGCTGGTTCAAAAGTCGTGCCGTAAGCAGAGTTATTCCAGATTGCCCATTGCGGTATGCCGCTGATTTCTGGCGATGCATATTGCAGGCCATAGCCATCGGAGACCAGTTTGGTTTGCAAATCCATGGCAGATGACCACATCAGGTCGGCGCTATTACCACCCGCCGCCATTTCCGAGATATAGCGGTTATATACTTCGGTGGAATTCATATCATTGTATTCAACCTGCACATCAGGATACATGCTGCGAAAATCCTTGATCAGCGATTCTACGGCCTTGGTATCGGTCGCACTGTAGATGACCAGCTTGCCTTCTTTTTTTGCGCCGTCGACGATCTTGCTGTAATCAGCCGGATAACCGGCTGGTGCCTGCGCCTGGGCATTGAGCATCATCATGCTGCCTACGGCAAGTGCGGCCATGCTTTTGATGAAATAATTTTTTGTTTGCATTTGTCTTCTCCTGTTATTGTTTATTCGGGTAATACGAGCTTGCGTTGACTGACATTTACTGATTGGGCTGATTGGGCTTATTGGGTTTCTGACTGGTGACTAAGGACAACTACTGGCAGGCGCTAACGCACCATGCCGAATTCTTTTGCTTGCAGACGGTAATTGTTGACGGCTTTTTGTATGTACTCAGTCAGCTCCTTGCCTGTCATGGCGAAGGGGAACAGGCCGTGGATTTTTCTCTGCTCATCAAAGGCAGGAGTACTCATGGCTTGCTGGAAATAGCTGACCCATTTCTGATAATCCTTGTCGCTGACCTGCGGCCCCATGTAGACGCCACGGATGATGGGCCAGGTCACATCAAAACCCTGCTCCCGCGCGGTAGGTACATTCGCCAGCGGGCCGGGCAGGCGCGCATCGGATAAAACGGCCAGCACGCGTATCTTGTCATCACGGGCATGCAGGCTGGCTTCAGAGGCATCTCCAGAGACGGCCTGTACATGGTCGGCCAGCAGGGCCGTGAAAGATTCGCCACCCCCTTCAAAGGCCACCAGGCGCATGGTTTTGGAATCTATGCCTGCCTGCTTGCCTATCTGTGCCATCTTCAGCCAGTCCTGGCTACCAACTGTGCCACCGGCACCAATGGCGATATTGGCGGGCTTGCTCTTGATGGCATCCATCAATTCGCGCAGGTTTTTATAAGGGGAATCCTTGCGTACGGCGATCATGCCGTAGTCGGTACCGATAGCGGCTACCCAACGCACATTGCTGGCATCGGATTTACCGAATTTGCCTTCTGCCAGATTCAGCAGTGAACCGCCGGAATAGGCAACCAGGGTATTGGCCTCGGCTTTTCTCTGGGAAATGATGGTGGTCCAGGCGATAGCGCCTACACCGCCAGGCAGGTAATTGATTTGCATGGGCTGGCTGGCGCCTGTCTGTTGAACCTGCTGTGCCAGCTTGCAGGTCAGGTCCATACCGCCACCGGGTTTGGCCGGGACTATGCACATGGCCGCTTCATGTTTTTCTGCTGACGGCTCCGGCTTGACGGCACCCGCCTGCATGCAGGCCAGCAGGCTGCTCAGCAGGAGTGTCAGATGTGTAGGCCGGATGTGCATGATAAGACCATAGGCTAAGGGTTACATGGATCATACCGAAATGAAACTTTCAGTAGGCTTTCACAAAATGTGAGTCTATTGAACTGCAACTGTAGCTTACCGCAATATCACGCCATTTTTACCAACGATGGTCAGCTCTACAAAGTGCGAGCCATCATGGTCCTTGGGGCCATAACTGACTTCCACCCCGCCCAGGTCAACATTGCGCATGCTCTCCAGTGCCAGCAGCAATTTTTTTGAGTCTGGGTTATTACCGGCACGGCGCAAGGCTTCAGCCATTAATTTGGCGGCAACATAGCCTTCCAGTACAGCATAGGACAAAGGCGGCGGATTTTTGGCCGATTTCAGCACTTTTTGCAACTCTTTGACGACAGGTATGCCTATATCCCGTGGATAAGGCATGACTTGCATGACACCGATGCCGCGCCCTTCCGCCCCCAGGGATTTGAAGAAATCATCGGAATTGACATTCGAGAGCATCAAAAATTGCGGTCTTTGTCCCAATTTTTGCATTTGCCGGATGAAGTCGGCGCAGGCTGCCGGTGTACATGCCATCAATACCGCTTGCGGGGACGTTGCCGCGATACTGGCAACGGCTGCATCGACTTTCATTTCTTTTCTATCGTATTTGGCGATGACAACTGCGCGCATATTGCGCTTTTCCAGATTGCTGACAAAGCCGTTCAGGCCATCTTTGCCAAAGCTGTCATCCTGATGCAGGATCGCGACCTTGCTGATACTCAGGTCAGCCAGCGAGACTACCATCTTGGCCGCTTCATCCTGATAGCTGGCGCGCAGATTGAATACCTGAGGTTGCAGAGGCTGATGCAGGCTTTGAGCGCCAGAAAAGGGGGCAATCAAAGGTATTGCATATTTGTCCAGCAAGGGCAAGATGGCTTCTATAGTGGGAGTGCTGCGGTAACCAAACAGGGCAATCGCATGGTCTTCATTGATGAGTTTCAGGGTATTTTCTTTGGTCAGCGCCGGATCGCGTTTGTCGTCATAGCTGATGAATTCTATGCTCTTGCCATGGATGCCGCCCTGGCGGTTCAGTGCATCAAAATACAACTGGGCACCTTCGCGGTTTTCTTTGCCGGTGGCCTGGCCGGATAATTCTACGGACTGGCCTATGACGATTTTACCCTCTGCACTGGCGATGGCAGGGCAGATGAAACAGGCGAGCAGGAAGAAACTGAGGCGTAATGGCTTCATGATGGTAGTCTCCGGGATTTTTTTTGTAAGGGAGCATAGAGCCGGGGAGCTTTCAGTTTGCTTGCAGTCAGGGGCCTTTGGGAGATTTTTGGGAAGTTAGCCGTACAGTGAACGTACGCGAGCTTTGGTTTGATTCTTGATTCGAACTGCAATCTCAATTACGTCATTCCACCGGGCTGGCGCTCCAGCATGCTCTTGGCTGGAATCCAGCGGCGTTTGTTGAATTGCCGTACTTTGATCAAAGCAATTACCCTTCGTGGATACAAGCCGGGTCTCGGCCCGGCAGCCGAAATACTTTCTTTGTGTCGCCAAAGTAAGTATTCAAAGAAAGGCGACCCAGGCGTCGTCGCCCCTGCGGGGTTCCCGATTGTGCGGTACAAAAAATGGGGAAATCCGAAACTCGCCTGCGGCCTTGCTTTAGGAACATGCGCTTGCAAGCGCATGCCGTTACGCAGGCGGACAGCATACTGTCCGAAATCCCTGCTATACCTCAAACAGCGGCTCTTCTATTTCCATTTTCTGTACCGCACAATCGGCGCCGACACATGGGAACTGCGAAGTTCAAAAGCAACCCCAAAGTCAAATACAACGTCAATGCGTCATCTATCCAGATTGCTCAGCGTATTGCAATTCAACAAACTAAAAGGGACGCTTGCGCGTCCCTTGGTTATTGGCAAAGTACCGTCCCGCTACAACTTGAACACACTCACCGTCTGCACCAGTGCCTGCGATTGTTCCTGCAAGCCTTCGGCAGCGGCAGCTGCCTGTTCTACCAGGGCGGCGTTTTGCTGGGTCATTTCGTCCATTTGAGTGATGGCGAGGTCGATTTGTTCTATGCCCGTGCTTTGTTCGGCGGTGGCGGTGACGATTTCTGACATGATGTCGGTGATGCGTTTGACGCTGGCGACAATGTCGTTCATGGCTTTACCGGCGTGGCCAGCCAGTTCATTACCGGCGTCGACCTGTTCTACACTGCTGCCTATCAAGCCCTTGATTTCGCGGGCGGCGGTGGCACTGCGCTGGGCCAGGTTGCGGACTTCGGCGGCGACTACGGCAAAGCCACGGCCTTGTTCGCCTGCGCGGGCGGCTTCGACGGCTGCGTTCAGGGCCAGGATATTGGTCTGGAAGGCGATGCCGTCGATGACGCCGATAATTTCAGAAATCTTGCGCGAGCTGTCATTGATGGCTTCCATGGTGTGGATAACCTGGTTGACGATGCCGCCGCCCTCGGTGGCTACCTTGCTGGCATCATTGACGAGTTGATTGGCCTGCCTGGCGCTGTCGGAGTTTTGCTTGACCGTACCTGTCATCTGCTCCATTGACGAAGCGGTTTCTTCCAGACTGGAAGCCTGGGTCTCGGTACGTGCTGACAAGTCCACATTACCCTTGGCAATATCGTGAGTGCCATTATTGATATTCTCTATGCTGTCCCTGACGTTGCCGACTATGCCTATCAGGCTGACGCGCATGTCTTCCAGCGCCTGTAACAGGCGTCCGGTTTCATTGTTGCCACTGGCATCAGCGGGATAACGCAAGTCGCCACTGGCGATATGCTGAGCCACTACGATGGCCTGTTCCAGCGGGACACTGACTGATCGCGCAATGGCCCTGGCAAACAGACCTGCCACGCAGATCAGCGCCAGCATGGCGATGATCATGGTCCATCGGAGTTGATAGAAATCGCTGATGCGCTGATCCAGTATGCTGTGCAATTCCTTGGTGGCATCAGCATTGAGCTGAAATTGCGTATCGATGGCCCGGGTAGTCACTTGCACATACTCCACTGATGAGAAATCCAGTGTCTCGGCCTTGGCAATTTTTTCAGTGGCCAGTTTCATTGCGCCTGTGGCCTGTCCAGTGGCTTCTTTCATGACGGCACCGAGTTTTTTCTCGATATCAGGATTGCTGAGTACGGCCTTATTGAAGGAATTGTTCATCTGCTGTGTACGGTCCTGGGAACGGGCAATAAGGTCAGAGACGACCATCTTGTCTTCCAGCGTCGCTTCTTTTTTGGCCAGCAGGCCCGCACCCTTGGCACGCATGCGCCCCAGTTCTTCAGTCAGATAGGGCTGGATGTAGTACATCGCCTGTATCAACTGATAGCTATCTATATTGGGATCAAGGCTGAGGCCGTAATAGTCGCCAATAAGGTCATTGACCAGCAGCAATTTGGGCACCAGGGCGCTATGAGCCTGGTAACTGGCAGGTACGGCAATACTGGCCTTGGTAACCTGTTCACGCAGGGTATTCCAGTCTTGTTCGGCCTTGTTCCAGGCATCGGTGATGGCTTTGTCATTGATCTTTTTGATAATGGCTGCCATACCAGAATACGAGGCATCAGCTTCTTTCTGCTTGGCTTCGCGTTTGTCTTTTTCACTGGAAACACCACCCAGTACCAGAGCTGACAAACCCCGGTGCTGCTGTGTCAGCTGCACGGTTTTGAGTATCAGGGTCATGGCTGGCAGGCCTTGTTTTTCAGCCAGCGCAGCGTCAAGGTTTTTGGATGATTCAAGGTAATACAGGGCGGTTGGTATGGCTGTCAAAATCAGCGCTATCACACTCAATAGTACAAATTTTTGCCATAATAGCAACTTTGTCAATATCGATGTCATCCCAGCCTCCTGTTGTGGAACCTATAAGATTTTCTTGTTAGGCAGAAAGTTTATAAATTTATCTTAGCTCAGGCAAGTTGAGATTGCGATACGTTTATTGAAATCTGCACGTTTTTCTTGTCAGAAATAGTTACAGAAATAGTGACGCTTTTGAATCAGGCTGGTAGCCTAGCGGAAATCCGGAGTGAACAGGCTGTGTATGCGCATACTTTTAGTTGAAGATCATATTGAGTTGTCCCACTGGCTGGCCAAGGCCTTGCGTGATGCCCATCTGACGGTGGAAACCGCCATGAACGGGGCCGATGCCGACGCGCTTTTGCATACCCAGGAATATGCCCTGGTCATCCTGGACCTGAGCTTGCCCAAGATGGATGGCATGGATGTGCTGAAACGCATGCGCGCGCGTGGCAGCAAGACCCCTGTACTGATTTTGACTGCCCGTGGCGGCCTGAATGACCGGGTGCAGGGTTTGAATTCTGGTGCTGATGATTACCTGCCCAAGCCATTCGAGCTGGCCGAACTGGAAGCGCGCGTCAAAGCCCTGCTGCGTCGTGCCCAGGGCAACGAAGCGGTCACGCTGACTTGCGGTGCCCTGAGCTTTGATACCGTCATACGGCAGTTCCACTATGAAGGTCAGCCACTGTCACTGACCCCGCGTGAATACGCGGTGCTTGAAACCCTGATCAGCCGTCCCGGCCAGGCAGTATCCAAGGACAAGCTGTTTGATGAGGTGTTTGCCCTGGATGACGATGCGAATCTGGACGCGATAGAAATCTACATCCACCGTCTGCGTAAAAAACTCGAGACCGTCAGCACCGGCAAGGTTGTCATCGTCACCCTGCGTGGCATAGGTTATCTGTTGGAAGCACGCTGATGGCCAGACCTTATCGACTGGGGAGTTTGCGCGGGCAGTTCTTGCGCTGGTTGTTGATACCCCTGGTCTTGCTGGTGGCGCTGAATGCTTTTTCTGTATACCGCAATGCTCTCGATGCGGCTGATCTGGCGTATGACCGTTCACTGCTGTCTTCCGCACGGGCACTGGCAGAAAGAGTGCAGATCGTTGATGGCAAAGTGGTGGCAAACGTGCCCTATGTCGCGCTGGACAGCTTTGAAACCGATACCCTGGGGCGTTTGTATTACAAGGTCACAGGTGTCAATGGTGAGTTTGTTTCCGGCTATGAAGACTTGCCGGATTTACCCAAGAATGTACCGCGTTCAGAGATTTACCCTGCCCTCGTGCATTTCTTTC
The DNA here is from genome assembly GCF_058788535.1 of Undibacterium sp. FW305-107. Lineage (NCBI taxonomy): Bacteria > Pseudomonadati > Pseudomonadota > Betaproteobacteria > Burkholderiales > Oxalobacteraceae > Undibacterium > Undibacterium sp. FW305-107. The sequence goes on from NZ_JBYTAV010000011.1 coordinate 239,128, forward strand.
ATGCTGATTACCAGGAGCAGCCTGTGCGCATCGCCGCCCTGCACCAGCCTGTGTATGACGACCAGATGCGTGGTATCGCCCTGATAGAAGTGGGTGAAACCCTGGATGCGCGGCGCGGCCTGTCACGCAAAATCCTCATCGATACCCTGTTGCGCCAGGCGGCATTGGTGCTGGCGGTAGCGCTCATGGTCTGGGTGGCTTTGCGCTTTGTACTCGCTCCTATCATGCAATTGCGGGCTGATGTAGAGGCACGTGAGCCGACTGATTTGTCCGGCTTTGACCCGAATGTCGTGCACAAGGAAATACGCCCGCTGGTGAATGCCATGAATGCCTATATGGAAAGGCTGCAGACCCTGATCAACGGGCAAAAGCGTTTCATCGCCGATGCCTCACATCAGCTACGCACACCCTTGACGGTACTGAAAACCCAGGCGGAACTGGCACTGCGCGAAAATGATGCGGTAGCCATGCGCCAGATCGTCGCCAGCATTGCCCAGACTACCGATGCCACGGTCCATCTGGCGAACCGCTTGCTGACACTGGCGCGTACCGGCCATGGTGCAGTAGCGGCAGAGCTGGAAGATATCTTGCTGAACCAGCTGGCACAGGAAGTGTGTCTGGAACTGGCCATGCCCGCGGTGCGAAAACAAATAGACCTGGCACTGGAAGCCGATGAAGACATCCCTTATCGCGGCAACACCTTGCTGCTGCATGAAATGCTGAGTAACCTGCTGGATAATGCCATACGCTATACCCCGGAAGGTGGCCGCATAGTCTTGCGTGTCTATCTGGAGAATGCGCAAGCGAAGATAGATATCCAGGATACGGGGCCGGGCATCGCAGAGACCGAACGTGAAAAAGTATTCGAACCCTTTTACCGCGCCTCCGCCAGTTCTGTTGCCAATCCCGGCGGTACTGGCCTGGGGCTGTGCATCGTGCATGACATTGTCAAATTGCATGGTGGTGATATCAGTCTGGCAGATGCTGACTTGCAGACAGAGGCGGGCACTGTTGTGTCGGGCCTGCGCGTTCATATCCGTTTCCCTATAGTCACCGGAGTGGTGTAGCATACTCGGTAGTAGTATGTAGAACTCATCTCATCCCTATTGATGAAATGAGTTCTCTATTCAATAAATTCAGGCACACCATAGCGAAGGAGCATTTTCATGGCAGATACTCCCCCACTGAAAATAGTGCAAGGCACGGCTTTAAATGATCAGCAAAAGAAAGACTTGTTACATCGCCTGGCCAGGGTAGAAGGGCAATTGCGTGGTGTGCAAAAACTGATTGCCAAGGCGGCAGTGCCAGCTGATTGTGAGGCAGTGGCACAACAGATGTCAGCAGCACGCAAGGCGCTGGACCGGTCTTTTGTGACCTTGCTGACCAGCGCAGTTATCACCCATGCAGAAAAGGCCGAGACGACAGAAGAGGCCATCGCCAGCACCCGGCGTCTGGCGTCTTTGCTGGAAAAATTCGCCTGACCATGACGCACTAAACGAAAACGAAGCGCCGTATGTTCATTCAGGCGAAATCAGTTGCAGCACAAGGCATGCGCAAACTCAGGCAGCCTGCGTCGCTGGGCTTGTGTCTGCTGCTGTTGGCTTCTGCACTGTTCGCTGCTAGTCCCGGCATGGCGACAGAGACGGCAAAGCAGGAAAAGCTGGTTTTGCTGATACGTGAATTGCGCAATGAAGCTGGTGACATCGTACCCATACGTGATGAAATCCGGCAGTTACTGAATTATTTTGAACATCAGCTGCAAATCAAATTTGAAATTCGCCGTTATCCCTGGACACGCTTATTAGTCAATGCCAGGACTGGTGAGGGCATCGTTTTTGGCCTCTCAAAAAACCGTGAACGTCTGCAGACTTACCAGTTCTCTGAAGCCATTTATGCCAACTATGTCTGGCTGGTGACACGTAGCGATGCCAGCTTTACTTATAACAATATGCTGGACCTGAAAGGAAAGACGGTTGGCGTCATCCGCGGTACCAGCTATGGCGATGAATTTGACAGCCAGCGCAATGTCTTGTTCCAGGTGGAAGAAGACGTAGGCTCACACGGCGCACGCTTGAAAAAACTCATCAATAAAAGAATGGATGTGATGATCTTTGGCGACCGCCGTGCCCAGGCAGACGAGGTCGAACAATTATTGATACGTATCTTGCGTAAAGAATCCAGCACCAGCGACAAAAGCCTGGAGCAAGCATTCAAAGTCTTACCCAAACCCATGCTGGTTGATGAATTGCATTTCGCTGCAACTGGTATGCAATATGAAGAATGGATACGCAAGCTCAATGCAGCGATACTGGCAGGCAGAAAATCAGGCGAGATCGGCCGTATACTCATCAGTGACAAGTAAGTAGCAATGCCTATGCCGCCATATGGCGTGCCTGCCTTTGCGGCAAAGCCTTTGCCACTACTTCCCTGGCAGCTTCTTTCCTGGTCTGTCTTTGAGGGGCCGATGGATCAGCTTTGTTGCCTTGCTTGTGTATGGCTTGCCCGGCATAGTCCTGCGAAGCAGCAGCTTGCACTGCTTCACTACTTGCACCATGCACTTCCAGCAGCCACCTGTTGACGAGTGCGGCCAGTTTGTCGAGGGCGATGCGGTGGGTCGCATCGGTATTGACGAACAGCCAGTCTGACAAGGCCATGAAGTTTTCAAAAGCGGTATCTGCCAATATCAGGGGCAGGCTGTGTGAAAAACGTCCTGAATTGGCAATCATGTCCCAGTAACGAGCAAAGCGTATCAGCCTTTGCATGTCGCCAAAGGCGATGTCTTTGTTGGCCAGTATGGTGTAGGGCGGCTGCGGATCAAAAGCCAGTTGATAGGCTTCTGTGTGGCGGATAATCGGTGTGCCGCGCAGGCGTTTCAAGATGCCGAACTGTATCTCATGCGGGCCCAGGGCCACCAGCTTGTTGAAGCCTGCGGCAAAACTCTCCATGGTTTCACCCGGCAAGCCAGCGATCAAATCCACATGCAAATGCGCGTGTGAATGTTCGCACAGCCAGCGTATGTTCTCGGCAGCTTTTTCATTGTTTTGCTTGCGGCTGATGAGGGCTTGCACGTCGGTGTTAAAACTTTGTATGCCTATCTCGAATTGCAGGCTGCCTTCAGGGAATTTTTGTATGCCTTCTTTCAAGGCATCTGGCAAATGGTCAGGCACCACTTCAAAATGGGCGAACACAGGGTCATGCGGCGCTGCCTCCAGTTTATCAAGAAAGAACTGCATGATCTTCAAGCTGGTTTTGATGTTCAGGTTGAAAGTGCGGTCAACAAATTTGAACAGGCGCGCTCCGCGCTGATACAGCACTTCCATCTCTTGCAGGAACTGGTCTATATCAAACTGCCAGGCCGTCTTGTCGAGTGCAGACAGGCAGAATTCGCATTTGAATGGGCAACCGCGTGAAGCCTCCACATACAGGGTGCGGTGACGGATGTCCTGGTCGCTATACAAGTGGTAGGGCAATTGTATGTCGGCCATAGGTGGTTGCAGACCCGCATGCACCTTCATCAGTGGTTGCGGGCCGTTCAGGATTTGCTGGCACAGGGCGGGGAAACTGACGTCGCCCCAGCCGGTAATCACATAGTCTGCCAGGCGTATGATTTCCTGGTCGCCGGTTTCATGCGATACCTCGGGGCCGCCGAGTACCACCACGACGTCAGGTGCGACACGTTTCAGGACAGCGACGATCTGCGTGGTTTCAACGACGTTCCAGATATAGACACCAAAGCCGACGATGAATTTTTCACCGGGCTGGCGCAGCGCCAGGATTTTTTCGACAATATCGGTACTGCGCGCACCAGTGACAAATTCCTGTATCCGCGTGACTGGCTGCAGCTTGCCCATATTCGCAAGCAAATAGCGCAGCCCCAGAGAAGCATGGGTATAGCGGGCGTTCAGGGTGGTCAGCAGGATAGTCATGGTGCGAAAAGGCGGGAGCAGCTAAAGTACGCTATTGTACGCCTCAACGGCAGGCATCCTGCCATGATTACTGTGCATCGTTGCGCGACGCCAGACGGCCGCGCATATGCTGGTGAAGAAACTTACTTATCTGGCATTGTATGCCTCAGGCCTGATTCAGCTGCAAATTCAGCCTGTATAAATACTACTTGTATGCAATTACTACTTATGACGGCGTCAGACTCAGTCAGTCAGGGCAGCAGTCAGCATAACGATAGTTGCCAGTATTTGAGCAAAAACGATAGCGGTGATCATGTGTATTTCCTTGGTTGATTAAAAACAAGTTCATGATAAGAGAAGCAAACTTGTTAATCCAATCACATGATTAGATGTCTGTTATATGAAATGTGAATGTCACTGTTAAGTCATATTTCCAATTCACATGGATGTAATATCGCATCCCTTTCTCACTTTCAGCATATATTTGCCTATATCTACAAGTCTGCAACCTGTGTTTTCTCATCGCTCATTCATGTCTTGCCGGATAGTGCAAGCACTGGTTCAGGCTGCTTAAGCCAGCCAGTCAGCCCCCTTTCCTGCCGTTTTTCTTCATCAAATTCTTCGACGTAAAAAACGTTGGAGAGGTGTTTTTGACACTTCAATCTCCGTTTCCTGCGTTTCGTCGCATGCCCCTCGCGGATTGACAGCGCAAGCTCTAAAGTACACACATCAACCAACCACAAAGAGGAAAACGAAATGAAAAACACAATCAACAACACATTCAAAACTGGCCTGATTTTGTCTACAGCATTGCTGACTGGCGCACTGGCAATCACTGCTGCTTTTACCCAAGGCAAAGCTGAAGCAAGCCAGAATGTCACCAGTATCGCCAGCGTGACTATCTCTGCAAAGCGTATGACTGAAGAACAAAAACTGGCATTTGACGCAGCACAGGACGTGACGCAAACAGTGCTGATCAGTGCTAAGAGAATGACTGCTGATGAAAAAATGGCGATGGATAGAGCTGAGCAATTTGAACGTCAGCAAGTGGCAGAAAAAGCCGCATCACGCAAACATGTTCAAGGCTGATCAAGATGTGTTTTTTGCGCGATAGTCATCGCCAAAACCACGCGGGATGTCAGTATTTGCAAACGGCTTTTTTCTTGACGACAGCCCGTTTTTAAAACAAAGATTTTCGACTTCATTATCGGCATCGTGCGGAAGTTTTTGTTTTGAAAATGGGCGTAGGAAATGAGTTCAGGGCCTGTTAACCATCATCCTTATCCTGTAAATGCAGCGCTGTAAAACAGCGCTGCATTTCTGCGTCTGCGGCCAGGCACAAATCTTCATCATCTGCGCTGATGACAGCGGCGTTGACCAGCAATCTGATTTTGCTGATATCGCTTGCCTGTTTCAGCGCCAGCCCCAAATCCTGTAGTGGCCCATCATGACTGACCTGGTCTTTGAGTGCCTGCATGACGGCATCGGGAAAATCCCATTCTTTGGCAATGCGGTAAGACAGGATATGCGCCATATGTAAAAAACGCAGACGAAATTCTGTTGCCAGCGGCATGACTGGTGCCACCATGATTTGATCGAGGCTGCGAAAGGCAATGATCAAGCCTATGTTTTGCACCAGCCCCGCCAGAAAAGCATGAAAACCATCAAGACCGCGCTCTTGCGCCAGCAGGCGGCAAGCCTGCGCACATTTTTCTGACTGTTCCCAGATCAGTGGTGCAACCACGCATGTAATACGACCCGACTGTAGCTGTATCAATGGCCGGAAAGCCGTGCGTGCCACCAGCATGCGCAAGCCATTGATACCCAACAGACGTATGGCGTTGTCCAGATTGCTGATCTTGTCTGCCGGGCTGTAGTAAGAGCTGTTCACTTCACTGATGATCTCGGCCAACAGGGTCACATCCTTGGCGATATGGTTGGCCAGTTCATCGACCGAGACATTTTCATTACGCAGGCTTTTCAGCAGTTGTGGTAGTACACTGGGCACGCGGGGTATGTGGCGGGTATTGCCGAAGTCTGCCCTGACCAGGCGGTCAAGTGCAACCAGCAAGGGCTTTTCTGCTCCATGCTGTATTTGTTTGCCATACTCACCCAGCAGCCAGGGGTAGAAACGCGAATCGACATCAAAGCCAGGCTGCCAGGCACCCTCTTCGGCTACGATGTCTTCCGGTGCGCTAAAGATAGTTGCTGCCTGCAGTGACTCTGCATCAGCTTTGGCCGAACCTATGCCCAGCCGCAAGCATAATCTGCGCAAAAAACTCAGCACTCTGCCTCCTGCTGAAGGCAGCGATGGCAAAGCGTCGGGGACAGCAGGACAGTCTGCAACATGTCTGAGCGCTCCTGAAGTTGATGCCTGTTATATTCGCATAAACCCAGCCTTGCATGCACACCTACCGCATGCTTTGGCCTTGATTATGTTACTTTGCTTTACAAGTTGTTGCATAAATTGATTAGGGCAAAAGCAGTCTGATTTTCTAAGATGAGGGCTTACCATTCCCGCTTGTTTGTCCCTGGAGCTTCACCATGTTCAAGTTATTTGCCCTTTCTGCACTTCGTCATCCAGCCCTGCAAGCATGTTCTGTATGCCTGGCGCTGGCACTTGCCGTGCCTGCAGCTTCAGCAGAGGCAGGCGCGCTGCGTGACAAAATCATGGAAAAAAGGCAGGAAAGAAAAGAGCAACGGGCAGAGCAGGTGGCTGAAAAGAATGAAATGACTGATACAGAGACAACAGACCTTGCCCCGCAAGGCTTACCCGCTGGTACCAAGGTCTTGCGCGATGTCGCCTATGGCAGTGACAAACGCCAGACCATGGACGTGTATCTGCCAGCGAATGCGGCCACACACAAAACCATGCCTGTCATCTTCATGGTGCATGGCGGCGCATGGAGGACAGGTAGCAAGACTGCCCGTGGTGTGGTTGAAAACAAGGCTGCACACTGGCTGCCCCAGGGTTATATCTTCATTTCCATCAATTACCGCATGTTGCCCGACATCAAACCGCTGGAGCAGGCCGATGATGTCGCCAAAGCCCTGGCGACCGCACAGAGCAAGGCAGCAGAATGGGGTGGCTCGCGCAAGCGTTTTGTCATCATGGGCCACTCAGCCGGGGCCCACCTGGTCGCCCTGCTCGCCAGTTCGCCCGCCATTGCGGCCAAGGCTGGTGCCTCTGCCTGGCTGGCAACCATCGCACTTGACAGTGCAGCCTACGATATCAACAAAATCATGGAACAAAAACATTACCGCTTTTATGATGAAGCCTTTGGTGCTGAGCCTGCCTATTGGCAAGCCAGCTCACCTACCCTGCAATTGAAACAGGCAGCAGCGCCCTTCGTGGCCGTATGCTCCAGCATCAGGCCAGACAAACCCTGCGCGCAGGCTGAAGTATTTATCAATAAAGCCAGGTCCCTGGGCATGCAGGCATTGTTGCTGCCGCAAAGCCTGAGCCATGCCGATATCAATAAAAACCTGGGTCTGGATAATGCTTACACAGCGGCAGTGGATAATTTTTTGAAGTCCTCAGTTATTGCCCATGACAGCCCATGATTAAGCGTGGCGATATATTCTGGGCAAATCCAGACGACGAGCGTAGCGCTGTCCCCGGCCTTGCACATCCGCATGTGATTTTGCAGGATGATATCTTTAATCAATCCCGTATTGCTACCGTGATCGTCTGCGCCCTGACAAGCAATCTCAAGCGCGTAACGGAGCCGGGCAATGTGTTGCTGGAACTGGGTGAAGGTAGTTTGAACAAGCAAAGCGTGGTGGTGGTATCCCAGATTACTTCCATTCCTAAAAATCAACTTGGTGAATTCATAGGTCATTTGTCTGACGAAAGAGTCTTGCAGATTTTGGCGGGGATCAGATTCCAACAGACTGCTTTCTTTTCGCGATGAAAGAAGTGAATGATTTATTTTGCGACCCTTACCCATTCTCCGCGGTCGCTAATTTATTTGAGTGATTATTTTATCTAGGACTTGAATCGTCCTAATTACTGCATATGCTGACTCCACTGCATTAACACGCGCATAATTGTCATGGAGAAAAGCAATGAACACCCCATCCCTTGCCTTGGTTGGCGCTGCCCTGTTGGGTACTCTTGCTACGGCCAGTACTGCTGAAGTAGCTGGCAACACCATCAATACTGGTGAATGCTGCAATGTCTTAGAGTTGCGCCAGTATGTGACTTATCCGGGTAAGCGCGATGCACTGATCTCTTTGTTTGAGACGCATTTCATAGAAACCCAGGAAGAAACCGGGATACGCCTGCTGGGGCAATTCCGTGACGTGAATGATCCCTACCGCTACACCTGGCTGCGCGGCTTTCGCAATATGGAGGCGCGCAAGCAAGCCCTGGCGGATTTTTATTCAGGCAAGACCTGGCAGACGTACCGTAATGAGGCCAACGCGACTTTGTATGATAACGACGACGTACTGTTGCTACGTCCCGCTACATCCGCCAGCGGCTTTATGCCGGGATCGCGCACACGGCCTGCGCCAGGTAGTACAAGCCCACGTAGTGGTTTTGTGGTGGTAACGGTTTACCATTTTGCCCAAGAAGTGCAGCCTGAATTCATCAGCAAATTCAACGAGCAGCTTATGCCCATGTTTGAACGCCATGGCGCACATGTCATGGGACGTTTTGTCAGTGAAAAAAGCCACAATACATTTGAGCGTTTGCCCGTACGTGAGAATGTGAATGTCTTTGTCTGGTTCGCTGCCTACCCTGACCGCGCAGCGTATGAAAGCTATCTGCAACGTCTGGCTGCTGATGCGCAGTGGCGTGACCAGGCGTTTGCTGATTTGTATAAATCGCTGCAACGCTGGCCAGAGATCCTGATGCTTGAACCTGCTTCACGTTCACTCTTGCCTTGAAATGAGTTCTGATCATTTAGGTTGATAATGCACACCACCTGCAAGATTGACTGCGCGGACCTTGTCATGCAGGTTCGTATGTAAGCTGCGCAAGAGACTACCTTCTTCATCGTCCTGTCCCAGGTGCCAGAACATGGCACCGGCCAGCTTGTATTTTTTCAGGTAAGCGACTTTATAGGCGAAGGACTGTTCATCGTCATAGCTGATCAAGATTTTCTTTTCAGCGTTATAAATCCAGGGCACCTTGGTCTCGTTACTGAAATAGGATTTGTAGCCCAGGTTGGCGGCCAGGAGTTTCTTGATTTCGCCATAGCCAGGCGTGCGTGGATCCTTGCGTGCGGTGCAGGCATCGCACCCTGTCAGCAAGCCGGGGTCGCCTGCATATACATCACCGGCAGGCGTGACAAAGGGCTGATACAAGCCCTGATTGCTAGCTTCAACCTTGAAGTAAGCCCGTCCGTAAAATGGCAGGCCCATGACCAGCTTGCTGGCAGGCACACCTGCATGCAGGTGCTGTTGTACTGTGGCATCCACTGTCAATGCCATGGGTGAAGGGAAACGCTTTTCCAGTTCTTTTTGCGTCAATGCCGGTTTGAAAGACAGCGTGCGCAAAGGGTTTTCAAACATGGGTTCACGCGTATCGCCAAACAGGTGGGCATTATGGTTGGCCAGTTTTTCCCATGCTCCATTGAAGTCATAACTCATGAGATTAACGTAATCAACCTGCGCAGCGATTTGCGGCAAATGCAGATAGGTGCGTGCCATGCTGAAAGCGCCGCCAGCGACAGCAATTGACAATTGATTTGATGGCTTGGCCTGCTTCAGTTGCAAGCGCATTTCCTTGAGCAAGGCGACAAAGTTCTGTGCATCTTCAGCACGTGGGTATTCCCAATCCAGATCAAGACCATCAAAGCCGTATTCGCGCATGAAGCTGACACATGATTGCGCCATTTTCTTGCGGTTCTCTGCTGTCGCAGCTGCTTTGCGGTAGCGCTCGGCCGTGGGGCTATCATCATTGGTATAAGCCCAGCCACCGATGGAAAACTGCAAGCGTAAATCAGGATTATGTTTTTTCAGATCATGCAATGCATGAAATATCTTGCCTGCGGCCTGTAGATTGGTACCCTCTTCCAGCGCACATTTCCCATCCTCGCTTAGCGTCAGGAACGAGAAATTCAGATGCGTGAGCATGCGCGCCTTGTCTGCCGTGATGGCAGATACCGGGAATGCGACTTTACCCTCGTCGTAATGATTGATATTTTCTTTGTCCAGTGCGTAATACGCCATGACCACGGGCTTGCTGACTTCTTTCGCCAGAGTGGTAAATGCGGAACATAAGGCCAGCATACTGAACAGGCATGACAGCAAGGGGCGAGGAGTAGAGGACGTGATTTTCATGCTCATAGCATGCAAGCGTGGCCAAAATGGGTCAACAGGTTTTTACTTCTTGCCAAAGTTGAACATACCACTTGCATGCGCGGCTTGTAAGACAAGCATACCAGTCCACTATAATACCAGACTGGTATGGCATACTATATGCCTACTTTGAAGGAAAACCGCATCATGACAACAGAAGAACGACTGATAGACCTGGAAATACGCCTGACCCGCCAGGATGATCTGGTCGATACCCTGAACACCCAGGTATATCGCCAGCAAAAGAAAATCGATGAACTCGAAGCGCTATGCACAGCGATGGCCGCACGCTTACGGGAAGTGGCAGTGGCTGCCAGCCAGCGCACTGCCGTGGTGGATGAGAGACCGCCGCATTATTGAATGCCAAGTTAAGACACGGGATGCAGTGTACGCAAATACGCATAGTCCTTGCACCGCATCCCCCATACCTTAAATAAGGTCTATTTAAAACTAATCGCCTTATTCAATTTTGCTATCACGTCATCTGGTACGTTCTTGCTGCAAATAAGATATCTCTCCCCACCGTCAGGCATATCGCTTGCCTTGAACTGGCTGAACTTGTCCTTCGCCATATTGGATTGCTCAATCAGGTAATTTGCTTCTTCTGGTGCTGCAAACATCAGGTCGGCTGACTTGCTGGCAACCAGTTGCAGCATCTGGGTGTTGGTACCATTGGAAACTACCGTCTGTGGTTTGATTTTTCCCAGTGCCGCATCTATGTAATGGCCGTAAGAAAATTTTTCCTTGATGAGTATCTTGATGCCCGGCATGGTCAATACTTCTTCCAGCTTGGCATTGTCCTTGATCTTGAAACTGCTGTTGACGATCATGACAGCAGGTTTGTCGCGATACAAGGCTTTACTGAACTTGGCGAAACCTTCACGTTCTTCGGTTTTATACCAGCCTATGGCACAGGTTTTTTGTGTATTTTCCTGCACCATGGCCAATTGGCGGTTGGGAGCCGCTTTGGCCCAAGTGAATGCCACACCAGCACTTTTGAAGGCATTGGCTGCAGGACTTGCCGTCAAGCCTGACGCGGAACCATCCGGCTCTTCGACTATATAGGGTGGCCGCACATTGTAGTTAAGAACGATCTTGTCGTCAGCCTGGCTGCTGGTGGTAACAGCCAGCGCAGCTAGCGCACAGAATTGAAAAAGAGCTTTGTTGTTCATATTGGTCTCTCAAAATGTGATTGCATTAAAAGTTTTGCCAACTGCTTTTCAACAACTTCCCAACACTTTTTACATCCTAGCCGACAAAGCCGGATAAATCCATGTGCGCTTTTGCTATTTTATTGCAGCAGATCTTGCAGCGCGCGTGCTACTACCTTGGTTGCCCGCCTCAAGTCTTCCAGATTCAAACGCTCATCTGCGCGTTTGGCATGTGATTCCAGTACAGTACGTGGCCCTGCACCATAGATAACACCAGGTATGCCTGCTTCAGAAAACAGACGCACATCCGTATAGAGCGGCGTACCCAGTGCAGGAATCGCTTCACCAAATACTGCGCCGCCATGCTTTTGTATCGCTTCCACTAGCGGTGTGTTACCCGGCAGTGGCCGCATGGAATTTGCCAGCAAGATGCGTTTTACGTCGACGCTGATGCCAGGCAACTCAGCCGCAGTATCGCTGATGACTTTGCGCAACGTCGCTTCGACTTCTGCCGGATTTTCTTCCGGTATCATGCGGCGGTCCAGTTTGAAAGTGACGCGGCCAGGGATGACATTGGTATTGGTGCCGCCTTCTATCGTCCCCACATTCAGGTAAGGGTGGGTAATGCCTTCGACTTTCGATGTAACCTGCTTGTACAGGGTATTTTGTGCATACAGGGCATTCAGGATTTTCACTGCTGCCTGCAAGGCATCAACGCCAGAATCAGGGATTGCTGCATGGGCCATCTTGCCGTGCACGGTCACTTCCATCTGCAAACAGCCATTGTGTGCTGT